>DBEWUK010000009.1:0-61159 GCA_048205395.1 Collinsella sp.
GCGTGGGGGGGCGGTTTGTCAAACAAACGCGTTTAAACACGGCCCCCCACGCCATCTACCCTCTCGTGCGATAATCCTCCGCAGAAGTCACCGACAGCAGAGGGAGTTTGTGATGAAGGTTCTTTTGGTCAATGGCAGCCCCAAGGCAAACGGCAACACCGCCCGCGCACTCGCCGAGGTCGCTGAGCAACTCAATGCCGAAGGCATTGATACCGAGGTGTTTCAGCTGGGCGCCAAGCCCATTCGCGATTGCATCGGTTGCGGCCAGTGTGGCAAACTTGGCGGTCGCTGCACCTTTGACGATGACGTGGTGAACGAGCTCATCGCTGCCGCCGAGCAGGCAGACGGCTTTGTCTTCGGCTCGCCCGTCTACTATGCGCACCCCAGCGGGCGCATCCTCTCGGCCCTCGATCGCGCCTTCTATGCCGGAGGCAAAGCCTTTGCACACAAGCCGGGCGCTGCCGTCGCCGTCGCCCGTCGCGGCGGTACATCGACCACCTTCGATGTGCTCAACAAGTACTTCACCATCAACCAGATGCCCGTGGTCGCCTCCACGTACTGGAACAACGTGTTTGGCCGCGTGCCCGGCGACGCCGATGGGGATGCCGAGGGCCTTGCCACCATGCGAAACATCGGCAAAAACATGGCCTGGCTCCTGCGCTGTATCGAGGCAGGACAGGCCGCCGGCATCAACGCACCCGAGGCAGATCGCGCAACGACCAACTTCATCAGGTAGAACGGCGGAACAAATACATGAACGTGCAGATTTTTGGCACCAAGAAGTCCTTCGACACCAAGAAGGCGCAGCGTTATTTTAAGGAGCGCCGCATTAAGGTGCAGTTTATCGACCTTAAGGAAAAGGAGATGAGCAAGGGCGAGCTCACGAGCGTGATGCAAGCGGTCGGCGGCATCGACAAGCTGCTCAACCCCAAAGCCAAGGACGAGGAAACGCTCGCGCTCATCCAGCACCTTACCCCCAGTCAGCGCTTCGACAAGCTGCTCGAGAACCAGCAGGTCTTGGCCGAACCCATCGTGCGCAACGGCAAAAAGGCCACCGTCGGTTATTGCCCCGATGTATGGGGAGCCTGGGAGTAGCTTGTGTTATTTGCCGGCGCGTGGGTATAAGAGCAGGCGTTTGGCATAAGATTCAACTGTAAGCCATGTCTAACAAAGGAGGGCACATGCCCAACAAACCCGTGAAGATCATCATGCTTACCGGATACCTCGGTGCCGGCAAGACCACGCTGCTCAACCACATCCTCGCTAACGACGGCGGTATCCGCGCCGCCGTGATCGTCAACGATATCGGCGAGATCAATGTGGACGCCAGCCTTATCGCCGACGGCGGCCTTTCCGAGACCGACGACCTCATCCCGCTCACCAACGGCTGCATCTGCTGCACGCTTTCGGATGACCTGGCCAACCAGCTGCAGGGCATCGCCGATTCGGGCAACTTCGATTACATCATCATCGAGGCCTCGGGCATTTGCGAGCCCATCCCCATCGCCTACACCATCTCGAGCTTCTGCGACGAGGCCAAGGTGGGCGGCGAGCCTAAGCTCGCGCTCGACAACATCGTGGCCGTGGTCGACTGCGCCCGCATGTACGACGAGTTCAACGGCGGTCGCGACCTACTGGCCGAGGATATCGACGAGGACGACATCGAGAGCCTGCTCATCCAGCAGATCGAGTTCTGCTCCACGCTCATCCTCAACAAGACCGATACCGTGACGCCCGAGCAGATCGCCGAGCTCAAGGCCATCGTGCGCAGCCTGCAGAAGGACGCCGTAATTGTCGAGGCTCAAAACGGCGAGGTCCCCATGGAGGAGCTGCTCGACACCGACCGCTTCGACTTTATGCGCGCCTACAACTCCGCCGCCTGGATCGAGGCCATGGAGCATCCCGAGGAGCACGACGACCCCGAGGTGCTCGAGTACGACATCGAGACCTTTGTGTACTCGCGCCGCAAGCCGTTTGACCTGCAAAAGTTCACCGATTTTGTTGAGCAGGAGTGGCCCGACGAGGTCATCCGCGTCAAGGGTCCGCTGTGGCAGACCGGCGATCCGGACATGTGCTACATGTTTGAGCAGACCGGCCACCAGATGCGCCTGATGGAGAACGGCCTGTTTGTCGACTCGGCGCCCGAGGGCGAGAAGCAGAAGATCATCAACGAGAACCCCGAGATCATGCAGATTTGGGACGACGAGACGGGCGACCGTATGACGAGCCTGTGCATCATCGGCCGTCACATGGACAAGGATGCGCTCATCGCCTCCCTCGATGCCTGCCTGACCGACTGGCACCGCGCCTAGGTTTATCCAAGCGGGCATTTTCCGCCCACGTAACCGCCAAACCACCACGAAGGTGCCTGTCCCCTTCGTGGTGGTTTTTCGTTCTGAGCCAAGGAGATTCATGTTCAACATTGTGCTGTATGCGCCCGAGATTCCGGCCAATACGGGCAATATCGGCCGCACCTGCGTGGTCACCGGCGCCCGTCTGCATCTGGTTGAGCCGCTGGGGTTTTCGCTCGACGACAAAACGGTACGTCGCGCCGGCCTGGGCTACTGGCAAAACTTGGATGTGACGACCTATGCCGGCTGGGAGGATTTTCTTGCGCGCAACGGTCTCTCCCCCGCCGATGCCCGCCTGCATCTGCTGACCAAAAAGGCGCGCCGTACCTATGCGCAAAGCACCTACCGCGACGGCGACTTTTTGGTCTTTGGCAGCGAGAGCTCGGGCATTCCCGAGCCACTGCTTGCCGCGGCGCCCGAGCGTTGCGAGCGCATCCCCATGCTGCGCGATTGCGACTCACTCGATAACGCCGAGGCTTGGGAAGCTCACGAGGAATCGCTCGGGCATACCGAGGACAGCCACGAGACCATCCTTCAACAGGATATCTGCGGCAACTTCGTCAACCCGGACGACTACCGCATCAGCGCACTCAACCTCTCCAACAGCGCCGCCATCGTCCTCTACGAAGCCCTGCGCCAAACAGGCTTTCCGGGAATGTGACAAAGGGACCGTCCCTTTGTCACATTCAAGCGCCACGCCGATGGCACACACGCCTAATTGATGCTCTAGATAAAGAGCCCTCACTTTTAATCAGAATTAACTAAAGTAAAATGAAGTTAAACGGCGGTGTGAAAGGAGAGCCTTGTGAAATATCTCGAGAACCCGTTTACCCCCAGTTTTGGTGAGGTTCCTGCCCATCTCGCTGGCAGACAACAGATTATTCGGGATTTGGACCGTGCCTTCTTGAGCCAGCGCAGGCGCCCAGAATTGACCTCGATCTTCTCAGGCGCGCGTGGAACCGGTAAAACTGCTCTCATGTCGTCGCTCGCGACAAGGGCGGAATCCTACGGCTGGATAGCCGTAAAGACGACCGCGCTCCCGGGAATGCTTGAGGAAATCGAGTTCGGGGCGAAACGCGCCGCCGGCCATCTTATCGACCCGTCTAAGAACTTCGAAGTCACCGGTCTCGGAATTGCACCGCTCGGCAGCATCGAGGTCAATCGCGTTCACGATGCCTCAACCTGGCGTTATCGCATGAGCGACATCATCGACCAGCTCAACGAGGCAGGCACCGGTCTGCTCGTCACGGTTGACGAGGTGGACCCGACACTCGACGAAATGATTCAGCTCGCAGCGACGTATCAGCACTTTGTGACCGATGGGAAACGCGTCGCCCTGCTCATGGCGGGACTTCCCAACAACGTCTCGACGTTGCTGAACCACAAGACGGTCTCGTTCCTTCGCCGCGCCCAACAATATCATCTGGGTCGCATTGCCGACTATGACGTACGCGAGGCCTTGATTCGCACAATCCAGGAAAACGATCGCCTGGCAGATGCTGAGGGAATCGATAGAGCCGTTCGCTCGATCTCTGGTTTTCCCTTCCTATTGCAACTCGTAGGCTACCGTGCCTGGGATCTCACAAGCGATTCGAAGGAAATCTCGTCACGCGACTTTGACCTGGGAATCAAAATCGCGCGCGACGAGATGGACGACCGAATCCTCGCGGCAACCTATCGGGAACTCACTGCAGAGGACAAGCGATTCCTCATCGCCATGCTCGATGACGAGGAAGAGTCCACCACCGCCGACCTTGTCGAGCGCCTTAAGCGTTCGCCGCAGCAGGTCTCCCGCTACCGACGCCGAATGATAGATGCCGGCATCATCGGGGAACGAGGACGAGGGCTCGTCGCATTTGAATTGCCATTCTTCCGCGACTATCTCGCGGCTCAATGCGTGAAATAGGCATCAATGAGGCAAAGGGGCTGTCCCTTTGCCTCATTGTCTATAGGTAGCGGCCGGTGATGCTTGCGGAGCAGGCCACGATGTCGCCCGGCGTACCGGCGCAGACGATTTGCCCGCCCGCGTCGCCACCGCCCGGGCCCATGTCGATCACGTAATCGGCGTTACGGATAAGGTCGAGATCGTGTTCGATCACGATAACCGTGGCGCCCTTGGCAACGAGGCCGTCAAACACACTCAGCAACACCTGAACATCGAGCGGATGCAGGCCAATCGTGGGTTCGTCGAACACGAATACGGCATCATCCTGCACGCGGCCCATCTCGCTCGCGAGCTTAAGGCGCTGTGCCTCGCCGCCCGAAAGCGCCGGCGTGGGCTCACCGAGCGTGAGATAGCCCAAGCCCAAGTCGTGCAAGGTCTGCAAGCGCGCCTGAACCTTCTTGAGTCCCAGTGTGGCGTCGATGGCCTCGTCCACACTCATGTCCATGAGCTGCGGCAACGTCAGCAAGCTCCCGTCCTTACCCTCGCGATGGATATGCGAGGCGGCCTCGGCGTAGCGCGAACCACGGCATGCTGGGCAGACGATCTCGACGTCGGGCAAAAACTGCACGTCGAGCGATATCGAGCCCGTGCCGTCACACGTAGGGCAGCGCAAGGCGCCGGTGTTGTAGCTAAAGGCGCCCGCCTTGTAGCCGGCTGCCTTGGCCTCGGGCGTACGGGCGAAGGCGCGGCGCAGCTCATCATGGATGTCGGCATAGGTTGCGACCGTCGAGCGCACGTTGGCGCCGATGGGCGTAGCGTCAATCAGGTTTGCGCGGGCAATACCCTCGGCATCGACCCAACGCACGTGCCCCGGCAGGCGCTCGCCAGCTGCCTGCGCCTTGAGTGCCGGGATGAGCGTCTCGAGCACCAGTGTCGTCTTGCCCGAACCCGAAACGCCCGTTACCGCGACAAGGCGGCCGCGCGGGATATCGACTTCGAGCGGTTTGACGGTATGGATGGCCTCGGTTGCCATGCGGATATGGCCCTGATCGAACATGTCGTCGTCAGTCACCTGCGGACGCAAGCGCTTGGGCTCTGCGCGCAAAAACGGAGCGATGCGGCTGCCCCGCGATTGCTCGACCTCGTCTACCGTGCCCGCAGCAATCACATTGCCGCCGCCTACTCCAGCAACGGGACCCATCTCAACCAGATAGTCGGCTTCCGCCAGTACGCGCGTATCGTGGTCGACAACAACCACGGTGTTGCCGTCATCCACCAGATCGCGCATCACGCCCACCAGGCCGTCGACATTGGCAGGATGCAAGCCAATCGAAGGCTCGTCCAGCACATAAAGCACGCCTGTCGATCGATTGCGCACCACGCGAGCAAGCTGCACGCGCTGGCGCTCACCCGTGGAGAGCGTGGCACCGGCGCGGTCGAGCGAGAGGTAATCGAGGCCCAGATCGACCAGACGACGGGCCGCGCCCAAAAACGAATCGCAGATATCCGTCGCCATGGGCTGCATCTCGGGCGGCAAGGATGCGGGCACCCCGCGCACCCACTCAATCGCCTCGCCCAGCGTCATGGCCGCGGCCTGCGCCAGATTGATACCACGCACCTGGGGCTGGCGCGCAGCCTCGGAGAGACGCGTGCCGCCGCAATCGCGGCATGCTCCCTCGCGCAAAAAGCGCGCGACGCGTTTTAAGCCCTTATCGTCCTTGACCTTGGCGAGCGCATTCTCGACGGTATAGACGGCGTTGTAATAGGTGAAATCGAGCGGCGTGGCGCCCTCGCCGTTTTTGGGAACGTAGAGAATGTGCTTCTTAACCGCCGGACCATGAAACACGATGTCGCGCTCTTGAGGCGTGAGCTGGTTAAACGGCACGTCGGTGCGTACGCCCATCTCGCCTGCCACCTGCTTCATCAGATCCCACATGAGCGTGCCCCAGGGAAGCACCGCGCCTTCGTTGATAGTCTTTGACTCGTCGGGCACCAAGCTCGCCTCGTCCACCTCGCGCATGACACCAGTGCCGCCGCAGGTAGAGCACGCGCCGCCGCTGTTAAAGGCAAGGTCCTCGGCACCCGGCGCGTAGAACTCGCGACCGCATGCGGGGCACGTGAGCGACAGGCCCGCAGCCACGTTAAGGCTCGGCTCCACACGCGCCCCGCAATGCGGGCACACGTGATGGGCGCAGCGGCTAAAGAGCAGACGCAGGCTATTGTTGAGCTCGGTCATGGTGCCAAAAGTGGAACGCACGCCCGGCACGCTCGGACGCTGGTGTAGCGCGAGCGCCGCCGGCACGTGCAGTACCTCGTCCACCTGGGCGTGTTCGGCCTGTGTTAGGCGACGGCGAGTATAGGTGCTGAGTGCTTCCAAGTAGCGACGCGAGCCCTCGGCATAAAGAACCCCCAGCGCCAGCGAACTCTTGCCCGAACCCGACACGCCGGCAATGCCCACAAGCTTTCCCAGCGGAATATCGATATCGATGTCTTTAAGGTTATGAACGCGCGCGCCACGCACCTCGATAGCCTGCGGGCTCATCTTCTGTTCCGTCACCTTTATCACCCTACTCATGCCATAAAACTCGATCGCGAATGTACGCGCCCAGCATGGGCACGGTAAACCGGACGAGACCGTATCCGGCAGCCTCGATGACGCGCTCGCGAATCAGGCTTGCGCGATATTTACTCGCCCAGCTCTGGGTACGATCGCAGCGCTCAATGATATCCGCCATGCGCGTCGGCTTGCCCTCGTCAACCACCATGGCCTCGATAAAAAGGCGCTGTGGACTGCGCAGCCCGTAATACAGGGGCGCGTCAACCGCTTCATAGAACTCGGAGACGGCATCCGCATGGCCATCCTCGACATCGCGCCTTTCGATGACCTGCGAGCCACGCCGGACAGCAGACCGCCACATGTAATATCCCACCAGCTGAACCATGTAGGGATGCCCCATGCTCTTGCGCGCCGCAAGGTCCGCCGTCTCCGCGTCAACGTAAAGACCAGCGTCTTTGACCGTCTGGATATACGAATCGCGTACCTTGGGCAAAGAGATCGCCCCCAACGTACGCTGCTGGGCACGCCGCAAAAACGTCACGCTCGGCTCTTCGAGCAGATCGTCAACCATACTGGGTAAGCCGGCGAACACCAGCGCAAGGCCGCGCTGTTCGCTATCGGACAGGCCTGTGGCATCCTGATCTCCCAGCACCTGCTGATAGAGAACGGCAAGAGCCGCCAGCTCCTCGATAGACGCCGATTGTGCCTCATCGATCGCAAACAGTATGCCCTTGCCTGGACCGAGCTTCTTGAGGCGCTCGTTGACCAGCCCTTGCAACGTTTCGCCCTTTGCCCGCGCCGCCTCGACCGACATCCGGTCAAACGACGGACCGAACTCCATTGACGTCACAACGGGTTTATTCGAGCGAAGCGCATCGGCTAGGCGGCCGCACAGCCCAAGCGAAGCGGAATCGGAGACAACCGCCCATCCGCGCTCGCTAGCTAAACGCTGCAGTTCCCGCAAGAGAACCGTTTTGCCACAGCCGCGGTTTCCCGTAATGAGCATGAGCCTGCCCGGCGCCCCGGCGCCGTTATCGAGCCCTTCCTCGAAATCTTCGATGACCGACTCACGACCGATGAGTATCGGAGGCCGCTTGCCTGCCGTTGGCTTAAAGGGATTCGGGTTCATGTCGGCCTCCTCGGATTGGCAAACCCTGGTAATAGTTATACCAACTTGTACCGAGTTATACCAACTGAATCTGACAAAGGGGCTGCCCCTCTGTCACATGTGGCCGAAAAACTCGGCGTCTGCTGCTCGCCAGGGGCGGAAGGTGGCGGGATCGATCTTTACGTGCGCCGCGGCGGGTACGTCGTACCATTTGACCGTGTAACCAGCGCCGTGAGAGCAAAAGACCGAGTCGGGCGTGTTGGGCAGATCGGCCTCGGGCTCATAGGCGGCCGTCTCGATTACGCGCTCGGCATCATGGCAAGCCGCATAGCCGGCGAACTCCAGGTACAGATGCCCGCGACCGCTCGTGTAGGCAGCTACCTCCAGGGCATAGTCCTGCACCTCGGATGCCGGCACGCGACCCACAAGCTTCGCCCGGTCCCCCGTCATCGTCGGTGGCTCGTACTCGGCACCCATGCGCGTGGCATCCGAGAGCGCCCGGCCCACGCACTCCCCCGGCACCTCGAGCTCAAAGTGGTACCACGGCTCCAACAGCACCGCCGCGCCAGCCTCACGCGCCTGCATGAGCCCCTGGCGAATCGCGCGGTACGTGGCCTGGCGAAAATCGCCGCCCTCGGTGTGTTTGGCATGCGCACGGCCGCCCGTGAGCGTAATGCGCACATCGGTGATGGGCGAGCCGGTCAGCACGCCCAGGTGATCGCGCTCCATGGCGTTGGTGAGTGCCAGACGCTGCCAGTTAAGATCGAGCTCATCGGTCGAGGTCACGGTGCCAAACTGCACGCCCGAACCCGCCGGCAACGGCTCCAGACGCAGATGCACCTCGGCATAGTGGCGCAGTGGCTCAAAGTGGCCCACGCCCTCGACCGGCTGCGAAATAGTCTCCTTATAGAGAATGCCGCCAGACTCAAACGCAACCGAAAGGCCAAAGCGATCGGCCAACACCCGCTGCACGACCTCGAGCTGCACCGCCCCCATAAGCTGCAGATGTATTTGTTCAAGATGGGTGTTCCAGCCTACGCCGAGCATGGGATCTTCGTCCGCCAACTCAGTCAGCGCTTTGAACACCGCGTGGACATCGTGTTCGCCCGGAAGCACCGTATAGGTGAGGACCGGCGCAATGACGGGCGCATCGCACGCGGGTTCCGCGCCCAGAGCGTCCCCTGGGCGAACGTGCGCAAGGCCCGTCACGGCACAAATGCCGCCAGCAGCAACTTCTTGGGCAAGCTCATACTTCTCGCCGTTATAGATGCGTACCTGATCGACCTTCTGCTCCCATGCCTCGGCACCGGAACGTCCGTTAATCACCTGTTTGGCATGCAGCGTGCCGCCGGTCACTTTAACCCAAGCCAAGCGCTCGCCGCGGTCCCCGCGGCTGACGCGATAGACGCGGGCGGCAAACTCCGGGAGCCACGCCTGTTCGCGCATCAGCGCGCATATACCATCCAACAGCTCGTCCACACCTTGGTCCTTGAGCGCCGAGCCGGCAAAGCAGGGAAAGAGCTTGCGCTCAGCAACCATGCGCGACAGCGTCGCGGAGGAAAGCTCACCCGCCTCAAGAAACTCCTCGAGCGCCGCTTCGTCCAACGCAGCAGCGTCCTCCTGAACGGCGCCACCCGCCAGCAGTTCGTTGGCATCCAGGCACCCCTCAGAAAGACGTTGCCCAAGTTGTGCCAGCAAAACATCGCGGCCGGGATTCTCCAAATCGATCTTGTTGATAAAGATGAACGTCGGGATGTCATAGCGCGCAAGCAGGCGCCACAGGGTTTCGGTGTGCCCCTGTACGCCATCGTTGGCGCCTACCACCAGAATCGCGTAGTCCAGGGCACGCAGCGTGCGCTCCGCCTCGGCAGAAAAATCGACATGGCCGGGAGCGTCCACGAGCATAACGTGGGTGTCACCATGGTCGAGCACAGCCTGCGACGAGAAGATCGTGATACCGCGCTCACGCTCAATCTCGTTCGTATCCAGATGCGAGTCGCCATCGTCAACGCGGCCGCGCTTGCGAATGCGGCCCGCGTTAAACAGCATGGCCTCGGCCAGCGTGGTCTTGCCGGCATCGACATGCGCCAAGATTCCAGCGACCGCTTGCTTCGACATGGCTCTCCTCTTATTGCAAGCCCATCGCACGCGGCAACGGGCACCCTCGTTCCACACTGGATGATACAATTTACGGGCCGGCGGGCGAAGCGGGCCCTATCCCCCGACCGAGCTCATCGCCCCGCGTTGCCGCGCGGCGATTTTCGTAGGTTCGCGCCTTGCGAAAGCCGGCTTGCAAATCAGCACAGCGAACGAAAATGACCCCACCTGGGCCAGTTTCGTTCGCATGAATTATTGATATGAGGCGTCGCTCTTACGCCTCGCGCAGCCAGTCAAACGCAACACGCGGCGTACCGTCCGACACATATACGATACCGGCGCGCTTAAACCCGGCCTTGGCAATGGCTCCCTGCATGGGCAGGTTGTCCTGATGTGTGTCGATGCGCAGGTGATCGGCACGCTCCTTGGCAAAGGCAAACATCGCGGCCGCGATACCGTGCACGGTGCCGTCGGATGCCACACGGTGCAGCACGGCGTACGGAGTGTCGCTACGCCATTGACCGTCCTCAATTACGTCATAGCACTCGTCCGGGCCCGGTAAAAAGGCAAACGTCGCCACCACGCGACCATCGACTTCGCACACATAGCTGCCACCGGCGGCGATATCGGCAGCCAGCTGCTCGGCAGAAGGCGTGCCCTCGGGCCACTGCGTGGCGTTGCCATGCGCGCGCATAAAGGCGCGGGCCGCGTCATAGATAGCCATGACGGCGGGAATGTCGGTATCGAGGGTTTTTCTGATCATCACGCGGCGACCTCACGTTTATTGGTATCACTTTGATTGAGCAATGATACCAACGTTTGGAGAGGGGCGCGATGCAGATGGGAAGCAAAAAGCGAGCCGCCTGGTCAAAGGCCAAAAGCGAGTTTTTGGGCGCTGCCACCGGCGGCGATATGAGCTACCTGTTTGCGCGCGAAGACGAGCGCCGCGACGCCCTGAACGCCGAGCGCAATGAAGCCTGGCGCTACAAGTCGTGCGAACGCAAAAACCGTTACGATACGCGCGCCGAGGCCGAGGCAGTTATGGCCGACTGCGAAAACCGCGGGCGGCGTGGTTTGGCCTGCTACAAATGCGAATACTGCGGTGGATGGCACCTGACGTCGCACCCATGGAAATAGACGCCGCATCGGCACGGCGCTAGCGAAGCGCCGGTAATCGCACGCAAGTTACGGGCGCGGCGGCACTAACACATCGTAGCGAACGGCCTTGCCCGCAAGCTGATAGCTCGGCTTAACGCCGGCAAGCAGTGGCCCCTTCACCGGTCGCTTGATAACGACCTTGCGCGGGTGCGCCGCAAGCGCAGCTTCGACCAGCGTCTCCTCATCGGCACACGGCTGTTCCAGATGATGCAAAAGTTGGAACTTCTTTTTCACCGCCGCGCTCTTGGTGCGCTCGGGAAACATGGGGTCCAGATACACCACGTCGGGGGCGGCAAGCTCGCCCCGCCCGATCAGCTCAGCCGTATGGCGAAGGCCGGTAATACTGTCCTCGCCCGCATGTAAGCGCATGCGCGCCACGGCTGTCGCAAGCGCCGGATCATCTGCCGCGCGGTCCAAGGCATCCTTGAGGAGCGCCGCAATCACGCAATCCTGCTCATACAAATCGACCGCAAAGCCCGCGGCCGCGAGCAGCAGCGAATCCTCGCCAAAGCCTGCCGTGGCGTCAATTGCCCACGGCCGCTCGATGCCTTTTGCACGCGCAGCCTTCACCAACAGCTCTTGCTGCAGACGGCCCTGCTTGAGTCGCGGCAGCATGCGGCCAAAATCGGCACGCAGCTCCATCGTGCCGTCGGTGAGCGTGAGGCCCTCGGGCTTCCCGGTCAGCTCAAGCCCCGCGGCCCGAGCAACAGAAAAGGGATCGACGACGCCCATGGGTACTCCTTAGCAAGCAAAACGAATACGTGGGCGCCGTTCATGACGACACCCAACCGTCCGCTATTGTCCCACATGTGACATGGCCCACAGCATCCCAATGCAAAGCACCGCCATCAATCCCGTGCACACGGCAGCGATCACGGAATCACTCATGCGCCTTCCCAACGACCGCGGCTCACGCACTTGCCCTGCTCCGTACATCATGGCTCCTCCTTGAGACCAGCTCCTTGTTACGACCTCATCATCGCAGCGCCGCACATGGGCTGCCATCGATTTGGCTTACGTCCAGCTTTCCTTTTTGAAAGGTTGGACCGTACAGGCAAGAGACGCTTTCAAACGCATGCATCGCCGCGTTGAACTACAATGTGCTTCACCATATGTGCAGTACATTGGGTGCGCCAAGTTGGCGTACTCGTATCGAAAGGACCAGCCATGAGCTTCACTCGCAAGACTCTCAAAATCCTTGCTCTCATCTACTTTGTTTTGGGCATCGCCAGCCTCGTCACCGCCGGCGTCGGTATCGCCACGGGCGGTCTCGATTCCACGTACGGTTCGTACGCCACGCTCGCAGCGGTCGTGCTTATCGCCAAGGGTCTCGTCGACCTTGCCGCAGGCGTCGCCGGTATCAAGGGCGCCAACAAGCCTTCGCAGGTGGACGGCGCGTTTAAGCTCGGTATTGTTGCCGCGGTCGCCACGCTTGCCCAAGCGGTGCTTACGCTTCCCGCGTTTGGCGGCGACGCCATCAACTTTGGCGCCTTTGTCGTCGTGGTGTACGACCTGTTCTTTGTTCAGCAGGCACACGCCGTTAAGGCCGAGAACAAGGACCGCCTGTAAGCGCCCGCTTCTCATAACCTCTGTTTCAGCCAAGCAACTAAAAAGGGCCGATCGCGCATCTCCGCGGTCGGCCCTTTACGTTTGCCCAGATAAAACCTGCCAAAATAAATCTGTCCCTTTTTGGTAAGTTAGTGGCGGTACTCGGCGATGATGAAGTCGATGTCGGTTTGAAGGGTGTCCAAATTTGCCAGGCGTTCTTTGTCGGAAGGGCGCGTACGGTAGTAGTACGGCGTCATCTGGAACACTGCCTCGATGTCGGCCTGGGTCTGAAGCGTAATATTCGCAGACACCCGCTGCATTCCGACTAACTCGAGCTCGGTGGTCTTCGGCAGCTTCTCATCGTTAAGGTACGGCGTGTCGTAGAGCACCTCCTTAAGCCCAAAGAGATGACGGGCGCCCGGCACCACGGTGTAGAGCGAGCCCTCTGGCGCCAGCACGCGGGCAAATTCGCGCTCGTTAAAGGGAGCAAAGAGCTCGGTCACCATATCGAAGGCGCCATCGGCCACGGGGATATCCTTCATGTTGGCTACGAAATAGGCTGCATCGCCGCGCTTGGCGGCCAGGCGAACCATCTCTTTGCCCAAGTCGAAACCGTAAGCATCCACGCCCGGCACCGCGCCCATGGCGCTGGTGTAGTAGCCCTCACCGCAGCAAATATCGAGCAGCGTCATGGGATCTTTCGTAAACGCGGCGCGCCCAGACACCTGCTTGCGCACCAGCTCAACCATCGCATCGCGCAACGGCGCATAGTATCCACGGTTCAGAAAGTCACGACGGCTGCGTGCCTGCGACTTGGGATCGCCCATGGAGTCGCCGCTCTTGGACGAACGTAGTAGATATAGATAGCCCTCGCGAGCTCGGTCAAACCGGTGTCCGCCCGCACATGCAGCACCACGCTCGTCGTCCACCAACGGCTCATGGCAAACGGGACACAACAACATGGCAACTCCTTAGCGCGAACAACACAACGCCCACCATTGTCGCACGCCTTCCCCGCCTAGTCATTGGGGACGTTCTTGAATGACTAGTTAGAAGAGATAAGGAGTGTCCCCAGCTGCCGGCAGAAAAGGAACGTCCCTACGTGCCGACTGGTTGCATTAGGAGTATCATCATCTGCGCAAATAAGCACGAAAGAGCATATTAGAGATTGAGAGCATATGGCTGACACCGTATCTAAGCACATTGACATGACCACCGGCTCGCTGTGGCGCAATATCCCCCTGTTCGCCTTCCCCGTGGCCGCCACGAGCATCTTGGAGCAGCTGTCGAACCTCATCGCCACGGTCATCATCGGTAACTTCTCGGGCGACCAGGGAACCCTCGCCATGGCAGCGGTCGGCTCCAATGTTCCGCTTACCAGTCTTATGCTCAACCTGTTTATAGGCATGTCGCTTGGCTCCAACGTGGTCATCGCCAACGCCATCGGCCGCAACGATCAGAACATGGTCAAACGCGCCGTCCATACCTCGATTTTAATGGCGCTCGTGGGCTTTGTCGTCATCGCCCTGGGCGAGGTCTTTGCCGAGCCCATGCTCGCCGCGCTCAACGTTCCCGCCGAGACCATGCCGCTCGCTTCACTCTACCTACGTGTCTTTTTGCTCAGCATGCCCTCGATTTTGCTCTACAACTTTGAGGCCGCGATTTTCCGCTCCGTCGGCATCACCCGCATGCCGCTGCAGGCGCTTGCCGTGTCCACCGTCCTCAACATTGGCCTGGACCTCATCTTTGTCCCCGTACTCCACTGGGGCGTCGCGGGCGTCGCCATCGCCACCGCCATCGCCTACACCGTCAGCGCCGCTACGCTCTTTATTCGCCTGCTCAAGACCGACTCCGTCGTCCGCGTCACCCCGCGCGACCTGGCTATCGACCCCGTCGCCCTCAAGCGCATCGTTAAGATCGGCCTGCCCGCCGGCATCCAAAGCGCTGTCTTTGCCGTCGCCAACATCATCATCCAGTCCGCCATCAACAGCCTGGGCACCGAGGTCATGGCGGCATCGAGCGCCGCCATGAGCCTGGAGTACGTGTGCTACAACCTGCTCAACAGCTTTAGCCAGGCTTGCACTACCTTTGTGGGACAAAATCACGGTGCCCGTCAGATCGACCGCTGTACCAAGACGCTCAAGGTCTGCCTTGTCGAAGGCGGTATCGTCGCGCTCACCACAATTATCGTTATTGTCGGCCTGGGGCGTGAGATCTTGTCGCTGTTCAACAGCGATCCCAACATCGTCTCGATCGGCTATATCCGCGTGTGCTCGATCTTCCCGGCGTACGCCTTTAGCATGTTCTACGAAAACATGTCAGGCTACCTGCGCGGCTTTGGTATCTCGCTCACGCCCGCCCTCATCACCATGATCTGCGTCTGCGGCATCCGCTTCTATTGGGTGTTCTGCGTGTTCCCGCACTTCCGCACCTTTGCGAACATCATGATGGTCTACCCCATCAGCCTGGGCACCACGGCGTTCTTTATGGTCGTGGCGGTACTACTCTGCCACCCGGCACGCACCTATCGCGCCACCCAAGCCAAAGCGACAGCCCGCTAAACACCGCACTCAACGCCACGCCAGTCATTAATTGACAATATGCGAGCTCATATAGTCGATAAAGCGCCTCGTGGCGATGGGCATGGTGTCCCAGCTGCGCCAAGCCGCCACTACGTCGCGCGAGGGAGCATGCACGATGGGACGTACGCGAATATCGGCCCGCATGCCCTCAACGGTACGGCGATATAGCATACTCACGCCTAGGCCCTCCTCCACCATCGCCATGATGGTGTAGTCGTCGGTGACCTCGCTCGTCACATGCGGCGACAGCTCATGCGCCGCAAATGCATCGAGCACCAGACTCTGTTCGCCCTCATCCAGCAGCACAAACGGCTCGGACGCCAGGTCGGCGAGTGTCACCTTTTCCTTTGCCGTCAGCGGATGCGCGGCCGGCAACAATGCTACCAACTCGTCGTGATAGACCACGCGCTTCTCGAGCCCGGTGGTAAATCCGCGCGCCGTAAAACAAAAATCAACCACGCCATCGTGCACCCATTGAGCGTTGCGCGTGTAATCGCCCTGCTTGAGGGTAAAGCGTACGCCCGGGTGCAGCGCACCAAAGTCGCGGATCACGCGCGGCAACACAGTACGGCTCACGTTGGTAAACGTCGCAATGCGAATATCAGTCGACGAAAGCCCCAGCAGTTCCTGGCGCTTGCCCTCGAGCTCAGCCTCGGCAGTCACAATCTGTCGCAAATACGGCAGGTACTGTTTGCCATCGCGCGTAAGCGACACACCCTGCTTACCGCGCTCGATAAGCGTGGTGCCCAGCTCACGCTCGAGCGCCTTGACGGCCTGGCTCACCGCGCTTTGCGTATAACCCAGCTCGTCCGCCGCGCCCTTAAGACTGCCGCGATCGACCACCATGCAAACAATCTGATACCGCGATGCCATCGTGCCTCCACATCAATGAAGCCGTAAAACGTTTTGCCAGGGCTTTTTCTGCATACATTAGTATTTCTTAATCATACTGAAGATACATTCGCTTTACTACATCCACATCTGGGAGCAGAATCCTTTTTGCGAAACCGTTCTGTAACAAAAGGAGTCCCATGGATCGCAAAAAAGCAATCGCGCTCTCATTTTCCGTTCCCGTCGCATGGGGCTTTTCGTATCCCCTCATGAAGATCGGCATGGACAGCATGAACGCCACGAGCATCGTCGCGCTACGTTGCATCATCGCCTTTGTGGTCTGCCTGTTGCTCTTCCACAAGCACGCGTTGCGCATCAACCGCGACCTTATGGTCCGTGCCGCCATCATCGGCGCCATTATGGCAACCGAGCTCACCTGCATGTGCCTGGGCTCCAGCCTCACCTCTGCCTCCACTGCCGGCTTTTTGCAGAGCCTGACGGTCGTGATCGTACCGTTTGCCAACGCCGCCCTGCTGCGTCGCGCCCCCGAGCGCAAAGTGCTCGTCGGCACCGCCATCGTCACCTGCGGTATGCTGCTGCTCTCGGGCGCCGACTTTACCAGCCTGAACCCGGGCGCGATCATCATGCTGCTCTCCGCCTTTGTCTACGCCGGACACATCATTGTGGCGAAGCGCTTTGTCGAAGATGTCGACCCGCTGGCTCTGGGCGTTTGGCAGCTGGGCTTTGGCGGTTTGTTCTCGGGCGTCGCGGCATTCACCTTTGGCGGCTTCACGCTTCCCAGTACGCCCAGCGAGATCGTGGTCGTCATTGCGCTCGCACTCATCTGCTCTGCTTACGGCTTTATCACCCAAACGCTCGTGCAGCCCCACGTGCCCGCCGAGACCACTGGCTTCGCCTTCTCGCTCGAGCCGGTCTGCTCCGCCGTCTTTTCGTTCTTCCTGGTCGGCGAAGTCCTGAGCCCCATCGCCTTCTTTGGCGCCGCCCTCATCCTCACCGGCGTCATGGTGGCAACCGTCGAGCTTCCGCGCCTTCGCGCGCATGGACAGGCTCGCATGGCAGGAGCGCCCGAGCACGTCTCGTAGACCCCGCTCTTCATACAGCCGTGGCATAAAGGCAACCGGTGCGCCTTTACAATAGATGCCAACAGAGCATCTGCCATAAAGGAGCCCCATGGACACCGCAACCCGCGACCTCAACATAGCAACTTGGTTGGGCAATGCGCCGCAGCCGGTACGTGACACTACGAACCAGCTGCTCGAGCGTATCGCCCTTTTGCGTGGCGAGCAGACCATCTACCCGGCACAAGACGACATCCTCAATGCCCTCGCCTACACGCCGGCCGACCAGGTCAAGGTTGTCATCTTGGGTCAAGACCCCTATCACGGACCCAACCAGGCAATGGGGCTGTCGTTCTCGGTCCCCGCGACGCAAACCAAGTTGCCGCCGAGCCTGCGCAACATTTACAAGGAACTCAAAGCCGATCTGGGTTGTCCCATTCCCGCCACAGGAGACCTAACCCCATGGGCACAACAGGGCGTCCTGCTCCTCAACACTACGCTCACCGTGCGCGAGCATGCCGCCAACTCGCACGCCAAACTGGGCTGGAGCACGCTCACCGACTACGTTATCGAACGCTGCTGCCAGCTGCCCCAGCCGATAGTCTTTTTGGCATGGGGCCGCTTTGCCCAGCAGATGGTCGAAGGTAAGCTCGTCGCAACTGGTGCGGGCAAGGCAACCGACAAGTTCTGCCTGGCCTCCACACACCCCTCGCCGCTTTCGGCCAACCGTGCCACGGCAGAACTCCCCGCTTTTATGGGGTCGCGCCCCTTCTCCGCTGCCAATCGACTACTCGAACAGCACAGCTCGACCCCCGTCAACTGGACCTGCCTCGGCTAAAAATCGATACATCAAAAACGCGCCCGACAGCTTTCCATCGGGCGCGTTTCCTATTCGGGCCAAATAAATTGTGTGCGGCCGGCCTCGCCGCCATCGATCAGCAGACTCTGTCCGGTCATAAACCGGTTGGTCACGCCCACAAAGTAGATCCACTCGGCGATCTCTTGGGCGGTAGCCCAGCGTTTAAGCGGCGTGAGCTCCATAATCTGGTTCCACAGGTGCTCGTCTTCCATCACGCAACGGTTGAGCGGCGTGATAACGCCGCCCGGGTCCACACTGTTGGCGATGGCCTGCGGCGCCAGACGGTTTGCAAGGTTCTTGGTGTAGGCGATAACGCCGCCCTTGCTGGCGGCATAGGCGGGAAACTCCGATCCCGTATGTCCGCTCGCGGACCCCACATTGACCACGGATTTGATAGCCGGCGCCGGCTTGGCAGCAAGCCCCTCCCCCACAAAGGCGTAACGCTCGGTCACGTTGATGGTGCCACACAGGTTGGCGGCGATATCGTCGGCCGAATCCTGCGTACCGGCAACGTTCACGATCACTTGGGGTTCAAGGTCGCCTGGAAACGAGCCCGGCTCGCGGACATCAACAATCAGATGGCGGTAGCGCTCGTGTTCGATCGCCGCCGGCAGCAGATCAAAGCCCACGACCTCGTGGCCCTCGTCCAAAAAGCGCTGCACGCACGCGGCTCCGATACCGCCCGAAGCACCCGTGATCAAAACCCGCATACTTGCTCCTTAGGCGGTTGCGTGGCGCTCGAGGTACTCGGAGCCCACATTCTCGCGCTCCCAGCCGCGCACGACCTTGTAGCCCACGGGGCTCAGGAAGACCTCGCACAGCAGCTCGGCAACAGCGCCGGTCAGCGAGCACATAAGGACCTGCACCCAGGTCCAACCAAAGAACGTGTGGCTCACCACGATGGCAAAGACCAGGTTGTCGATAAACTGGCCAACACCCGTGGACACATAGGAGCGGAAGGCGAAGCTCGCAAAGTTATTCTTTTTGAGCATGCGGCCGAGCGACTGGTTGAGCGTAGAGTTAACTACGGCAGAAACGAGCATTGCCAGCGAAGAGCCCAGCACCACGTACCAGGTGCCGCCGATGGTGGCGTTAAGGGCGGTGTTGACCTCGATCATGCCCGTGTCGTAGTAAGCGCCCCACATGCCGGGCGTGAGCGAGCATGCCCAAAAGCACAGGCTCACGGCAAGGTTGACCAGCAGCGCGAGGATAGAGATTTTGATGGATGCCTTGGCACCAAAGCGTTTGCAGATCATGTCCTGGCACAAAAACGAAACCCAGCTCACCACAAAGCCGCAATCGAGTGCCAGATACGGCAGGCTGATAAGCTCTTTGTTGGCCAGCAGGTTCATCATGATGACGCTCACGAAAAACAGCGAAACCGTTGCCGCGGGAATGCTCCGCAACAGGACCTTGTAGTCCTCCATGACCTTCTTGATCATTATGTACTCCTTTGGTTTTAGGTTTAACGAGCAGGATATCGGACCCGAACTGCTCGGACGCCCCGGTCTTGAGACGACGGTGGGTATAATAGCCGCACACACGGCATAAGGCAAGCAAACGGCGCGGCAGCCCCGTAGGGCCACCGCGCCGATGCGTTAAAAGGCCACGTTGCCAAACTCCGACAGGATAAGGTCGGGGTTGTGGTCAGTTGCCCAATCCACGTTCCACGGGCTCGTGAACAGCAGCAGCTTACCGCCGCGCATGTCCTCGACGCGCAGCGTGTCGCGCGTGAGCGAAAGGGCCGGGATATCGATGGTATCGGGGTCGTTCTGGATCCAGCGGATGTCCGTATAGGGCAGTGGCTGGCGACGAACCTCAACACGGTACTCGGCCTTGAGGCGGCGCTCGAGTACCTCAAACTGCAGCACGCCGACCACGCCCACGATGACGCTCTCCATGCCGGCACCCAGCTCGCGGAAGATCTGGATGGCACCCTCCTGGGCAAGCTCCTCCATGCCCTTGACGAACTGCTTGCGCTTGAGCGTATCGACCTGCGTAATGCGAGCGAACATCTCGGGGGCAAACGTCGGGATCTGCGGATACTGCACGTGGCGCTTGCCAGAGCACACGGTGTCACCGATGCTAAAGATACCCGGATCGAACAGGCCCACGATATCGCCCGCGTACGCCTCGTCCACGATGGCACGGTCATCGGCCATCATCGACGTGCCCGTGGCAAGCTTAAGCTTGCGGTTGCCCTGCACGTGGAAGGCGTCCATGCCGCGCTCGAACTTGCCCGAGCAGATGCGCACAAAGGCGATGCGGTCACGGTGGTTCTTGTCCATGTTGGCCTGGATCTTAAACACGAAGCCGCTAAAGTCGTCGCGGCAGGGATCGACCGGCTCGCTGGTGAGCGTATCGGTATAGGCACGCGGCGTCGGGGCCAGACGCAGGAACTCCTTGAGGAAGGGCTCCACGCCAAAGTTGGTGAGCGCCGAGCCAAAGAACGCCGGGCTCAGCTTGCCGCAGGCCACGGCATCCAAATCGAGCTCGTCGCCGGCACCATCGAGCAGCTCGATGTCGTCCATCAAGTTCTTATGGTTTTCCTCGCCGATGAGCTCGTCCATGGAAGGATCGCCCAGCTCGGCCTCGACCTCGGTGACCTTCTTGGTGGCGTTGGCGTGGCCGTCGCCCTCAAAGGCAATGACGCGACGGGCCTGACGATCGAACACGCCGCGGAAATTGCGGCCGCTGCCGATCGGCCAGTTCATGGGATAGGTGTTGATGCCCAGGACGTTCTCGATCTCTTCCATGAGCTCAAACGGATCGCGAGCCTCGTGGTCGAGCTTGTTCACAAAGGTAAAGATGGGAATGTGGCGCAGCGTACAGACCTTAAAGAGCTTTTTGGTCTGGGCCTCGACGCCCTTGGCGCCGTCGATGACCATGACTGCGGCGTCGGCGGCCATAAGGGTACGGTAGGTATCCTCCGAGAAGTCCTGGTGGCCGGGGGTATCGAGGATGTTAACGCAGGCGCCGTTGTAGGTAAACTGCAGCACCGAGGAGGTGACGGAGATGCCGCGCTCCTTCTCGATGTCCATCCAGTCCGAGACGGCATGCTTGGCCGAGCTCTTGCCCTTGACCGAGCCGGCAGTCTGGATGCTGCCGGTATAGAGCAGCAGCTTCTCGGTAAGCGTGGTCTTACCGGCGTCCGGGTGGCTGATGATCGCGAATGTGCGGCGCGACGAGATTTCATCCGACAGGCTTGCCATGCGGATCCTTTCTTGTATTGAGTGCATTACGTCGTTGTAACCGCACTATTGTAGCCGCGAAATCCCGCCCTAGGGCGCCTATCAGGACAAATTCATCAGTTGGGGCCTAGGTAGCAGTCGATGGCGGCACTCCGCAGCAGTTTGTCTCGATCTGTAACATCTAGACGGTTTTTGAACCTCTACCTGTTACAGATTTAGACAAACAGGTGGGCGTCCCAGAAAGATCTCGATCTGTAACATCTAACCACTCAAAACGGGTCCATCTGTTACAGATTGAGATATAAGGATAGACGGGTGGCCAATGTCTCGATCTGTAACATCTAGCAGCCAAAATCTTCTCCAGTTGTTACAGATTGAGACAACCAGGTGGGGCCCGCCAGCAAAATCTCAATCTGTAACAGCTAGCCGTCCAAATCGGTTCCAGATGTTACAGATTGAGATGAACGAACGAGCGGACAATCCGTATTTGCCTCTTGCATAACTGTACATAGTGTATATATACTGTGCTTACCGGTTATATACACGTGTAGCCCAACAGCTAAGGAGCCGCTGTGGACATCATCCTATCCAATTCGAGCGACAAGCCCATCTACGAGCAGATAACCTCGCAAGTCAAAGCTCAGATCTTATCGGGCACGCTCGCCGCGGGAGCAAAACTCCCCAGCATCCGTGCACTCGCGAGCGATCTTGGCGTGAGCGTCATCACCACCAAGCGCGCCTACGCCGACCTGGAGCAGCTCGGGTTTATCTGCACCGTGCAGGGCAAGGGCTGTTTTGTCGCCGAGGGCAACCAGGAGCTCTTGCGTGAAAACCAGCTCTGCCATATCGAAGAGCTGCTTGCGAAAGCGGCAAGCCAAGCCGAAGCCTTGGGCGTCACGCGCGACAAGCTGCACGAAATGCTCGACCTGGTAGCCCCCGATACCATGCAGTAGCCATCTGCAAGAAAGGCTATACCATGCAAAACTTGCTTGAACTCAAAGGCATCTCACGCACTGTAAGCGACCGCTTTTCACTGCGCGACGTCACGCTTGCCGTGGAGCCTGGCCAGATCGTCGGCTTTGTTGGTGCCAACGGTGCTGGCAAAACAACGACGATTCGAGCTGCTCTCGGGCTTATAAAGCTCGATGCCGGCGAGGTGCGCCTGTTTGGGCAGCGCTGTGGCGCCGATGCGCCCGATGAGACACAGCGTTGTCTACGTGCCCGTGTCGGCCTCGTGCTGGACACGTGCCCCTTCCCTTCCACGCTCAAGGTGACCGAAGTTGAGGCACTCGTAAGCCCGGCGTACCCCACCTGGAGCCACGACACCTTCGCTAGCCTCATCAACCGATTTGGCCTCGATCCCAAGGCAAAGGTCAAGGACCTCTCCCGCGGTATGGGCATGAAGCTGCAACTTGTCTGCGCACTCAGTCACAAGGCCGAACTGCTCGTTTTGGACGAAGCCACCGCGGGCCTCGATCCCATGGCACGCGAGGAACTGCTCGATGAGCTGCTTGCTTTTGTCGCCGACGGCCAGCACAGCGTGCTGCTCTCGAGCCACATTACATCCGACCTCGACCGCGTCATCTGCATCGATAACGGTTCGATTGTGTTTGACCTGCCGCGCGAGGACATTACCGACCGAGCCGGGATCGCCCACTGCACCCAAGCGCAGGCCGCCGAGTTTATGGCTTGCGTCGAAGGCGCCCGTGCCGTCCACCACGCCTACAGCGTGGACGTGCTCGTGCCCAACCGTCGCGATACGCTCGAGGCCTTTCCCGAGATTCCCTGCGATCGGGCAACCATTGATGACTATCTTCGCCTCATGCTGAAAGGGGCTTCGAAATGAAACGCGCCTTTATGTCCGAGCTCGCCATCGTTCGTACGCTCATCCCGAGCATCACGGGCGTCGGCCTATTCATCTTTGTCGTGCTGACCCTTGCCAACGCGTCGGATGGCGATTCCGGCATGAGCGCCGGCGCCTGTGCGGTCAGCGCAATGTCGCCCATCATAATCATGAACTCGCTAGCTGGCTACGATAACCAAAACGGCTGGGAGCGTTATCGAGCAACGTTGCCCTTCTCGCGCAAAGACATTATTTGCGCACGCTACCTGTGCATCGTTGTCTTCTCGGTCGTCATGGCATGCGCGGCTACGCTTCTGAACATCCTCGTCCTTCCGCTCTTCGACCCCATGGGCATCCCTTCGACATGCCAGACGATCTTTGAAATCGCAACCGCCTCGGCGGCATCGATGCTCATCTCCCTCATGATGGTATTCTTGACACAGCCGCTGTTCTTCCGATTTGGACACATGGAGGCGCTGCGCCTATCCCTTGGCCTGTTTGCCCTGTTTGGCTGCGGCACCATGGCAATGCTGAGTTCCTCCAACCCCATCAGCAACTGGCTCATGTCGATTGCCGGAGCGAATCCCGATCCTGCCGTTCTGGGCTGTCTGTGCGCAGGAATTGCCGTGTTGGCCCTCGCGCTATGCGCAATCAGCTGCACCGTCAGCACCAAGGTTTATCGAGTACGCGACCTGTAGGCACGCGAGTCTCAATCCACGAAGGACGCGATCGCCCCCCGCAAATCCATGGCAAACGGCATGTCCCCGGCGTGCGCCACCGTGCTACTTGCGCAGCGGCTTGGGCAGTGGGATACCGGCGGCGATGGCGGCGGCGATGATCATGCAGACGATACCCTTGAGTGGGAAGCACATGAGCAGCAGGCCCACGACCATGACGGGCTGACGCATGACGGCGCCCATCGTCGAGGCCGTGCAAACGGCGACGCAAAAGACCGGATCGGCGCCGGTGAGGATAGCAAGGCCATAGCCCAGGCTTACGCCCGAGAAGATAACCGGGAAGAAGTGGCCGCCGCGCCAACCAAGGTTGATGAGGGCGGGCGTCAGCATGGCCTTAACGAGACCGGTCGCGATAAGCACGCCGGCGGGAATGGTCAGATAGGTTTCCATGAGCACGTCGGCCTGCGTCTCGCCGGCAAACAAGGTGTAGGGCAGGACCGTGCCGCAGATGGCGAGCGCCAGACCGGCCAGCATGGCTTTGACGACAGGGCGCGCCCCTATTGCATGAGCAAGCGCTTCGCTCGCGTGCTCAGAGACAAAGTACAGCCAGCCGCAAATTGTTCCGATCAGCGACAGAGGGATGAGCCAGGTAAGCTCCAGGTTGCCCACCACGGCAGCCTCGAACCTCGGCATACCCATGCCGCCGCCCATGAGCTGGCCGAGCAGCAGGTAGGTGCCCAGGCCGCCAGCAATCGCGATGCCGTAAACCACGGTCTTTTGCGCCTTGGGCAGCCTGATGGTGATCTCACCGGATTCGGAATCCTCGCCATCGCCGGCACCCTGGCCGTCAGCACTTCCGGCAAGCGGCGCCACAAAGCCAAAGACGGGCGCGGTAAAGAGCGCCGTCAGGGCAGCCTGGGTGCCCAGCAACGTGAGCTCCCTAAACTCAGCGCCAAAGCGACGCATGCGGTCGCCGACCCAGCTGCACAGACCGGCGATAACGCCGGTCAGGCCGGCCTCCGGTCCAATGCTTCCGCCAAACAGCAGCGGCAGCAATGCCGCGAGCGAAAGCTTGCCCAGGTTGTCGTACGGGTAGCGCCCGTCTTGCTTAACCTTAGCCATCACCTGGTTGAGGTCATCTGTCTTGGTGCCTGTCATCTTTTCGTACAGACCGATTAACAGGCCGCCCAGCAGGCAGACAAAAAACGGGTACGGCAGAAAGCCAAACGGGCCGCTGGCAAGCTCGGGCGAAGCGACGCCCAGCGCGTGCGGAATCTCGGTCCATAGATAGTCGATACCGTGCTCCATCGCAAAAAAGAACAGCCAGACCGCGGCACCTGCGAACGCACCGGTCACGGCAACGCTAACTAAAAACAGCGCGCGGTTTGTGGGTTTGGCAAGGTTGTCCATCGGGTCCTCCCGCGGTCAAAGTCGACATAGTTACGTTTTATTGTAGAGCGGGCGTTGCCCGAACGAGCCAACCATCTGCGCTGCAAACGGCACCATTGGGAGCCATAGTGGGACAGGCTCAAGACTTATCCGTTGATAATCGAGGCAATCTCGCGCAAATCGTCGGCAAAGTAGATGCCGTGCTGGCGCCTCGGGCTCGAAAGCCCTTTATCAATCATGTGCCCGAGCAGCGCCTTGAGGTCGTTGTAGTAACCGTCCAGGTTATACAGGATGCACGGAGCACTCAGGTGCCCCAACGACACCGCGGACATGACCTCGGCAATCTCCTCAAGCGTGCCCGTCCCGCCGGGAAAGGCGATGAACGCATCGCCGAACTCGATCATCTTGGCTTTGCGCTCGGCCATATCACTCGTCACGATAAGGTCGTCGATTCCGTCGTGTTGAAACTCTGCCTCGATAAAAAAGCTCGGCTCCACACCCGTCACATGTCCGCCTGCCTCGAGTACGCTATCGGCGAGCGCGCCCATCAGTCCCGATTTGGACCCGCCGTATACGAGTGCGTGTCCGTTGGCGCCAATCCAATTGCCCAGCTCCTGCACCGCGGGAAGAAACGCCGGGTCGTTGCCGACGCTCGCGCCCAGGTACACCGTGATGTTCATATGCAATCCCCCTCGTCGTGACGCGCGGCACCCGTTCTATCGTTGCCGGCGACGGTATTCGCGCACGCGGCGCGACAAATCGGCGAGCTCATCGCGGTCGAGTTCTTCCAAATGCTCAAGATCGTCCATAAAGCGCGCCATGGTGTCCTTTTGGCGCAGCTTGATGAGCGTATTGCAGTAGTTCACCGCCACGCCCGTAAGCATGGCGATATAGAAGATACTGATGACGCTTAGGATAACGGTAATGCCGCGGGCAACCGGCGTTTCAGCGGGGATATCGCCAAAGCCGATCGTCGAGACCGTCTCAAAGCTAAACCAGAGACCATCGCCAAACGTGAGGGTCGTGGGCTCGGACAGCCAGACAGCCGTCGAGCAAAGCAGATAGAAAATAAGAAACAGGCCCGTGATGCGTGCAAAGCCAGCCTGTCGCAGCACATCGGCAAGCGTCCTCAACCTGTTCATCGCGACCCTTTCCACGGACAACCAATCACGTTCGCTCGGTATTGTCCCACAACCGGCAGTTAGGGACGTTCCTTTTGTGCCGGCAGAAAGGGACTGTCCCCAACTGCCGGGCGGGACCGTTTAGCGGTGCAGCTGCCGACTGGGCAGGCTGAGCTGGTATCCTTATGCGGTATTGTCTCGATTCGTTAGGATTGCATGTGAGAGCTGCCACTGTCCTTCGTTCAGTTATATGTCGCGCCCTGGCCATTGTGCTTGCCGCGCTTGCCGCACTGAGTTCCATCGCGCCTGTCCAGGCTTTTGCCGATGACTCTAGTCAGCCAGTCAAGACGGTCCGCGTCGGCTGGCTCGTCAACAACGAGGGCTTCCAGAACGGCACCCCCGGCGAGCGTCTCTCGGAATGGGGTTACGAGTACCTCCAGACCCTGTCGTACTACACGCCCGGCTGGCGGTACGAATACGTCTCCGGCACCTTCACCGAGCTTATGGACATGCTCGAGGCAGGCGAGATCGACCTCATGCCCAACATCTCCTACTCCGAGGAACGCGCCCAAAAGCTGCTCTTTTCCTCGAACCCCGAGGGCACCGAGCGCTACTACATCTACGCCAGGCCCGACCGTGACGACCTGGCCAAGGGTGACCCTCAAGCACTCCAGGGTCTCACCATCGGTTACAACTCCGGTGTTATGCAAACCATCGTCGGCCAGCAGTGGCTCGCCAACGAGGGAATCGCCTGCACATACAGGGAGTATGACGGAGGCTCCGTTCTCTTTGACGCGCTCGCAAACGGCGAGGTCGACGCCATCATCATGAACGACACCATTTCGTCGCCCGAGGCGTCGCCCATGTTCTACGTCGGTTCGAGCGACTACTACTTTGCCGTTCCCAAAAGCCGCCCCGACCTGATGGACAACATCAACTCCGCAATGGCGGCAATCAACCGCGTCAACCCCCGCTATAACGACGAGGTCAAATCGAACTATTCAGCGCAAAACAGCGGATCATCCTCGCTCACCGGCGATGAGCGCGCCTGGCTCAAGGCGAACAACAGCACCATCACGCTCGGCTACATTACGGGCAAACTCCCCTACTGCAACGAAGACGAAGACGGCAAAATGGAAGGCTCGCTCGCATCGCTTGCGACGACGTTGCACGATAAATTTGGCATTACGGTCAAAACCGTCGCCTTTGATAGCTACAAGATGATGTCAAAGGCCCTGTCAAAGGGAAGCATAGACGTCGCGCTGCCGGTATACCGAGATTACTGGTTTGCCGAGCAATCAGGCGTTGTGCAGTCGGTATCGTTGGGGACCATATCCCTCACCGCCATCCACAGCGGAAGCAACCTGAACAAAGACCTTCAGAACATCGCCTGCACCAAATCATCGTTTATCAACCGAAACGTACTTGAAAGTCTGTTCCCCACAGCGACCGTGACCGAATACCGATCCGACGATGAAGCGTTCGACGCCCTCAGGAGGGGAACGGCGCGCTGCGTCGTCGCTCCCAGTTCACGCGTAAAAACCCTCGGCGATCGTTATGATCTCGAGGACTGCGAGACGGTCGAGCTCCCTGACACCTGCGAGCTCTCGTGCTGGATTTCGCGCGGAAAGCCTGAGCTGCTGGGAATCATCAACAAGGGCATCATCAATGCCGGAGAGTCGCTCTCCGCAAGCAATTACTCCTCTACGTCGTACACAGCCCAGGAATCCAACACGCTTCAATTCCTTTATCGCAACCGCACCGCCGTTGCCTCCACCCTCATCGGTATGTTGTCGGTCAGCATCGTCCTGCTCATCTGGGCGCTCGTGCGCGCTCGAACCGAGCGCGAAAAAGCCGACGCCGCCAACGCCGCTAAGACGGCATTCCTCACGCGCATGAGCCACGACATCCGTACGCCGCTCAACGGCATCCTGGGCCTTATCGATATCGAGGAATTGAAGGAAGGCGATATCCAGGTCGCCCGCGAAAGCCGCGCCAAGGCTCGTGTTGCCGCCAATCACCTGCTCTCGCTGATTAACGACATCCTCGAGATGGGCAAAATCGAAGACCGCAAGATAACACTGGAACATGCGCCTTTTAACCTCAAAGAGCTCTGTGACAATACGCTGGTTCTGTGCAAGCTCCGCGCATCCGATAACGGCATCACCATGCAGGACAATAGTCTGCCATACACCACGGGGCCATACATGGTCGGCAGTCCCACCCATATCCGACAGATCATGATCAACCTGTTAGACAACAGCATTAAGTACAACAAGCGCGGCGGCTCCGTCACCTTTAGCTCAAAGACCAAGCCACTCGATAACGGGCGCGCGCTCTTTTGCTTTAGCGTTTCGGATACCGGCATTGGCATGACTCCCAAATTCTTAAAACATATCTATGAGCCGTTTGCCCAAGAAGGTGACGATGCGCGCAGCAAGTTCCAAGGAACCGGCATGGGCATGCCAATCGTCAAGTCGCTTATTGAACTGATGGACGGCACTATCGAAGTCACCAGCGAGCTCCATGTGGGCACCTCGTTCTACGTGGAGATTCCGCTCGATATCGACGAGAATCCCCAGGCGCGGGCGAATACGGTTGAGAGTGCGCCCGACTGCTCGCTCGCCGACATGAACGTGCTGCTCGCCGAAGACAACGAATTGAATGCCGAGATTGCCCAGGCGCTGCTAGAATCCGAGGGCATCGTGGTCACCCGCGCCGCCAACGGCAACGAAGTCGTCGATCTGTACCTGTCGCATCCCGCCGGCAGCTTCGATGCCATTTTGATGGACATCATGATGCCGGATATGGACGGCTACGAGGCAACCCGCGTGATTCGTCTGAGCGAGAAGGTCGATGCAGCCGATATCCCCATCATCGCGCTCACCGCCAATGCCTTTGCCGAGGACGCCAAGGCGGCACACGACGCCGGCATGAACGCCCATCTGTCCAAACCGCTCGACTTTAACAAGCTCAAAAACATACTCGCCCGCATCAAGAAAAACGGACCCGTTTCGCTATAGTTTGTGCTCAACCACCACGCACGACCAGAAAGGAAGCCAACGATGTTTAGGCCCTTACGTCGAAAGAAACGCGCCATCACTGACGAGGAAGCGCGCGAACTGCTCGCTACCTGCAAGCGCGGCGTCTTTGCCGTCAACGGCGACGATGGCTACCCGTACGCCATTCCCGTCAACTACTTCTTTGACACCGAGCACGACAAGATTTATTTCCATGGCGCCAAAGCCGGCCACAAGGTCGACGCACTCAAGCGCGATGACAAGGTCTGCTTTACCGTTTACGGCAACGAGTGGCACAAGGACGGTGACTGGGCTCCCTACGTTATGAGTACCGTGGTCTTTGGCCGCTGTCGCCTGGCAAATGACACTCCCGCGTTTATCGAGGATAAAGTCCGCCAGCTCGCGCTTAAGTACTACCCTTCTGCCGAGGAAGTCGAAGAGGAAATCGCCAAGGACATTAAGGGCGTCCAGCTCTACGAGATTACGATTGAACATCTTTGCGGTAAGCAGATTCAGGAAAAGTAAGCCCCCTCAGCAGACCTCATCAATAGCAATATGGCCCGATTCCAACCAACATTGGAACCGGGCCATATTGCTATAAAGCGTCGGCAGCTATGTGCGCAAGCGCCTCAACGAGCTCCTGCGAACTCACGGGTTTACTCAGGTGCGCGTTCATGCCCGCCTCGCGCGAAAGCCTGCGATCGTCGGCAAAGGCGTTGGCGCTCACGGCGATAATCGGCGTGGTCGCGGCATCCTCGCGATCGAGTGCTCGAATCTGACGTGTGGCCTCAAGGCCATCGATGCCCGGCATCATGATGTCCATCAACACCACGTCGTACTCGTGCGGCACGCTCGCGGCAAACATCTCGACGGCAGACTCACCATCCTTAGCATGCGTCACGACGGCACCGGCACGGCTGAGCGTAAACTGCGCGATCTCGGCATTCAGATCGTTATCCTCTACGAGCAAAACGCGCAAGCCCTGGAGCGCATCGCCATCGCCCGCATCCACGCGAACTGCCTGAGGAATCTCGGAGCGCTTGCATTTCTCGAACGGCAGGCGGATGGTAAACGTCGTCCCCTGCCCCAAGACGCTCGTAAAGCTCATGGTTCCGCCCATAAGCTCGACCAGCTGTTTTGCGATAGGCGCGCCCAGGCCAGTTCCCGACGAAGCGCCTTCCACCTGCTGCTCCTCGCGGCAAAACGGCTCGTAGAGGTGCTGTTGGAACTCCTCGCTCATGCCAATACCGTTGTCGGCGATCGTGTATTCATAGACAGGGACGCCATCCACTGGCTCCACCTCGCGGCACGCCAGGCGAACATAGCCGCCCTAGCGGTTGTACTTGACGGCATTGCCGGCAATATTGAGCAACAAGCGCTTGAGGTGCGTCACGCTCACCCGCGCATAGGGATGATCAAGCGTCTGCTGGTCGCAGATAATTGTCACCAGACGCTCCTCGGCCTGGCGCTCCAAAATATCGCGCACTTCACAGTTGAGGGCCACCAAATTTATGGGTACAAGGTTTAGATCGATTTGCCCGCTCTCCAGGCGACTCATATCCAGGGCCTCGTTGGCAAGGTCGAGCAGCAGTCCCGATGCCGTCCAGATCTTTGAGCGGCACTCGGTCTGCTTTTGCAGATCGCCCGCATTGGCATCGCCGACCTCGACCATGCCGCGAATGCCGTTGATGGGCGTGCGCAGATCGTGGCTCATGCGACGCAAAAACTCCGTCTTTGCCGAGTTGGCAGACGAAGCCTCACGCGCTGCCCTAGCCAGTCTGTCACCATAGTCGCGCTCCTGCTGCAGCAAGTCCGTCAAACGTCGACGATCAGCGCGGCGACGCACCATCACAACAACGGCTATAACACCGCTGTAGAGCACCAGCACGCCAGCAGCAACAGCCGCGACGACCTCAAAGTAGCGCTGTGCCGAGGCATAGGTGTACACGTAGAACCCGCGCGCTTTTCCAAATGTGCCCAAATACCACTCGCCGTCGGCGTTAACCAATCTGACCCTACCAGCCGGGCATCGATCCTTTATACCGTCGACAATAAAGACATCCGTTGCAGGCAGATTGAATACACCCAATATGGTGGGTTCAACGGCATTGGTCGCAACGACCTTGCCATCGCTTTCGATCACGATATTGCCGCTGTCAATGGTCTCATAACCACCGAGCAAGCTCTGCAGTTTGAGCGTATTGCTTACAACTGCCTTCGCGCTCTGATGCCTTACTGCGACAACGATGCCCTCGTCATCCTGCCGGGTTACGCAGCCAATGTCTGCGACCGAATCATCCGCAAGCGTGATACGCGCGGTATAGGACTTAAGCGGATGGGCTGCCACCTCCAGCACGGGCGTTTCTTTGAGATACGTAGCAAGCGACTCGTAGCCCACGCCATCCGTCGAGGACTCGGACACCAAATTGCCCGATGCGTCCGTCACGATCAGTGCGCTCACGTTGAACTGGTCGGCATATTGCTCCAGCGTGGCGTTATCCACCGAACCGTCGCGCTCCATATCGCGCGCTGTCTCTCCGGCGATCTCCATAACACGAATCAGGTTTTTGGTCGTATAGGCGCTATTGAACGCATCGTATGAAAGGCTCTGCGTCGCCACGTAATCGACAACGTCGGCAAAGCGCTGCTCGGCTTGGGCCGTCGTGTAACCGTAGCTCATCATGCCGGCAGCAATCGAGAGCGCTATCCCCAGCAGAGCGACAAGGAGCCATGCTCCTGCTGAACGATTGCCCCGCTCCTCTACGGCGTGGTCGGGTGCATCAATCATGATAGGCCCTCCATATTCAAAAATGGCGAAGGGTCATCAAAGTACTTTGACACCAGGCGTTCCATGGTGCCGTCGGCAAGCATTTCTTGGTAGGCACGGGTGAGTTTAACGTCGATGCCGCGTGTATCATTGATATCGAAAGCGGTACCCAAACCAACCTCTAGCAGCGGCTCATCCAAAATGCGATACGTCACACCATAGTCTTTTTCGTAGGTGAGCAGCGAGGACTCATGCGCGGCGATGGCGTCGACCAGGCCCTCGACGAGCGCCGGGTTCAGGTACGAGCGGTCCGAGAAGCTGTAGAGCTCCTTGATCTGCGGAACGTTTTCATTTACGCGATTGAGCAAAATGTCCTCGGGCTTGGTGGTGGACTGGACCGCCACGACCTTATCCTCAAGATCGGCAAGCGTGTAGATATCGCTCTGGGGATCGACCGCGACCACCTGGCGGCTCGCAAGGTACGGGCCGGCCCAACGATACTCGTTTTCGCGACCCGTCATGCTAAAGCTGCCCATGACGCAATCGAGCTCGCCGCTCGCCAGCAGCTCTTTCTTCTTTTCCCAATCGATCAGCTGGTACTTCGGCTTGTAACCAAAGCGGGCCAAAGCCTCGGTCAATATCTCGACATCCAGGCCAACGATATCGCCGTACTCGTCGGCATACACAAACGGTGGATAAAGGTCGCTTCCGACGTTGAGTGTCTTAAGGTTGTCGTCTTTTGCTTGCGAGGCGTCCAGACCTTCTGATGCAGACGTCGAGGCTCTGCCATTCGGCCCGGAACAACCGGCTATCGCTACGACAAAGGAGCTTGCCACTGCAAGCGCAACAAACAACGATATGGCAACCGAGCGGCGAGGTCTTTTCATCGAGCTCCAGACGATCCTGTTTACAGACTGAAATGGTTAAAAATAATAGCAAATGAAACCATTCGAACGCCCAATGGTTACAGACGCCTTACCATGTGGGGCTTTCCAGTCGACCCGGCAGAAGGCCCCGCATGCAGCGCATTCTTACCGTGCATTAAAAACGTAGCGGTCCAGGCGGTCGCACGCTTCCCTTACGCACGAAAGCGGCAGCGCCAGATTCACGCGAATGTGGCAAGGCCCGTGGAACGGGCGGCCGTCCTGATATCCCACGCCCACGCGCGCTCCCTCGTCGAGCAGCCACTGGATATCGCGGCCATGCTCGCGGCACCACTCGGTGCAGTCCAGAAACACCATGTACGTGCCCTGCGGACGTGAATAGGACACGCCCTCAAAATGCTCGTCCACGTAATCGCAGAAGTAGTCGATATTGCCGGCAAGCACCTGGTTGAGCTCGTCCACCCACTCGTACCCCTGTGGCTGGTAGGCGCCGATGAGCGCGTGCATCGAGAGGACGTTCATCTCGTTGTAGTGGGTCTTGTTGGACACGGCGCATACGCGGTCGCGCAGCGTCTCGTTGTAGATGATGTGGTAGCTGCCGACGAGGCCCGCCAGGTTGAAGGTCTTGCTGGGTGCGTAAAGGGCAACCGTGCGCATGCGGGCGTCCTCGCTCACCGACTGCGTCGGAATGTGCTTGTGTCCGGGACGGATAATGTCGGACCAAATCTCGTCCGAGATCACCACACAATCGTGCTGGCGATAAATGTCCATGGCGCGCTCAATCTCGTCACGCTCCCACACGCGGCCGCAAGGATTGTGCGGCGAGCAGAATACCGCGGCATGGATGTGGTTTTGGGCGAGCTTATACTCCATGTCCTCAAAGTCCATGCGCCACACGCCCTGGTCGTCGAGCTTAAGCGGGCTATGGACAATGCGATAGCCCGCGGCCTCGATGGACTTGGTAAAGCCGATGTAGGTGGGGCTGTGGACCAGCACCGCATCACCGGGCTGGACGTACGCGCGCAACGTCGACACGACACCGCCCAGCACGCCGTTCTCGTAGCCGATATGCTCAGGGAGCAGGCCCTCAACGCCGTTGCGGCGGCTCTGCCACTCGATGATGCGGTCAAAGTACTCGGAGCGCGGATCGAAATAGCCAAACATGGGGTGCTGGGCACGCTGAATGATGTGCTCCTGGACCGTGGGCACCGTGGCAAAATTCATGTCCGCCACCCACATAGGAATGCGGTCGAAGCCCTCGTCGGGTGCGTTCGGAGCCATACCGGGGATCTCGCCCCAAGAGTCAACGGCGATGGAGTCCATGCCGTGGCGGTCGATAAGCGAGCTAAAGTCGTATTTCATGCTGAGCTCCCGTGCAAAGCGGATTGTTTTGGTAGGCGTTATTGTCCACCAGCGCGAGCGGTTTTGGCATGGGGTTTAGCGTTGTTTTTGACGGATACGGACGGATGGCCGGTTAGTCTTGCACGTCGTTGATGGCGGTTACCGTTAGCTGGGCTCCGTCGACCGTAAAAGATATGTCGAGCCCGGCGAAGGCCAGATGATAGACGCGGTTTGGCTCGTGCTTGCTGCCCGCGCGGCGCGGATCTTGGCGAAGAACCTCGACCAGACCGGGGAGCTTTGCGGGCGGGACCATGTCTTGAAGCGCTTGCGGGAACTCGACGTTGAGCTCTTGCCACGGAGCATCCTCAATCCAGCCGCCCGTCGCATCCGAGTGACAGTCGGCAAATGGAATGTAGGGCTTAATGTCGTAGATGGGCGTGCCGTCGCGCAGGTCGGCCCCCAGCACATGGATGATGGGCCCATCGTCGGTGAGCTCGACACGATCGAGCTTGACGCAGGTGAGCCCGATGGGATTGGGGCGAAACGGACTGCGCGTGGCAAACACGCCCACGCGCCCGGCTCCACCCAGACGCGGCGGGCGCACGGTTTTCGACCACTTGACGTTGGTGCCGGACCTGTCCTGCGACTTGGCATCGGCAGCTATGTCGTTTGCCGTGCCGCCGGGCGTTCCGTTTTCGAAGCGCCACAGCAGCCACAGGTGAGAGAAGGAGTCCAGGCCCTCAACCGCCGCATTGGAGGAAAATTCCGGCTCAAAGACGATGCGTCCCTGCAGATGGGGTGCCAAAAAGCTGTTGCGCGGAATGCCGAACTTCTGCGGCAGATCGGTATGTATGTGTGCGATAGGTTCCATGCCGGTCATTGTACGGCATGAAGGTGTGGGGCGTTGCGCGCAATTCTTCGCCGCGGTCTCCCGTCGTGCAACCAACGGTTGCTTGGAAGGGCGTCTGCCGCCGCGTATGCTTAAGCCATCAACCAGCAGAAAGGAGCCGCTATGGCCTTTGCAGAAAAGCTCGTTGCCATCCGTCGTGCCAACAATCTCACCCAAGAGCAGCTTGCCGCCAAGCTCTACGTAACGCGCCAGGCCGTCAGCCGCTGGGAGCGCGGCGAGGTCACCCCGGGCATCGACATGATGAAGCTCATCGCCGCCGTAACCGGCGAGCCACTGTCCCATCTTCTCGAAATGCCCGAGCATTATTGCCAGAGCTGCGGCATGATACTCACGCCCGACGACTGCGGCACCGATGCCGCGGGCGCCGCGACCGACCATTACTGCAAGTGGTGCTACGACCACGGCAAGTACACCTACGAGACCACGATGGAGGCAATGATCGAGGATTGTGCCCCGCGGCTGGCGCAGAGCACCGGTATGTCGCTCGACGAAGCCGTCTCGCTCATGGGCGCCGTCCTGCCGCAACTGGAGCGCTGGCGCACCGTGCAGAAAAACGAGGAGTGCTACGGCGCCGAAGCGCGGGCGCGCTACGGCGATGAAGCCGTCGATGCGGCAAACGAAGCGCTGCTGGACATGGATCCTCAGACATGGAACGACATGAAAGAACTTGAACGCGCTATTCTGGGTCAGCTCTCGATTGCCATGGGCGACGGCGACCCAGAGAGCAGCGAGGCCCGCAAGCTTGTCGCGATGCATCGTCGCTGGATTGCTCTCAACTGGGGACACGAGCCCCAAGACGAAGCGTACCTGGGCCTCGCCCACGGCTATCTTGCCGATCAGCGCTTCATCGACTACTACGACAAGCCCTGCGGCACCGGAGCCACGGCGTTTCTGGTCCAGGCCATCGAGTCGTCGTTGGCGTGCGCATAGACCGCGGCGGCTTTGGGTATTTCAATCAAAACCTCAACCGATTGGAGACCTATGGCTACTGATCACGAGCTCGCGCTGTACGTTATGACCGGTTGCCCGTATTGCATAAAGGTCAAGCACTTTTTGGCCGATAACGGCGTGACCATTCCCGAGCGCAATATCTCGACCGATTCCGAAGCCGAGCAGACGCTCATCGCCGTCGGCGGAAAGCGCCAGGTTCCCTGTCTATTCATCGATGGCGAACCGCTCTACGAGTCAAGCGACATCATCGCATGGGTGCAGGAGAATCTGCTCTAGTGTGCCATTGCGGTCGGCCCGCCCCAACGCACAAACCAATACGGCACAAACATGTACGCCAGCATCCAAAGTCGACATTTTTCGACATCTTTGGATGCTGGTGTACAGCTTTTGGGTAGCCATGGACGCTCTTAGCCAGCTAATTGTTTGAGGCGACCTTTGGATTATGGCTGTTTGACGCCTCTGGAAAGGTTTCCGAGAGGGCTGTGGTCAAAAAAGGGCAAATATGAGTACTGCTACCTGTTTAGTAGCAGCGATTTTGATCACTTCAGGAACTATTCAACGTTCCACTCGTCCGCAGACGACGTTATTTCTCCTCATATGTTCAATAAAAGTAGCTCCTAATGGGAACAAATCTTATCAGGAGCTACTATTTATAGCAAAATAAATGCAACCATAATGGCAACAGTACTCATATTTGCCCTTTTTTGACCACGACCCTCCAGAATAGTCGCTGAGAACGACACTAAATGACAAAATCCGACACTTGGACGTTCTTGTATGACTAGCCATTGAAGGACACCCAACGACTACTCCAATTCGTGACACACTGTGTCGCGAATTAAGCTTGTCCCACTATCGAAGACCGGTGAGAGCTCCTGCCCAGAATCTCGATAGCTTAATAAAACGCTCCCCTCCGGAAGTTCAACGAGCATCCAAATTCCAAGCTGAAAAGCAAAGGAGTATCGAAGCCGTCAATGCTCATTTTCTATCGAGCAGGCGGATCGAAACAAGCTAATTAGCCTGATAAACTGCTTGTATTTTTGTCTACAAAACTGTATACAAAAAGGGAATCCGAGAACCAGCGCTCGACATTATGTCGATCGATAGGAGGCGCTATGAATGTTGAGCAGCTTGAAAAAATGATGGGATTTGCCCCTGGAGAGCTTGAGAAAGCCACAGAGGCATACGAGAAAGATGAATGGCCGAAAGGCCACACCATCAAGCTGGGAAGGCCGTCGATCTCCGATGAGCCAAGCGTTGTTTTGTCGGCACGTGTGGGTGAGTCGGTTCTTGATGCGTTTGACGCAAAAGCAAAGCGCCATGGGCAAACACGCACGGAGCGACTCAGGGAGCTCATCACGCTCGATGCAATGATTGCCTAGTTACCCGCCGAACCAAAACATGTACGCCAGCATCCAAAGTCGACATTTTTCGACATCTTTGGATGCTGGCGTACAGCTTTTGCAACATAGTCACTGGGGACGTTCTTAAAGGACTAGTCGTTAAAGAACGTCCCCAATGACTAACTAGCCGTGGAAGCGGGCTATGGGTGCAAGTGGCTGCTCGCGAAAAACGCGCTCGACGGCGGCGCGGCATTCGTCGACTTTCTTAGTCTTTCGTACAATCTTGTGGACAGTGGCGGGATCGGCAAAGGCGCACTTGGCGTAGAACCACCACTCCTTCATGCGAAAGACCGCATTGCCGCCAATCTCTTCTGCATAGGCCGCGAACAGCGTGTCGTGGAAACGTTGCAGCTCGGCTGCCGTGGCAGCAGGACCGCCGTTGACCATGCAAGCGAGAGCGGGATTCGCAAGCAAGCCACGCCCCAGCATCACATGGCGTGTCCCGGGATAGGCCTCCACCAGCGCATCCATATCCTCAAGATCAAAAATATCGCCGTTGTATGCCACCGGAAACGGCGCACGTTCCAGCGTCTCGCCATAAAACTCTTTGCGCGGCGAGCCTGTATAACGGTCCTTCTGTACGCGCGGATGCACGATCAGCTCTGTTAGTGGCATGCGGCAATACAGATCGAGCACGCGCTCGTATTCGTCGTCATTCTCCAGCCCCAGCCTGGTCTTTACCGACACCGGCAACGGCGACCGCTCGCACACATCGCTTAAGAACGCCTCGAGCTCGTCGAGATTGCGCAAGAAACCCGAGCCCTTGCCCTTGGCAACAACCGTCCCCGAGGGGCAGCCAAGGTTGAGATTGACCTCGCGGTAGCCCATGTCGGCGAGCACCTGTGCCGCCCACACAAACTCGTCCGCGTTCTTGGACATCAACTGAGGCACCACGTTGAGCCCCTGGTTATTGGCAGGATCGATCTCCTTAAACGCCTTGCCGCCAAAGCGGTTTCCCACCCGCGGTGGCGGCAAAAACGGCGTGTAATAGCAATCGAGCGCACCGAAGCACTCCGCATGCACGCGACGGAACACATGCCCGGTAATCCCCTCCATAGGGGCCAACGATAGAATCATCTACTCTTCTCTCATATCAACGAACGTGACAAAGGGACTGTCCCTTTGTCACATTATTCGGAGCGCAGGGCCTCTACGGGATCTTTTTTGGATGCACTGCGGGCCGGTAGCAAACCGGCGACGACCGTTAGCAGCACCGAAATCGCGATGAGCACCAGCGCATCCTGCACGGGCAGGCTCATCAGGTTGGGGACCTGTTTGGCCGCAAGCGCCCATGCATTGACCGGGAAGCTCACGAGCACCACGACGACAACGGCAAAGACACCGGCGATGAGGCCCTCGATAAAGGTCTCGGCGTTGAACACGTTTGCCACGTTGCGCTTTGACGCGCCGATCGCACGCAGAATGCCAATCTCCTTTTTGCGCTCCAGCACGCTGATATAGGTGATGATGCCGATCATGATGGGGCTCACCACCAGGCTGATACTCACGAATGCGATGAGCACCAAACTGATGGTGTTCACGATGTCGGTCACCGAACCCATGATGATGCCCATGTAGTCGGTGTACGAAATTGCCCGATCATCGTGGCCAGCGGCTTTGACCTGCTTGTTGTACGCATCGATGTGATCGAGTACGCGCTCCTTGGCCTCAAAGTCGCGCGGGAAAATCTTGACCGAGATGGGGTCCGCCTCGTCCGCATAACCCAACGTGGTCAGATTGTTGTCGTAGGTGAGCTTCGAAGCCTTGGCATAGCTCATCATGAGCGAACTCAGGTCCTCGGCGTCCATGTTGAAATGGATGGCACGAGCAAAGGCGCTCGCATCCACGTGCATGGCGCTCGCCAGGTTGGCAAAACTCGAAGACATCTGCGTCGCCATCTGGTCCATAAGCCCCGCTGTGCCCGCCTTGAGCTGGGACGATACCGTCGACGCTATCTGCTCGCTGATTACCTTCATCACCTGATCCATAGCCTGCTGCAGATACGGAGCCAGCTGCTTTTGCACATAGTCGGTCATCGCCTGTTGCAGGCGCTCGGCCAGGGCATCGCCGCCGAGCGCTTTGAGCTGGGCCAGGATTTGCTGGGCCGTGTCATCATTCTCAAGATACGTCGAGAATGCGGCAGAGAGCTTTGACGCGTCCTTAAGGTCTTCGGGTGACAGCGCCTTAAACTGATCAGACTGCAAAAAGCCCTCAAACAGTTGGTTGGCAAGTATTCCCACCTGCTGCATTTGCTCGGGCGTGAGCTCCAGACCGTCAAAGATGCCCGAGAAATCTGGAGCCGGTGCTTGTGCCATGATGTCGCTGAAGTCGATGTCCTTGCCAACGTCCGAGAGGTCAATGTCCAACCCGGATAAGTCGATACCAGAAAGGTCCATACCGCCGGCCGCACCCGAGAGTGCAGACGCATCAAACGAGAACGCGCTCTTGAGCGCCGCCTCGTCCACGCTGAACATGCTGCTCAGATCCACGCCTTGTTTGGCCTCGCCTTGCAGTTCGTCGAAGGTTTTGCCCGTAAAGACATCCGTCTCGGGGTGGGCGAGTTGCTCCTGCACAATCTGCGAATCGGCGGCGCGCTCCATAAGCTGGCAAGTCAGCGCATGCGTATAGGCAATGCCTGGAGACAACGCACTCGCGTTGGCGGTCTCGTCAGGTCGCACCACGCCCACAATGCGCACGTCAATACCGTCGGCAACCTTGGCGGCCATAAAGTCGGCGTCGCCAGACATGTCAGTCCACATGCCGGTCTCTTCGTTTTTGCGATACGCATCAGCCGGCGACAGCACCTTAAACGTGGTAGACAGCGCATCGTCGTAGGTAAAGTCGGTGCCGGTCTCGGGCGTTTCGACCCCACCGTCAGCCGTCATAGCGCTGTTTACCAGATCGTTGAGCTCATCGATATCCAGCGCACCGATGCTATAGAGCGTATAGTCGCCCACCGTGCCGCGGCTCGAAAGCACCATCACGGCTTCGTTGGCAGACGTGGGCCAATGACCGGCGACGACATCGTACTGGCTGTCGAGCAGGCTCTGGTCGTCAATCATCTCGTTAAAGACCGAGGTTCCCATGGATTCCATGCTCACCGTTGCCGCCGAGCTCGCGCCTCCGCTCATGGCCTCGGTCATGGCGTTGGGAACAAGCCGAACGGGCTTCTTGTCGCCCTTACCCGCACGATAGACAACCGGCGATACACCGTAGCCGTACTGAATGGCGTTGACCTCTTTATCGATGCCGTCGCCACCGGCATCGAGCCATGCCTTAAAGCTCGTCATGTCGTTGGACTTAACGCTCGCAAACATATCCTTTACGGCCGTGACCACAGGAATCTTATCGATTCCCTGAGCTTTGTCGCCGGTATTGTCGTTGGACGAATCCGCATTTGCAGACGAGCCATCATCCGCGGCCCCCTGTCCGCCCATCATGGACGACAGGTCGTAGTCCTGCTTGGAGATCGTAAGCGGGTAACTCGAGAGCGTGTCCTCCTCGACCTTTTTGATGTAATTGTTCACGCCATTGGACAGCGCCAGAATCGCCGCGATACCGATAATGCCAATCGAGCCCGCAAAGGCAGTCATGGCCGTGCGGCCCTTCTTGGTCATGAGGTTTCGGGCAGAAAGCCCCAGCGCCGTCACAAAGCTCATCGAGGTTTTGCGCGTAGGCTTTGCCTCGCGACGCGCGGCCTTGGCAGCATCAAAGGGGTCGGAATCGTCGGTGATCTTGCCGTCCGCCAGATTGACGATACGCGTGGCGTACCGATACGCCAGCTCGGGATTGTGCGTGACCATGATAACCAGGCGGTCGCGCGCAACGTCTTTGAGCAAATCCATAACCTGTACGGATGTCGTTGAATCCAAAGCGCCGGTCGGCTCGTCGGCCAGCACAATCTCGGGATCATTGATCAGAGCACGGGCGATGGCCACGCGCTGCATCTGCCCGCCCGAAAGCTGGCTCGGGCGCTTGTTAACGTGCTCGCCCAGGCCGACTTTCTCCAACGCCTCGCGCGCACGTTGGCGGCGCTCGGCATGCCCCACGCCCGTGAGCGTGAGCGCCAGCTCCACGTTTTCCAAAATGGTCTGATGCAGAATGAGGTTATAGCTCTGGAACACAAAGCCGATGCGGTTGTTACGATAGGCGTCCCAATCGCGGTCGTGAAAGTCCTTAGTCGAAATACCGTCGATCAGCAGGTCGCCCGAGTCAAAGTGGTCGAGTCCACCGATAACGTTGAGCATCGTAGTTTTACCCGAGCCCGAGGGACCCAGAATGGCCACGAACTCGTTGTCGCGAAAAGCCAGGCTTACGCTGTCGAGCGCCACCTGCGTAAACGACTGCGTAACGTACCTTTTGCAAATACCTTTGAGCTCCAACATGGACGGCAACCTCTCCTGCGCAGGCACCCTGCCCACTCTCCCCCGCCGTTCGTATTCGACGCGTTTGTCCTACTCTATCCCCATTTTTCACCGACACCAGTGAGGAATGTAGGGAACTGCGCCAAAAACGAACGGGACGGCGCCCAAAAAAGAGGCCCCAAGTGGGGCCTCTATATGGTGGAGATTATCTTGAAAGGCAGCGGACTACTCCGCACAGCGGCGCGCGATCCTCGCCATGCTTTACGCGTTTTCTACTGCTCGCTATTCGCAATCGCCTGGTCGATAAGCTTGTCGAGCGCTGCGCGCTGCTCGGCGGAGCTGATGGCGCCCACGATGGGCTCCCCTACGATGTTGCCATTCTGATCGATGACATACGTTGTCGGGAACGAGAACAAATTTGACGTAAACTTACCGGCCTCGCTATCCGACTTGAACCAGATGTTCTTATATGTCACGCCCTTCTTGCTCAGCACGTCCTTAGCATCTGCAATCTCGCCCTTGTTGCCATCGAGCGTAAAGGAATTGACGCCCACGACCTGGCCGCCCTTCTTGGCAAGCTCCTTATTCAGGTCCTCAAGGTCGCCCAACTCACCCACGCACGGCTTGCAAGTGGTGAACCAGAAGTTCATGACGGTGACCTTGTTTTTAGAGAACAGCTCGTCGCTGCTCACGTCGTTGCCATCCAGGTCCTTGCCCGTAAAGCTGGGGAACTTCGTCGCCTCGCTCGAAGCATTGGCACCAGCCGTCATGCCAGCGGTCGAAGCGTCGACGCTCTCGCCTGCGCTCGGCGTGCTTCCACAGCCGGGGAACTCCTTCTCCAAGCTCTCGAGCTTGTCCTCGATCTCCTTGATCTGCTGTGCACCGGCCTTGAGCGTCTTGAGCTCATCCGCCGTAAACTTATCCTTGGCGCCGTCGATGGTCTTGAGCAGGAAATCGCCGTAATTGCTGCCGTCCTCAATCATTGTCGAGTCTTTATTTGCCGCATTGAATACCTTTTCCCACAGCGCGTTATCACTCGAAAAGATCTCGTTCTCCTTCTGCATGAGCTTCGCATACAGCTTGGCAGCCTCGTCGGCATTGGTCGGCTTCTGCGCAGTGAGTTCTGCGATCTTAGGATCGGAGCTCGCAGATTCGCTCGCATTGCCACCGGGCGCCGAACATGCCACAAGGCACAAGGCCAATACCGGCACCATAAACAGGGCCGCAATCTTAGAAAGCTTCATGATCATTCCTCCGTTTTGTCGAAGCTTGTTTACTTTTTATCGGCGGTCAAGGGAAGCTTATCCGCCGACACATCCAGGCCATAGCGATAGCTGATGGCATCGACAGGACAGGCCCCGATGCACTTTCCGCACCGGATGCATTCGGCATGATTGGGCGCGCGGACCACATCAACGTCCATCTGACAAACCTTTGAGCACTTGCCGCACGAGACACATTTGCATGCATCGACCCGGATCCCCAGTAGGGATACCTTATTCATGAGCGCATAGAATGCGCCGAGTGGACAAATCCATTTGCAGAAGGGGCGGTAGAACAAAACGCTCAGTACTACCACGGCAATGAGAACGGCAAGTTTCCAAGTAAAGAGATGTCCCAACGCAGATCGAATGCCGGCATTGGCAATGGCCAGCGGAATGGCGCCCTCGAGCACACCCTGTGGACAGATGTACTTGCAAAAGAACGGGTCGCCCATGCCCACGTCGTTAACCACCAAGACGGGCAGCAGCACCACGGCAAACAGCAGCACGACGTACTTGATGTACGTGAGCGGCTTGAGCTTTCTCGTGGAGAACTTTTTGCCGGGAATCTTATGAAGCAGCTCCTGAAGCCAGCCAATCGGGCACAGAAAGCCGCATACAAAGCGTCCCAGCAGCACGCCGAGCAAAATGAGCGTACCGGTGACGTAGTAAGAAAAGTTGAACTTGGATGAACCTACCACCGACTGGAACGACCCGATGGGGCACGCACCCGATGCCGCGGGGCACGAATAGCAATTAAGTCCAGGTACGCAGACTGTTTTCCCCGCGCCCTGATAGATGCCGCCTTTGGCAAAGTTTGGCAGGTGAATGTTGGTGACGAGCGTCGCCGCCGCCTGAATGAATCCGCGAAATCGAGCCAAAACATGCGACGCAGTGTTTTCTCTTTTATCCAATTCCGATACACTCCAAGCACAGCCTAATCGCTTTGGCCAGCACGGCATCCGCCTCGCCACGCATAACGCCAAAGCACACCATGGCAATTCCGACGATCAACAAAACGACCTGTACCACGGGTTTTACCGCTTTGAACAACCTGACCACTCCTTTCGTTACGCGACCATTGGACCATATCGGCTATAAAATCCGTGTTAAGCGCGATTTGGAATGTGCAAGGAGACTGTTATGCGTATTTTGATCGTCGAAGACGAGCGAGCACTGTGCGATGCAATCGCGCGCAGTTTGCGAAACTTGGCGTACAGCGTCGACTGCTGTCACGACGGACAGGAGGCGCTCGACCTACTGGACGTCGAGGCCTTCGACCTCGTGGTACTCGACCTCAACCTTCCCCGCATCGACGGCATGACCGTACTCAGGGAACTTAGGAAAACTGACTGCGAGACTAAGGTACTGATTCTGTCCGCACGTGGCGAAGTATCCGACAAAGTCGCCGGACTCGATGCCGGCGCCAACGATTACCTCACCAAGCCGTTTCATCTGGACGAGCTTGCGGCAAGGATTCGCAGCCTTACCCTCAGACGCTTTACACAAAGCGACATAGTCTTAACCTGCGGAAAGCTCCGCTTTGACACCAAGGCGCGCATCGCTTCCGTGGACAGCGAGGCTTTATCTCTTACGCGCAAGGAAACGGGAATCTTGGAATACCTGATGCTTAATCAGGGGCGTCCGGTAAGTCAAGAGGAGCTTATCGAGCACGTTTGGGATAGCAGCGTGAACAGCTTTAGCAACGCAACCCGCGTTCACATCTCGTCACTCCGCAAAAAGCTACGCAGCGCTTTGGGATACGACCCGATTCGCAATCGGATTGGAGAGGGCTACGTTATGGAGGATAGCGAATGAAAAGGCTTTCCCTGCAATGGCGCATAACGATTATGACGGCACTGCTCACGTGTGCGGCATGCGTGCTGACGAACTGCCTGGTCGGCTATACGGGCATGCGCTACATGGATGCCATCGGCAGTAACATCTCGGCCTTTAACGCGACCGGCGAAGATTCGCCCCAGGCGTTCGACCCAACGAAAGCGACCCCCGATGACAAGGTCACGATCGTCGTAAACGACGCACAGGAGTCTTTTGGCACGACAACCTGGTACATCACGGCTGGAGTCACACTCCTTGGCGGCGCGCTAGCATACTTTGCGAGCGGCCGTGCACTCAAACCGCTACGGGCTTTTGCAGCCCAGGTTGAGCGTGTGCAGCCTGACAACCTAAGCGAAATCAGACTCAGTGAAGATGTGCCCACCGAGCTACAGCGATGCAGCGCCTCTTTCAACGACATGATCGCCCGTCTTGGCGAAGGGTTCTCTGCGCAGCGTCAGTTTACCGGCAACGCCGCACACGAGCTGCGCACCCCGCTCGCCCTCATGCAAGCACAGATTGAACTATTCATCTCCGAGCGCTCCGGTCTGCAACCCGAAACAGCCGAGCTGCTCGGCCTGCTACAAGAACAAACCGAGCGCATGTCGCGGATGACCAAGGTGTTGCTCGAGATGAGTGAGCTCCGCAGCGTTCCTTGCGAGGACGATGTTGAACTCGGTCCCTTGTCCGAGGAGGTCCTCACCGACCTTGCGCCACTTGCCGAAAATAAGGACGTAACCCTCGATTGCGCCGGAGACGCTTTGGCAATCGGAAGTGATACGCTCATCTATCGGCTGGTGTTTAATCTGGTCGAAAACGCCATCCGTTACAGCCGCTCCGGCTCGACTGTCAACGTCTCCATCAGCGACAGCGACAGCCATGTGCTCCTGCGAGTCAAAGATGAGGGCCCGGGAATACCCAAGCAGTACCGTGAGAGCATCTTCCAACCGTTCTTTCGCCTAGACAAATCCCGCAGCAGGGCATACGGCGGCGCAGGACTCGGACTTGCGCTCGTTTGGGAGATTGCAGCGCTTCACGGTGGCACGGTAGAGGTCGAAACAAGTTCCGAGAACGGGACCGTGATGCTCGTGACCCTCTCAAAGGGGGCCACCACGTGATCCGACTGTCCAGGGGTCCCACTCGGCATTGCGAAACGCCTCCCAAAACTTGGACATGAGAAATGGGGGGCAGTTCGCATCTATGCCGAGGACGAAGTCCTGGCGGGGATTCAGGATGCGCAGAGGAAGCTTACGGCAGAAAACCCCGACAGAGTCGTGACCGTCGGCGGCAACCGCATGGTGTCGCTTGCCCTCTTCGATTACCCGCACGGGAAATACGAGAACGTTGGAATCGTCTGGATCTATGCGCATCCGGATGTATCCACGCTGAATGATGGCTACCCCAACGCTCGCGCCATGGTACTTGGCAGCCTTTTGGGACTGGGTGCAACGCAACTCGTTTTGCGGATGCGGCATCCGGTGTTTAAGCCGAACGACGTCCTGCATGTCGGGCTACAGCAGCTCCACGACTATCAGGAGGTTTGCTTAAACAAGCATAGGTGTTGCGGTTTTAGCCGATGTCCTCATGGAGGAAAACGACATGCTGGGTCTGTCTGATTAAAGTCCAACAGTTTCCATGAGGCACCGAGCGCGGTAAAAGCTAAAGACCCGGGAGACCCCAAACTGTCAACCATCTTTACGGGTTTAAGGGGAACGGGCAAGACGGCCCACTCTCGCTCCTATCCGAAACGGCGCTTGAACACGGCTGGATTGCAGCGAATGTCTCCGCCATGCCCGGCATGCTCGAAGATATCATCGAGCACACAAAGGAGGCCGCAGGCCGTTACCTCTCGCAGCCCCATGCACGCGTGAGCGGAGTTCAAGTTGGGCAGCGGGGACGGTTTAGCGCGCCAATATAATCAAATCGTGCACTTCCATAGCCTCTCGTCTACGTGGTGTACCGTCGTCTCCCCTTTTATCAGAGTTGGGCGATTTTCAGGCACCCGAGCTGAACTCAAATTGAACTCAACGATGCCTTATCGGTCGGGGGCTTCCTAGCGAGAATATACAAAGGCGCACATTTCGCAGGGAACCTCCCATTCGTTATCATATCGGGATACTGTCAAGGCGGCGTCAATGCGTTCGACCTACACCTTCTCGCTTTTCGAGGCCTCGTCTGCAGGACCATCGGAATCGATACGGAATCGATCGGCATACCATTCATCCGAAGCAATCACCTTATGGAGCATCTGGAGATGCAGGTCGACATAGTGGCAGAACGCCTTGCCGCATTCCACGAGAGGCGCATTGTTTCTCTCGTTGGGCTCGGCTCCAAAATTAAACTCGACCTCATAGCCCTCCCCAGGCACACCCATGCTCGGCAGAATATCAGTGGAGAAGTGGACGAATCCAGACGTCACCTTGTATACATCTTTTACCTTTGGATCGAACTTCTCGAGTAAGTCTTGAAGTCTTCCATCGGACATCTTCTCACCCGAGAAATCTTTCAGCTTGTTCACAGGCACACCTTGAAACACCTGCTTGAGAAAGTCATCCTGGTCTTTCGCGGCGAATAACGCGAATGTCCGCAGGCAGACTCCAACCTGTGCGCGGAGAAGCTGGGCGACGCAAACAAGATTCCTCGACTCGAGCATGGAGATGCATCCGTCTATCAGTCTCATCGCATACTCAGAGGAGGATGCCAGATATAGATCCCATTGGGTAAAGTCGCCGTTCATGAAGGGAATCACTGCATTGCGCTCGGCGACTCTCAAGGCACTCAGGCTTTGTTCTATTTTCCCAGCTTCTTGTTTGAACTGTTCGCTATCCAAAATGCCCCCAAATGCCGGCTTCTCACCAAATCAAAAAAGCAAGAGAGACAGAGATTAGGTTCATGCTCCACTGAACCCGCGCTTCCAGTCGAGACACTCCTCCTCGAAGATCTCCCCGGAGTCCCGTCTCTCGCGCCCCTCACGGATCTGTCCATATCAGTGTAGCCAATCCAAGCACAGCCCCACCGCACGGCCCAGTCGCTTCCGGTCCTGCGTGGCCCCGTGAAGGCGGAAGGGCGTGGCTGTGGGCGGCGCGTTCCTTTCTCCTCGTACTTTTTTGGGCATGCGTCACGCCCCCCCACGCGGCGCTGAGAGCGAATCGGCGCAGGCTTAGGGCCAATTGCGTAGAGGTTGAGGTTCGGGTTTCGCCGGCTTACGCAGCTTGGCGGGCAGAGCGCCCGGGCTCGCTGCGCCTAGGGCGCGGCGGGATCCGCGACGTCGGAGGTGTCGATCTCGCCCAGATTGGCGAGCTGGCTGATGAACGGGATACTCTCGTATTCGTCCACCTCGACGCCGCCGAGCACGATGGCGCTGTCTCGCGTGTCGATTTGGGTTGTGAACACGGCCGGGTCGAAACCCGAAGCGATAAAGCCAATGCCTGCGAGGACAACACCCGCGGCAACGAGCCCGCCCGCCACGGCGAGGTAGATCTTCTTCGCGCTGGTCATGGTACTCACTCCTTTCTACGCCGCGAGATGCGCGGCAGCGCCGCCCTTCTCGCCCTTACCCTTCCAGAAGGGCGAGGCGGCCTTCCTCGCCCAGAGCGCCGAGAGGCGCGCAATTTGTTTTGAGGCGGCCCAAGCGCCAGCACCAACGAAGAGCGCCACGCCGACGAGGCCGAGCCCCACGCCCGCCGAGACGAGGGCGTACGGGAAGTGGCCGATGGCGACGCCGCTTACGGCAAGCAGGAGCTCAACTACGCCCACGCCCCCGAGTGCCGCGCCGGCGCGTCCTCGCGATCGCGCGCGGCACGGCGGGCAGGTCGTCGAGCGTGGCCTCGGCAACCTCGCCGGGGGCGCCCATGGCGGCCACGGCCTCCTCCTCGCTCATACCGTCCTCCATGCGGTCGGCGATGGCCTCCGCATAGAACGCTTTGGTCTCCTCCACCTGCTCGGCCGGCAGGCAGGCGAGCAGCTCGCCCAACCGGCCCAAGAACTCATCGCGCGTCATGGTGCGCCCCCTCAACGTATGCGTAAATCTCCCGTACGGACGGCCACTCGGCCAGGAACTCCTCGATGCGCGCTCGCCCGTCATCCGTGATGCGGTAGTACCGGCGCAGCCGCCCGTTGTGCTCGGCGGAGCGCGCCGTGATGCACCCGGCCTTCTCCAGGCGCTTGAGCAGCGGATAGAGCGTCGACTCCGTGAGCCCCATGCTCGCCGGTACGTCCTTCACGATCTGGTAGCCGTAGGACTCCTCGCCGGAGACGGCCGCGAGCACGCAGGCCTCCAGGAAGCCGCGCTTCATCTGTGCCTCCATCCGCACACCTCCTCTCGTCATATACTATGCTATACACACTATACGATGCAAGGTATTAGACGTCAACTCTCATCGTGAAGATTCTCCGGCCCCTGCGCGCTGCGAACGTGATGTCGCGGGGCGGTTGGCATTATGCATGAGACGTCAAGTAACGCTCTTTTGATACACTTCCGCTCGGCCCCATATGCCTTGCACAACGCCCTCTTCGACCTCGGGTTCAAGAGAGCCGCTAGTCTTCCTTTATACGTTCGGCATAATCGTAGGCGATACCCACAAATTCCAGTCCCGAGCAACAGGAGTACAATTGCTGCATTGTTGCCACCTGATGGGAGATGGAAGATGGACTGCGATGGCTACCCGCGCATTCCCATGCCGTTGATGTGCACTGCCTTTGTGCCGGGGCAGATTGACGCTGCGGTTGCAGGCATTTCCGACCCCGATTCGCGCGCCATTGCCACGGCAGAAGCGCTGTACTTTCGCGGACAGGCCACGCTCGCCGCCGAGGCAGCACGCCCCTATCTTGACGCCACCGACCCCGCACTGCGCTATTCCGCACGCCTTATCTGCGGATACGCCAGTCTGTCACTCAACCGTATCGCCGATGCTCGCCGTTGCCTTGCGGGCATCCTCGATACGCCAGCCGACAAGGAATCGCCCGCCATCCACGCCACGCACATCCTGTTCGCCTCGGCCGCGAGCGTCCTGCTGCACTTGCCCTCCCCGTATTCCGCCGAAGAGTTTTATCCGCTTGCGGCGCATCTGCCCGAAGGCCTGCGCCTGTTCGCCAGCTACGTGATGGCGCATGCCCTGTATCTGCGCGGCGAATATGGCCGCAGCCTGGGCATGGCGGAAAATGCCCTGATCATGAAACAGGGAAGCTATCCCATCTCGGAACTGTTCCTGCACCTGGCAGCTTCCATGGCATGTATGAGCCTCAAGAACATCGACGCCGCAAAAACGCACTTCGGAGCCGCTTGGAACATTGCGCGCCCCGACGGCCTTATCGAGCTCATTGGCGAGCACCACGGCCTTTTGCAGGGACTCATCGAGGCATGCCTAAAATCGCAATACCCTGACGATTTCGCACGCATCATCGAGATTACGTATCGATTCAGCTACGGCTGGCGGCGCATCCACAACCCCGATTCGGGCGAGGACGTGGCCGACGATCTAACGACCACGGAATTCACCATGGCCATGCTCGCCTGTCGCGGGTGGACCAACGCCGAAATCGCACGCCACATGGGAGTATCGCCGGGCACCGTCAAAAACCGCCTATCCGGCGTATACGCAAAGCTTGGCATCGGCACACGCGCCGAGCTGGTCGCGCATATGTTGCGTTAGCAACCGGGCTGCCAAGCGCATCGAACGCGTTCCGGAACCCGGCGCTTCGCTCAATCAATTTGGACATTTTGACCCTTGAACGGCACTACCGCCACGGGGCACCTTCTCGCAAAATTGGATTATTTCCACCGATACCTGCGGGATGGGAGCCAAAGATGCTTGATCGCCGTTCGTTACTTGTTGCCGGAGCATCCTCGTTGGCAGGCATCATGCTGCCTCGCGTGCCGGGAAGCGCAAACGCCTTCATATTGCCGTTCACGCCCACCGAAGCCCATGCCGACGAAAAAGACCCCTTCAGGGTGCTCGTTCTCTCGCGCACCATGTTTGGTGTGGTCGTGGTCGACGTCGCCAACAAGAATACGCCCATCACGGGCGCCCAGGTCACGCTCACATCGCGCTATGCCGCAGGCAAGCAGCTCACCGCCACTACCGATGACGAAGGCACGGCCATCTTTGAGGTCGCACCGCTTTCGGAAGGCTACGTGGACGAGGCAACGCTTCTCGACGCGTACGACTTTAACGGCGGCATCTCCATCAGCATGCCAGGCTACCGCGATGTCGAGATTCCCCTCGCTCGCATTCAGGGCGGCACCGCCATTACCGCTCCCACGTGTCCACTCTCCGACGGTCAGCCGTACTTTCGCCAGCTCACGTTTGATGAGTGGGACATCCAGTACGCCGACGCCACATTCATGGCGATGCCCAAAGACGATGCAGCAAATGCGCAGCCCGATACGCATGCCTTTACCGTACAGGCCCATCTGCCACAGGGTGGACAGGCAACGCTGCACATCAACAAAGTGACGCCTGCCGCGGGCAGCTCACCCGAAAGCGTCACGCAGATTGGCCAAGTCAAGGCCAGCGCATCGGGCGCGGATAATCTGGCAATGTTCACACTCGAAGACAAGTTCCTCGATGCAGCGTCAAACCTTCTGGAAGAAGGGTGCAGGCTGCGCTTCGTCCTCGACTATCAGGGTAAAACCTACACGCTCTCCTCCCCCATGGCCGTTGTCACCGCGCCGGCCGCAAAGGCGGAATCGGGCTCGACCACTATCATTCCCACCACCATGGACCAAGAGATCACTCCGTTTGATTTCCCCGCGGCGTTTCCCGGCATCGGCGGCAATAAGTTCACGTGTTGGATGCCCACATTTCCGATCCTCTTCGATTTCTCGTTTGCCGGATACGTGCTGTTTGGCGGAGGATACAAACCGGTCGGCTACATGAACGATTCAGGCAATCCGGATCCAGAGTACTGGAAGAAATCGCCGCGCGAGTCGGGCGCCAAGCAGGCAAACCGCTACCTCGACGAGATGGAGGGGAAGTGGAATCAGTACAAAAGCATGAGTGCCGGTTCGGGCACCGATCCAAGAAACACCAAGCTCCTTCGTCACCATTGCACGCCGCTGTTCACGATGGATATCGCCACACAGCTGTACGGCTCGCTCGCCTACGATTGGGTGGGCAAAACCTGGGGTAACAACAACGACCCCGCATACGGCAATATTAAGGCCCTCTTCCAGGTAAGAACCGACCTCAATTGGACCGAGCAGTTTACCCTAGGACCGGTGCCGTTTTTCCTAAACGTCAACCCCTGGGTGCTGGCGAAGCTGGCGCTCGCCGTGGGTGCCCACACGCACGGCAGCGGCGCGGCGTTTTTCAAGAACATTTCGCTCGACTATTCAAACACGTCGGGCTCGTTCACCATCCAGATCGGGCTTGCCGTCACCTTTGGCGCCGGCGTTGCAGGCGTCGCTTCGTCTGCCGTGCGCGGCGCCGCATCCCTCACGCTGTTCATTGGGTACGAGAAGGCAGATGGACACCAGCTTCCGCGACTGCGTGTAGGTGCAGACGTCGATGTCGACGTGATACTCCAGTTCGTAATGTTCAAGTGGACCACCAAGGCTTGGTCGGGGTCGTGGCCCACACTCATCGATTCGTGGAATATGTCGGTAAACAATGGCGACCAGTATGTGCTCCAGCGCTCTGAGCTTGCATTGGGTGGAGATGCGCCTTATACGCTGGATGCCTGCTTCGGCTCGGCCGGCAACATTGAGGCGGGCGGCGTGCCGCAATTTATCGCATCGGCCACCATCGTCACCAACGCCGAGCTGCTCGCACGCGCCGAGGTTAAGGCCACTGCCGTAAACGTCGCGTCTGCCGCGCGCGATTGGAATCAAGCGGTCACGCGCATTGAGCTCGAGGCGGATGCAGAAAGCGACGACACGGGACAGATCGAGCATTTCGTCCATGCACTGATAGAAAACGACGAAAATGCCGCGCCGATGTATGAGTACACCTACATCGGTCAGGCAACAAACGCCGTTGCTGACCCGAACGCCAATTCTGCCGGCGTGTCGGAGGACGAGAGAGGCGGCATAAAGCCCTCGAGCGACAACGTACTCTTCACCGGCGTGCTCAGCGAAGCCCACATGAAGCTAGCGATGATTGCCGGCGTAGAGTGCCTGTTCCGCATCGCCTCGGTGCGTTACGGCGAGGATGGCCGCTCGCGCCTGGTGGTACACACGAAGGCAAACGGAGCGTGGTCCGCTCCCACGCCCGTGGACTTCTCCCTTGGGTTTGGCGAGGGCGACGTGGAGCGCAACGGCATATTCGATTACGACTTCGACGTGGTGGAATATACGGACGGGAGAGGAAACCAAGACGCCTACGTATTGCTGGTCTCGGGAGAGCGCCCCGAAGGCGACGCAACCCGGTTCGACACGGCAAGCACAGCCGGCATACTGTCCGTTGTGCGCCTGCGCATAAGCAACGACGGAGTTCGCGTGATATCGCACACGTCGTGGCGCAGCATCTCGCGCGGCCGCCTGCAGGAGGACGGCTACCATTGCCTGCAATGTCCGCGCATCACGGTGGGCAAAACGCTTGCCGACGGACGTCTGTCGGGCGCCTATCTCCATCGCCGCGGAGCCACCGCCGAGAAGGCGTTGGGCACCGAGGCAGAGGTCGCACTGGAGTGTTTTACCCTGTGGTCGGATGTATCGGGCGACAGCCTCACGTTCCGTCAGGTTCTCCGCTTTCCGCAGGCACCGTCGAGCATCGAGTTGGGCGCACCCGAGAACGTCAACGGCAAAATGGTGGTGCCCGTTGCATGCGAAACCGCAGGCGGTTGTGGCTGCGCATCGTACGCCGTGATCGGCCAGTCCATTGCGGGCTGGGGCGTTATGTCGCCAGATGCCACAGTACCCCACGCGGTGCCGTGGCCACAACATTCGGGCTTTTTGGCAACCGTCAACGAGCAACTGCAACATATTACTTGGACGCGAGGCGCATCGGCATTTGCAACGCAGCCCGTGGGTGCCGCAGGCTGTGGCCCGGCATCGTTTAGCGTAAGCAACAACGGCAGGTGCGTGCTCTATGTAGAGAACACCGATGGCAAGGTGGGACAAACCTACGACGAAGAAGGCAACCCGGTAGCAGTGATGGGCAAGCACTTCCGTATCTTCGCCAGTACCTTGGCCAGTACCCTGGAAGGCGATCTGTTCACAGAACCGTTCGTGATGTGTGAGCTCGACCACCCCGTCGATCAGTTAACGACGTTTTTGACGTCGGGCAGCATGCTCTCGGCGCTCGCCACGCACATTGTAAGTGCCGAGCAGAGCAAGGCGGAGCTGCACGGCATCGAAGTGCCCTTGGTGGCATGCGCCACACCACTGGGCGCGGTAGCCAACCTGGGCGCGGTGGTGCCCGGAGCGGCAAGCGAGTCGTTTACGGTAACGGTGCGAAACGACGGCAACACGCTGCTGACCGCAGGAACAGTCGACCTGTACCGAGAGGGCTCCAACCAACCGTTCTCCAGCGCATCCATCGGATTCGGCGCGAACGCACGCATGGCATCGATCTACGACCCGGAGCTTGCCGAGGACGCATCGGCCAACGACATGGCGCACGTGAAGTACGCGGCCGAGACGCTGGGCGAGCGCTTTGCCACGCACCCGCTGGTAGCCGACAACGGCAACGCCGTGCTGGCACCGGGTTGCACGGCACAGTTCCGCATGGGCTTCGCCATCCCGGAGAGTTGGAGCGACGAGGTGGGCAAACGCGTCACGCTCTACGCAAAGGCGCGTGACCTGGTGGCGCTCGACCCCGTAACGCTCGAAGAGATTCGACCGGGCGCAAACTCCGCGTTGGGCGCCGTGCTGCACGAACTCCACATTCCCGACGCGGCATGTGAGCGCTCAGAAGTTCAGGTCGGTGTATGTGACAGCGCGGATACGACAGGACTTCACGACGCCCCGATGACGGTCGACGGCGATAGCGGCACGAGTGGAGGTGGCTCCGGCGGAAGCAGCTCCGGAGGCGGCAGTGGATCTGACAGCGGCAAGAATCACGGCAATAACAAGCGCTCCGGAAAAGCGGGCGCGCTTGCGGGCACGGGCGATGTCAACGCTCCCCTCATGGCAGCCGCTGCAGCACTCGCCGCAGCTGGTGCCGGCCTTGTCGCCTACAGCGCCCGCCGCACGGCGTTCGAGATCGACACCGCCAATGAGGCCAATTCGGATAGGCCTCGCTAGCTCCTAGTTACTTTTGTGAGAGACGCCGACTCGGCTCATCGAACATCAAAAAGGGCTGGCCCCGATAACTCGGAGCCAGCCCTGAGTCGCCTGACATGGGAATCACAGCGCTACTTGAGCTTTAGCGCCTCCATCATGGGCACGGCGGCGTCCCAATCGATCTTACGGCCAATCGACACGCGGACGGTTTCACCCGTTGCGGGAGCCGTCGCAAACAGCGTATGGCCGTTGTCGGGACCGGTAAAGCGCAGCCACGTTATGCCGTTGTACTCGACCTGGTCGGTTGTTGTCTCCTTGCCTTCGTAGACTTGCTCTAGGCTTGCAATCTCTTCCTCCGGCGAGCGCGGGAAGATGCTGATGTGCAGGCGTCCTCCAGTCTCGTCGTGGAAGAAGTCTGCCTTTTCGCGCTCTTCGTTGGACGAATCCAGCGTATACCCATCGGCGGCCTCGATACTGTACGATGCGCAATCGATGCCGGTCATATTGGCCGCGTCACCAGAATCGGCCACACCGCCGGCCGCCTTGAACTCCTTGGTCTCGCAGTCCGTGGTGTCAAAGTGCATGGCCTCATGATTCTTGGCGGGGGCGTAAGCGTCTACGAACTCGACAGTGATGGGCCCGTAGTACGCCGTCTTGGGCGCCCAGAAATACACGTACTCAACGGTCTCGCCCGGGCCGATATCTGGCCTCTCGGAAAGGTCAATTCCCTTGTGCAGATCATCGGGAGCCTCGCTTGCAACGTAATCGAGCACGGCCGCCTTGCCGGAAGTAAACAACGGGTCGCCTGCCTCAAGATCGCCCTGGGCAGCATGCACGTTAAAGGAGCTAAACGTCCTGTTCTTTGCATTGTTGTTGGTGATCTTGACGTGCAGGTAAAAGCCGTCCTGCAGCTTAGCGTCGCCGCGATAGAACGTACCGTGGGCTACCGACTCATAGGTTATACCAGCCACCTCGACCGTCTGCGACTCATAGGCCTTGGCCTTCTTCTCTACGGGAGCACTGCTACCCGAGCTGCCAGCCGAGCCGCTCGGAGCGCTACCGCCGCAGCCTGCCACCGTACACACCAGCACGGCCGAAAGCGTCACGGTGGGAATTCCTAACAGCAGCTTCTTCGTCATGGGCCTCATCATCCTCACCGCTCCTTTCGGCTTGCAGCTCATCCGTCGCCCGAGGCATTCGTTGTCCCCGTGGCATCGGCTTCCACTATGAGCGTATGACAAAACACGGCGCCGGCGAAGTGACCCGTGGCCCAACTAGCAACCGCCCAGCATCCCCTATGGACCAAAAAGACTCATATACGCACGCCCTCGGCCCATAAAATGAGACGCCTGTCCCAATGTTCGATTCAATCCACCAATCCGCATGGCACGTTTTTGACAAACGCATCCAACCGCAAACGCAGCAGGACGCATTCCACCGCTTTCAAACTTACTCGGACAAAACCGACTCGGTATTGTCCGAGTAAACGCTGTTCCACCAAATTCCGAACGATTGTTCGATGGATTTCATGTTGGTTGGAATCGCCCAAGGGCTGGGCTATGCTACCTTGACTATCTATATGACTTAAACGCAGCAAAGGAGCATCGAGAGAGCGAGCATGGCAAAAAACACCGCAAACTATGGTAACGACAGTATTCGTCAGCTCAAGGACGAGGAGCGCGTACGCCTGCGCCCCGCCGTCATCTTTGGCTCGGACGGGCTCGACGGCTGCGCGCATGCCGCCTTCGAGATCCTGTCCAACGCCGTTGACGAGGCGCGCCAGGGCTACGGCAAGCTCATCACCCTTACCGCCTTTCGCGATGGCTCTATCCAGGTAGAGGACAACGGCCGTGGCTGCCCGCTCGACTGGAACCCTTCCGAGAAGCGCTTTAACTGGGAGCTCGTCTTCTGCGAGCTCTACGCCGGCGGCAAATACAACAACAACCAGGGCGGCGACTACGACTTCTCGCTCGGCACCAACGGCCTGGGCTCCTGCGCGACCCAGTACGCCTCCGAGTACATGGACGTCACCGTCTGGCGTGACGGCAACAAGTATTCCCTGCACTTTAAAAAGGGCAAGGTCGTCGGCGCCAAAAAGAAGGCACTCGAGATCGAGCCCAGCGACGAGGACCGTACCGGCACCACCATCAAATGGCGCCCCGATCTTGAGGTCTTTACCTCCATCAGCATCCCCCACGATTGGTATCGCGAGACCATGCGCCGCCAGGCCGTGGTCAACGCCAACGTGACCTTCCGCCTGCGTATTGAGGGCGACGATGGCGAGTTTACCGAAGAGGACTTCTGCTATCCCAAGGGCATCGAGGACTACGTACTCGAGAAGGTCGGTACCGATTACCTTACCGAGCCTTTCTTTATCGAGGCCGACCGTCGCGGTCGCGACCGCGAGGACCTGCCCGACTACAACGTAAAGATCACCGCGTGCATGTGCTTCTCGCGCACCTTCATGATGCAGGAGTACTACCACAACTCGTCGTGGCTCGAGAACGGCGGCTCGCCCGAGAAGGCGGCTCGTAGCGCTCTGACCAGCGCCATCGATGCCTACATCAAGCAACAGGGCAAGTACAACAAAAACGAGAGCGGCATTAAGTGGCAAGACGTCCAGGACTGCCTGGTGCTGGTGACCAACTGCTTCTCCACCCAAACGTCCTACGAGAACCAAACCAAGAAGGCCATCAATAACCGCTTTATCCAGCAGGCTATGACTGCCTTCTTTAAGGAGCGCCTCTCGACCTACCTGATCGAGAACAAGGACGCCGCCAACAAGATCATGGAGCAGGTGCTCATCAACAAGCGCTCGCGCGAGAACGCCGAGAAGACGCGTCAGAGCATCAAGACCAACTTGCAGCAAAAGACCGACATGGCCAACCGCGTGCAGAAGTTCATCGACTGCCGCTCCAAGGACAAGAGCCGCCGCGAAATCTACATCGTAGAGGGCGACTCGGCAGCAGGCGCCATTCGCACCTCGCGCGATGCCGAGTTCCAGGGCGTCATGCCCGTCCGCGGCAAGATTCTCAACTGCCTGAAGGAGGACTATCCGCGCATCTTTAAGTCCGACATCATCATGGACCTCATGCGCGTGCTGGGCTGCGGCGTGGAAATCAAGGACAAGCGCATCAAGAACCTTGGCGCCTTTGACCTGGACAACCTCAACTGGAATAAGGTCATTATCTGTACGGATGCCGACGTCGACGGTTATCACATCCGCACGCTCGTGCTCACCATGCTCTATCGCCTGGTGCCCACGCTTATCGACGAGGGTTACGTGTATATCGCCGAGTCGCCGCTCTACGAGATCAACTGCAAAGAAAAGACCTACTTTGCCTACACCGAGCTCGAGAAGAACGGCATCCTCAAAGAGATCGGCGACCAAAAGTGCTCCATCAACCGCTCCAAGGGTCTTGGTGAGAACGACCCGGACATGATGTGGCTCACCACCATGAACCCCGAGACGCGCCGCCTGATCAAGGTGGAGCCTGAGGACGTCACCAAGATGGAGACCATGTTCAACCTGTTGCTGGGCAACGACGAGGCGGGCCGCAAGCGCCATATCTCCGAGCACGGCAAGGAGTACCTGGACCAGCTGGACCTGCAATAGCAGCAAATCGATAACGACGGCCCATAAGAAGTTCAAGAGGAAATCGTGGCAAAGAAGAAGACGAAGAACCAGCCCAAGAAAAAGCAGGTCAACGCCGAGAACGTCATCGGCCTGCACTCCGAGGTCACCGACCAGCCGATCACGCAGACGCTCGAGGTCAACTACATGCCCTACGCCATGAGCGTCAACGTCTCGCGTGCGTTCCCCGAGATCGACGGCTTTAAGCCCTCGCACCGCAAGCTGCTCTACACCATGTACAAGATGGGTCTGCTCAAGGGCGAGCGCCAGAAGAGCGCTAACATCGTGGGTCAGACCATGAAGCTCAACCCGCACGGCGATGCCGCAATCTACGAGACAATGGTGCGTCTAGCCACCGGTAACGAAGCGCTGCTCGCCCCCTTTGTGGAGTCGAAGGGCAACTTTGGCAAGTACTATTCGGGCGACCTGAGCTACGCCGCTTCGCGTTATACCGAAGCCAAGCTCTCCCCCATCAGTGCCGAGATCTTCAAGGACATCGACAAGGACCCCGTCGATTTCGTCGACAGCTACGACGGTGCCATGAAGGAGCCGCGCCTGCTGCCCACCACGTTCCCCAACATCCTTGTCTCGGCCAACAAGGGCATCGGCGTCGCCATGGCTTCTGACATCTGCGGTTTCAACCTCAATGAAGTCTGCACTGCCACGATGCACTACCTCAAGGATCCCGACTGCGACCTGCTCGAATATATGCCCATGCCCGACTTCTCGACCGGCGGCGAGATTATCTACCGCCGCGAGGAGATGGAGAAGATCGTCGAGACCGGCCTGGGCAGCTTCCAGATTCGCTCCCGCTGGCGCTGGATTCCCGAAGAGCGCATCATCGAGGTCTACGAGATCCCCTACACCACCAAGACCGATGTCATCATCGAGCGCATCGTCAAGCTCTCCAAGGAGGGCAAGGTCAAGGAAATCGCTGACATCCGCGATGAGACCGACCTCTCGGGCCTGCGCATCGCCATCGACCTTAAGCGCGGTGTCGACCCCGACAAGCTCATGGCCAAGCTCTATCGCTCGACCACGCTGCAGGATTCGTTCTCGTGCAACTTCAACGTGCTCGTCGACGGCTATCCCCGTGTTATGGGCGTGCGCCAGATTCTGCACGAGTGGGTCAAATGGCGTATTGAGTCCACGCGCCGCCGCATTAACTTTGACCTGGGCAAAAAATCCGAGCGCCTGCACCTGCTGCACGGCCTTGAGGCAATTCTGCTCGACATCGACAAGGCCATCGCCATCATCCGCGGCACCAAGCTCGAAGCCGAGGTCGTGCCCAATCTTATGAAGGGTTTCGACATCGACGAGACCCAGGCCGAGTTTGTTGCCGAGCTCAAGCTTCGCAACATCAACGAGGAGTACATCCTCAACCGCACCAAGGACATCGCCAAGCTTGAGGGCGAGATTGCCGAGCTGGAGGAGATTCTCTCCAGCGAGGAGAACATCAAGAAGGTCATCAGCAACGAGCTGGCCGCGGTCAACAAGAAGTACGTGATGCCGCGTCGCACAGGCAGGATCGAGCCCCACGAGGTTATCGAGGTAAGCTTGGAGCCCGAGGTCGAGGAGTACCCGGTCACCATCATGCTCTCGCGTGATGGCTACCTCAAGAAGATGACGGACCGCGTGCTCAAGAAGGCGACCACGCTCAAGTACAAGGACGGCGACAAACCCTTTATCGAGTTCCCGTCCTCCAACACCCACGAGCTGCTGGTCTTTACCAACAAGAGCCAGGTGTACAAGTGCAAGGTTGCGGCGTTTGAGGACACCAAGTCGGCCCAGCTGGGCTCGTACCTGCCGACCGATCTTGAGATGGAACCCGACGAGAGTGTGATCTGGGTCATCGACCCCGAGGACTACAAGGCCGACGTGCTGTTTGTCTTTGAGAACGGTCGTGTGGTGCGCGTCGCACTTGCCGGATACGTTACCAAGACCAACCGCAAGCGCCTTAAGAACGCCATCTACGGCGGCAGCAAACTGCTGTATGCCCAGGTGCTCAAGGAAGATCGCGATATTGCACTGGTCTCGAGCGACTATCGCCTGATGAACTTCAACACGTCGTTGCTCAAGACCAAGACGACCACCAACACGCAGGGCGTCCAGGCCTTCACGGCAAAGAAGGGCCGCTCGGTCACCACGGTCGGCACGACCGAGGAGATTCTTGGCGCCGGCGTCTCGGCCGAAAAGTTCACCGCACAGAGCCTACCCTCCGCCGGTGCCCTCATGAAAGAAAACGACATGCCGAGTCTGTTTGACTAAAACAACGGTGGCCAAACCGTCATGGGTTTACAAAGCAGCGGGGCCCGGAGCGCAGCAACATCGCGCTCCGGGCCCCGC
>DBEWUK010000018.1:0-24914 GCA_048205395.1 Collinsella sp.
CAGAGCTGTTATTTAACCCAAAAAAAACTGTCGGTCGACAACCCGCCCCACCGACTCACACACTTTCCCTCAGCCCTTTTTCATCCGCGCGGGAGAAAAGCAGCAAGGACACCGCAGGGCCCGCCCGCCGGGAGGGGTTTCCTAAGGGCACATCCCGCAGCCGCAAAGCGGCGAGGACGTGCCCGTGGAAACCCCGCAGGCGGTCGGGCCCGGACAGGAACGTTACTCCTTCTCGACCGCGCGCATGATCGCCTTGTAGATCTCCATCAGCGGAATGATCAGGAAGGCAAGGCCCAGGGCGGCGACAACGCCCTTGAGCTCAAGCGTCACGGGGCCAAAGAACATCTCGGCAAGCGTCGGCTGCACGGTCACGATAACCGTCAGCACCAGCGCCAGCGCAGCCGAAGCCCAAAGCCACTTGTTCTGCTTCTTCATGCTAAACAGCGACGCACGACGGCTGCGCATATTGAAGCAGTGGAAGATCTCGACCATGTTGAGCGTGATGAACGCCATCATCACGCCTTCCTCGTCGGCATTGCCGGCGATCATATCGGCGATGTGGATGTAGCCCATGTCAAAGTACACGCCCACAAAGAAGCTCGCCAGCACCAGCACGGTGATGATCAGGCCCTGGACAACGCAGTCCAGACCCATATTGCCGGCAAAGACGCCGTCCTTGGCGTTGCGCGGCTTGCGCTTCATGATGTCGCCCTCGGCATCCTCCATGCCCAGCGCGAGCGCGGGGAAGCAGTCGGTGACCAGGTTCACCCACAGCAGCTGCACCGGCTGGAAGATGGTAAAGCCGATGAGCGTGGCGATAAACACCGAGAAGACCTCGGCAAGGTTGGCCGAAAGCAGGAACTGGATGACCTTGCGGATGTTGTCGTAGATGCGACGGCCCTCTTCGCAGGCACCGATGATGGTGGCGAAGTTGTCGTCGGCAAGCACCATGTCGGCGACGTTCTTGGTGACATCGGTACCGGTGATGCCCATGCCAACGCCGATGTCGGCGCGCTTGATGGACGGGGCGTCGTTGACGCCGTCGCCCGTCATGGCCACGATCTGGTCGCGCGACTTCCAGGCCTCGACGATGCGGGTCTTGTGCTCGGGCTGAACGCGAGCGTACACGCCGTAGTCCTCGATGTGCGCGTCGAGCTCCTCGTCGCTCATGCGGTCGAGGTCGGCACCGGTGATGGCCTGGCTGCGATCGGCGACGATGCCCAGCTGCTTGGCGATGGCCACGGCGGTGTCGATGTGGTCGCCCGTAATCATGACAGTGCGGATGCCGGCGTCGTGCGCCTCGCGGATAGCGTCGGCCACCTCGGGGCGGACCGGGTCAATCATGCCGGACAGGCCGCAGAAGACCATGTCATGCTCGAGCGCAGCGGGGCTGCAGTCGGCGGGAACCTCGGTGTAGGTACGGCTCGCCAGTGCCAGCACGCGCAGGGCCTCGTCGGCCATGGCCTTGTTGGCTGCCACGAGCTCGGCGCGACGCTCCTCGGTCAGGGGGACGACCTTATCGCCCTCGTAGATATGGGTGCACAGGCCGATCACCACGTCGGGCGCGCCCTTGGTGTACTGCTCGTACTCGCCGTCCAGGGTCTCGACGACCACGGACATCATCTTACGGCCCGAGTCGAACGGGGCCTCGCCCACGCGCGGGTGCTCGGCAGTCAGGCCAGTAAGACCAGCCTTGCCGGCATCGTTGACGAGCGCGCACTCGGTCGGCTCGCCCACGGCCTCGCCCAGTTCCTCGTCCCACTGGGCATCGGAGCACAGCGCCATGCCGGCCAAGAACTTCTCCTTGGGCGCAGCAAGTTCGTGCTTGACGACGGTCATCTTGTTCTGGGTGAGCGTGCCGGTCTTGTCCGAGCAGATGGTCTGCGTGCAGCCGAGCGTCTCGACAGCAGAAAGCTTGCGGATAATCGCCTGGCGCTTGGCCATCTTGGTCACGCCGAGCGAAAGGACGATGGTCACGACGGCGACCAGGCCCTCGGGGATGGCGGCGACGGCGAGCGAGACGGCGACCATAAAGGCGTCGAGCAGGGCAGTCGGGTCGGTAAGGACGTTACCCACGCCGTGACGGATGATGTCGACGCCAAAGATCACGACGCAGATGACGATAACCATAATGGTAAGAATACGGCTGAGCTCGGCGAGCTTCACCTGCAGCGGCGTGAGCTCTTCCTTGGCCTCGGCCAGGGCGCCAGCGATCTTGCCCATCTCGGTGTTCATGCCGGTACCGACCACGACGGCGCGACCGCGGCCGTACACCACGGTGGAGCCCATGTAGCACATGTTCTTGCGGTCGCCGAGCGGCACGTCGTCGGTGCCCGCGGCAAGCTCAATCACGTTGGCGTGCTTCTCGACCGGCACGGACTCGCCGGTCAGTGCGGCCTCTTCGATCTTCATCGTGGCGCTCTCGAGGACGCGGCAGTCGGCCGGGACGGAGTCGCCCGCCTCGAGCATGAGGACGTCGCCGGGCACGAGCTCGGCGCTCGGCAGATGCACGAGCTTGCCGTCGCGCAGCACCTTGGACTGCGCCGCGCTCATTTCCTGCAGGGCCTCGAGGGCCTCCTCGCTCTTGGCTTCCTGGACCACGCCCAGCACCGAGTTGACGATAACGACGAACATGATAATGGCGACATCGGCAAAGTCCGCCTCGCCCTTGACCATGCCCGTGAGCGCGCTGATGACGGCGGCAACGATCAGCATGATGACCATAGGGTCGGCCATCTGCTCAAAGAAACGCTTCCACAGCGGCGTCTTCTCGGCTTCCTCGAGCTTGTTAGGGCCTGTCTTGGCAAGGCGCGCCGACGCCTCGCCGTTGCTCAGGCCGAGGTTCTCATCGACACCTTGGTCGCTGAGCACCTCCGCCGCGGCGGACAGGTATTCCTTTTGCATATAGAGTCCCCTCCTGGGATTCGGGCCACTCAGCAGATTGATGCCCGATCATAATTCCCAGGAGAAGGGCAAGGGCTCATCAAGGCTGCCGTGCTGAGCGGCAGTTGATAGTGGAGCTATGGTACCCCAAAGCGACGCGTCTAGCCAAAACATTCCATCTGGAAACACGGCACAGGCGCAACGGTGCAGACAGTGTGATGCTCAACATTGATAAAACGTTTTTTCTTCGGCGCATCGTCAGACTGAAATATCGCCCAGATAGCAGCGGTTAGAACGGTTGGTAAAGTTTTTGCATATACCGTTTTTCCGCAAAAAATGAACTTCTAATTCGGCATACGGTCGATTTTTTGGGGTATTCGGTCGGCATTTCGTTATAATCATCTCAGTTTTATTTCTTATGGTTTATCTATCAGCGCAAGACGATGTCAGATGGAGGTCTGAATGTACAAGCGCACCAAGATTGTATGCACCATGGGTCCCGCCTGCGATAGCGACGAGACCATCCGCGAGATGATCAAGGCGGGCATGAACGTCGCCCGTTTTAACTTCTCGCACGGCTCCTACGACGAGCACCACGGTCGCATCGAGCGCGTCCGCCGTATTTCCAAGGAGCTCGGCATGCCCGTCGGCATCCTGCTCGACACCAAGGGCCCCGAGGTCCGCACCGGCCTTTTGGTCGATGGCAAGAAGGTTGCCGTCAAGACCGGCGACAAGATCGTCGTCACCGCTCAGCCCACGTCCGAGGATTTCCACGGCACCGCTGAGCACATCTCCCTCGATTACCTGGCTCTGCCCTCCGAGGTCGAGAAGGGCTCCCTCATCCTGATCGATGACGGCCTGGTTGCCCTCGAGGTCGAGTCCGTCGACGGCCAGGACATGACCTGCGTCGTTAAGAACGACGGCCTGATCGGCGAGCGCAAGGGCGTCAACATGCCCAACGTCAACATCTCGCTGCCCGCCATCACCGAGCGCGATCGTCAGGACATCCTCTTTGGCCTGACCGAGAACATCGACTACATCGCCGCTTCCTTCATCCGTGACGGCGAGTCCGTCCGCGGCATCCGCGAGCTTTGCCGCGAGAACGGCGGCGAGCACGTGACGATCTTCCCGAAGATCGAGTGCGCCCTGGGCGTCGAGAACTTCGACGAGATCCTCGAGGCTTCCGACGGCATCATGGTCGCCCGTGGCGACCTGGGCATCGAGATCAAGCCCGAGCTCGTTCCCCACATCCAGAAGGAGATCATCGCCAAGTGCAACGCGGCCTACAAGCCCGTTATCACCGCTACGCAGATGCTCGACTCCATGCAGCAGAACCCGCGCCCGACGCGCGCCGAGGTTGCCGACGTTGCTAACGCCATTTACGACGGCACCGACGCCGTTATGCTGTCCGGCGAGTCCGCTGCCGGTAAGTACCCGGTCGAGGCCGTTAAGATGCAGGCCAGCATCGCTCTCGAGACCGAGAAGTACCTCCCGGCCCACGCTCCGCTCGAGGTTCCGGCTGACGCTCACGGCACCCGCGTCGTCAACAACGTTGTGGGTATGTCCGCTGTGAACATGGCTACCACCGTTGGCGCCAAGTGCATCACCGTGCCGACGACCACCGGTCGTACCGCTCGCCTGATCTCGCACTTCCGTCCCAACATGCCGATCTGCGCATTCTCCCGCCACGAGTGGGCCGTCCAGCAGATGATCATGTACTGGGGCGTTATCCCGCACCAGGCCGAGATTACCCAGGGCACCGTCAACGGCACGATCGTCAAGGCGATCGAGACCGCCAAGGAGCTCGGCTACGTCGAGGCCGGCGACCTGACCGTCGCTACCGCCGGCGATCCCCGCATGAGCGTCCAGCTCGAGGACAAGGTCTCCTCGACCAACGTCGCTTACGTCGCTCAGGTGCGCTAAATCGCACTTGCAAGCAGATTTGCATTGCAAAGGGCCCGGAAGGCATTGCCTTCCGGGCTTTTTTAAGACCTTCTTCATATGCCGCCTCATCGATTTGCGTTCAGTCGCAAGCCTCTCCGATGCCGAGCGCACCACCGAAGACGCCTGCGACGGGAGCTGTTGGTCAATTGGGATGAACTGTTCTCCGTAAAGCCGGCCGGCTAGCAGCTAGCGATCAGGGGGACTGCCGGAACGTCAGAAGCAGCAACGCGAGCCGCAAAGCCTGCCTCGGTCAGCTCGATGACCTCGGTAAACGTTGAGTCGAAGAACTCCTCAGTTAGCAGGCGATACGGCGGATGATCGGGCTCGCCGGGGTTTTCGCGTACAATCTCGTGCATAACGCCGATGGTCTTGAGCACATATTCTTTATGGATGGGATACTGCCCAAAACGCGTCGCGGCGGTATACAGGCGATCGGTCGCACGCGGGATGGAAACAATGCCGAGCGTCTTGCCAAACCAGTCAAAGTCGCCTTGCTTTTTAATGCGGAACTCCTCACATGGCTTGCCGCCGTGCGCCTCCAGGTACTGATTCACGCGCGTATTCCATACGGTATCGGCCACCAGATGCGACCAGACGCCCAGTGTTAAATCGAGCAGCGACTGCGCCACATCTTCGGACGCAAGCGAGAACTCACAGGTGCCGGGACCGGCAACCGGCTCGGCATCCTTGTAACGCTGGGGATAGTGCACGCGGTTCAGTCGCTCGCGTTCCTCGATAATCGAGGTCGCTGCGGCCGGCGCACCGGTGGGCGAACTATTAAGCAACGGTGCCACATAGGTATCCCAGAACTCATGCTCACGAGGCTTAGGGATGGGCTCAGGCTTGGCAAAGTGCGTAATGCGGTACGGGATGGGATCGGCGATGCCAGGGACCATATAGCCCACGAAGATATCCGGAACCACGCAGCCAAACAAAAAGGCATTGCGGTCGCGCACGCTATTGGCAAGCGCACCGGTGCGCTCCAGCAAACGCTCCGTCTGAGCGATATGAATGTTCCAGCTTGGCATAGCCACCCCCATAAAAACCTGGATAACTATACCATCACGGCAAAGCCGCGCGGGCGGCTACGCACGCTCTACGCAGCAACTAGTCCGTAGCACCGCTTTCGGTTCCATACGACGGCGAAGGTGCCTCGACCACATGGTGGTATCGATCGATATAGATGGCGCGGGCACCCAGGCGTCGCACCAAATCCTGATGATGTGTACTCATCAAGACCGTCTTACCGGCAGCAACATAGGCCAGCAGGAAGTTGACCACGATGTCGCAAGAGTCCTCGTCAAGTCCATTGGTAGGCTCGTCGAGCACCAGGATATCGGGGTTCATCGACACGACGGCAGCCAGCGCAACACGCTTCTTTTGCCCGCCCGAAAGCTGATAAGGCGAGGCATCGACCAGATCGGTAACCTGGAACAGTTCCATGGCATCGCGCACGCGGCGCTCGAGCTCGTCTGCCGGCAGCCCCATCTGCGCGGGACCAAAAGCAACTTCCTCGCCCACCGTAGCGCAAAAGAGCTGGGCATCGGCATTCTGGAACACAAAGCCCACGCGCTGATGAAAACGCTGAGCAGCCGCGGAATCCTTTAGAAACGCCGCATCGATCACATGCCCGTCGAACAGGTATGCCCCTGCGTCCGCGAGCTCAAGGCCGTTGATAAGGCGCATGATCGTCGTCTTGCCGCAGCCGTTGGGACCGAGCAGGGCAACGAGTTCACCACGATCGACCTGCAGCGACACACCATCGACAACCGTATGCCCCGCATAGGAGAACACCACGTCGCGCAGCTCGATGAGCGGCATGGCCTCGGCGCGCGCGCCGTTCGTGCCCGCCGCACTATTCATATCGATCGTCAAAACGTCGCCCTTCCCTATTTGCATCCCCAGTCGAAACCAGCAGCGTCTACAGCACGGCGCACAACACTGCCAGCAGCGCCACGCCGGCCGCATAGACCGCATCGCGCCAGCCAAACCCGACACGCGCGGGCGCCGGATACGCACCGGCAAAGCCGCGGCAAAGCATAGCCTCGTCCATCGCGCGGCTGCATTCCATCGCCTTGATAAACGTCATGCCCATGATACCCGCCAGCGAGTCGGTGCGCGAAAAACCCGCAGGCGCACGACCCACGCTGCGCAGCATGACCGATTCGCACAGATTGTGCGCCGTGCAACCCAGCACCTCGATGTGCTTGAGCGCCATATCAAACGTAAAGATAACTTCGTCGGGTAGATGCAGCATTTTGAGCGACGCCGACATGCGGCTCCACGTGAGGGTCCACGAAACGCCCAGCACTAGCGACACATTAATGAAGGTCTTGAGCGCAATCTTGAGCATGGCGCCCGCGGCAGAAGCGTCCAGCAGCAAGGCGGGCAGCGCCAGAACCACCGCGAGCCCCGCAGCGCCAAGCGCCGGCACAAAGGTTGCCCGCAGTCCGCGTACGGGGCGCACGGCAACGAGCACCAGTGCGATAGCCGCCATCAGCATGAGGTACAGCGGGCTCTGCGTCAGACACACGCACAGGACGCAAACGAACATCCCCACCAGGCGCACCGGAGCCGAAACGCAAGAAAGGGCGCGGTCGACCATCGACCCGCCCTCGTGCGCGCCTCCACCCAGGCGAACCCGCTCAAGCAGGCTCGCCAGGTGCAGGACATTCTTTTGCATCACTCGATGCCGAACCCCCGCGGGCTCGTATCGCTCCTCGGCCGCAAGCCAGCTAGGCAGCTTGGCTATTGCCATGAGCACCGCTTTCCTTGACCGTCAGCGAAATCAGACGGAATGCGATGGTGAGCACCGCCACGCCAATCACGCCCGAAAGAATATACATCGCGGCCTGGCCGGCAAAGCCAAGACCCTGCTCCTCGGAATAGGCCTGCAGATAATCGCCCGTGGGCAGAGCGTCGGCAAAGGTCGGGGTATCGAGGCCGACCGAAGTCTGCAGACTGTTGTCACCAGCCTCCTGAACGGCGGTCGCGGCGCCCTCGGCGTCCCACTCACCCCAGGCGTCACCCGTGGCCAGCAGGCCCAGCGGCGTGGCCACGACAAGCACGGCAACCAGGATGAGTGTGGGGACCAGCGAGGTCTTCTTGGCAGCAGCGCCCTCGGCAGCAAGCTGGCCATCGACGGCCTCGGGCCCGACGATAACGCTCGGCGCCGTCTTCTTAATGAAACCGTAAATCGCAGCCGTCGCCACGCCCTCGACCACGCCGGCAACCAGCATATGCGGGATCATCATGGCAGGAATGGCAATAGACAACGGGAAGGGGCAGTACAGCGGCGCGCCCGAAGCGTTGGTAAAGAGCATCGGCTGAATACCAAACTCGATTGCCGCGCACAGGGCCGCCAGGCACAGGCCGACCCAGCCGCTTACGATGGCCGAAACCGAGGTGCCCCAGCTCTTGTCGTGCAGACGGCTGTTGAGCGCACGGAACACGATAGCAGCGGCAAACGGCAGCACGAAGGCCATGTTAAAGCAGTTGGCGCCAAAGGACAGGATGCCGCCGTCGCCAAACAGTAGTGCCTGTAGCGCCAGCGCGACCGAGACAGCAATGGCCGCGGCCTCCGGGCCCAGCAGCAGCGCGATGAGCGCGCCGCCGACGGCGTGACCCGTGGTGCCGCCGGGCAGCGGCACGTTGAACATCATGAGCAAGAAGGAAAATGCGGCGCAGATGCCCAGGAAAGCCATGTGCTCGCGATCGAGCGTGGCACGCACCTTTTTGATGCAGTGGACCCAAACGGGCACCATTGCCACTGCCATGACGGCATCCGTCTGCGGGGACAGATAATTATCTGGAATGTGCATGGGCGCCTCCCGGTTATCGGCGCACAGAATTGCAACGCCGCTTAAATCACCTTGTCAGTGTTACGCATTGTAAGATTCGTAACACGCCGCGGGCTATCATAGCAAAACGGCGCACTGCCGACAAAGCAGCACGCCGTTATGTAATGCGCGTGTCATATATGAAGGCTCAACGGTGCCTTATATCGAGCATAGCGGTCACGTAAGACTCGGCGGCAACCACCGCTGACCCATACCCCAGCGCAAGCCCTATCCGCGGACCTCGCCGTTTACGCCCTTGCATACCTTGGTGACGATCTTCTGGTGCGCCTTCTCGACCTCTTCGCTGGTGAGCGTGTGGTCGTCGGAGCGATACGTAAGCGCAAAGGCCATGGACTTCTTGCCCGCTCCGATGCGGATGGGATCGCGGTAGACGTCGAACAGGCGCACGCCCTCGAGCAGCTTGCCGCCGGCGCTGGTAATGCGGCGCTCAAGATCCTCGCAGGTCACAGCATTGTCGACCACGATAGCAAGGTCGTGCTCAACAGCCGGGTACTGCGAGAACTCGCGGTAGTTCTCCTGATTGCGGGCGCCCTTGATCAGCTTGTCCAGATCGAGCTCAAAGGCAACGACGACCTCATCGATGCCCATCGCCTCGCGCGCCTCGGGGTGAATCTCGCCGACCCAGCCCAGTACGGTGCCGCCGGACAGAACCTCGGCCGCACGACCCGGCTGCAAGAAAGCGTAGCCCTCGCCCTCGACGGGACGGAAGCGAACCTTCTCGATGCGCAGCTGGGCGAGCAGCTCCTCGACAATGCCCTTGCCAAAGAAGAAACGCAGCTTGCGGTACTTCATGTTCCAGGACTGCTCGCTCCACTGGCCCGAGAGCACGCCCGCCACGGACTTGGTCTCCTTGGGCAGGCTGGCGTTCTCGCGACCGTGGAACAGGCTGCCGACCTCGTACAGGTGCACGTTGGGCGTGCCGTGGGCCTCGTTATAGGCCACGGACTGCAGCAGGCCCGGCAACAGCGAACGACGCATCTCGGTCTGCTCGGCTACCAGCGGGTTCATGAGCACCACGGGGCAACCGCGACCCTCGGTGGACATACCGATCTTCTCCAGGTCGCCCGGGGCGGCAAAGCCGAAAGTCGTGGTCTCGTTGAGGCCGCAGGCGCGCAGGATCTCGCCGACCTTGCGGGTGAGCTTCTGCTCGCGGGTCAGGCCGCCGATGTGGTTCTTGGCAGCCGGGATGGTCGCCGTCACACGGCCCATGCCCCACAGGCGCAGGACCTCCTCGATCAGGTCGATCTCGCGCGGCAGGTCGGGACGGAAGCTCGGCGGGGTGACCATGAAGTCATCGCCGTCGCGCTCGACGGTGCAGCCCAGGCGGGTGAGCGAACGCTCGATAAACTCGGGCTCGATGTCGGCACCGCAGATGGCATGCACGCGGGCCAGGCGCAGCTTGATGCTGTCGATAGTCTTGGGCGCAGGGAAAACGTCGACATAGCCGGGAGCAACCTCGCCGCCGGCGATCTCCTCGATGAGCGCGCAGGCAACGTTGGCGACGTCCACGCAGCCGGTCTCGTCAACCTGGCGCTCAAAGCGAATGGAGGCGTCGGAGATCAGGGACAGGTCGCGGCTGGTGTGCGAGGTGCGACCGGCGTTGAAGCAGGCACTCTCGACCATCACATCGACGGTGTCGTCCTCGATCTCGGAATCCATGCCGCCCATAACGCCGGCCAGCGCCACGGGGCGCTCGCCGTCGGTGATGAGACCCATGCCGGCGTCGAGCGTGCGCTCCTCGCCGTCGAGCGTCGTGAACTTCTCATCCTGCTGGGCGGCGCGGACCACCACACGACGGCGGCCATCGCGCTCGGCAAAGGTGTCCAGGTCAAAGGCGTGCAGCGGCTGACCGGTGAGCATCATCACGTAGTTGGTGATATCGACAATGTTGTTGTGCGGGCGCACGCCCAGGGCGTTGAGGCGCTTGACCATCCAGTCGGGCGAGGGGCCGACCTTCACGTTGCGCACGATGCGGGCGACGTAGCGGTCGCACAGGCCCTCGTCGGCAATCTCGACCGAAAGCTCGTCGTCGGTCGCGCGGCCGGTCTCGGCCTTGATGGCAGGCAGCTCAACGTGGAAATCGCGTTCGAAGATGGCGCCGGTCTCGCGGGCCATGCCGATCATGGACAGGCAATCGGGACGGTTGGGCGTGATCTCGCAGTCAAGCACGGTATCGCTCGAGCCCACGTACTCGGCAAACGGCATGCCGCAGGGCGTATCCTCGGGCAGGATCATGATGCCGGAGTGGTCGCCGCCCAGGCCGAGCTCGCGCGCGGAGCAGTTCATGCCCATGGACACGACGCCGCGAAGCTTGCTCTTCTTGATCTTGACGTCGCCGGGCAGGACAGCGCCAATCATGGCCGTGACGATGTGGTCGCCGGCCTCGAAGTTCTGCGCGCCGCAGACGATCTGCAGCGGAGCGGGGTTGCCGTCGGCGTCGAGGTTCTTGTCGCCCACGTCGACCGAGCACACATACATATGGTCGCTATCGGGGTGCGGGGTCTTGGTGAGCACCTTGGCGGTCACCACGTGGTCGAAGGACTCGCCCACGGTGTCGATCGCCTCGACCTCGGTGCCGGTACGGATATATTCGTCCGAAAGGGTCTTGGGATCCTCCGGAATATCGATCATGGTCTTGAGCCAGTCGTAAGAAACACGCATCTAGCTCTCCTTTCATACTGAAAGCCTGCGAAGAGATGCAGGTGGAAACTTCAACTTTGTGAACATTCCTTACAAAGCGAGGGTTGTCCAAGTGCGGCAGATCGGCCCGAAAGAGGAGCGCCGCGTACTTTGGTACGCAAGCGACGAATGAGCGCCGAGGTGCCGTGCTTGGGCAAGCCGCAGCCTAAAATTGGTTCAGGAAGCGCATATCGCCTGTCATGAGCGTGCGCAGGTCGGGCAGGTCGTAGCGCAGGGCCGCGACGCGCTCGGCGCCAATACCAAAGGCGAAGCCGGTGTACTTCTCGGGGTCGATGCCGCAGTTAATCAGGACGTTGGGGTCGACCATGCCGCAGCCCAGAATCTCGATCCAGCCGCTGTGCTTGCAGAAGTTGCAGCCCTTGCCGCCGCACACGTGGCAGCTCACGTCTACCTCGCAGCTCGGCTCGGTGAAGGGGAAGAAGTGCGGGCGGTAACGCGTCTTGCGGTCCTCGCCAAACATGCACTTAACAAAGTAGTCGAGCGTGCCCTTAAGATCGCCAAAGGTGATGCCCTCGTCGACGACCAGGCCCTCGATCTGGTTGAACTGCGGCAGGTGGCAGGCGTCGGCCGTGTCGGGACGGTAGACGGTGCCCGGGCAGATCATGTAGATGGGCGGCTTCTGCGACTCCATGGTGTGGATCTGCACGCCCGAGGTCTGGGTGCGCAGCAGCACGTCGGACTCGCCGTGGGCGTGAGCCTCGGGGTGCGCGACGCTGCCGGGGTTGTTGTCGACCACATAGAAGGTATCGCGGGCCGAGCGGCTCGGGTGATCCATGGGGGCGTTGAGCGCGGTGAAGTTGTAATAGGAGGTGTCGACCATGGGGCCAGACTCGACGGTGTAGCCGATGCCGCAGAAGATGTCCTCGGCCTCCTCGATGATCTGCTTGATCAGGTGCTGGTGGCCGATCTGCGGACGGATACCCGGTAGCGTGATGTCGACGGCCTCGTGCTCGAGTGCGTGCTTGAGGGCGGCGGCCTTCATCTCGGTGGTGCGCTCGTCGAGCATGCCCTCGATCAGCTGGCGCATCTCGTTGGCGCGCTTGCCCATCACGGGACGATCCTCGGGGGCGAGCTTGCCCATCATGCGCATCAGGCCGGTGATGCGGCCCTTGCGGCCGAGCAGCTCAACGCGCGCGGCCTCGAGCTTTGCGGCGTCGTCGGCGCCTGCGACGAGCTCCTTGGCCTCTTCCTCGAGTTTGACCAGATCATCAATCAGACTCATGTCTTCCCTTTCGTCTCTCGCGCTCCCCGCTTGCCGAGGCGGCTGCCGCCGTCTGACGTTGCGAAAACGCGGCCCGGTTCGGTAACAAAAAACCGTCCTCGGGCATGTGCATTGCCCAAGGACGGTTGAATTCCGCGGTACCACCTTGTTTGACCCGGCGGATGTCTGGCCCGCCGCGCCCACTCTTTGCCCCTTGTCGCGAGGCTCACGGCTTCCCTACTGGGGACATCGCCGCCGCCGGCCGCGTGCCCGTTGAGGTCGCTGCTCGGGAGTGAACGCTTGGCCCTTGCCACCGCAGGAAGGCTTACAGCCCATGACCTTCCCTCTCTTGCCGGCGACGCGGCGGGCAAAACCCTCTCCGTCAACGCATTGGGCTACAGGATACCACATTGTTTGGGCATATCGCCGCGTTCCGTTTTGTTCGTGCTGGGTACAAGGCAGGTAGCTATGTAAACTGGCCGTGCGCCCATCCGTGGCGCTCGGTTCGCGAGATCAAGGATATGGTATGGGAAAGAAGCACGATAAGAAGGCCGAGCCCGCAGCGGGCAAGACGCCCAAAAGCATGAAGGTCGATAAGGCCGTCAAAAAATTCCGCAAGCTCGAGGGCAAGCTGTGGACCCGCGAGTACCTGCTCAAGATTGCCGAGTTTGACGGCGCGACCATTGCCCCCGCCAACGGCGCCGCAGCGCGCGCCGACGCCATGGGCACCCTTGCCGGCGAGCATCATAAGCTCCTGACCAGCGAAAAGTCTGTCGAACTTGTGCGCTCGCTGGCACGCGAAACCGTCGCCGGCGGCAAGATCGACGACCCGCAGCTGCTCGACGAGATCCGCGTACTCGGCCGCGACCAGCGCGAAGCGAGCGTCATTCCCACCGAGGAGGCCGAGGCCTGGACCAGGCTCACCTGCGAGGCCGACGCCGTGTGGCACAAGGCCAAGACGGCCAATGACTGGGCGAGCTTTGAGCCCTATGTGGATAGAATCGTCGCCCAACTTAAGCATCAGGCCGAGCTCATGGACCCCAAGCGCGACCCATACGATGTTTGGCTCGACCAGTACGAGCGCGGCCTTTCCGCCAAGAGCTTCGATGCGTTTTGCGATGAGGTCAAGGCGACGGTCGTGCCGCTCGTGCACGCCATCGGCGAGCGCGGCCAGCAGCCCGCTGCCGACTTTTTGCACGCCCGCGTGCCCGAGGCCGCCCAGCGCGCCATGAGCTTCGACCTTATGAAGCTCGTCGGCCTGGACCTGAACGACACCACGCTTGCCTTTACCGAGCACCCGTTTAGCGAGGGCTTTGCCGTGGGCGACGCGCGCATCGCGACGCACATCTACGAGGACGACTGCATCTCCAACGTCTACAGCATCATCCACGAGGCGGGACACGCCATGTACGAGCTGGGCGTCAATCCTGCCTATGCGCGCACCCGCCTGGAGGGCGGCACTTCCATGGGCATCCACGAGAGCCAGAGCCGCTTTTTCGAGAACACCGTGGGTCGCAGCCGCGCCTTTATGGGCCCGCTGCTCGAGGTGCTGCGCCGTCACGCGCCCGAGGTCTATGGCAGTGTGGACGAGGATACGCTCTACCATGCCGTGAACATCGCACGGCCGTCGCTGATCCGCACCGAGGCGGACGAGCTCACTTATCCGCTGCACGTTATGGTGCGCTACGAGATCGAGCGCATGCTGTTTGCCGGCGAGGCCACGGCCAAGGACATCCCCGCGCTTTGGAATCGCTTTATGGATGAGTACCTGGGCATTCCCGTTCCCGACGACACGCACGGCTGCCTGCAGGATACGCACTGGAGCGGTGGCTCGTTTGGCTACTTCCCCACGTATGCGCTGGGTAGCGCCTACGACGCTATGTTTGTGCCGGCCATGTGCCGCGACGGCGTCGACCTTACCGGTGCCTGTGCGAGCGGCGATTTGGCGCCCGTCCGTGCCTGGCTGGGCGAGCACATTTGGCAGTGGGGCCGTGCCAAGGACGCACCGGAGCTCATCAAGGGCGCGTGCGGCATGGACTTTGACGCCCGCTACTACTGCAGCTACCTGCAGGACAAGTTCACCACGCTGTACGAGCTGTAAGGCATAACCGACACGCCAACGCAAAGGGGACGCCGCGGAACCAATCCGCAGCGCCCCCTTTCCACCTAGTTGTTTAAGAACGTCCCCAATGACTACCTTACAGAGCTTCCAGCGCGGCGGCGATGCGCTTCATGGCGGCATCGGCGGATGCTTGGTCGGGCGCCTCGGCCAGCACGCGGATGACCGACTCGGTTCCACTCTTGCGCACGAGCACGCGGCCCTCGCCTGCCAGCGCAGCCTCGGCCTCGGCGATGGCGTTCTGCACGCCCATGTTCTCGAGCGCGGCGTCCTTGTCCGCCACGTGCACGGCCACCTGCGCCTGTGGCAGCAGCTTGCACGGAGCCGTGAGCTGCGAGAGCGTCTCGCGCTCGGCACGAATCACTTCCATCACGCGCAGCGAGGTCATAATGCCGTCGCCCGTGCGCTCGATATCGCCAAAGATCGTATGGCCCGTCTGCTCGCCACCCAGGCTGTAGCCGCCCTCGCGCATCTTGGCATACACGTGACGGTCGCCCACGCCGCTGGTCACGGCGCTCAGTCCGGCAAGCTCCAACGACTTGATCAGGCCAAAGTTGCTGGCGATCGTCGGTACCACGGTACCGCCCGAGAGACGCCCGTGCTTGTTCAGGTACACGCCGCACACGTACAAGATCTGGTCGCCGTCGACCACGCGGCCGCGCTCGTCCACGGCCAGGCAGCGGTCGGCATCGCCGTCGTAGGCAAAGCCCACATCCAGGCCCTGCTCCACCACGTGGCGCTGCAGGCGCTCAATATGCGTAGAGCCGCAGTCGACATTGATGTTAAAGCCGTCGGGCGCGGCATTGATCACGCGCACATCGGCGCCCAGTGCGTCGAACACCGGCTTGGCCACCGAGGATGCCGAGCCGTTGGCGCAATCGATGCCGATCTTGACGCCCTGCAGCGAAAAGTTCGCGCTGGCGATGAGCGAAGCAATGTAGCGGTTGCGACCCTGCATGTAGTCCACCGTGGCGCCGATGTGGTTGCCCGTTGCCAGCGGCACCTCGCTCTTGCCATCGATGTAGTCCTCAATGAGCTCCAGCACGTCCTCGTCCATCTTAAAGCCGTCGCTGTTGACGAGCTTAATGCCGTTATCGCAAAACGGGTTGTGGCTCGCGCTGATCATGATGCCGCAATCGAAGCAGCCTTCCACAGTCTGATGCGCTACGCCCGGCGTGGGGATCACGTGCAGCATATAGGCGTCCGCACCGCTCGCGACCAGGCCGCTCACCAGCGCCGCCTCGAACATATAACTCGAGCGACGCGTGTCCTTGCCCACGATCACGCGTGCCTTGCGCTCGCGGTTGGCGCCGTAATACCAGCCCACAAAACGGCCAATCTTATAAGCGTGCTCTACCGTCAGCCCAACGTTGGCCTCACCACGAAAGCCGTCGGTGCCAAAGTACTTCATGCGCTCTCCTTACAAAATAGGGGCGAACAGATTGCCTGTCCGCCCCAAAATGGTACTCGATTATCTGCGCTACCAGAAAAACCCTACGCCGACGCGCTGTCGCGAGCCGCCTGGCATGTAGGAGTCTGACGCAGCGTAAGCGGCTTGTCCCCCGCCTCGGCCGACGTGGTCAGCGTATACGTGATCGTCGTCGTCTCGCCAGCATGCAGGTCAACGGTGCCCGAATAGAAGGGGATTCCATGCCACGTAGCGGCGCCAAGACCAAACTGGGTGCCCTCGACGGTCAGATCAGTAATGTTGCCGCCCGTCGGGGCAAACAACGAGACATTCAGACGCTCGTCGTCACGCGCGGCATCGGGTGCGCTCGCCGCAACGTAGTCGGGCAGCTTGCCAGCCTCCTCCTGCGTCATGATGTTCGTCAGGGTAACGGTGATGCGATAGGAGCACGTGCCGTCACCGTTCTTCACGCCCTGACCAATCTGCGTATCGGCGTTCAGGTACCAGTCGAGCTTGGAGAAGCTCAGGTTGTTAAAGTAAACGCCGGCAACAGGATCGGCGCTCGGGTCATCCGGATCGGGCAGCGAAGCGTCAATGCCCGTCTCTTTGATGGCATTCTGCTCATCATCGTTTCTCATCCACGCGATCAGGCGGCCCTCTTCGGCACCGCGCTCAACGGCGCTGACAAGCTTCGTAACATCGACATCGCCGATACCGCCAAGGATCTTGTCGAAGGCAGCGCTGGCGACGGATGCAAAGATGCCGTCCGACTCCTCGACCGGATAGTTCCAGTACACATCGTGCATGAGGACCTTTGCGGCGTTGGTGCCGTCGACAACCGTTCCGTCGGGCAGCGAGACATTACCGACCAGGCCCAGCAGATACTGCAGGAACACCGGGTCGATACCGATGACGCCATCAACGTCCTGTCCATACTGGGACTTCCACAGCGCGGCGACACGCTGCGAGTTGCGGGGCCAATCAGGCGAATAGGTATTGCCCGAGTTGTACAGGTTACTGTGGTTGCCGAACAGCGCCTCATCCTCTTCGTCGACGCTCTCGACTGCCTCATCCTCGCTGAGTCCAATGCGGGGAACAAACTCGCCAATCGACATCTGGCCGTCAGTGACCGAAATCAGGCCCTGCGAACCGCCAAAGCCGCCGCAAGCACGAATCTCGACGTTGTTCATGGCGTACATAAGGTAGTTGCGCGTCTGGCCGTTGGCGCCGAGCATCTGGGGAAGGACGGGGGCGACCTTCTCCGCCGCGTCAACCGCGCCGTTGAGGGTGGCAAAGCCGTCCTTGGCCTTATCGACCAGCTCGGTCACCTGGGAAATATGAGTATCGCCAATGCCCTGGACCTTCTCGTTGGCGCTCTTGAACACCTTCGAGCTGCTGGAAAGCGAATCGGCGACCGCCTGCAGCGCGGACACGTTAATCATGCCGTCCTGGAACAGCTTGCCGGGCGTAGCCTGCGAAAGGTTATCGGCCATGGGAACCAGCGCATTGCTCGAGACATCGGACAGGGCGTCAATCATGGTGCGGGCCGCATTGATATCGCTGCCATACACCGGGATAAACGAAGCCGCCGCCCACAGCGGGCTCGAGGTCTCCGCCTTCATGCTGTTACAGAGCTCATCGATCTTCTTCGCGTCGTCAGGCAGCGTCGAAAAAACGCCCGACGTGACCTTGTCCTTAAGGCCACCGACGATCTCGACAGCCTCCTTCGCTTCGCTCTTTACGGTCTTTGCCGAGTTAAGCAGCATAAAGCCGCTTGCGCCAAGCGCAACGAGAAGCACCGCGACTACAACGGCAATAATGGCGCCGGTGTGACGCTTTTTGCGCTCGCCCTTGCGATGGCGATGACGGACCAGACCGTCAGAGGTCGAACTCGGCGAAGCGTCGCCACCGTAGTTCAAGCCAAAATCGTAATAATCTTCCTTGGAACCCGAGCCCGCAAACTCGGCACCGCTATCATCCAGGCGGGCGAACGTGCCAGTCTCGGAGGCGCCGGTGTAAATCGTGCCAAGGTTACCCGTAAGCCCCGCGCCACCGGCAGAGGGAGTATTGTTGGCGGCCTTGTCGGCATTAACGTTGCCGGCGGCATTCGCGGCGTTGGCAGCACCTGCGTTGTTCGCGGGTACCGAAGGAGCCCCGCTCGGCTGCGACGTGGAGGTTGCACCGCCCGCAAAGACATTCCCTCTTGCACGGCCGGTCTTTTTTGCCTTTTGAGACTGCTCGTACAGAGCGGTAAACATCGCTGTCTCGCCCGGGGACACGCGCTTACCGGAACCGCCCTGTCCAGCGCCGCCCGGCGTGCCGGCCTTACCAGCCCCGTTCGGACGCGGCGGAACTGCAGGACGGCCGCTATCGCTGCCCTTAAAGTGATTACCAGCCATAAAGAAATCCTCGCAATTGAGTCGCAATGAAAAAGTCCATAACGTTACTAGTTTATGGCATTTTGAGCATCGACAGCTAAACTCCAGACACGGACATCAATTGGCGAAAATGCGGCACAACACCTTTTCCGTCTTGGCAGCGGCGCCAGCTACACCGTGAGGAACATCATCACGATGATCATGGCAAAGCCGATAAGGTCGGTCGGCAAAAACACCGTGCCCAGCATAACGGCGCTGGTGATGGTCGCCGAGACGGGCTCCACGGTTCCGATGAGACTCGCACGCACCGAGCCGATGTCCTTAACGCCCTGCATATAGAGCATGTAAGCAAAAAACGAGCCGATAACCACGAACACCGCGAGCGCCTCGACGCCGGCAGCGTCGAGTGCCGGCACATGCGCCCAGGGCTGCACGAAGACACATGAGATCACGCCCGCCGTGAGCATTGCCGAGCCCGTGACGATGGGGCTGCCGTATTCGGGCAGGATCTTGGCGGGAATCACCGCCATACACGCGGCGCTGACCGCACACATAAGACCTGCTGCCAGGCCAAGCGGCGAGATATTCAGGCTGGTGGGGTCGCCGCCGGTGGCGATTAAAAAGGTTCCACCCAGAGCCAGGCCAATGCCGATGACTTCGCGAGTACGCGGCATGCGGCGATCGATCACGCAGGTGTAGCCCATGATGATAACGAGCTGCAGGCACTGGAGCACCGTCGCGGTTCCGGCGTTCGTCAGGCGCACGGCCGAAAGATAGCAAAACTGGTTGAACAGCAGGCCAAAAGCGGTAAAGAGCAGCAGCTGCTTGCGATCGGCGGGTGTGGTCCAGAGCTTGACCAGGCGCTCGCGGTCGCGCGTAACAACCACGGCCATAAAGAGTAGACCGGCGAGAATCTGACGCACGCTCATAAGCCACAAGGTGTCGACGTGGTAGGTATCGAACAGAAAGCTCGCGCTGGTGCCCGAGAAGCCCCAAAACGAACCGCCCACCAGCGTAGCCAAGACGCCCGTGATCATCTTGCGCGACGACGCATCGTTAAGGCGCTCGCGCCAGGCGCGACGGGTGTTGCGGCTGAGCTCGTCGGTGCCCTCGGGCACATCAATGTTCGATATATCGGTCATCGGCACCGAAGCCCCTGCGCCTTCGACCTGCTCGACACACTCTTTGCTCATTCCACTCCCCCGAAACAGCCTGGAAACAATTCGGCTTACCTTACCACGGCGAAGTCACCAGCTGGAGGCTTGTCCGCTTATCGGTAGGACAATTCCGCAGGTGTCTTTCCATAGCTCGATACCGCAATGGCCTTGCATTATGCGACAGCCAAATCGCGGCAGCAGGCTCTTTTAAAATGGATATGACGAAGCCCCCGAATTCCACAATGTAAGCGATTTTTAAAAATGTTCTTGCCACCGAGTTCAGGCTCCGTTATATTATCCCTTGCGCGCTTGCGCACCCTTGATCGGGCGTTTAGCTCAGGGGGAGAGCGCTTCCCTGACACGGAAGAGGTCAGAAGTTCAAATCTTCTAACGCCCACCAAATGTTCGCAGCTCAGAGGCTATGCCCTCTGGGCTGTTTTGTTTTATGTCGCCAAATCCGCTGGCAGCTCCAACCGCCCAACTGGCCAAAAGCCGACCATCTACTTGCCGATCTATCCATCGGTATAACCAATCAGTCCGCACCACAGCTTCTCGGCAAAACGCCACGATGTCTGCGCCCTGCGGTATCCTTGAGCCACTTACACCTGCAGCACCAAGGAGCCACCATGCGCACCGAGCTCGATGTTCCCTTTTCGCACAAAGAAGAAGCCAAGGCGTTGGGCGCCAAATGGGACCGGACCAAGAAAATCTGGTATGTACCCAGCGGCGTCAACCCCGAGCCCTTTGCCGAGTGGCTGCCCGGTATTGACCGATCCGACCCCTCTGCGCCGTATATATATCTAGTACTGGGCAAGCGCGAGTGCTGGAAGTGTCACAAAGAGACCTCGGTCGCGGCCTTCGGCATTCCCTATCGAGCCGATAACGACGAGAGCATCGCCATCGCGCACGCGCCCAACGAAGCCGGGCACATTGCCATCGACACGGCCAACGCCAACGCACTCGCCATCGTGCCCGCTCTTGGCTGCGTGCCGGGCGAGATCCGCGACTACCTTCATAAGCGCTGCGGCTACAAGCCCGTAGGCGCGCGAGCCTCCAAAGCCCCGTCGCTCGGCAACACGTGCACCAGTTGCGACGCGCTGCAAGGCAGCCGCTATCTGTTCGAGGAGCCCTCGTCCCCGTTTGCCCTCACTGCCATCAACAAGCTGCCGGCACTGGAGTTTATACGCGTCGAAGTTGCCGGCGTCTTTGGCGTCCCGGCCACGCGTACCGACTTTGACCAGGCGCTCTTTACCTGGGCACGCGACCATCACGCCGAGTTCCACAAGCAGCTCGGTGAGGGGATTTATTTGTAGGGACGGAGAGGCCTTCACAGTCAGCTCCTCCGCATCACCTATCCCTCGTCGCCGGCGTCGTACACGATATCGAGGCCACAAACGGGGCATTTCTCCGGATACACCGGCATATGAACGCCTGTCTGTTTTCTCACTTCGTCGCTGAACCTGTCGCGCGCATCGATGAACCGAATGTCGAGACACGGTATTTGCGAGCCGCAGCAAGGGCAGGTGACGACAAACGACCCGCAATCAACCTCTACGCTCGGAAACATATTGTTGTCTATAAGGGCACACGGCAGTTTTCCGTACTTCCCCATCACAATATCGCCTCGCCAGCTCATACACGCTCCCCTCTCGCTATACAAAACAGGAAGAGCATGCACCGGCGGGCATGCGCGAGATTGCATCGCCACGCGATCCGATCAAACAACACGATCGTCAAAGAATGCCAAAGCCAAATACGCTAATACGGCAGAAGCCCCGCCTTTTCACGCTTCTTTTCCGAGCGATCGAACTCAATGCGATGGGCCTCAAGAAACACCGCATTGGGTCGCCACTGACGCTCATTCGGCTGCCTTAGCGTCGCACCCGCAAAGGAAGCGTAGCCGGTCTTATCCAGCAGGTACGATCCGCACAGCCGATATTCGCCGCAAACAGGCTCAAACGAAATCAGATGAGCATCGAATAAAGCATGTAAGTCGCGCCGAAGCAGAATGCCGTTGCTGGCAACCTGCGATTTGGGTCCCGAGTAATTCTCGATATGTGCAGCCTCCAGAGCTTCGCTGACGCCGCAGTCCGACACCGCGCAACGGCCATCATAGGCGGCAACGAGCTGCTTGCGGAACCATTGCTGCCCCAATCGCTCGCGCCTTAACGCATAGCGGACCTTTTCGTCGTCGGTCGTACCCTGTCCGGCAAACTCAATATCGACGGGCATGTGCTTCAGATAGCTCATGTCGGGCGCAAAACGGGGGTCCGGTCCGCCTTTATGAACAGGACCGTGCAGAACAAACCATCCGTTTTCGGGCTCGAACCGTTCAACAAACGCAAGGCCGAGCACCTTGTAGCCCACCTCGGTTGCAAATATGACTCCGACTGGAACGCCACATTCCATGCAGTTGAGCATTTTACTGTTGTAATTCTGGTCTCGAGAACCAACGGCGCCTGGCGCTTGGACCGAATACTTAATGACCCACGTACCATCGTCCAAATAGAGCGGAGGTACATCGGTGTAGAAGCTCTTTTTAGAGTTATGGACCGAAAGCGCAAAGATCTTATTGGGATCTTGCTTCACCCGATCCTGGCCCGGCCAGAAGATCCCTGAATCCCGCGTTACGGGAAAGAAGTCCGAGCCAATTCTCAAACGATACTGATACTGAGGGCTATCTTCCTTGGTGTGGTGCGGAAGGCTGGTCCAAACGCCGCCGCGCTGTTCCTCACCCAGAAACCACTCCCATGCCTCAACGTATTCGGAAGGCACGAGACTGCAGGCGCGGTCATAGCTTGGTCCATCCATCAACGGAACAGCAAGGTCAATGTCGTTCATCGCCAGCACCTACAACCATACGAACGCGAGTTATGCCCCTCAATAATATGGCCGAGAGTCAATTATTACGAGATCTCATTCCGCGATCGGCACATCGTTGATGCTCTCGGTTTGCCGCTGGCGCGCTTGTACCCCGCTACCCCACTTCCCTGTATACTGATGTAGCACGTGTTTCATCCGGGCTTGTTGGACCGGGTCGTTCATGGGAGGGCCTTATGGCTGCTTCGAATCCACCTAAGGGGAGCGTTTCTTCTTCGTCCATCAAGCCGGTTACGCGCAAGGCCGTGCGCTGCCAGCGCGAGGTCGCCTGGCTTATCACGCAGGCGGCGGGCAGGCTTGTGGCGACCACCCAGGACGTCAATGCGCCTACGCCGAGCTTTGTGTTAGCGGCGGCGCTGGATTTTGCGCGCCAATTGGAGCTTGCCGCACAGGATACCAGCGGCCACCTCGACTACCAGAATGTTATGGCGCCCGACCTGCAAACGTTCTGCCACATGGCCAAGTTGCCCGCCGCGCCCAATGCGCTTTCGGACGCAGGCTACATGTTTACGCTTTCGGGCGCGGACCTTATCCGCGATATCTACGCATACTGCAGCGAGCTCGCCGAACGCAGCGTCTTTGGCACGGCTGAAGTCAAACCGGGATATGTCATCAAGCTGGTTCTTAGGCTGTTCTTGATGGACGGGTTCGGGGCCATGCCGGCGTAAGCCGAGTCTTTAGCATCACCGTCGACTGGGCAACAACCGCTTTACCTTAGTGGGCGCCAATCGAGGGTCGATTATTGAGTCGCCTCGTCCACTAACGCATTTATTCCACGCGCTCTGACAGTCGATATTTGCGGTTGCGGCTTGTCGACGGCGCCGTGGGCTCAAGCTCGCCTTGAGCAATGAGCGCGTTGACGCGCGACCTAACCTGGGAAATTGTAAGCCCCGTGCGTTCTGCCAGCTCACGCGTCCCCAGCTCGCCGTAGTGTTTGAGTGCCGTCACAATTAAGCCCCCGCCATGATCGACCGGCTCGATCTTTGAACGGTAAAGTACGACCTTGAACCGATCGAGCCCCGGGCAGAACAGGGGCTCGGCCAGACCATGCGCGCGCATGGCATCGATCATCATCGGGATGCCCGAGCCATTGCCCTCAGCCGGCGAACCTGCGCCATCCGGCGCGGGACAATCGACATGAGTTTCACGAGCGTCGCGTTACGGCATCGGGAGCTGCCGTCAAACAAGTTCTCGCGAGTCTTTCCCCCGTAAAGGCCGCCAGGATTCGTCACCTCGACACGATTGTCAAAGACGTCGACGGCAATCGATTGTCCACAGAACCGATCCCCGTATTCTCGATGGATTACGGCGTTGGCGATTGCCTCGCGCAGAACCTCCTCGGGAATCTCCAGCGAGTCGACACGCGAGACACCTTGGACGGTCGAGGTTCGCCGCAAATTCTTGGCGACGGCCGCGACAGCATCCGAGATCATCTCGCCCAACGTTCCCTCACAGATTGTGCGGTCCATGAACCTCAGCGACCCCGCCATGCCCTTCTGAGTTCCCGCATGGACAGCCACGTCAATGAAGAGCTTGGGATAGAACTGCTGAGGGTAGGTGCCCACAACTAGGAGTCCAGCCTTGGTGACATTGCCCTGGGAATCAAGGATATTTAGGCGCTCCAGCTTCGTTTGTTTGTCCGGCGCGCCGCGCATTGCCCGGGGCGTCAACGAGAAAGCCCGATCTATCGTACGGTCGACCAGCGTCTCGTCGAGATTGTCCGCGCCCGCACCCGCCACCGCGTCGCGATCGCTCGGAGTCGCTCGACCGTATGACGCCAATGCGAGCACCTCAGTCGATGAAAGCGGCACATCTTTGTCATCGATGCGCTTGTAGCTGCCGCCCTGGGCGCCCCGCTCTATGACATAGCAGGGCTTGCTCGACGGATCGAGCTCCTCAATCGTAATGACGAGAACGATGACGCCCTGAAGCTCCACTCGCTCGATCGTGTATTTAGGCGGATTGGCCAGCTTTCCTCGACCGCCCGCATCACCCATGCCTGACACAAATTGGTTGAGCACTTTCTCGGTCTCGAAGTTCTCAACCGGGACAAAACCTGCGCGCTCACTCACTCCGAGCACGATGATTCCGCCGGCAGTGTTCGCGAATGCGCTCACCGTTTCCCATACGTCGCGGGAAAGCGTCGTGGCGCTCTCCTTCACTTCGACGTTAAGATCATCCGAGCCCATACGCCTTAAAGACTCAAGCAGACCGGTCAGCTCGTTTTCGTTCATCTGCACGTCCTTTCGCTCGGTCCTGCGGAGAATGCCGCGGATAGATTTCCCTCGTCTCTCAGTTATCTCTCGTAATTATCTCTCATTTATCTCTCTATCTCTCGGCTTAGAGATAAGAGATAGATAGAGATGGAATGTCTACCATTTGCT
>DBEWUK010000028.1:0-12579 GCA_048205395.1 Collinsella sp.
GGGCCCGGGAAGCCCGACATCCACTCCGCGACCTCGCCCCACGGGTTGCCGCGGAACCTCCTCGTCACTGTCTCGCCCGTCTCCGCGTCGAGCGCGCAGACGGTGGTGGCCCTGAGGTGTACGTCCATTCCGAAGGCGGTAGAATATCTAGGCACGGGAGCCTCCCAACCTCGTTGCGGCGCGGCTGCGCCTCTGGCACTTCAACAACAGTGTCGCAGCCCCGACCCGCGGTCACGAGCGGGGGCTCCTGTCGTTTCCGTGCCCTCGGATTGGGTCATAGTGTCTGACTTATGCTCAACCGGCAACGTTTTCGCGCTTGTCAAGATGGTCATTGGGGACGTTCTTAAACGACTAGTCATTCAAGAACGTCCATTACAGTCGAAATTGTCAGCCCGGGACCGTCTCGGGCTACGATTGAGGCGCGCCCAGAACGGGCCGCCGACCGGGCGCCCGCGCACGGCCGAACGTCCCTGCCCCGAGAGGGCCCGTTGGGTGCTGCCGGCGCGGGGCGCGCCGCCCCCGACGGCTGATAGGAAAGTGCCGGGCAGGTGCCGCGGCTGGTAATGTGAGTGCCGAGGGGGAGGCCATCCGGTCGAACGACTACCGGAAGGATACCACCGTGAAAGCGCCATCCACCAGACCCGCGGCCGTGCTCGGCCTGGACGTCGGCAAGTCATCGCACTGGGCCTGCCTGATCGACCGCGACGGGGAGGTGCTGGACAGCGCCCCCGTCCGCAACAGGGAGGCCGAGCTCGACGCGCTGTTCGCCTCCGCGCCCGCCGGCACGCTCGTCGTCGTCGACCAGTTCCGCAACATAGGGTCCCTCGCCGTGAGGCGGGCCCGCGCCGCGGGGCTCGGGGTCGCCTACCTGCCCGGCCTCGCCGCCAGCCGCGCCGCGGGCCTGTTCGCCGGCGAGGCCAAGACCGACGAGCGCGACGCCGCGGTGATCGCGCGGACCGCCCTGGGCGTGCCGGACTCCCTGTCGGGGGTCCCGGGCCGCGGCGAGGCCCTCGAGGCCGCTCGCGCCCTCTCGTCGCAGCGCGACCACGTCGTCGCCTGCGCGACCAGGGACAAGAACCGCCTGCGCGCGGTGCTGCTCGAGTCCTGCCCGGCCCTCGAGGCCGCGGTCGACCTGTCGGACCGGCGGTGGCTGGAGCTGCTCGCCGGGTTCGGCGGGGCGTGGGGGATCGCCCGCTCCGGGGCCGAGGGCCCGCGGGCCGAGGGCCCGCGGGCCGAGGCCGCCGGGGAGGCCGCGGCCGCCTCCACCGCGCCCCCGCCGGCGCTCGTCGAGGCCGAGAACAGGCAGGTCAGGTTCCTGGCCGCCCGGATATCGGAGGCCCTCGACGAGGCCGGGGCCCTCGAGGCCGAGACGGCGGCGCTGCTCGAGGGCGACGAGACCTACGCGTGCCTGCTCACCGTGCCCGGCATCGGCCCGAGGACCGCGGCGCAGCTCGCGGTGTCGGTCGACATCGGGAGGTTCCCGGACCACGACCACCTGGCCTCGTACTGCGGCATAGCCCCGAGGGTGAGGAGCTCCGGCACGTCGGTGAGGTCGGTCAGGGCGTCCAGGCGCGGCGACGCGAGGCTCAAGTCCCTGCTGATCTTCTCGTGCAACAGCCTGGTGAGGTCCTCGGGGCGCTACGGCGAGTACTACCGGGCCTGCAGGGCGCGGGGCATGGGGCACGGGCGGGCGCTCAAGGCCGTCGCGAGGAAGCGGCTCAGGGCGATATACGCCGTGATGCGCGACCGGGTGCCCTACCGGGAGTAGCCCCGACGGTTGACAAAACTATAGGAACACCCAATGACTACCTGCAGAATGAGCGTGGATAATCTCCCGTTTTTGGCTCGGTGACGGTCTCAAAGTGGGAGATTATCCACGCTCGTTTGGCAAGTGTCCGAAAATCCACGGTTGCCCGCCTTGGATCGTATTGCCCGTGGTCGGCAGCCGGGCGACGCCGGTCCGCGTGGCGGCGTATAATCGGCGGCAGATGACTTGGACGTTAGGAAACCATGACCGATAGCATGCAGCAGATGGCGCTTGACACGCTCGGCGCCTATTTTGGCTACACCTCGTTTCGCCCGGGGCAGGACCGCATGGTGGATGCGATTCTTGCAGGCCGCGATGCGCTGGGTGTTATGCCCACGGGCGCCGGCAAGTCCATTTGCTACCAGGTGCCCGCGCTCATACTGCCCGGCATCACCTTTGTGGTGAGTCCGCTGCTGTCGCTTATGGAGGACCAGACCCGTGCGTTGCTCGCGGCGGGTGCGCGACCCAGCTATCTCAACTCCAGCCTTACTCCGGCCCAGCAAAATACCGTGCTCAAACGGGCGCGCGAGGGCCGCTACCAGCTTATGTACGTGGCGCCCGAGCGTCTGCTCGAGCCGCGCTTTTTAGCCTTTGCGCAGGAGGCTGCGGCGGACGGCGGCATTGGCGTGCCGCTCGTGGCCATTGACGAGGCCCACTGCGTGAGCCAATGGGGCCAGGATTTCCGTCCCGCCTATCTGCAGATTCGTGAGTTCATCGATTCCCTGCCGCAGCGCCCCATCGTTGCGGCCTTTACCGCTACGGCGACCGAGCGCGTGCGTGCGGACATTCAGCAGATGCTCGGCCTGCAAAACCCCGCGACGGTGGTGACGGGCTTCGATCGCAAGAGCCTCTACTTTGGTTGCGAGGAGATGGGCGACAAGGCCAAGACTGCCTGGGTGCGCGACTACGTGATTGCGCATTCGAGCGAGAGCGGCATCGTGTATTGCTCGACTCGCAAGACGGTCGATGCGCTGGCGGGCGAGCTTGCCGAGGCGCTGGGACCCAGTGGCATTCGCGTGGGCCGTTACCATGCCGGCATGGGCAACGACGCCCGCCGCCAGAGCCAGCGTGCCTTTATCGACGACGACATTCAGGTGATGGTTGCCACCAACGCCTTTGGCATGGGCATCGACAAGCCCAACGTGCGCTACGTGATCCACAACAACGTGCCCGAGAGCATCGAGGCATACTACCAAGAGGCGGGCCGCGCTGGCCGCGATGGCGATCCGGCCAGCTGTCACTTGCTGTGGAACGGTAACGATTTTCGCATGCGCCGCTTTTTGATCGACCGCGGCGATGCGGCCGATGAGGCGCTCGACGACGAGCAGCGCGCGTGGGCGCTCCAGAACCGTTATCGTCTGCTCAGCCAGATGGAGGGCTACTGCAATACCACCGGCTGCCTGCGCGAATACATGCTGCGCTACTTTGGCGACGAGGCCGCGGCCGAGCATGCGGCAGCCGCCGCGGGCGGCACGGCAGACGACGCCGAGGGCTGCGGCAACTGCAGCAACTGTCTCACGCAGTTCGAGGTCGAGGACGTCACCGATATGGCCCGCGCCGCTGTGCGTTATGTGGCCACGCGTCCCATGCGCTTTGGCAAGTCGCTCATCGCCGATGTGCTTCACGGCGGCAACACCGAGCGCATTCGCCAGATGCATTTGGACGAGGACTGCGGCTACGGTGAGCTGTCGAGCGAATCGGTCGGGCGCATCAAGGATATCATCGGCCAGCTGTGCGGCCGCGGTTATCTGGCCACCTCGCAGGGGCAGTACCCAGTCGTGGGACTGGGTCCGCGTGCCGGCGAGGTCGAGGACGAGGCGTTCGCCTTTACCGTTAAGCGTCGCGCGTCCAAGCGCAAGGCCTCGGCCCGCGCCCGCCGCGCCGTCGATCTGCTGCGCGAGGAGGCCGAGCTGGATCAGCGCCCGCGCGTTGGCGACGATGCCGAGCTGTTCGAGCGCCTGCGTGCCCTCCGCAAGGAGATCTCGACCGAGCTGGAGATGGCGCCGTATATGGTCTTTTCCGACAAGGCCCTGCGCGGCCTGTGCCGCCTGCGTCCGCAGACGCGCGAGGAGCTGATCCAGGTCAACGGCATTGGCGAGAAAAAAGCCGACGCCTTTGGCGAGCAGTTTATGGCGGCGATTGAAGAATTTGAGTCCGAGCATGCGCGGGATGGAGCGTAACGATGGCATTCGACGATAAAACCGACCGCACTGACGTGCCCGCCGTGCCGCTGTACCAACAGGTCATGGATGACCTAAAGGGCGAGATCGCGCGCGGTGTGTACCCCGCCGGCTCGCGCATCCCTGCCGAGATGGAGCTCGCGAAGTCCTACGGCGTGGGGCGCATCACCGTGCGCCGTGCCATCGAGGAGCTGTCGCGCGCGGGGTATCTCAACCGCCAGCAGGGGAGGGGCACGTTTGTGTGCGCTCCCAAGCTCAAGCGCAAGATTCGCCAGAAGGGTGACGTCCAGAGCTTTACTGAGGGTTGTGCTGCCAACGACATGGTGCCGGGTGCGCGTCTGGTGTCGCGCACGGTGGTCGCGGCGACGCACGAGGATGCGGCGTTCTTTGGCGTGGAGCCCGGCTGCGAGCTTATCGTGGTCGAGCGCGTGCGCACGGCCGACGGCATCCCCGTCATGCTCGAGAACAACGCCTTTGTGCTCGCCGACCATCCCTACCTGCAGACGCTGGCCGACGAGGACCTCACCGATAACTCAATCTTTGCGCTCGTTGCCGAGCATTCGGGTCGCGCGCCGCTCAAGTCCGACCCCTGCACCGTGGAGATTGCGCTTGCCGATACTCAGACGGCCCCGCTGCTGGAGGTGCCGGTCGGCGAGCCTCTCTTCTATATGGAGGCCTACTTTACCGACGCCGGCGGGCGCCCTCTACTGCTCGGCCGCCAAAAGATCGTGGGCTCGCGCTACGTCTTCGACATCTAACGTCCACAGATAGAACAACATGGAACAAATTTGTCGCAATGGCTTCCACCGTGGCTGCTTGCGTGGTATATATAGAACAACATAGAATGACAGCAGGTACGAGCTGCCGTCGTTCAAAGCCGCCACACAAGGAGGAGCATCACCGTGAACGCACACGATCTGGTTCAGGAAATTATCGAGCGCAAGGGCAAGATTGAGAACGTCTTTTGGATCGCCTGCGGCGGTTCGATGATCGACCTGATGCCGGCCAACGAGCTGCTCAAGCGCGAGGCCACCACGTTTGCCTCGACGGTCTACACGGCGCGCGAGTTTTGCCTGATGGCTCCCAAGAGTCTTGGCGAGAAATCACTCGTCATCGCCTGCAGCCACAGCGGCAATACGCAGGAGGTCGTCGACGGTTGCGAGATGGCGCTGGCAGCCGGCGCCGAGGTCGTGGCCATGACCGACTGCGAGGGCTCCAAGATTGATAACGGCAAGTGGACCACCTGGGTCTATCCGTGGGGCGAAGGCGTGCCGCAGGCCGAGGTTCCGCAAGGCATCGGCGTCCTGATGGCTGCCGAGCTGCTCGACCAGCAGGAGGGTTACGAGGCACTCGCCGACATGTACGCCGGCCTTAAGCAGATGGATGCGCTGTTGCCCGCTGCCCGTGAGAAGGTCAACGCCGAGCTGGGCGATCGCTTTGCCGAGCTCTGCCAGCAGCATAAGTTCTTCTATATCCTGGGTTCCGGCCCCAACTTTAGCCAGACCTACGCCATGGCCATCTGCTCGCTCATGGAGATGCAGTGGCAGCACTGCTGCTATATCCACTCCGGCGAGTATTTCCACGGCCCGTTTGAGGCCACCGAGCCCGGCGTGTTCTACTTTGTGCAGCTCGGATCGGGCGAGTGCCGCCCCATGGAGGAGCGCGCGCTCGCGTTCCTCAACACGCACACCGATACAGTCATGGTGCTCGATGCACTCGAGTACGGCGTAGGCGAGGTGCCCGCCAGCGTGCGTTCGTTCTTGGAGCCGATCTTCTTCTACAACATGAGCTGCGAGCTGCGCGCCGCCCGCGGCAAGGTGTTTGACCACAGCCCCGAGGTTCGTCGCTACATGGGCATCGAGCAGTACTAGGTAACGGGAAAAGCATTCACCTTCGATTCGCAAGTGAACAGCGTGCGTAAAAAGCGGGCCGCGCCGGGGATTTCCGGCGCGGCCCGCTTGGTATTGCGCTTAGATTCACGAGGTGTCGCGGCAACCGACGCTTACTTGGCGTCGTATGCCTCGGCTTCCCACCAGTCGAGCTGGGCGATGTTGTCGCGGATGTGCTGGCAGCTCTTGTGGAAGCCCTCGAGCTCATACTCGGAAAGGTCGAGCGTGTAGACCTCCTCGACGCCCTCGGCGCCGATCACGCACGGCAGGGAGGTGAAGATGCCCTCCTCGCCATACTGGCCGGTCATGAGCGTGGAGGCGGAAAGCACGGCGTGCTCGTTGTGCAGAACGGCGGCGCAGACGCGCGCGGCGGAGTTGGCGACGGCGTACTCGGTGCATTGCTTGCCCTGGTAGGTCACATAGCCGCCCTTGCGTGCAAGCTCCTCGACCTCCATGTGGTCGAAGGCGTACTTGTCGGGGTTCTCGGCCTGAAGCTCGTTGAGGCTCTTGCCGGCGATGGTTGCGGCCTTAAAGGCGGCCAGCTGGCTAAAGCCGTGCTCGCCGATCATGTAGGCGTCGATGGACTTGGGGCTCACGCCGACCTTCTTGGAGATCTCGGTGCGCAGACGGGCGGAGTCCAGACCGCAGCCCGAGCCGATGATCTTCTTGGGATCGTAGCCGGTCAGGTGCCACAGCTCGGTGCACACGACGTCGCAGGGGTTGGAGATGCTCACGAAGATGCCGTCAAAGCCGGCGTCGACGATGCGCTTGGCAAAGGTGCGGGCGGCGTCGGTGGTAAAGAACAGCTCGCCGTCGCGGTTGCCGGCGGCCAGCGCGACCTTGCCGGCGGCGTTGACGATGACGTCGCAGCAGGCAAGTTCCTCGTAGTGGTCGTAGCAGTTGACGATCTTGGTGTTGTACGGGACAAACGAAAGGGAGTCGCGCAGGTCCTGGACCTCGGACGTCACCTTGGCCTCGTTGATATCGCACAGGTACAGCTCATCGGCAATGCCCTGCATGAGCAGGCTGTTGGCGACATGTGCTCCTACGTGGCCCTGGCCGACCACACCGATCTTACGCGTCTGGTACATATATGTATCCTTTCGGCCGAGTTTTTCGCGTCGAACCATTGTAGCGTCCTGTTGCCACTTTGCTAGGCTAAAGCGCTATAGATTTTTGGGCATGCCTTAATCTCTACTTTTGGAGCGATTTGGGCCGCTGACGGTATCGCTGGGCGATGTGCTCGCGCGGATGGCGCTGGTCGTTGTACCATAGCTGCAACTGACTCGTAAGGAGCATCCATGCCCATTCGCATCCCCGACGCCCTCCCTGCCGCCGCGCAGCTCGAGAGCGAGAACATCTTTGTCATGACCGAGTACCGGGCGCTGCACCAGGACATCCGTCCGCTGCGCGTGCTCATCCTCAACCTCATGCCCACCAAAATCGCTACCGAGACGCAGATCATGCGCAAGCTCTCCAACACGCCGCTGCAGGTGGAGGTGGACCTGCTGCGCACGAAAACGCACGAGGCCACGCACGTGAGCGCCGGCCACCTGGAGACGTTCTATCGCACGTTCGACGACATCCGCGACATCCACTACGACGGCCTGATCATCACGGGCGCGCCGGTGGAGCAGATGCCGTTCGAGGAGGTCGACTACTGGCCCGAGCTCTGCCAGATCATGGATTGGTCCACCACGCACGTGCACTCCACGCTGCACATTTGTTGGGGCGCGCAGGCCGGTCTGTACCATCATTACGGTATCCAGAAGTATGACCTGCCGGCAAAGGCAAGCGGCGTGTTCGAGCATTATCTGGTGAAGCCGCAAAGCCCGCTGGTCCGCGGCTTTGACGACCGCTTCTATGCCGTACATTCGCGCAACACCGATGTGCGTCGCGAGGACGTGGAGGCCGAGCCGCAGCTTGAGGTCGTGGCCGTGTCCGACGAGGTGGGCCTGTACATCGTCAAGTCGACCGACAGCCATCGCTTCTTTGTCTTTGGCCATCCCGAGTACGATACCGACACGTTGCGCCTGGAGTACGAGCGCGACGTGAAGCGCGGCCTCAACCCTCAGGTGCCGGCGCACTACTTTCCGGGTGACGACCCCACCGCCGAGCCGCGCAACGTCTGGCGCAGCCAGGCTCAGCTGTTCTACACCAACTGGCTCAACTACTACGTCTACCAGACCACGCCCTACGACCTGGCCCGCGCCGGCGAGGAGCACTAGGCTGCGATGGTACTGCTGTAGCCGTGGCTGATGTGGCGGCGATTAGGCGCTGATGATGTGGGGTAGCGGCAGGTCGTGAGCGTCGGTGGGAACGCGGTCGACACGCTGCTCGTCAAAGGCGATGCCGATGATTTGGCATGCGGGCGAGAGCATGGGCAGATAGCGGTCATAGCAACCGCCGCCGTAGCCCAGGCGCGCGCCGGTTTGGTCGAAGGCCACGAGCGGCACGACGATCATGTCGAGAGCTTCGGCAGGCACGATAGGGAAGTGGTTGCTGTCGATGTCCGTGGCCGCGAAGGCCCGCGTGGGGTGGGCGATAAACGGAGCCGCGGACGCATCGTCGGCGGCAACTGCCCGCATACACATGCGCTGGCCACAAGCCACGGCGTCTGTTGCCGAGAGCATGCACGGATAGGCCACGCGCCAGCCGCGCGCGGCGGCCGCAGCGGCAAACGCGGCAGGGTCTGCCTCGGAACCCATCGCGGCATAGACGGCAACGATGCGCGGCGCCGCGGCATCCAAGCGGCCCAGCAGCTCAACCAGCCGCGCACAGATATCAGCAGACTTCGCCGCCCGCACATCCAAATCAATCGCATCGCGCCGGGCAATCACCGCTCGCCGCAATTTAGCCTTGTCCATCCCAACCTCCTCTAGCAAACCTGCCAAAAAGGGACAGGTTTATTTTGGCGGGTTTTATCTGGGTAAACAGCAAAAACAACCACGAAGGGGACACATGCACCTTCGTGGCGGTCTGTGCCGTGATGGGCGTCTGCGGCGGTTTGTCTCGATCTGTAACAGTAACTCGGCAAAAATGGACTTAGATGTTACAGATTGAGACAAAGAGCTAGTGCCGTTCGGGAACGTCTTGATCTGTAACATCTGGAGCCGATATTGCCGTCTAGATGTACAGATCGAGACAAACCGCCGCGGTGGGCTGCGCCGCCTCGCCCAAGCCGCAGAAAAAGGTAGATTTCCGGGCATGTCCCAAAAATCTACCTTTGTTGTGGTTAGCCCAGCAGGTCGATGACGTTGAAGCCGGCGTTGCTCTTGGCGATGACGTCGCGGCCGCCAAAGACGCAGGTGGGTGACTCGGCTGCGATGCGCGTTACGTCGGCGCCGAGCGAGCGAAGCTCACCGGGCGTGGCGGCGAGCATCTGGGCGCGGCGCTCCTCGCGCGCATGCGGATCGAGCCCGGCCAGGTAGGTCGTGTTGCGGCGCTTGGTGAGCGCGTACGGCTTCACCGGCGCGTCCATGCCGCTCACGCAGCTCACGATAAAGCCCTCAAAGGCGGCCTCGTCGGGATCAAAGCTGCCGAGCCATTCGCCCGCGCGCGCCACGCGCTCAATCGAGGGGTCGATTGCCGGGTCGCGGTAGGTGTAGAACGCCGCCTGACGCTCGCCGGCCGCGCGGAATCCGCAGCCGTACGCGCCGCCCTTAACGCGGATCTCGTTCCACAGATAGTCGTAGGAGAGCGCGTTGGCGGCAACCGCCCAGGCGCCCGTCACGTCGATGCCCAAGCGACGCGGGTCGCACGCGCTTGCCGCAAAACAGATGTCGCTGGGGATGACAAAGGCCTCGTGGCGGTCGCACGGCGTCGGCACCACGAGCGCGTTGCGGCCGGCATCGGCGCCGTCGCCAGCGCCCAGCTCCAGGTCGCCCGCGGCGGCCCAGTATGCGTTAAAGTCCTCGTCGCTGCCGGTAAAGCTCGCCAGGCAGCCATCGGCCACAAAGATGCGGCCTGCCAGCTCGGCAAGCTTGGTACGCAACCCGTTCACGCGCTCGTCAAAGTGGTCGAGCAGGTCGCGCAGGAACAGATAGAAGTCCACGCCCGAAAGCTGCTCGCGCACCACGGCCGAAGGCGAGCTGTAGCTCATCGCGCGACCGAGCGCCGCCGAGTGGCCGTTGTTGATAAAGCCCTGCTCAAGCCCAATGCGAATCTGTGTGAGCACGTCGCGCACGCGGTCGGCGTCGGCATCTGCCAAAAGCGTGCTCGACCATACCTCGCGCGGCAGACTCGCCAGCGCATCGATCTTCTCGGACAGGGCGCCGGCGCTCACCAGCAGGTAGGGGCGCACGCCGTCCACTTCGGGCTGCGTCATGACCTCGGTCGTAAAGCTCAAAAAGCCGAGCTTGCCAGCGAGCAAGTTGTCGAGTTCCTCGGCCGAGTGCTCGCGCGTGGGCAGCTGCTTAAGCAGGCGGCAGAGCAGTGTCACATAGGGCAGGTCCTCAAACGCGACGCAGTTCAGGTCGAAATACTGCATGGCGTAGGCCAGACGGTTGGTGGGGATGCCGTGGCGCAGGCAGGGGATGGGCACGGTCGTGTCCACGATCAGTGGCGGCTCGGGGCGCGCCTCGCCAATGTCGGACACGCGCAGGCGCGGCAGCGTGGCCTTGGCCTCGGGTGTGTCTTCCGCCTCCTGCGCGGCACGCAGCGCGGCCGTGCGCTCGACCACGTCGGTCAGCTCGGCATCGGTCATGGCATCGCGCTTGGCTGCCAGCTCGGCGGCCTCGGCACCCTCCGAACCCTCGGCGGCGTCCACCGGCACCAGCTCGACCAGTGCCATGTGGTCGTTTTCCAGCACCAGCTCGCGCAGCAGGTCCTCAAAATAGCTGCCGTCCAGCTCGCTACGCAGCTCCTCGTACACCGGGCCGTACTTGAGCGCCAGCGTCGCGGCGTCGTCATCGTAGAGCCAGGTGCTCAGCGCGTCGCACGCAATGGCCACGCCGTCGGCGATGCCATAGTCACGCTGGCGCAGGTCGTACTCGTTGCTGCTGATGATGGCTTCCAGACGCTCGCGCGGAACTCCGTGCTCGCACAGGTCGCGGCAGGCGTCCTGGAACACGCGACGCAGCTCGCGCGCCACACCGGGCTGTGCGTTTTGCAGCATGATGAGCTCGTAGGGCTGCAGGCTCTCGGCCGCGGTGTAGCTCACCACGTTGCCGCCCAGGCCGGCGGCCAGAATGGCCTTCTTAACCGGCGCTTCGTTGGAGCCCAGCAGCGCCTCGAACAGGATATCCGCCGCGATCGTGCGCTTGCGGTCGAGCGCGCTGCCCAGCACAAGGCCCAGGCCCACCAGGGCGTTCTCGGGTGTGGTGGCCATCTCGATGCGCTTGTACTCGCAGGTCACGGGCGCCTGCGCGTCCAACGGATTGGGCGCCAGCGTGGACGGGTCCTCGCCGGCGGCAACGGCAGCGTCCATGCGGCGGCTCGCGGCACTCGGCTGCGACAGATAGCGCTCGTCCAAAAAGGCCAGTGCGCGGTCCACGTCCAGGTCGCCGTAGAGCGTGATGTAGGAGTTGGAGGGATTGTAGTGTCGCGCGTGCGTGTCCAGGAACTGCTCGTAGGTGAGCGCGGGAATCGCGCGCGGGTCGCCGCCGCTCTCGTGCGCATAGGCGGTGTCGGGATAGAGCGCGGCGTTGACGGCATCGTCCAGCACGCTCATGGGATCGGACAGCGCGCCCTTCATCTCGTTGAACACCACGCCGTTATAACGCAGCGTGCCCTCGTGCAGGCTCGCGGCGCTGCTGTCGCCCTCGCCCTCGGCGCTCTCTGGCAGATCCAGCTCGTAGTGCCAGCCCTCCTGCTCAAAAATGGTGGGCTTGGTATAGATGGCCGGGTTGAACACCGCGTCCAGGTACACGTCCATCAGGTTATACAGATCCTGCTCGTTGGTGGTGGCAACGGGGTAGATGGTCTTGTCGGGGTAGGTCATGGCGTTGAGGAACGTCTGCATGGAGCTCTTGATCAGGTCGACAAACGGCTCCTTGACGGGAAACTTGGCCGATCCGCACAGCACCGAGTGCTCAAGAATATGGAACACGCCGGTGGAATCGGCCGGCGGCGTCTTAAAGCCAATGGCAAAGGCCTTGTTTTCGTCGTCGCACGCCAGGTACAGCAGACGAGCGCCCGAGGCAGTGTGTCGCAGCACGTAAGCGTCCGAGTCGAGCTCGGGCACGGTCTCGCGGCGCTCGACGGCAAAGCCGTGGCAGGTAGTGCCGGGCACCAGCAGTGCAGCGGCTGCGGCGCGCGGGTCGGTTGAGGTGGTGGGCATATGCAGTCTCCTTTGACGCCCCAGCGGGGGCGAATCGAGTCGAATCCTCGAGAGTATACCCATATGGGGCCGCGACCCTGCGGCGAACTGGAGACGATGCCAGCGGATTGGGCGAAGGGCTCGCGTGCCCGCCGCACGAGCGTGGAAAATTGGACACTCGCCAAACGAGAGTGGATATTCGGACGGACGAGCGAGGATTTCCGGATACCTATCGAACGAGAGTGGATATTTGGACGGAATTTGCCGCAAAAGCCCCAAAAACCGTCCAAATATCCACTCTCGATATCCGACCGTCCGAAAATCCTCGCTCGTCCATCACTCGCGTATCTCTCGTCCCTCATTCGTCTCTAATATGAGAGATGACAGGAAGATGAGAGAAAAATATGAGAGATAACCGAGCAGCAAAGAGACAGGCAATCATGG
>DBEWUK010000032.1:0-82598 GCA_048205395.1 Collinsella sp.
CCCACCCCCGCCAACCCGGGGGGGGGTGGCCTTGGGCGCCCCCACGCCCTGTTGATGCAACTCACTCCCCTCCGGCGATGTACACGGTCCGACCGCTCTCGCAGTCGATGCTTTCCACGTCGCCGCGCCCGATGCGGACGGCGGCCCATCCGCCCTCATCCCCCACCAGGGCATCGGCCTCGCCGCGCGCCTCTGAGACGAGACGCTCGAGCCCGGGCGACCCTTCCGGCGCGACGCCCACCTCATACGCCCCTCCCTCGAGGTCCGTCTCGTACTCAACGACGACCGTCAGCCCGTTTCCCTCGCCCGGAACCTCGTCCGAGCAACCTACGGCACTGCACTCGAACATCCCCATGGAGTTACCTCCTCCTGACGGCGCTGAGCGGTTTCGGGGAGAAGCGCTCGTCGCGCTCGACGGCGGCGAATCCCATCTGGCGGTTCAGCTCGGCCATCTCCTTGATGCTGAAGTAGCCGAGCTCGTCGTCGTAGCCCTCGACGAGGCCGAACGCCTCGTCCGTTCCGTCGAACTCGAGCAGCCACCAGTCCCATCCGTTCACGCACGAGAAGTAGTGGACGTAGACCGTGGGGTCCTCCGCCCCGTCCTGCTCGTAGAGCCTCGGTAGCCCCTCCGCAATCTCCCTCGTCATCAGCTCCTGCATGTCTTCCTCCGTTTCCGGGCACGCTGCCCTGAACATCTCGCCCTTGCGGGCAAAGCCGAATGGCGACGCCGCGCGTCGTCGTCGGCTTTGCTCCCTGCAAAGCCGCACCGGAGCGAAGACGGGTCAAGAGAGTCCATGACGACCTCCACCAACCGGAGCGGAGCGGAGGTTTGTGCGGGGTCTCATGGGCCCCTTGACGCGGCGTAGCGGAGGTGCCACCCACGTAACGGATACGAGGTCACGATCGGCGAATGCCGCCGAAACGTTGGAAATCATGGGTCAAGACTGAAGAGAGGCGGCCGCCCCTAACGGACGGCCGCCTTAGCAAGCCTTACTAATTCGGTTCTGGTATATGATCCGAGACGCCCGCTGGGCAAAATCCCGACGATACTAGTGGTAGTCGTTTGCGAAGGAACCGTAGAAGAGCGCCTTACAGTCGACATCGCTGTAGGCCATAACGGCATCCTGGACCTCGGAGCGCAGGAGGTTGAGCACCTTGTACACGCCCTCGCCCATATCACCGACAAAGAGCACCTGCTTGAACACGTCGGGGTACTCGCGCAAGTAGGTCACGTAACCTCTGAGCTTTGCCAGCGTGTCGCCGAGGAACTCGCCGTGGGGGTCGACGATGGACGGCCTGATGACGCCCTCTGCATCCTTCACGAAGAAGAGGAAGTCTGGATGCAGGGCCTTGCGTCCCACCGAAGACATGTACGGAATCGAAAACGCCTTGGCAGACATGCTGCCCGACGGATTGCGATAGAAGGCAACCGTGCGATTCTTTGCCAATTCGTTCCTAACGATATAGTCTTCCGCCGGGTTCAGGTCGAGCGGGCAGAGGCCGTCCTCTTTCTGCACGATATGGCACGGATACTTAGCGAAGTCGTCCGACGTGCTGGTAGACGTGGGCCACTCTATCTTTGTGAGACGCTTGCCCTCGGTTTCACGGGCCAGCTCGTCGTAGCGTTGCTTTGCCACGTCGTTTAGGTAGTCATAATCGCCAGATCCATCGACCTTATCGAAGTATCCCTTTCGGCATTGAGCCGCCCAGCCCTCGAGCGCATCAACGATAGCCTGCGTGCGAACCGCTGCGGCAAGGCGCAGGTCGCACTCGGGCCGCCCAAGCTCCTTGAAGTTGGCGCGACGATACTCATTCGCAAACTCCTTAGTGAAATGCATGTCGGCGTCGCGGGCGGCCTTTCTGAGACCCTCGGCGTCCGTGCGGGCCTCCTCCTGCTCCTGGTCCTCGGTCTCGTTGAGCTTGTCGAGCGTGATCTTGACGGTCTCGGCAACCTCTACGTCGTGTTTGGTTTCGCGGTACTCGTCCTCGTTAGCAACGATGTATCCCTTGAGCTTCTGGACGAACTGTTTTTTCACGTCGGCTGCGGCATTGACATCGAGGCCAGTCTCGACAAGCAGAGTCGCCGTCTTAACCAGGCTTTGGAATTCGTTTCTAGCCTTCTTCGGAATGCGCTGGACGGGGATGGAATCGAAGGCTGTGCGGATGCCCTGCCACTCCTGGTGCGTGAAAGACCGCTCGCGCTTGGTGGGCGGCTTGGGCTTTGCCATGGGCACGGGTTTTACGACCGAGACGGGCTGGGTCGGCTCGGTCTGTGTGGAACTTGGCTCAGGAGTCGCAGGTTGCTGCGGGGCAGGCGTTGCAACGTAGTTGCCCGTTGCGGGCTGAGGCGTCAGCTCCGCTCCTGGCGCCGGGACGTCGACGGGCCTGACCGCCGAGGCAAGCGAGGGCTGCGTTCCCTGCATGTCCAACGGCTCCTGAATCGCGATGCCGGCAAGCGGCGCCTGGTAGCCGGGTTGTGCCTGCCGCGCCGCCTCGATGGCCTTCTCGTTCTCCTCGTACGCCTTGAGCTCCTGTTGGTAGTCGGCTTCGGACTTGGGCACAGCCGCCGTGATAGTCACGGGGTTGAGAACGATGTTCTGCTTGCCGATGGAGCTCTCGCCCATGTCGTCCTTGCGGCCCATGAGATAGTCGACCACGTCCTGAGTGCTCTCGGGATTGAACTGGGGCAGGTAACAGGCGACGGAGTTCAAAAGATCATCGGATTCGATGCGCCGCGCAAGTGGAGTGCGTACCATACGTCCCACGAGCTGCGCGATATAGGTCGAGTCCGAACGCCTACGCTGCGAGAAGATGACCTCCGCTCGCGGGCAATCCCATCCGTTGGAGACAGCCTCCTTGGCGAAGAGCACGCGAATGCGCGAGGTGTCCTGAACGAACTCGGGCTCGACATAGGGAATGAGGTATTTTCCCGCCGTGATGTCCTTATGCTCGCCGAAGACGTTGGCAAACGACATCGCCTCGGAAAGGCCGGGGACCAGGCCCGCGATCTGGTCGCACATCTCAGCCAGGGCCGAGTTGCTCACGTTGTCCGCCGCTTGGATGAGCAGCAGCGGGTTGACGGGGCTCTCGCCCTCACGGGCACAGTACTCGCCCCACTCGCGGCAGGCCAGGGCATAGCGCTCGCACGCCATAGTGAGGTACTGGTGCTCGACTGGGTCGTCCTTCTCTGGCACGCGCAACTCGATGATGTCCTTGAGCAGACCTGACTCCTGGACCTCGCGAGGGGTCACAGCGACCTTTGGCATACGCACGCGATCGGCACGCTGGTCCATAGCCGCCTCGAACCTCTGCGGCGTGGCAGAGACACCAACGACAACGGGCATCGCTGCACGACCATCCAGGCCATCAATTAGGTTGGCGTAAATCGTCGCGGTGCCGCGCTCACTTGACGCATTGGCCCCCAGGCCGCGGTGGGCCTCGTCTATGAACAGATAGAGGTTACGCTCCGGGTCCCTGATGGTGCGGTCAAGGATATCCCAGAACACGCGGCCGGAGTTGGCCTCACCACCCTTGGTGAGCAGACCATTCTTGCTAAGCAGGTCCTTGCTGAGGAAATAGACATGGCGCGGCTCGAGAATGTCGTGCGCGGCTCCGAAGTCGTTGGTAATCGTGACCAGATGGCGCCTGTCGAGGATGCTGTCCGCCAGCTTGTCCGCCACGTTGGAGAAACGCACGCTCGTCTGCTCGTTCAGGCTCGGGGAATCCGAGAGCCAAAGAACAACGGCATTCTCGTCGGGCATGAGGCCCAGATCATCGTCTCCGAAGAAGAGTGCTTCGATCGTCGCCGCGCACATGACCGTCTTGCCCGAGCCCGTGGGAGATGCGAGGCACACCGAAGACAGTTCACCGTCCTGCTCATAGCGTCGGCGCATCGACTGCAACTTGTTTGCCAGGGTTGCGACTGCCCCGGCTTGGAAATCCTTAAGTTCGACTCTCATGCTTACCTCACCGCATCCTCGGCGGCAATCTTGAACGATTGCAGGTAGTTCTCGTACAGGCGGACGACGTCGAGTCCGGGGAGCTGGGCTTTGACCCCAGCGAAGCGCGCCGTATCATCGGTGATTACAAACGCGCAGACAACCTCGGGATGGTCCTTAAGCGCCTTGACGAAATCGCCGACAGCAGCGAAATCGAAGAGCACCGCATAGCTATCGGAGATGGCATAGCCTGGTTCCTCACGCTCGATGACGCGTCCGCGAGCGCCGGCGCGCAGCCACAACAAAGGTGCGATCTCCTCAAACGCCGCACCAAGCTCAACGGCATCGGGGTCCTCGTAGGTGAGGTCGAAGAAGATCGCGTTCTCCTCGAACCCGTCGGCCATGGGGAACTCGTCCGTAAATTTATAGTCGCCCTTGATGGGGTCACCCGCAGGCGTCTTGCCCGTGATGGCCGCCGTGACGCGCGGCTTGGTAACGTACTGGCAGATACCCAGGGCCTCCCACTCGGGATCGCCCTGGCGAAGCCCGCGCTTGGTCAGCTTCTTTGCTTCGTCCTCGGAAACCTCGTTGTTCGTGACGCTGATGGAGCGCCTATGCCCACCGTCCTGATGGTTCAGGCGCATGACGGCATGCGCCGTGGTGCCCGATCCCGAGAAGAAATCGATCACAAGGGCGTTGGGCTTGTTGGCGAGGAAAAGACGAATTGAATCTTCAACCGCATATAAGGACTTTGGATATGGGAACCTCCTGCCCGGAAGAAGGGCGCCAATAACAAGCGACCCGTACGTTTCGGCATTATGGCTTTCTCTATTCCAAACCTTTTTTGGTATAACGCCTTTTGCTGATTTATATTTACCAATTACCGAGCCGTCGGAATTGTGGCCAATAATACTGATATCGCCCTTCTCAATGGCTTTTACGGTGCCCTCTGCAAGGTATTTAATCGTTATCGATTTCACTCCCTTACGCTTAGAGACAGAGGGCCTTATATAACCGTATTTGAGATCTCGCTTTGCAGTCTCAGGCGTAATACCCCAAATGCCCTCTTCACCATTAGGCCGAAGCGGCCAAACAGCATAAGTTCCGGCAGGGCAGGGCACGCTTGACCTGTCGACGTCATCGGGAATGGGGTCGCCAATAGATATGATCTTGTCTGCTCCGTCAAGAAAAATAGGGTAGAACTGGTTGGCGCGTGCACCTCGACGTGCGGTTGGTTCGCGTCTACGCAGTCCAAGCCAATCAACATCTTTTCCGATTTTATCTGCAGCGTTTTTTCTATCGTCAAGCATATTGCCGTTAGCAAGCTGTACCTTTGAATTCCCAATTCGAACAAAATACAAGTACTCCTCAACGCGCGAGAATTGCCCAAAACGCGCGACACCTTTGGCACTGATTACAGAAGTAACCATCTCTATTGAGGAGTCCGGAAATAGCGACTCCAGCAGCAAACCCAGTCTCAGGTACTCCTTCTCATCGATCGTGACGATAAGTACGGAATCGTTGGGGTTAAGTAGTTGCTTGGCGAGTTTAAGGCGGCGCTCCATGAAAGCGAGCCACTTGGAGTGACGATAGGCGTCGGAGCCGTCGACGTAATCGTTGTTGTATTTCCAGTCGCGGGCGCCGGTGTTATATGGGGGGTCAATATATATGCAGTCCACTTTGCCTGCATAGGCAAAGGCCAAGGTTTCAAGAGCATGGTAGTTTTCGCCGTTGATGACTACTTGATAGGGCTTATCGCCACCGCGCTCGACACGCCCAGTCTCTTTGAGGCCAGCATAAATCGGCTGGTCATATTCAGCAACAGGCACGACATCGTCGACAGCAACGGAGCGGGGCTCGCATTCGTTTTCGTCATATGAGGGCGATTGATATGGCTTTAGATCAGCAACCCCCCCCCCGAACGGTATTTACAAACCATAGCAGTTGGGAGTTAGAGTCCTCTTTTGTACCACGCTCGGGAAGCACCTGTACGACATCGCCCTTCATGATAGGCTTGCCATAAAGGCGAAGTCGTTCTGGACGGTTGTGTTCAAACACAAGCCCAAACTGGCGCTGCGCCGCAAAGGCGCGGATGTCCGCAGCGAGCTGACGATCGCCCAGCTTGGCAGCGCGATCAACAAGGTTCTGAACAACTGCTTGCGCCGTCTGAGACATCACTTCTCCCCCTTGCACTTCTCGTCAATCCATTCGCGCAGGACTTTAGCCACTGTCTTATCTTGGCGCGCGGCATAGGACTTAAGAGCCCGCTTATCCTCGCGGGTTATCGAGAGCGTGAACTTATCCAGCTCCCTTTCGGCATGAACAGCCTGATTTTCCTCCATGGTCGTCCCTCCGAATTGACCTGTTCTACGTTCCTTAATTGACCGAAATCATTTTACTTCATAATACGTAATTACGTAATTACGTAGGCTAATTTGAGCCATGCAGCACTCAATCACTAGTCAGTATTCGTTGAGAAATCGTTGGGGATAACGAATATATCGAGGTAGACACCCGTTTTTACCGTCTGTGAGTACCAGCAAATCAATACCCAAAACGTCGTGAGTACATTTTGAGTACCAGTCCGAGCGGCCTCTTGCGGGCAGACGCAATCTGCCGGTCAGCATTAATTAGAAATAAATTGATGGCGTTGCTTCGGTAATTGAAAGCACTTTAAAACATACCAGCAAACAATAATCCCAGCTAAACAGCTTGAGAGATTGCGTGGCTGGTTTGCATGTACCACATACACCACAATGCACAAGCACCCATGGCACGCAAATAAAAAACGAGGGAGGCCGTATCCGACCTCCCTCGCAAAGAGCTATTTACTATTCCCACTCGATCGTCGCGGGCGGCTTAGACGTGATGTCGTAGCACACGCGGTTGGCGCCGGGGACCTCAGCAACGATGCGGCCGGAGATGCGGGCCAGGACGTCGTAAGGCAGTTTGGCCCAGTCGGCGGTCATGGCATCGCTGGACTCGACGGCACGCAGGATGATCGGGCGCTGGTAGGTGCGCTCGTCGCCCATAACGCCAACGGACTTGATGTCAGGCAGGACCGCGAAATACTGCCAGCAGCTGTGCTCGGAGTTGCGCTCGCCGGTCTGCTCAAACAGACGCTGGTTGTAGGCGTCGAGCTCCTCGCGCACGATAGCGTCGGCGTTCTTGAGGATCTCGAGCTTCTCCTTGTCGACCGCGCCGATGATACGGATGGCAAGACCCGGGCCCGGGAAGGGCTGACGGAACACGATGTGACCCGGCAGGCCCAGCGCCAGACCAAGCGCGCGGACCTCGTCCTTAAAGAAGTGATCGAGCGGCTCGATAAGGTCGAAGTGCACGCCCTCGGGGAACGGGATCAGGTTGTGGTGGCTCTTGATGGTGGCCGTCTTGCCGCCCGTCTTGCGAGCGCCGGACTCGATGATGTCGGGGTAGATGGTACCCTGAGCCAGGTACTTGACCGGCTTGCCATCGGTCTCAAGCTGCTGCGCCACGGCGAAGAACTCTTTCCAGAACTGCGTACCGATGATGCGGCGCTTCTCCTCGGGCTCGGTCACGCCGGCCAGAAGCTCGGCATAGCGGTCCTCGGCGTGGACGTGGATAAAGTCGACATCGAACTGCTTGGTGAAGACCTCCTCCACCTGCTCGGGCTCGCCCTTGCGCAGCAGACCGTGGTTGATGAACACGCAGGTCATCTGCTTGCCCACGGCGCGAGCGCCCAGCGCAGCCACGACGGAGGAGTCGACGCCACCGGACAGGGCCAGAATCACGCGGTCGTCGCCGACCTTCTCGCGGAACTCGGCCGTCATGGTCTCGACCAGGTTGTCCATACTCCAGTTGGGCTCCAGGCCGCAGATCTCAAACAGGAAGTTGCTCAGCAGCTGCTGACCGTACTCGGAGTGCTTGACCTCGGGGTGGAACTGCGTGGTGAAGATCTTGCGCTCGGGACACTCCATGGCAGCAACCGGGCACACGTCGGTGCTGGCGGTAACGGTAAAGCCCTCGGGCACCTCGGAAACGGCGTCGCGGTGGCTCATCCACACGGTCTGCTCCATAGGCGTGGAGTTAAAGAGCTTGGCGCCGGCCGTGCGCGTGATGGTGGCGCGGCCGTACTCGCCCACCTCGGAGTGGCCGACCTTGCCGCCGAGCGTCACGGCCGTGATCTGATGGCCGTAGCAGAAGCCCAGGACGGGAAGGCCCAGGTCAAAGATGGCGGGATCGATAGACGGAGCGTCCTCGGCATACACGGAAGCCGGACCGCCGGAAAGGATGAGCGCAGAGGCGTTCATCTCGCGAATCTCGTCGGCCGAGATGTCGCAGGGGACGATCTCGGAATACACGTTGAGGTCGCGGACGCGACGGGCAATGAGCTGACCGTACTGCGCACCAAAGTCGAGTACGAGGACCTTTGCGGAAGCCTTTTGATCCATGGTTCCCCCTCTTGTTGGCGGGGAGCCGGTGCCCACCCGCATGAATGAACGAAAATAACTTCCATAGTGTACACGTTATATGGGGTTTCTCGTCCCTCGCAGCCATCAGCGCACGGCAAACGCACGACCTGGGCCCCTATTTGACGGCAATTGAAGTGTTACCAAACGTTGCAGATGATGTAATACGTTTGAACATTGGACGCCCTGTGCCACAATACTGCCGAACGACTCCGCCTCTGCGGCGGCAAATACGATAGGAATACCAGCATGAAGCGCATCCTTCTCATCGCCACGGGCGGCACCATCGCATCGACCGAGGACGGCAACGGCCTCTCCCCCGCCCTGACCGGTGAGGAACTCGCCCAGAGCGTCCCCGAGATCTCGGGCCTCTGCGAGCTCGACGTCGTGCAGCCCATGAACATCGACAGCACCAATATGCGCCCGAGCGACTGGATGCGCATCCGCGATGTCATCGTCGAAGGCTATGCCGATCACGACGGCTTTGTGGTCCTGCACGGCACCGACACCATGAGCTACACCGCGGCAGCGCTTTCCTATCTGATCCAGGACAGTCCCAAGCCCATCGTACTCACCGGCTCGCAAAAGCCCATGGGCAACCCCTTTACCGATGCCAAGCTCAATCTGTACCAGAGCCTGCTCTATGCGCTCGACGAGCATTCGCACGACGTCTCGATCGTGTTTGGCGGCGTAGCCATTGCCGGCACGCGCGCCCGCAAGCAGCGCACCATGAGCTTTAACGCGTTCATTAGCGTCAACTATCCGCCCATTGCCTACATCCGCAACGACCGCATTGTGCGCAACGGTCTTCACGGCACGCACCAGAATGAGAGCCCGGTTCGTTTCTACGACAGTATCGACCCGCGCGTGTTTGTCCTTAAGCTGACGCCCGGCGTGAACCCGGGTATCCTGGACGCCCTGGCCGATAGCTACGACGCCGTGATTCTGGAGACCTTTGGCATTGGCGGTATCCCCGAGTTTGGCGAGTCGGGCGAGACATTCCAAGAGGCGATTTTTCGCTGGGTCGATTCGGGTCGCACCGTCGTTATGACCACGCAAGTCCCCGAAGAGGGCCTCGATCTGGGCGTTTATGAGGTCGGCCGCGCCTACGCCGACCATCCGGGTATTTTGCGCGGCGACGATATGACCACCGAAACGCTCGTGGCCAAGACCATGTGGGCGCTCGGCCAGTCACGCGATGCGGCCGAGATTCAGCGCCTGTTTTACAGCCAAGTCAACCACGACCGTATCCCGATGGCGTAATCCCTAAGGCAGCTCCGCTTATCGCAGCCTTAAACGACAGGTGGTCCCCCTCGGGCCGTGCAAAAATCGGAGTATTCTGCAATTTCTCCTCCGGACGCATAGAATCGGCCGATTATTAGACGAACTTTTAGGACGAAGGGTCCGTTTAGTAAATATTTATTCCTCATTTTTATTTAGCGTGTGGATTATCTACTGTCAAAAAGGCAAAGCCAGCCGCTCGAGCTACCATCTACGGCCGAACTGGTGCTGAATACTCGCGATTTTGCACATCGCAACCAGGGGGACCCGCCCAAAGAGCGTCAAATACAGCGGGGGAACGCCCTATTCGATGCCCTCGAGAAGCTCTGACACCGTCATGCCGAGTGCGGGCGCGATCTTAAATAGAACCTTGAGCGTGAAATTTGCCGTTCCATCTTCGATTCGGTCGAGGTAGGGTCGGCTGATTCCTGTCGCCACACAAAAATCAACCTTGGAGATACCAAGGTCCCTGCGTGTCTCTTCGACCCGCCTGCCAAGAATCTGTTTCGCACGTTCGTCCATGCAGCCGAGTTTGAAATGGAGCCGAACATAAACGTAAACTATAGTTTACGTTTTGCCGAATACACAGGAGTTTTCTATGTCGGGTTCTTCGGTCCGCATGTACCGAGCCACGCTTCGCACAAACAGCGCACCGCCCAAGCTCGTCATCGTTGAAGCAAAATGCCTTTCGCCCGATGAGCGCACAGCATTTGCATTGCTATCAAGTCGCGTCGCCGCCGTTCTGGTCCCTTGCCCAACGCAAGGTGAACTTGCCATCCAATGCCAAGCGCACAGCTGCTCGCTCAATCAGGCCGCCGTAATCGCAACCAGCCAACGCGGTCTGCCCCTTCTCCTGGAAGCCGGTATCGCACTTGCCCTTCGCGGCGCCGGATACGAAAACGAGGCCGCCGCCGACGTGGTCTTTAAACCACGATCGAGCGGCGGCCTCGCAGCAGCCATCGAATATGCTTGCAGGCTCGTTGCCTAAAAGGACAAGCTAGAAACCAAAGCCAAAGCCCGTTCCGGTAATCGCCGAGTACATAAAGTAAACGTTGATCACGTTGAGGAACACACCCGTGATGCAACCGTTGCGCAGGTAGCGCTCGCACACGATGCGCGCCATGGCGGCGGAGTCATCATTGTTTTTAGCCTGGCGTCCCGCCGTAAAGTACGTCGCCACGCTCAGCAGCAGGTTGAGCACCGGCAGCGCCAGCAACTCGTAGCTCTTGCCCCAGCGCGTCGCCTCGCCGGCGGCGTTAAACTTCGTTGCCACCTCGGGACCAATGTTGGGGATAACGCACGCTGCGACCACCAGCGGAATCACCGCAAGTACGAGCAGGGCAATACCCATGTAGCCAGCTTTTTTGCCGTATTTAAACATATGCGTCGCCCTTACACGTTAAAGCGGAAGTGCACGACGTCGCCATCGGCCATGACATAGTCCTTGCCCTCAATACGCAGCTTACCGGCGGCCTTGGCGCCCTGCTCGCCGCCGAGCTCGATGTAGTCGTCGTAGCCAATGACCTCGGCCTTAATAAAGCCGCGCTCAAAGTCGGTGTGGATGACACCGGCGGCCTGCGGGGCGGTCGCGCCCTGACGCACCGTCCAGGCCTTGACCTCCATCTCGCCGGCCGTAAAGAACGACTGCAGGCCGAGCAGCTTGTAGGCAGCCTGAGCGAGCACGTCCAGGCCGGGCTGCTCCAGGCCCAGGCTCTCCAGGTAGTCGGCGGCGTCCTCGGGATCGAGCTCGGAAAGCTCGGCCTCGATCTTGGCGCAGATAGGCAGCGGTTTGACGCCGTCGATGGGTGCCAGATCGTCGTTGAGCATATCCTCGTCCACGTTGGCCACGTACAAGATGGGCTTCATGGTGAGCAGGAACAGGCCCTTGGCGGCGGCACGCTCCTCGTCGGTCATCTCCATGGATGCGGCGCGCTTGCCCTCGTTGAGCCAGGCAAGCAGGCGCTTGGCCACCTCGAACTTGGGCATGAGCTCCTTGTCGCGCTTGGCCTCCTTCTCGAGCTTAGGCAGCTGCTTCTCGAGCGTGCCCATGTCGGCCAGGATGAGCTCGGTCATGATGGTGTCGGCATCGCCGGCGGGATCGACAAACTCGCCCGTGCGGCCCACCTCACGCATGACGTTGGGGTCCTTAAAGTAGCGCACGACCTCGCAGATGGCGTCAGTCTCGCGGATGTTTGCCAAGAACTGGTTGCCCAGACCCTCGCCCTCGTTGGCACCCTTCACCAGGCCAGCGATGTCGACGAACTCGACCGTAGCCGGCACAATGCGGCCCGGGTTGACGATGTCGGCAAGCTTTTGCAGGCGGCTATCGGGCACATCGACGATACCCACGTTGGGGTCGATCGTGGCAAACGGGTAGTTGGCGGCAAGGCCGGTCTTTTTGGTAAGCGCGGTGAACAGCGTCGACTTGCCCACGTTGGGCAGGCCCACGATACCGATGGAAAGGGACACGACAGCTCCTTTTGATACAGGTACTTCAAACTGCATAAGTATAGCGCCGCCGCAGCATCCGGGCGAATCCGGACACCGCGGCGGCGCAAATGAAGCAGAGATGCGTGAGAGTTCGAGACAGCAGTCCTTACTTAAGCTCGGGCCAGAAATCCTTGTTGGCCTCGATGAGCTCGTCCAGGATCTGCTTGGCAACGCTCGCCGAAGGAATGGTCTTGGAGAGCGTGAGTGCCTGCCAGAGCTTCTGGTAGCTGCCCTCGACCCAAGCCTGGACAACGAGCTTCTCGACGGAAACCTGCTGCTCCATCAGGCCCTTCTGGAACTGCGGGATCGGGCCCTGGCAGATCTTCTCAAAGCCGTTAGAGCCAACGATGCAAGGCACCTCGACCATGGCCGTCGGGTCGAAGTTGGGCACAGCGCCATCGTTGGGGACGATCAGCAGGAAGCGCTCGAGCGTATTCTCGGCCAGTGCGCAGGCAAGGTCGACGATGTAGTTGGCATGTACATCCGGCTCAAAGCCGCCGTCCTTGGCAGTACCCTTGGCGATGATGTCGCGGCAAGCGCCAAAGACCTTCTTCTCGCGGCCGTCCATAACCTCATTGGCGCGAGTGTAGTTGGGGTCAGACGTCTCGACGACATAGTCCGGGTACAGGTAATACTTGAGGTAGGTATTGGGAATCGTCTCGGGATCGACAGCATAGACATCCTTGGCCTTGCCGAAGGTGTGAATCCAGCTCTCCTCGACGTGCTGCTCCTTACCGGCCTCGTGCTCAATGCCGTCCAAGTAGCCGTTCTTTGCCATGTGCTCCTTGATCTGCGGCATGAGGTCGTTACCCTCCTTGTCGTAGATCTTGCTCCACCAACCAAAGTGGTTGAGGCCGTAGTAGCTGTACTGCAGCTCGCGACGATCCTTGATGCCGCACATACGGCTCATCTTATCCATGAGGTCGATCGGCATGTCACAGATGTTGATGATGCGGCTGTTGGGACGCAGCACGCGGCAAGCCTCTGCGACGATAGCCGCGGGGTTGGAGTAGTTGAGCATCCAGGCGTTGGGGCTGTACTTCTCCATGTAGTCCAGGATCTCGATGACACCGCCGATGGAGCGCATACCGTAGGCGATGCCGCCGGCGCCGCAGGTCTCCTGACCAACGCAGCCGTACTTGAGGGGGATCTTCTCGTCGAGCTCGCGCATGGCGTACAGACCCACGCGGATGTGAGCAAGGACGAAGTCAGTGCCGGTAAAAGCGGTTTCGGGGTCGGTGGTGTAGTTGAACTCAACCTCGGGTGCGTTCTCGTGGAAGTAGATCTCGCACGCCTTGGCAACGATCTCCTGGCGCTCGGCGTTGTTGTCATAGAAGGTCACCTTGTTGACCGGGAAGCGGTCGCGCTCCTCGAGCAGCATCAGGGCAATGCCCGGGGTGAAGGTGGAGCCACCGCCGGCAATGGTCACGGCATAGTTCTTCTTGGACATGATGTCCTCCTCATTCTGGCCGCTTGCTCAATCCGTCCCCGCACGCGGCCTTGCGCGGTTTGGAATTGTTACCTAGAAGTGGAGTTTTTTATCTCTAGAATCGGCCTTGCGGTGCATACCGGCTCTGCAAGGCCGATTGTTTCGATGGACGATGGTTTACAGAAGACTCTCGAACTTCAGAAGACTCTCGAACTTCTCGCGAACCTGCGGGACGGTAAGGCCGATGATGACCTGGATTGACTGACCTTGGACCACCAAGCCATGCGTACCGATCGCCTTGAAGGAAGCCTCGGGTGCAACGACGCTCTTGTCCTTGACGTTAACGCGCAGACGGGTAGCGCAGTTAGTTACATCGATGATGTTATCCGTGCCACCGAGCAGATCGAGGATCTTCTCGGCAAGCACCAAGCGCTCATCATCTTTACTCTGGGCGACCGATTTGCCAGCAGCAGCACCGCCCTGCTTTTGCTTGTAGTCGGCCTTGGACTTGAGCTCGACCTCAACATCGTCATCCTCGCGACCGGGGGTCTTAAAGTCGAACTTGACGATCAGGAAACGGAAGACCACGACCCAAAGGGCGGTAAAGCACAGACCGACAAGGATGGAGATGGCGTACTGCAGACCGTGTGCGGCCCAAAGGGGCAGCCAGTCCCACGAGAGCATCGAGATGATGCCGCCGTCGAAGATGCCCACGACGCCAAGGAGGTTTTGAGCCATGCAGCCAAGCGCTCCGAGCACGCAGTGGACGACGAACAGGCCGGGCGCGATGAACAGGAAGGTGAAGTCAAGCGGCTCGGTGATACCGCAAAGCATAGCGGTAAGGGTGACGGGAATGAGCAGAGCCTTGACGCGCTGCTTGCGCTCGCGTTTGGCGGTCATATAAAACGCAATGGCGACGCCAAGCGAGCCGAAGACCTTAGTCCAACCAGGGCAGGTATAGGCAGCCCAGGGTGCGGCATCCTTAAGAGCAATGCTCGGATCGGCAGCCAGTTGGGGCAGGATGTTGGCCCAAGCAGCAAAGATGCCGCCGTTGACCGCCGCGTTGTCGTAATAGAACGGCGTATAGATAAAGTGGTGCAGGCCTGTAGGGATCAGCACGCGCTCGAAGAAAGCAAAGACACCCACGCCAAACGTACCGGCGGAAAGGATGAATCCCTGGAAGGCAGAGATAGCAGCCTGAACATGCGGCCACACCAGGCAGGCGATAAGAGCGACCGGAACCATAACGAAGAAACCGATCATATAGATGAACACGGAGCCCGAGAACACGCCCAGCCACTCAGGAAGTTCGGTGTCGAAGTACTTGTTGTGAAGCATCGTGGCGATACCTGAAATGATAAGCGCGCCCATGATGCCCATATCAAGCGTTTTGATGCTTGCGATAGTGGCAAGACCAGTACCGCTGCCCGCCTCGACAGAGTAGTCGACCCCAAAGACAGGGCCCCACTGCCCCAAGATTGTGCTTACAAAGTAGTTGAAGGTAAGGTAGATGGCCAAAGCCTCCATGCAGCAGCGAGCGTTCTGCTTGTTCGCGAGCGAGATTGGCAACGCTACGCAAAACAGCAACGGCATCTGGTTAAAGAGCGTCCAACCACCCTGGAGCAGCACATTCCAGCAATCAAACCAAAGATGACCCGCAGTGGCCATCTCGCCAAAGATCGCCTCGGTGATAAACAACGTACCCAGGCCGACGACGATTCCGGAAAATGCGAAAAGAATTGCAGGCGTGTACATTGCACCGCCGAAACGTTGTATCTTTTGCATCATGACGGGGAATCCCCCTCTCTTCATTCGGAGCGGCTGCGGTTTTGGCTTCACTCGAGACCGCAGACGCGCCGTTTGCGTGTACCTCGTGCAATAGGACGGGTGGGCCCGCTTCCCTGACTTCCTGCGCTTCTATTTTTATCATATCACTTATCTAGACAAGTTAATACGGTTTCCGTGTTCGGTCAGCGGTCGATATTTGACGGTGAACGGTTTATTTCAAAGGTTTTGCCTGTTATTGCCTGTTTGTCTAAAACTTCTAAAACAAAATATTTATCGACTTGTCTAGATAGGCTTGTATAAGGATGTTTGCATACCTATACTTCATTACAACATTCACCGCCACGTTAAGGAGTCACCATGAAAAGCGCGGTCTTCTATGGAAAGCACGACCTCAGAGTCGAGGAATCGGCAAAGCCGGCCGTGGGCAGGCGCGACGTTCTGATCAACGTCAAAGCTTGCGGCGTCTGCGGTACCGACGTTCATATCTATGAAGGCGACAAGGGTGCAGCCGACGTTACCCCGCCTACGATCCTTGGTCATGAGTTTGCGGGCGTTGTCGAGGCCGTAGGCAGCGACGTCACCGACTTTAAACCGGGCGATCGCGTGTGCATTGACCCAAACCATCCCTGCGGCTGCTGCGAACCCTGCCGTGACGGAATCAACCACTACTGCGAGCATATGACCGGCTACGGCACCACCGTTAACGGCGGCTTTGCGGAGTACTGCTCCGTCGATATGCAGCAAGTCTACAAGTTGGGCGATCACACCAGCTTTGAGCAGGGTGCTATGACCGAGCCCGTCGCCTGCTGCCTGCACGGCATCGATATGTGCAGCATCAAGCCCGGCAGCACAGTTGTCGTTATCGGCGGCGGCATGATCGGCCTGCTCATGATGCAGCTTGCCAAAAACGCCGGCGCCACCAAAGTCGTCTTGCTCGAGCCTGTCGAGGGCAAACGCGAGGTTGCACTCAAGCTCGGCGCCGATCTGACGATCGACTCCATCCACGAGGACGTCCCGGCCCGCCTGAAGCAGGAGGGCGTCGGCAACGTCGATGTCGTTATCGAGTGTGTTGGCAAGCCCGTCACCATCGAGCAGGCCATCCAGATCGCCGGCCACAAGGCTACGGTCATGATGTTCGGCCTCACCAAGCCCGATGAGACAATCACCGTCAAGCCCTTCGAGGTCTTCCAGAAGGAGCTTGTGCTCACCTCGTCCTACATCAACCCTTATACGCAGCGTCGCGCGCTCGAGCTCATCGACTCTGGCAGGCTCGACGTATCCTCGATGGTCGCAAAGGTAGCTTCCCTCGATGAACTCGGCGCCATCCTGTCAGACCCGGCCCTGCGTGCCATGGGCAAATATATAATCGACCCCAGCAAGTAAATCGATTGACACCTGCGCGGGCGGCCCTCATCCGTCGTTCACGCGCCCAGCTCTAGGAGACCGTCATGGCGCGAGCCATCTTCCAAACTATTTATGACAACGTGAAGCAGTCGATTGACGACGGCACATACGCCTATCAGAGTTATCTGCCTTCGGAGACTGAGCTCACGCAGCTGTTTGACTGTTCACGCATGACGGTCCGTCGCGCCATCTCGATGCTTGCGGCAGATGGTTACGTGCTCCCCCAGCAAGGCAAAGGCATGCGCGTCATTCGCAACATCAGTGACGAGAAGAGTCGTGGTGGCGGCGGACTCGAGACCTTTAAGGAAATCGCGACCAGCCGAGGCTTTGAGCTCAAGACTGTCACCACCGTCTTTGAGCTCCTCGTCTGTAGCAAGGCACTCTCCGGGATTACCGGGTTTCCCGAAGGCTGTGAGCTCACACGCGCCAAACGCATTCGTTATGCAGACGGACATGCCGTGTGCTCCGACGACTCCTATTACCTAAGCTCACAGGTACCGGGACTGACACCCGAGATTGTCAACGATTCGATTTATCGTTACCTCGAAGAAGACCTTGGCATTAAGATTGCCACGGGCAAACGCGATGTAACGATTGAGCACCCCACGCCCGAAGATGCGCGCGTGCTCGATCTCGACGACTTTAACGCACTCGCCGTTATACGCGGGCAGACCTACAACGCCGACGGCATCCTTATGGAATACACCGAGACAAAACAGGTCCCCGGGTTCTTTTTGCTCCATGAAACCGTGACGCGCAACGGTACCGGTCGAACCGGCCACCAAAGCAGCATGAACTAACCATTTATTAGTTGCGGTGGAATAGTTCCTAGAATGGCCAGCTTAAGGGCAAAACAGGAACTATTCCACCGCAACTTTTTTGGCCGGTGGGGCAGTACCTGTCCCACCGGCCATCATTTACGTTCTTTTAGCTAGTCTGCGAGCTTCTCCACCTGATCGAGCATCTTGTCGAGCTTGGCCTTTGCTTCGGCCTTGACCTTCTCAGCTTCTTCATGAGCCTTCGCCTTCTGGGCGGCCTTTTCCTCGGCCTCGGGATCGACGACCACCAGGTTGGATGCATCATGCTCAACCAACTTAAGCGCATGCTCGGGACACACCTTGACGCAAGCTCCGCAACCTAGGCAATACGTGGACTCCAGTGCAAAGCGACCGCTTCCCACCAAATCGCAGGCGAACGTGGGGCATACATTGACGCACTCGCCGCACGACGTGCACTTGTCAAAATCGCACTCCGGCGTGCTCACCTGCATGTTCTGGGCAAGCTCGGGGTGGTTTTGCAGCGTCGAGAGCACCAGCTGCCGCCCGTGCGTGAGCGAACGGCGACGCTTGGTCGTCGTGGTGCCGCACATGGTGTTGAGCGTGCGCTCCAGCTGGGTAATCTGATGGCGATGGGCCTTGAGCTTTTGCGTCACCGAGGCCAGCGCCGCCGTCGCCGGATTGAGCTTGGTCACCGTCAGGCCCGTGGTGCGGGCGATCTTTTCCATGTACTCCTTGCGCTCGTACTCGCGGCGCTTATGGCATTTGAGGCTTTTGGAGTCGACCTCCAAGCCCATACCCGTGCCGGACCACTCCTCGGCCTTCGCAATCGCCTCGCCCAGAATGTCCTCACCGCCGGTGTTGCGGCATTTATCGCACACGCCCAACGGCAGGTACACACTCACGTTGGGATAGTCTGCCAGTACCGAGAACCAGGTCTCGGCCGTAATATCGCCCACGCAGGCAACGACGACTTCGTTCTCGCGCGGCATGCGCTTAAGGGCACGCGTGCAGGTGACGTAGGCGGTCTCGTGGCTCGTAGCCGCCGAGACAATGTCGTCGTAGACGTTTTTGGGCGCCAAGCGCGGCGAGATGATTGCCTCGGTCGGACAGGCAGCGGCGCACAGGCCGCACTTGCGACAGGAGTCGAGGATCTCGATGGCGTCTTCCTCGACCTCGATAGCGTTGACCGGGCACACGTCCATGCACGCGGTGCAGCCGCTCTTTTCGTTTTTGCAGGTCAGGCACGGAATGGTGTTACCGCGCGGACGCTCCTTGTAGTCGGCAGGATTCCACTGCGGCGCCGACGGATCGAGTGCATCGGTCACACCGCCAAGCGGGTTTTTAAGAAAGTCGAAACCCTTGCTGATCTCGATAATGTCATCAAACAGATCGTGTTCCTGCGCCATGCGCGGCCCCTCCCTGAGCAGTGCAAACAAGCAAGAGATAATGATACGCTATCGGCCCACGCCTCGGGCAAATTACACGCGGAGCATCTTTGCAGCAAATAGCCCATGGCCTATCGCCGTCTCGATTGCACAAGGTCAATCAAGCGCCAAACTATGCCTCGCACATGAGCTGCACGAGTTTTTGTTTGGTCACCTTGGCCTGTTCGTTAGCCATATTGCGCTCGTTTCTAAAGACCGCATTTGCAACACCCTGCAGATCGGCATCGGAAATCTCGCCAAGACCCAGCTCCTCGAGCGTCGTCGGCAGACCAACGCGCTGGCAAAACTCGAGCACCTGATCAAGCTCGGGCGCACGCTCCAGGCGCAGCTGCACCACCAGGCCAAATGCCACGGCCTCACCATGCATGGCCTTGCACTCGGGCAGAATCGTCAGGCCGTTGGCGATAGCATGCGCCAACGCCAAGCCGCCGCTCTCAAAGCCGACGCCCGAGAGCAGAATATTGCACTCGATCAGGCGCTCAACCGCCGGCGATATACGGCCCTTTTTGAGATCGCGCTTGGCAGCGACGCCGCACTCCATAAGCGTGTCATAGCAGGCACGAGCCGCAACCAAGGCCAAGTGTCCCGGTGCGCCACCGTGCTCGTTGGCGCCGTGCGCCGCGGCGCACGAACGCGCCTCGAAGTACGTTGCCAGCGCATCGCCCATACCAGCGACCGTCATGCGCAGCGGGGCTGACGCGACCACGTTGGTATCGACCACGACCAGGTCTGGATTCTTCTCGAGCATCAGATAGCGGTCGAACGACCCATCCTCGTGATACAGCACCGAAATCGCGCTGCACGGACCGTCCATCGAAGCCGCCGTGGGGCATACGCACAACGGCAACTCGGTATAAAACGCAACGGCCTTGGCGATATCGAGCATTTTGCCGCCGCCAATACCCACTACCATGTCGCAATACTCGGCCTGGGCTTCCTTAGCCATTTCGAAAACGGCCTCTTCCGTACACGGACCGTCATAAATCTTAAAGAACGGCTCGCTTAGATCGTCGTCCAGAAATCCATCGACGATCTGTCTGCACAGCCGATCCTCGGTGCCCTGGTCAAACAAGACATAGGCAGCGCAGCCCAACCATGACAAATACTTGCCTTGACGCGACAGTTCGCCCGGCCCCTGAACATACCGGCCGGGACCGCCGTAAACCACAGGAAGCGCCATACGAGAATCCGCCCTTCATCAAACAACGATTGGTGCAAAGTAACCTGACCCCTTTGCACCATAGCAAAAAGGGGCAAAGCCATCTGTTGGCTTTGCCCCTTCCTTAGCTTGATTTACTCATCCATGAGATAGTAGTGACCCAGTGCGTCGGCACCCAGAATGGCGTTTGCAACCATCTCGGGCGTCACCTCAAACGGCATGTTGCACATGGTGTCATCGGGTGCGCAGGCGGCCTCGGCAACAATCATGGCCTGCTCGCGCGTAAGCTCGGCAACGCCAAGTTCCTTCATCGTGACCGGCAGGCCCAGCTCAATGCAGAAGCCCAAGACTTCCTCGAGTTTCTCAGTCGGAGCATCCTCGAGTACCAGCTGGACGATAGTGCCAAAGGCGACCTTCTCGCCGTGATACATGCCGTGGCACTCGGGCAGCATCGTCAGGCCATTGTGGATGGCATGAGCAGCAGCAAGGCCCGAGCTCTCAAAGCCAATGCCGGAGAGCAGCGTATTTGCCTCGATGATGTGCTCCACGGCAGGCGTGAGCGCGCCCTTCTCCAGCGCAACTTTGGCCTTGACGCCATCGGCCATAAGCGTCTCATAGCAGAGCTTGGCGAGCGCCAGGCCGGCCATTCCGCCCTTACCGCCGGCGCAAGTGCCACCGTCGGCATCGTGCGTCGCCTGGGCCTCAAAGTAGGTTGCGAGCGCATCGCCCATACCGGAAACCGTCAGGCGCACCGGGCTCGCCGCGATAACCGTCGTATCCATCAGGACGATGTTGGGGTTTGCCTTAAGGAACAGGTACTTATCGAACTGGCCGTCGTCGGTGTAGAGCACCGAAAGTGCCGAGCACGGTGCATCGGTCGAAGCAATGGTGGGGCAAATGATAACCGGGGACTCCAGGTAATAGGCGACGGCCTTCGCGGTGTCGAGGATCTTGCCGCCACCGACGCCGACGATGATGTCGCAACCGTTGTCGCGAGCGAGCGCAACCAGGCGATCGACCTCGCCCTTGGAGCACTCGCCGTTAAAGTCCTCAAACAGCAGCTCGGCCTTAGCCTCGGCAAAACCGCCCTCGATCTTGGCACCGACGCGCTTCTTGCCCGAAGGCGTCACGATGACGAGGGCCTTAGCGCCGAGCGGCTCGACATAGGAGCCGAGCTTGGCCAGCTCGTCCGGGCCCTGGATGTACTTGCTGGGGCTATTGAAGATTGCAGCCATAACTATCCCATTCTCTAAAAAAAGAAAGGGGCTCCGTACGGATACGTGCGGAGCCCCTCGTTACGATAACAAGAGTCGATTAGAAATCGATGTCGGTGTCGTAGTAGCAAGCCTTGAGGATCTTCTCGAAGTCGGCAGCCTTGGTCTCACGCGGGTTCTCGGGCGTGCAGGCGTCCTGCTCGGCGTTCGCGGCGATCTCGGGCAGCTTGGCGAGGAACTCCTCCTCGGAAACCATCTGCGGGTTCTCGGCGTCGACCTTCACGCCACCATTCGCGTAATCCTTGATGGACTGCGGAATGTTGAGCTGGTCGTTGAGGTCGCGAATCTTCTGGACGAGTGCAGCGATGAGCTCCTCGTTGGTCTCGCCGGGAAGGTGCAGGATCTCCTTGGCCACGTAAGCGTAACGCTCGGCAGCACGCGGGTCCTTGGAGTTCCACTGGATGACCTTGCCCAGGTACATGGCGTTAGCGGCACCGTGGATGATGTGGCCGTTCTCGAAGGCAGCACCGGTCTTGTGAGCCATGGAGTGAACGATGCCGAGCAGGCCCGAGGAGAAGGCGATACCGGCGATGCACTGAGCCTCGTGCATGTGCTGACGGGCCTCATGGTCGCCAGCATAGGACTTGGGCAGCCACTCGACGATCTCGCGGATGCCATGCAGGGCGTTGGCGTCGGTGAACATAGAGGCGCAGGTGGAAACGTAGGCCTCCATGCAGTGGGTCAGAGCATCCATGCCGGTGTGAGCGCACAGCTTGGCGGGCATGGTGTAGGTGAGCTCGGGGTCGACGATGGCGACATCAGGGGTGATGTTGAAGTCGGCCAGCGGGTACTTGATGCCCTTGGCGTAGTCGGTAATGACGGAGAACGCGGTGACCTCGGTAGCGGTACCGGAGGTAGAGGAGATGGCACAGAAATGAGCCTTCTGACGCAGCTCGGGGAAGCTGAACGGCTGGATGATGTTATCGAAGGACTCCTCGGGATACTCGTAGAAGACCCACATGGCCTTAGCGGCATCGATGGGCGAGCCGCCACCGATGGCGATAATCCAGTCGGGCTCGAACTCGCGCATGGCCTCGGCGCCCTTCATGACCGTCTCGATGGACGGGTCGGACTCGACGCCCTCGAACAGCTTGACCTCGAAACCGCCTTCCTTAAGGTCGTTCTCGACGTCCTGCAGGAACCCGCCGCGGCGCATAGAGCTGCCGCCAGAAACGATGATGGCCTTCTTGCCCTTGAGGTTCTTCACCTCGTGGCGAGCGCCCTCACCAAAGTACAGATCGCGAGGATTGGTAAAACGTCCCATACTGTGCCTCCTAAACAAGCCCCTCTTAGACTTGCGTATATAACGGAGCACCCAATTGGCTCCGTTAGGACCGGTTTGCGCGTTGCCGGCGATGACAATGCGCGATGTCTAAACGTCTCAACGCTCAGACAAACACTATTTTACCGTTCTGGTTGGTCAGTTATTCACCTAAAGCCGCCAATGATGAAACGTTTTTTCTATCCCTGAAGACCCTTGTGCGGCATTCATACTCCCAAGCTGGGCAAACGTTTTATCAAGGTTGACTACATATCCCGGGCAGGACGGTGCCCCTCCAAAATATGCACCGTTCGCCGCCAAAAATCGACCGTTTGCGGCACCGTGATACCACTCGGTCGTCCAAGGTGCCGACATTTGTGCGACATCCGTCTTCGTGGTGCAAAGGTGCAAGTCCAAGTGCGGCACCCCCGGTGTGCCACATGCGGGTAAACTAGAACCTTATATAGAGATATTTGAACCCTAACCGCAGCAAAGGAGGCTCCATGGCATTCGATCCCATTCAAGAGGATTGCCATCGCCTCGTTCTTGAGGCCTTGCGCCGCAACAATATCCCGCTCACCGACGCTGCCGCCGTAGAGCGTCTGATGGAACAATTCACCCGCGACCCCGCACCGCTCATCGTGCACGACCGCGACCGCGCCGGGCACCTCATTGCCAAGGTGGTCGAGGCCGTCGACTACCGCATTCCCTTTATCCCCGACGATGCCCAGGCCGAGCAGGAAGAGGCCGCTGCCGAGAACATGCTTCGCGAGGCCGCCGCACTCGATCCGGCCAACTGGGACGCTCAGCGCATGCTGACGGCACTCACCGCCGAATCCAACGAGGAATACGTACAGTACCTGGTGTCCAAGTGCGATGAGGTCGAGCACGACCTGGCGCTCAAGATCGCCTCGGCGCAAGACCCCTACGAGCGTGAGGCCGCAGGCGACCTGACCCGCCGTCCCTACCTGCGCTGGCTTGCCGCCCTTGCGTCGCGCGCCCTCATTAGCGGCCGCTACCGCATGTCGCTCGAAGCCGCAAACCGCAGCTTGGACTTTGCGCCCAACGACCCCGCTGGTGTCCGCCACACCGCGATGCTCGCCATGGCAAAGCTCGAATACCCCGCCGAGGAGCTCAAGCGCTTTCGCTCTGCCCACTCCGTGCCGTACCTCGCGAATACCCCGCTGCGCCGCCGCCCCAAAGATGCGGAGCGCGACTTGGACCCGTGGACGCTCATCGCACTGATGAGCGCAGCCTGGCGCGAGCTGGACTACGAGGGCGCCGAGCACTACCTGCGTATCCTTGCACGCTCGTGTCCGCACGCGGCCGAGGCGCTCTACTTCCAAACCGAGTTTCCCGATGGCGTCTATGCCCGCGTCAACGTGGGTGCGGGCTCCACCGACGAGCTTGTCCTTGCGCTATCCGAGGCGACGCCGGTACTGCAGGAGGGCCTGGGCGCCCCCGACAACGCCAGCTTTGCCGCCTGGGTCGCCACCAACGATATCGTGCGTTCCCAAATCGATGAGCGCATACTGCGGGCGGCCGAGCAGGGTTTGCCGTTTAAGGGAGGAGACCTCTAATGGATCCGAGCGTCTACATCCCCGCCTACCTGGAGCGCGCCTACGTTGCGTCGCACCCCGAGCTCACCGATGCAGCACGCGAGCTTGTCCATAACGACATTAGCGCGAATCCCCAAAAGTACGCGCAGTCCGAGCATGCCCAGGCGCTGCTGTCCTATGCCGGTGTTCATCGCCACCTGCTCGACGAGCTCCATCGCATCGAGGACATGGGCAGCGACGAGGAATTCGAGCAGACGCGCAATCGTCTGTTCGACGACATGCGCGATGAGCTGCTCAAGATTGTCCGCGTCGATGCGTATGTCCTCGATGCCCAGCTGCTCGCCATCATCCTGGCTGACACGCCCGTTGACGCCTGCCTGGGTGACCTGATGAAGCTCGAGGCGACCACAACCGATTACCTGCAGCAAAGCGTGCCCGGGTTCGACATGGAAGCCCCGCACTACTGGGCCAATAAGGTTTTGACGGACGGTGTCACCGCAGCAGACCTTACCGTGAGCGAGCCGGCTCTTATTGGGTGGCTTCACACGCTCGAGGCCATCTCGCAGCTGTGCATGGCGAGCGCCCGCTACCGCGCTGCCGCCAACTACGCCCGCCGCGTCCTTAAGGCGGAAGGCTACCCCACCCGAGCCGCAGGCACCGTGTTGCTCGCTCTCGCTCGCTTGGAAGACCAGGACGGCTTTTTTGCCCTGGCCCACCAGCTCGAGGAAGAGATCGGGGCTGACGCGCTCGAGAACTCTCCTTGGTATCTGCTCGCCCGCACGATTCTGCTGTTCAAAACAAACAAGATGCGCCCGGCGACACGCGCGCTGCGTGAGTTTGCCAACCGTTGCGAGGGCGGTGCGTTCTTCTTACTGAACCCCATGTACCAGACACCGTACCTTCCCTGCCGGCCCGAGCCACACGATCCCTGGGATCTTTCGCACCAGGCCGTTTGGGAAGCGGACGGTATTATCTCGGACACTCCCGACTTTGCCCCCTGGGCCAATGCCTGCGAAGACGTGTCGCAGCTTGCCCAGGAATTTGCGCGCCGCTACGGTTTTTAGTGACGCACTCGACCCGACCATGTCGTTTACGTTAGGAACGGTTTCATGAACCTCCGCTCATCTCTTGCCTGCACCTCGAGCGATATCGCTCGCTGGGGGCTGCGCTCCGTCCTTAAGCGCCAGGGTGGCGTGCTTCCCGGCCGCATCGCCATGAAGATCGACCCCGAGTTGCTGAGCGACCTCGCTGCCCTTGTCGACCGCAGCGTGGTGATCACCGGCACCAACGGCAAGACCACCACCTCCAACCTCATCGCCGACGCCGTTGCCGCCAGCGGCGCCACCGTGGTATGCAACCGCGCCGGCAACAACATGGTGCCGGGCGTGGTGGGCGCACTGCTCGAGGCGCGCAGCGGCCTCAAGCGAGCCGGTGGCAAGCGCGTGGGCGTTTTTGAGTGCGATGAGCTTTACACCGTACGCGTTCTGCCCAAGCTCAAGCCGACGTACTTCGTGCTGCTCAACCTGTTCCGCGACCAGCTAGATCGCTATGGCGAGATCGATCACACCCAGGAGGTCATCGCCCATGCGTTGGAGCTTTCGCCGGCAACAACGCTCATCTACAACGCAGACGACCCGCTGTGTGCCGCGATCGCCGCACGCGTTCCCAATGCAAGCATCGCCTTTGGCATCGACGGCGCCACCAACACCGAGTCCGACCGTATTAGCGACTCGCGCTTTTGCTCACAGTGCAACGCGCCGCTGGAGTATGACTACGTGCAATACGGCCAGCTTGGCGCATACCATTGCCCCTCGTGCGGTTGGGCACGCCCCGCACTGGTCCGCCGTGTGACGGGCGTGAAGCTCGGCTGCGACGGCTACGGCTTCGACCTGGTCTTTGGATCTGCGCCCGACGCGGCTGCCGTACACATCGCCACACGCTACAACGGTCTGTACATGGTCTATAACGTTGCCGCCGCCTTCTTTGCCGCACGCGAGTTGGGCGTGGACACGGCGTTTCTACAGCCTACGCTCGATGCCTACGTCCCCGCCGGCGGACGTATGGGCCGCTGGGAGATCGCCGGCCGTACCGTCGAGGCAAACCTGGCTAAGAATCCCGTAGGCTTTGATCGACAAATCCAGTCCATCAAGACGGCAGGCGGCAGACTCTGCGCTTTCTTCCTCAACGACAACGACGCCGACGGACACGATGTATCGTGGATCTACGACGTCGACTTTGAGCGCATCGCCGACACGCCGGGTCTTGTCGCCTTTGCCGGAGGCACGCGTGCACACGACATGCAGGTGCGCCTCAAGTACGCCGGCATCGATGCCGCGATTATCTCGGACGTCGCGCAGGCAATTGGCGCCGTGGCAGACGAGGCCACCGATGACACCTTCTACGCCGTCGCCAACTACACGGCCTTCCCGCCGCTGGTCAAGGAGCTCGACGGACTGAAGGGCACCGCCGACGCTGTTGCTGGGCGCGCCGTAGCCCGTGCCGACGGCAGCGCTCTTCCTGTCGGCATCGCGCCAGTCGAGCTTTCGCGCCCGCTGCGCATCGTCTACCTGTATCCCGATGCCCTTAACCTCTACGGCGACGGCGGCAATGTTATCGCGCTCGAGCGCCGTTGCGCCTGGCGTGGCATTCCTGTGCGCGTGGACGAGGTCCGCATGGGCGAGGCGCTCGATCTCACCGACGCCGACATCGTCATGATGGGTGGCGGCTCCGACCGCGACCAGCTAGCCGTGGCACACGAGCTGCTCGCCCAAAAAGACAAGGTCGCGGCCTATGTTGAGGATGGCGGCTCGCTGCTTGCCATCTGTGGCAGCTATCAGCTGCTCGGCCGTTCGTACTATATGGGCGAGGATCGCATTGAGGGCCTGGGCGTCATTGCCGCCGAAACCGTACGTGGCTCCGATCGCCTGATCGGCAACGTCGCCGTCAAAACCGACCTGGCACCCGAGCCCTTTGTGGGATTCGAGAACCACGGCGGCCGCACGCTTTTGGACGCCGATGCCACGCCGCTCGGAACGTCCGTCGTCACGGGCACCGGCAACAACGGCGACGATGGCTTTGAGGGTCTCGTCTACAAGGGCGTCATCGGCACGTACCTACACGGACCGGCACTGCCCAAGAACCCCGAGCTCGCCGACTGGCTCATCGCCCATGCCCTCGAGCGCCGTGGCGATGCACAGGCCGCCGCCCTGCTGCCGCTCAAGCCCCTCGACGACACCTACGAGCACGCCGCCCACGACGCCGCCATGAAGCTCCTCCCCTAGCGCCCCACCACCACAAAGGGGACAGGCACCTTTGTGGTGGTTTTTCAGTTTGCCAACGATATGTGAACGACTAAAAAAGTCTGCTATACTCTTTCCCGCTGTCCCCATCGTCTAGCGGCCAAGGACGCCACCCTTTCAAGGTGGATATCGCGGGTTCGAATCCCGCTGGGGGCACCACAGAATCTGAGCAGCCCGTTACCAATTCGGTAGCGGGCTTTTTTCTTCCCCAACGCCGGGATTCGAACCCGACAGGGTGCGGATCCCGGCATCATCGCAAGGCCTGTGGTCAAAAAATGGCAAATATGAGTACTGTTACCATTTTAGTTACAGCGATTTCATGCCATCAGAAGGCGATTTAGACGCCAGGGGTCCTACGGCGAAAGAATTGCAGGCGTTTATCAGCTAAGTACTTGGACATATGTTGCGTAATACTGCATATTTTGCAAAAAGATAATTCTACAGGACTTGTGACAGTACTCATATTTGACGTTTTTTGCCCACGGCCCCTTATTACGTGGGCGAATCAGTTGCAAAACGGACTCCTAAACGTCCTTCGCAATCAAAAAGCCGGGGCCCGCGCGATGCGGACCCCGGCTCAATACCGTGACGATATGTCAGCTACGCTCTACACGTAGAACAAGATGTCGTCGTAGGTCGGGACCGGCCAGTAGTCGGCTGCCACGATCTCCTCCATGGCGTCCACGGCGGCGCGCAGCGCATCCATAGCGGGAACGACCTCGTGCGCGTACACGTTGGCCTGCTCCTGGCCATCGAGAGACTCGGCCTTCTGATGCACGGCGTCGAGCGCCTTGATGGAGTCGTTGATGGCGGTGATACCGTTGCAGAGCTTGTTGAGCGTGTTCTGCTCGCACTGCATGGCGGCCTCGGCACCGGCGGCACGAATAGTCTCAAGGCCTTTAGCGACCTTGGTGGCGTAGGCGGTAATGACCGGGCGATAGGTACGACGCGCCTCGCGAACCATCGTGGTAGCCTCGATGTTCATGAGCTTGTTGTACTTCTCGAGCTTGCAGTCGTAACGGCACTGAGCCTCGGCCTTGGTCAGGACGCCCGTCTCCTCAAAGAGCGCGATAGCCTTATCGGAAACAAAAGCGGGCAGAGCGTCGGCCGTGGTCTTGTTGTTGGCAAGACCGCGCTTCTCGGCCTCGATGGGCCACTCGTCGGAGTAACCGTCGCCGGAGAACAGGATGCGCTGGTGATCGGTCAGCACCTTCTTGCAGTACTCGAGCGCGGCGTCCTGGAACTTATCCTCGGGCGTACCCTCGAGTGCGTCGGCGAAGGACTTGAGCGATTTGGCCACGGCGGCATCGAGCACCAGGTTGGAGTCGGAGACGTTCTGCTCGGAGCCGCAGGCACGGAACTCGAACTTGTTGCCGGTGAAAGCAAACGGGGAGGTGCGGTTGCGGTCGGTGTTGTCCTGCATCAGCTTGGGCAGGGTATCGGCGCCCAGGTCGAGCACGCCGCGCGTGGCATGGACGGAAGCTTTGCCATCGATGATCTTCTCGACGACCTCGGTAAGCTGGTCGCCCAGGAAGATGGACATAATCGCCGGAGGAGCCTCGTTGGCGCCCAGACGATGGTCGTTGCCGGCCGAGGCAACGGAGGCACGCAGGAGCTCCTGATAGTTATCGACGGCCTCGATCACCGCGGTGAGGAAGACGATGAACTGCAGGTTGTCGAGCGGGGTGTCGCCCGGGTCGAGCAGGTTCTCGGACTCGGTGCCAAGCGACCAGTTGTTGTGCTTGCCCGAACCGTTGATGCCCTCGAAGGGCTTCTCGTGCAGCAGGCAGACCAAGTCGTGACGGGAGGCGATGAGCTTCATCTTCTCCATCATGACCAGGTTCTGGTCGATGGCCTCGTTGACCTCGCCATAGACAGGGGCGAGCTCATGCTGGCAGGGAGCGACCTCGTTGTGCTTGGTCTTGGCGGGAATGCCAAGCGCCCACAGTTCATCGTCCAGGTCCTTCATATAGGCCGAGACGGTAGGGCGGATAGCGCCAAAGTAGTGCTCCTCGAGCTCTTGGCCCTTGCAGGGGGCAGCACCAAAGAGGGTGCGGCCGGTGATGACCAGGTCCCTGCGCTTGCGGTAAGCGTCCTTCTTGATCAGGAAGTACTCCTGCTCATCGCCCACGGAAGGAACGACCTTCTTGGGGGTCTTACCAAACAGCGCCAAAACGCGCTTGGACTCACGCGAGAGCGCGGTCATGGAGCGCAGCAGCGGGGTCTTCTTGTCCAGGGCCTCGCCCGTGTAGGAGCAGAAGGCCGTGGGGATGCACAGGACATCGTCCTTAATGAAGGCGGGGCTGGTAGGATCCCAAGCGGTGTAGCCACGGGCCTCGAAGGTGGCGCGCAGGCCGCCGTTGGGGAAGCTGGAGGCATCCGGCTCGCCCTGGATGAGGTTCTTGCCCGTAAACTTGGTAATGGCGGTGCCGTCGTGGTTGGGCTCGAGGAAGCTGTCGTGCTTCTCGGAAGTAATGCCCGAAAGCGGCTGGAACCAGTGCGCGTAGTGCGTCGCGCCCTTGGAGATGGCCCAGACCTTCATGGCGTGGGCAACGGCGTTGGCCACATCCAGGTCGAGCGGCTCACCGTCCTCGAGGGTTGCAGCAAGGCGCTTCCAAATGTCCTTGGGGAGGTAGTCCTTCATGACTTCCTCAGAGAACACCATGGTCCCGAAGCGGTCAGTAAGATCGGCCATACGGAACTCCCTTCGTATCGGCACCGCGTGAGAAGCGGTGTTGATTACTAACGAACGAGTCATAGCTTAGGCTCGCCGTGTTTCCGCGACATTACCGTTATGTTGCTGTCGCGAAACCAATCAATGAGGTTACCGCATCACAGCGGCGCTGCCGCCCTTAATGGCCAATCAACTGTATAAATTGCAGACCTCTCCCCATAGTTTAAGGGTAGTCAATTTGGGATGGGGCTCTATTAACTGGTATTTCGCATCAAATACCATTCAATATAGCCCCATCCTAGATTGACCGCTCTGTTATAGGAAATGCCGATAGCAAAGCATTTTCGATTGGTATCCCCAAATAGCGAGTGAAACTCCACCGTGACACAGTGGTGCTGTAGAATCCTTAAAACACATCACACTATTGCGTATCTAAAGGAGCACGATATGCGCGTCGACGAGGTTTTTAAGCAGGCAGCATCCCAGGGCACCGCACCCGTTTCGTTTGAGATGTTCCCGCCCAAGGGCGAGCTTACCCTCGACACGGCTCGCGAGGTGGCAGGCAATCTGTGCAAGCTTTCGCCGAGCTTTGTCTCGGTCACCTGCTCTGCCGGCGGCTCGGGCAACGGCGCCACCACCGCCCCCATCGCACATATGATTACGAGCGAATTCGATACACCCTCGGTGGCACACCTTACCTGTGTGGGCCGCTCGCACGCCGATATCGCCGCCAAGATCGACGAGTATCGCACCGCCGGCGTTGAAAACATCCTGGCCCTACGTGGTGATCTTCCCGCTGGCGCGACCGAGGACGACAAGCCCGCCTCTGACTACGCCTACGCCCGCGACCTCATCCCCGAGCTCGTCGACGCCGGCTTTTGTGTGGGCGCCGCAGCCTACCCCGAAGGCCACATTGCCTGCGAGGATCTCAACCTCTCGGTCGAGCACCTCAAGCAAAAGCAAGACGCCGGCGCGAGCTTCTTTGTGACACAGCTCTTCTTTGATAACGAGTGCTTCTATCGCTTCCGCGAGCTTGCCGACAAAGCCGGCATCACCGTGCCTATCACCGCGGGCATCATGCCGTTTATGGGCAAGTCGCAAATCAGCCGCATGGTCTTTATGTGCGGCGCGTCGCTACCCTCCCCCGTCATCAAGATTCTCGCCAAGTACGAGAACGACCCCGAGAGCCTGCAGGCAGCCGGTGTAGATTATGCCGCCCGCCAGCTTTGCGACCTTAAGGAGCACGGCGCCGACGGCCTGCACCTGTACACTATGAACCGTCCTGCGATCGCCGCGACCATTATGGAGCGCCTGGGGTAATGGAAAAACCGCACATCGATACAACCGCTGTCGAAGTGCCGGCCGACCTTGCGTCGCCGGCGCTTTACCGTGTCGATGCTGCGCACCATCCCCGTGTCGACCGTGCCGAGATGCTGCGGTATCTGGGTTACGGCGGTCAGCAGATTGAGCCCGAACTGTCACGACGTATTGAGCTTGTCGTTGAACGTCTGGAACTGGACATTGAGCCCCGTGGCGTGCGCCGCGTATTTGCCGTCGATGCCACGGGCGTGGACGAGCAGGGAGAGCCCAGCATCCGTCTGGTTGGCACCAACGTTGAGCTGCGAGGTCGCGATATCTATCGACATCTCAAAGATGCCCGCTTTGCCGCGCTCATGGCATGCACCCTCGGCATGGACGCCGAGCGTCGCCTGCGCACCACGGGAGCCCAACATCCCCTGGAGGGCGCCGTGCTCGACGCCGCGTGTTCCGCTTACGTGGAAGCCGCCGTCGAGCAGATGGACCAGCAGGTCAAGACCGCGGCCGCCGCACACGGACTCGCCGGCAACTGGCGCTTTAGTCCCGGCTACGGCGACTGCCCGCTCTCGGCCCAGCGCTCGATCGTCAATGCGCTCAACGCCACGCGGCTCATCGGGCTTACCGTCACACCCACCAGTCTGCTCATGCCCACCAAAAGCGTGACCGCGGTGATCGGCCTATTCGACGGCGAAGTCCACGACGCCCAGAGCCGCCCCACCTGCAATATCTGCCGCATGCGCGAGCACTGCCGCTTCCGCGCCGCCCACACCACCTGCTATTCCAGCCATTAGGAGCCCTCGATGTTTACTCCGCTTATCACTCATGATTCTGACGGCACTGCATTGGCGGCACCCGTTGATGCCGCACGTCGCAACGGTGCCACGTACAAGACGCGCACGATCGACGACCTTCGCATTAAGGACGATCGCCTGCGCGCCGCCATCGAGGGCACGGGACACCTGCTGTTTGACGGCGGCATGGGCACCATGCTGCAGGCGGCCGGCATGAAGGCCGGTGCCCTGCCCGAGCTGCTCAACTTTGAGGAGCCCCAGGTCATTACCGATATTCAGCGTCAGTACGTCGAGGCCGGCTGTGACGTAATCACCGCCAACACCTTTGGCGCCAACGCCCACAAGCTCGACGGTGCCGCCACCGTGGCAGATGTCTTTGCCGCCGCTGTCGCCTGCGCCCGCGAGGCCGGCGCCCGCTACGTCGCCGGTGACATCGGCCCCATCGGCGCCCTACTGCGCCCCCTGGGAACCCTCAGCTTTGACGAGGCCTATGACCTCTTTGCCGAGGAGGTGCGCGCGGGTGTCGCCGCGGGCGTGGACCTCTTTATTATCGAAACCATGACCGATCTTGCCGAGATCAAGGCCGCCGTCCTCGCCTGCCGCGAGAACTCCGACCTGCCCGTCTTTGCCACCATGACCTTTGAGGAAGACGGTCGCACCTTCCTGGGCACGAGTCCCGAGGTTGCCGCCATCACGCTCGATGCCATCGGCGCCGACGTTTTGGGTATCAACTGCAGCCAGGGACCGGCCGAGCTCCGAGGGCTCGCCGCACGTATGCCCACCGTTACCGACAAGCCCATCATGGTGCAGGCCAACGCAGGACTGCCCCACGTGGACGACGACGGCAACACTGTCTTTGATATCCAGGCCCCCGAATACGCCGAGGCCGTCGCCGGCATGATCGCCGACGGCGTGAGCGTCGTGGGCGGCTGCTGCGGCACCACGCCGGCGCACATGGCAGCGTTGCGCACGCTTATCGACAACCACACGCCCAGCCCGCGCCGCCGCAAGCCCAGCATGTCGGTCACGAGCGCCCAGACGGTCGTGGACCTTCCCTGTGACGGTCACAAGATCGCCGTCATCGGCGAGCGCATCAATCCCACCGGCAAAAAGCGCCTGCAGCAGGCCCTACGCGACGGCGACCTTGACTACGTCGTGAGCCAGGGCATCAGCCAGCAAGAGCAGGGCGCCGACATCCTGGACGTTAACGTGGGCCTGCCCGAGATCGACGAGGTCAAGATCATCCAACAGGCGACCGAACAGCTCCAGGGCTCCACGCTGCTGCCGCTGCAGATCGACTCCACCGACCCCGCAGCCGTCGAGGCCGCCGTGCGCCGCTACGCCGGCAAGCCCATCATCAACTCGGTCAATGGCAAACAGCAGATCATGGATGAGATCTTTCCGCTGGTCGCCCACTACGGCACCAACGTTGTCGGCCTTACGCTCGACGAAGGCGGCATCCCCGATACCGCCGAGGCTCGCTTCGCCATCGCCGAGCGCATCGTGGCCGAGGCTGCCCGCTACGGCATCGGACCGAACCGCATCCTCATCGACTGCCTGGTCATGACCGCCTCGACCAATCAACGCCAGGCCGAGCAGATCCTGCGCGCCATGTCCCTGTGCAAGGAGCGCCTGGGCGTCAAATGCGCACTCGGCGTGTCGAACATCAGCTTTGGCCTGCCCGCTCGCCCGCTGCTGGGTTCGGTCTTTTTGGCCGCCGCCTTTGGCGCGGGCCTGGACGCCCCCATCATGAACCCGGGTTCCAAGCGCTTTATGGACACCGTCTACAGCTATCGCGTCCTGAGCGTTGAGGACGAGGGCTCGACCGGATACATCGAGCGTTACGCCGGCTGGACCGATCCGTACAAGATCGCCGCGAACCCGGCGGCAGCTCAGGCAGCATCGAGCGACGCCGCACCTGCCGCAAGCGCCCCCGGCAACGACGACCCGATTCGTCGCATGGTCGTCTCGGGCCGTAAGGGCGAGATCGCGACCGAGACTGAGCGCCTGCTGGCCGACCACGACGCCATGGACCTCATCAACAACCACTTTATCCCCGCCCTCGACGAGGTCGGCGTCCTCTTTGATCAGGGCAAGTTCTTCCTGCCGCAGCTCATGGCCTCGGCCGAAGCCGCACGCGTGGGCTTCGACACCATCAAGCGCCTGATGCCCGCCGGCGAGATTGCCGACAAGGGCAAGATCTGCGTGGCCACCGTCAAGGGCGACATCCACGACATCGGTAAGAACATCGTCAAGATGCTGCTCGATAACTACGGCTATACCGTCTTTGACCTAGGCCGCGACGTCGATCCGCAAGAGGTGCTCAAGACCGTGCAGGAGCGCGACATTAAGCTCGTCGGCCTCTCGGCGCTTATGACTACCACGGTCGTCGCCATGGAGGAAACCATCAAGCTGCTTCATGCCGAGGTGCCGGGCGTCAAGATCATCGTGGGTGGCGCCGTGCTCACCCCCGAATACGCCAAGCAGATCGGCGCGGACTACTACGCCAAGGACGCCGCCGAGAGCGCGCGCATCGCCGAAGAGGTCTTTGGGCAGTAACACAACGGAAACAACCAAGCACCAAAACGTGCCGCACGCGCCACTTGGCACGTGCGGCACGTTAGAATAGATAAGACTATGCTCGTTTTGGCAGATAGGAGCGCAAGGATGGCGATCACGCCCGCAGAAATCGCGGAAACCCGCGGCATGGTTGAGGAACAGAACCTCGACATCAGGACCATCACCATGGGTGTTTCGCTCATGGGTTGCGGTGACGAGAACCTCGACCGCATGTGCACGAAGATCTACGACCACGTGACGCACACGGCTGAGTATCTGGTCGAGACCGCCGAGAACCTCGAGCGCGAGTACGGTATCCCCATCGTCAACAAGCGCGTTTCCGTCACCCCGGTGGCCCAGATCGCCGCGTGCTGCAAGGATGAGGACCTCACCCCCATCGCGCATGCCCTCGACCACGCGGCCGAGACCCTCGGCATCGACTACCTGGGCGGCTTCTCTGCGCTCGTCCAGAAGGGCATCGGCGACGCCGACCGCCGCGTCATCCAGTCCATCCCGCAGGCGCTCGCCACCACGAGCCGTGTCTGCTCCAGCGTCAACGTCGCCAGTCTGCGTGCCGGCATCAACATGGACGCCGTGCTCATGGCTGCGCAGACCATCATCGATGCCGCTAAACTCACGGCCGACCAGGATTCCGTTGGCGCTTCCAAGTTTGTCTGCTTTGCCAATATGGTCGAGGACTCCCCGTTTATGGCGGGCGCCGTCCACGGCGGTGGCGAGGCCGACGCCGTCATCAACGTTGGTGTCTCGGGCCCCGGCGTTATGGCCGCAGCCCTGGAGAAGCTCCCCGACTCCGCCTCGATGATGGAGGTCGCGGAGAAGATTAAGCAGACCGCCTTTAAGATCACCCGTGCCGGCGAGCTCATGAGCCGCGAGGCCGCCCATCGCCTGGGTGTCGAGAAGGGCATCGTCGACCTGTCGCTGGCACCTACGCCTGCCATCGGCGACTCCGTTGCCCGCATCCTCGAGATCATCGGCGTGGGCACCTGCGGCGGCCCCGGCACGACCTGCGCGCTCGCCATGCTCAACGATGCTGTCAAGAAGGGCGGCGTCATGGCCAGCTCCAGCGTGGGCGGTCTCTCCGGCGCCTTTATCCCCGTGTCCGAGGATGCCGGCATGATCGCCGCCGTCGAGGCCGGCGCGCTTTCGCTCGAGAAGCTCGAGGCCATGACCTGCGTGTGCTCCGTCGGTCTGGACATGATCGCCATCCCCGGCGACACCCCGGTCGAAACCATCGCCGGCATCATCGCCGACGAGATGGCTATCGGCGTCATCAACAACAAGACCACGGCCGTCCGCGTGATTCCCGCCATTGGCAAGGGCGTGGGCGACTGCGTCGAGTACGGCGGCCTGTTCGGCCGTGCGCCCATCATGCCGGTGAACCCCAACGCCGGCACCGTGCTTGCCCACCGTGGTGGACGCTTCCCGGCACCGCTGAACTCGCTCAAGAACTAGCTGAGGGAGACTGGCGAGGAGCCCCGGGGAGGGCAAATATATAAGGTCGCCTGCTCGGACAGTCCTGACTCGCACGGAGAGCACATTAAGTGCTCTCCGGCTCGTGCGGAACTCGCGATCGACCTTATATATTTGCCCTCCCCGGGGCTCCCGCACAACGGGACCTCGGTTGGGTTCTATCCCTTTGGCAGTCGCTTCGCTTCTGCCCTGCTTTGCTGGTATGGCGGTTTGGCGTTGGATCGGTTCTTTCTGATATATGCTGGTTGCGGCTCTTCTTTTGGGAGGAGTCGCTTTTTTGTTGCTAGGAGGTTGGCCCGTGGTTGATGGGGAGAATCGTTCTGAGCTGCTTTCTGCTGATTGGAATGGCGAATGGATGCGTCTGCAAACTGGTCGGCGGCGGGCTGATGACTCTTTTGAGTGGGACAAAAGGGCTCGGCATTTTCGGCCGCTTGAGACTGCTCCGTATGCCCGGGATTTTATGGAGCTGCTGGCGCTCCAGCCTGGTGAGTCGGTGCTTGATATGGGGTGTGGGGCTGGGTCGATTGCTATTCCGCTTGCTCAGGCTGGGCATCCCGTGATTGCTGCTGATTTTTCCCCTGCTATGTTGGGCACGCTTGATGCTGGCATTGAGTACTATGGGCTCGAAGGCCGCATTACACCGCTTGAGCTTGCTTGGGATGATGACTGGGATTTGGTTGGACCGGTCGCGAAAGCGGTAGATGTTGCCTTTGCCAGTCGCTCTGTCACCACGACCAACCTTAAAGGCGCGCTTGCCAAGCTTGATCGAACGGCTCGTCGGCGTTGTGCTGTCACGATGGTCGCCAACTCCAGCCCGCGCTATGACCTGCATCTGATGAACGCCATCGGTGCCTCGGTTACCTGCAGTAATGGCTTTGTGTATGCCTTTAATATCCTCATTCAGATGGGTGCCCTGCCGCAGGTTACGTACTTTGAATCGCCTCGTCGCGATACCTTCGATAGCCTTGAGGCGGGCGTGGCGGACTTCTCCCGCATGCTCGAGCACGGTAACGAGGATAAGATCGACCACCTGCGCGACTACGTCGCTCAGCATATGATTGAGAATCCCCGTGCTGGCGAGCCGGGGTCCAAGGGCGTACCGCAGGGACGCTACATGCTCGACCACGTCCGCAAGGTTCGGTGGGCGTTTATTGCATGGGAGCCGGTCTCTTCGAGCCGTCCATAGACCGCTTTTAGCCGCCGCACACGTCCGCCTGTAACCCGCGCTGTTCTCCCACTCGGCATCCGCATTCTTTTTGAACTGAGCAAACACGCCCCACACCGCGCCGTTCCTGCGCTATCGTGGGACAGCTCACGTAGATTAAGGCCCCATCGCGGGGCGCCCCATAACATAGAAAGCGAGAACCCATGGCACTGACAGGAGCCCAGGTCAAGCAGCTTCGCAGCATGGCCCATCACCTCAACCCCGCCATCATCATCGGCAAGTCCGACATCAACGAGGGCACCGTCGAGCAGACGGTCGCCTACCTGGAGAAGCACGAGCTCGTTAAGTGCTCCGTACTCGATGGTTCCAGCCTTTCTGCCCGCGAGGCCGCCGAAGAGCTCGCCGATCGCTGCCATGCCGAGGTCGTCCAGGTTATCGGCCGCAAGTTCTCGCTGTATCGCGAGTCCTCGCGCAAGGACATCGAGAAGATTAAGCTCGTCTAAGAGCCAACGATCCGGCGAGCCAACATACATCAAGCCTGCGAGCGTCCGAGCAATTCGGACGCTCGTTTTTTATCGCTCGACGAGCACGCGGTTAAGCCCGCCCTCCACCAAGCGCTCGTACAGACGCCGCGTCTCGGGCTCGGGCACGCCATTGACCTGCTCCCTCAGGTGATGCATATGCCCACTGTACAGCTCGACGATATCGCGCCGTCGCCCCGCCGCACCGTAGACGCGCATAGCGCAACGCACCATATCCTCACGCGCTGTTTCTTGCCGCAGCCCCGACTCCACCAGCCATACCGCCGACTGCAGGTCGTTTTCTTCGAGGGCGGCATTCGCGCCCCGAATCATGCAGTCGATATACTTCGATTCCATAATGCGCCGCATACGCAAAAAGTAGGTGGGATTACAGCCATTGGGAACATACAACGGGCCGGCGTAGAGCTGCTCGATCTTAAGGCACAGCTCGATCAGATGGGGTCCGCGCGCACCCGTGCGATTTCCCAAAACTTCGCGGCTTATCTGATCAAACAACCGCACGTCAGTCTTGACGTAATCGCCGTTAAGCCCAATGCACTCGTTTTGGATCAGCACACACGACTTGCCGTCCGGTGTCGGCCCCAAGGCCGAACGCAGGCGCGATATCGTCGAGTATAGATTGTTACGAGCGCTATTGAACTCGGCATGGGGCCACAGCTCCATAGCTAGCGTCTCGCGGTCGACCAGTGCATCCATGCCCAGCGCAAGCCGCTCGGCAAGCGTCGCCGCCTTCTTGCGGCGCCACATCTTATCCGTGATGGGAAACCCGTCGCGCTCGGCGCGAAACGCCCCAAACATGCGAATCTCGATATGGCCAATCACATCGACACCCTCGGCATCGCCGGCCTGGAACAGACGCTCGCCTTCGCCCTCAAAGTCGTCACGCAGCGAATACCGCGAAAGCTCGCGCACCGGGAGCTTCTTTCGAATTCTAGCAGCCGGCTCACCCAGACAATGCATCGCAAGACGCGCAAACAGCCGATACGACGGATCCAAAATCCCTAGGCGGTTCATGGACATCCAGGCTGCAAGGTCGCTATCGCGGCCCGCGGAGGCCAAATGCAGCGCTACCATCCATGCCTCGGCACCACCGACCTGCGTCCGGCTCAAATCGAGCAGCTCTGCCTCTTCGCGCACCGATACCATCGATGTATTGCGTAAGTACGCCGCGCGCTCTAGCAGCAGTGCGTTGTCGCGTATGTATCCAATCGATTCCTCGGCAAGCCTGAGCACCTGCACCGCACGGAATTTGGCATTGACCGGACGCCCCTCAGCCAGCGACTGCCAGCCTTCCAGTATCAAGCCAAACAACTGGACTTGATTGTCACGCACGCGCACGGCAAAACGGTCGAGCTCATTGAATGCCTGCTCGTCGGTCACCGGCATGCCGGCAAGCAGGCGCCGTGCCGACAATACCATGCGCACCCAGATGGCGAGCGCTCGGATTCCACGCGCTTCGAGCGCCTCGAGCGTCAGGGTCATCTCGTCATCACGCTCGTCAGTCCCTGCATATGACCCATCAAATAGCTCCGTCAACATGCGGTCCGCCCGCACAAACGTCCCCGCGATATCGAGCTCACAATCGTAGGCCTTATCCGTTTTGAGCCCCGCGAGGATCTCACCACCCTTCGCACGCTCGGTCAGCCCATGCTTTATCTCGACATGTGCGGACAGCATGTCGAGTGCGGCACAAGACGACTCACTTTCCAACGCCGTATGGCTTGCCGGAAGCCCCAGACCACTATCTCCATAACAGGCGGCCGTAAACGCGTGCGCCACCTTCCACGACACGGGATCGAGCTCGCAAATCGCTTGCTCGCCCGCACGCTCGATAATTGAGGCCATATACCGCGCGAGCTTTGTATTGGAGACGCTCACCGCCGCCAGATAGATGCCGAGCGCCTCGTCAGGCGTCGGTTCCGATGCCTGGCCATCTGCCTCGGTCTTTCCCAGCGCCGCGCGGCAGACATCCCCTCCGTGCCCCGTCAGGGCCAGATCGACCCCATACTGCCCGGCAAGCTCCAACACCGCACTGCGGTCCAAAAACGCGTCGGCGAGGTCCATCGCGGTATCGCAGCGCCCCGCTTTAATCAATATACGCGCCGCCCGCACAACGAGTTCGGGGCGAATTTCGGCGACCAGCTTGCGCAATCGCAGGCGTGCGTTGTCCTCTGTACCCAAGCAGGTAAAGCTCCGGTCTGCCGGATCAACGCCGAAAATGGGATAATCGCGGACAAGATAGGACTGGTCAATCGCCGAAAGCCTAACACCGCAAGCCTCGAGCTCCGAAATATTGCCCTCACCCATTAGGACCATCAAGCATGCCACACTAAACAGGGCGTTGTTCTCGAGCGATGCCAGATCAACAAGTGCCGCACCGTAGATATTAACGATCTCGTTTTCGAGCATCTGGGCAACGTCTCCCTGCCCGTAGAGTCCCGACTGCATAGCCGAGACGAGCTCGGGCACGCCCTGCGTAAGCTGGTAGAAGTCGAGCGATGTGCTGATCGAGAACGCCGATGCCCACGCCGAATACTCATAGGCATGCACCTTGAGCATCTGCGCGTTGACTTTAATCGAATCGCCCAGTCCATGAATCAGCTGGCGATTCGAAGGACGGCAGCTCAAAAAGACCCCAACCCCCATAGCACGCAGGCTTCGGATCCGGTCGATCAGCTCCTCGGTCTCGCTCTGGCTGAGATTAGGCACGTTATCGATTGCAATCAGGGAATGCGGCTTGTCCTTAAGCTCATCGGTAACGACCTCGAGCTGCATAAACACCTCGCGCCCAATAGCACGGTCTGCCTCGATGATCCGCACGGGACCTCGCGTCGGATCGCTTTTAACCTCTTGGGTATACTGCAGCAGCACCGAGGTTTTCCCAAAGCCATCAGGCGCGTAGAGGACTACGATGCCGGCCTTTCGGCCCTTGGCGATAAGTTCGTTCATCAAGCGATCGCGCCGCACCGTATAACTACTGCCCAGCGGCATAAGCTCGAGGTCGTCCGTATTGCCCAAATCGTTAACCATGCCCGCTCCTCAACTCGACCACATGGACACCGTAACGCTAGACCATATGTATCGCTAGATGAATAGAGCGATGCTACGGTTTAGGATGTTTGTTGGTACGCAAATGGCAAGTTTTTGTTCAGCGTGGTCCGATTGAAACTTATCCCCCAACCAATCAGTCTTTGCGCAGGTCAATGCGCTTGCCAGCTTGTCCCATCCTTTGGCAGTGTACCTCAAATGAGCGCTGTTCAATTGTGTTGCGCAACTCACCTAACGCTAGCTACCGTCTGCGACCTTTTCATAGCATTTATGCATAGTATCTGTTATGGAATGAATCATGCTGCACCAGACGCACCCGTCAAGTTCGCTGCAAGATTTTCGTCAAGCACACGGCGCGCGCTCAGCAAAAAGGCCCCCGCAAAGCGGAGGCCTTCGGCAAAGCCATGTCGAGGTGATAGGCTTTCGCTACTTGCAGAGCGAAAGAGCGGCCTCGTCGGCAACGACAACGCAGTTGGTGTGCAGTTGCAGGATCGAGGCAGGGCACTGGGGGGTAACCGGACCATAGCACATGTCATGCACGGCCTGCGCCTTGGCCTCGCCGTTGGCGACGACCAGGATCATGCGGGCATACATGATGGTCTGGGTACCCATGGTGTAGGCCTGACGGGGCACGTCGTCGATGCTGTCGAACAGGCGGCTGTTGGCCTGAATGGTGCTCTCGGTGAGGTCGACACAGTGCGTACCCTTGGAGAAGTGGTCATCGGGCTCGTTGAAGCCAATGTGACCGTTATTACCGATGCCGAGCAGCTGCAGATCGGGGTAACCGGCAGCAGCGACGATCTTGTCGTACTCAGAGCAGGCAGCGGCAGCGTCGGGATTGGAGCCATCGGGCACATGCGTGTTGTTCAGGTCGATGTTAATGTGATCGAAGAAGTTCTCACGCATAAAGTAGTGGTAGCTCTGGGGATCGTCGTGCGAAAGGCCACGATACTCGTCGAGGTTGTAGGTGCTGACCTCGGCAAAGTCGACGTCACCCTTCTCGTACCAAGCGGCGAGCTGCTTGTAGGCGCCAATCGGGGTGGAGCCGGTGGCAAGACCCAGCACGCAATCGGGCTTGAGGATAACCTGGGCCGAGATGATATTGGCGGCCTTGCGGCTCATATCCTCGTAGTCTTTAGCTTTAATAATCTTCATTACGCGTCCTTTCTCGTACAAGAGAGGCAAGGCTCCCCTTACAAGCACTTGCCCGCGGCCCGCGTCGGCCGCAACCAACGTGTGCGGCCACCAGGGCGAGGTCGCGTAATGTATATGTCTCGTGTCTACCCGCGTCGAGGCCCCTGCCCGTCCACGGTGACCCAAAGCTGTTTAGCTTCGGACGTTTCTCATCTTGCCACGGAGGGCGCCCTCTTTCAAGGGCGCCCTCCGTAAACGTGTTTGAATTGTAGGCTAAAGGCCGAGCGGAGCGACTAGCGCTCGCGAGCGACGATGAGTTGGTCCATCTCCTCGACATGCTCGCCAACGGAACCCTTGATGCTCGAGAACTCAACAGAGTTGCACACCAAGATGGGAACCGTCACATCGTAGCCCTCGGCAGCAATTGCCTCGCGATCAAACTCGATGAGCACATCGCCCTTATGGACGATATCGCCCACCTGCGCATGCACGGTAAAGTGCTTGCCCTCAAGCTGAACGGTGTCCAGGCCAACGTGAATCAGAACGTCCAGGCCATCAACCGTGTTAAGCGCAACGGCATGACCCGTGGGAAAAATCGCCTCGACCTTAGCATCCGCCGGCGCGATCACACGTGTGCCCGTGGGCTGAATCGCCACGCCCTGGCCCAAAAGGCCGGTGGCAAACGTCTGGTCATTGACCTCGGAAAGTGGAATGACGTCGCCCGAGATGGGAGCATCCAGCGTAAGGACTCGACCACGCATACCAAAAGACCTTAGGACTTTAGTGAACATGCTCCCCCTTGGACATACCAATAGTCAAATACAGTCTTGCTAGTTTACCACTTGGCACTGGTTTTTGACCATTAGGGAAGTTCGCGCTTGACAACCTCGACGATGTCGTCAACCACACGCTGGGTTAGCTCGTGCGTCTCGGCCTCGGCCATCACGCGGACCAGCGGCTCGGTGCCACTCGGACGTACCAGAATGCGGCCGCGGCCGTTGAGCTCCTTCTCGGCGGCAGCGACGGCGTCCCAAATGGGCTGGCAATCGTCCAGGCCGGCCTTGTTGTCGGAATGCACGTTGACAAGCACCTGCGGGTACTTCTTCATGATGCCGGCAAGGTCGGTGAGGGTACGGCCGGTGCGCTTGAGCACGGCCAGAAGCTGCAGGGCCGTCACCAAGCCGTCACCGGTGGTGTTGTGCTCCAGGAAGATGATGTGGCCGGACTGCTCGCCGCCGATGACAGCGCCGTCCGCAAGCATGCGCTCCAATACGTAGCGGTCGCCCACGGCGGTCTGCACCATCTCAAAGCCTTGCTCCTTCATGGCGATGGAGAAGCCCAGGTTGCACATAACGGTCGAGACAATCTCGGAGTTGGCGAGCTTGCCGCGAGCAGCCAGGTCGGAACCGCAGATGGCAAGAATGTAGTCGCCATCGATCTCGTTGCCCTCGCTGTCCACGAACAGCACGCGATCGGCGTCGCCATCGTGGGCCAGACCGATGTCGGCATGGGTGCGCAGCACGAGCTCGCGCAGGGGCTCAAGGTGAGTGGAGCCGCACTCGACGTTAATGTCGGTGCCGCAGTAGTCGGTGTTGATGGCATGGACCGTGGCGCCCAGGCGCTGCAGCGCGGCGGGTGTGGTCTGGCAAGAAGCGCCGTGACCGCAGTCGACGGCAACAACCAGGCCGTCGAGCTTAAGGCCGTCGAGCGTGCTGATAGCGTGGTCGACGTATGCCTTGCGGGCGTCCTTCATCTTGATGATGTGGCCCACGCCGGCGCCGGTCGGCAGCGTATCGGCAGCCATGGCCTCCTCGGACATGACCCAAGCGCTGATCTCTTCCTCGACAGCATCGGGAAGCTTCATGCCCTTGCGGCTAAAGAACTTGATGCCGTTGAACTCCGGCGGATTATGCGAAGCAGAGATGACGATGCCGCCGTCAAGCTCGTTTTGAACGGTGAGCAGCGCCACGGCCGGCGTAGGGATAACGCCGCAGCAATGCGGGCGGCCGCCCTCGGCCATAATGCCGGCGGTCAGAGCACTCTCGAGCATGGTGCCCGAAAGACGCGTATCGCGACCGATGCAGATGTCCGGGCCAAGGAACTTGGTCGCCGCGCGGCCCAGGCGAAATGCGAGGTCGCACGAGAGGTCGGCGTTGGCGACACCACGGACGCCGTCGGTGCCGAAGATGTTCTGGGGCATAGGATCGCTCCTTCCCAAGTGGGCAAAACGCAGTCGCCCACCCTAGTCGAAAAAGAAAAGCGGGACCCGCCGAGCAATCGGCAGGCCCCGCTTGTACATTGTATCTCGTAAGGAGATAAAACCTTAGCGCTTGGAGAACTGGGGAGCGCGGCGGGCCTTCTTGAGGCCGTACTTCTTGCGCTCGACCACGCGAGCATCGCGCGTAAGGAAACCGGCCTTCTTGAGGTCAGCACGGTAGTCGCCAGCGTTCAGAAGAGCGCGAGCGATGCCCAGGCGCAGAGCGCCGGACTGACCGGAGATGCCGCCGCCATCGCACAGAGCGATAACGTCGAACTGACCGGCGGTGTCGGTCACCTTGAAGGGAGCAAGGGCGTTCTCAACGAGCTGATGACGGCCGAAATACTGCTCGGCGTCACGCTTGTTGATGGTCACCTTGCCGGTGCCGGGGACGAGACGGACGCGGGCGACGGCGTTCTTACGACGGCCGGTACCCTGGTAGACAACGGTGTTCTCAGCCATCTTTAAGCCTCCAGCTCAATCTTCGTGGGGTTCTGGGCAGCATGCGGATGCTCGGCACCAGCGTAGACCTTAAGCTTGGTCATCTGGGCACGGCCGAGGGTGGTCTTGGGCAGCATGCCGCGAACGGCGCGCTCGATGACCTTCTCCGGGTGCTTCTCCATAGCCTGGCGGAAGCTCTCAGCCTTGAGGCCGCCGTTGTAGCCGCTGTGGCGATAATAGGTCTTCGTGTCAGCCTTGTTACCGGTAAGCTGGACCTTATCGGCGTTGATGACGACAACGAAGTCGCCGCAGTCGCTGTTGGGCGTGAACTGGGGCTTGTTCTTACCGCGCAGGATCATTGCGATCTGGGTGGCAAGACGGCCCAGGACAGCACCATCGGCGTCGACGAGAACCCAGTTGCGCTGGACCTCGCCCTGCTTGGCGTAGTGAGTCGATTTCGAAATCACTTAGACTCCTCCATGTACAGTACGTGTTGTTACAGAGATTCACGGGGCTCTGCAAGTAACCCGTCCATATTACCCCGCTCGCCGTCCGAGTCAACAGGTATTTTGGCTCCGACCAGAGTTTCTGCACATGTCATCCATGGGTCATGACGTCGCGACACTAGCGCTCGACAAACGCCTCGATATCACTCAGTAGGCGCTTTGCCTCCTGGCGGCCCTGAATATACAGGTCGAGGAGCTTTGCCGAATCGTGCTCAACGTGACCGACCTCGACCGGCTTTTGCGGAGCAACGACCAGCGCGCGGCCCTCGCGCTCATACTTCCACAGATGCATGCGCTGGATGTTATAGCGGTCGTGGCGCGTCTCGATAGCCTCGAGCAGGTAGGGATAGTCGGCATAGCGGGCGCGTGCGGCGGGCATAAACTCGTAGGGCTTTTTCTCGTACGAGCGGTCCTGCGTGACAATGACAACCGCGCGATCGAAGCCCGCCTCCTCCAGCACGTGCTCGATAGGGACCGAATCGGCTACGCCGCCGTCGACGTATTTGTGCCCGTCGATCTCGACCGACGGCGTCACCAGCGGCAGCGACGTCGATGCGCGCACAGCGTCGAGGTCAAGCACGGCGCTTTTGACCGGCAGGTACGTGGCGGTTCCAAAGAGCATGTCCGTCGCGACGGCGTACATCTCGATGGGGCTCGCGTCGAACGTCTCGTTGTCAAAGGGATCCAGGCGGTCCTGGACATCGTTGAAGATAAAGTCGTAACCCACGATGGAACCCGTGGACGCAAACGACGCGGCTCCCATGAAGCGGCTATCGTTGCAGAAAGCCAGGTTGATGCGGTTGGCACGGCCAATCTGGTGCGACTTGTAGTTCACGCCGTTGAGGGCGCCGGCCGATACGCCATATACCGCCGGAATCTCGACGCCGGCCTCCATGAGGACGTCGAGCACGCCTGCGGTAAATTGCCCGCGGAAGCTGCCGCCCTCCAGAACGAGCGCGACCCTGCCGGCGTTCTTTGCCTTATCTTCTGCAGTCATGTTGACCTCCTGCTGTTTCGTTTTGGCCTTCTTCTACCCAGTTTTGAGATGGAGAGCGCATTGGTTTTGGAGTTGAGGAGGACGGGGCAGCCTAGCCACCCCCAGAGCATGAGTTGCCGCCGGAAAGCGTATCCCACTCTGCGTCACCGAGGCTTTTTCTTTACGCCCGCGCCCTGCGCAGAGTTCGATTCTACGCGGTGCGGGGAATCCTTTGATGCGGGGCTTGGCCAGCTTAAATTCGATAAACATCGCATCCGTTTTGAGTCGAAGGTTTGCGCGGAGAATCCGCGTATTTGCTTCGCAAATCCGCACCGGCTTCGGCCGCCCGCCGGCGTCCTCGCCCGCTCGCTACAAACGCTTCGCGTTTGCTTAACGCTCGCGCCCTGCATAGAGTTCGATTCTCCGCGGTATCTGTAAGTAATAAAAAAGCAGGTAGAGACACTTCTCTACCTGCTTGTAACTATTGGTGGAGGCGCGGAGAATCGAACTCCGGTCCACGAAAGCCCCCTGATTGGCATCTCCAAGCTCAGTCGCTGGTTTAGTCTCGGACGCTTTGCGCGCAGCGACACGCTCGCGGCATCCCAATCGGTTCGGTCTTAGCCCGCGCCATACCGATTACGTGCGCAGGAGCATTCCCCTAAAATGACGTCGCCCCGGTGTCGGGGAAATCACCGGGTTGACGCGCCGCTATAAACTAAGCAGCGAGAGCCATAGGCTCAAAAGAAGAGTTGTTGTCAATTCAATTTGACGGTACCCCTGTTTAACGAGGCGAGGAGACCTCGGCTTGCTTCCTCTCTCAGAGCTATCGTGTCGAAACCAGTCGCCCCCGAATGTCGGGAAAGTCTGGATGGCATTGGGCACGAGTACCCAACACCCGTCGACTTTTCAAGGAACATGCGGGGCGAGCCCCGCTTGTGAAGTGTTATCTTACCACGTTCTGAAAGCGGACAGCTGTTCTATGCACGAGCTGTGAAGACCCCAATGTGCGCCGCACTTCGCACTTTTGCTACCGATCGCGTCACGTATATTTTCGCCAAGCGAAATTGACCCGTCGAAAGGACCGTTATGGATACCAAGCAGCAACTCGTCAATGCCCTCGCAGGCCTGGGCTCAACCATTACCGAAGCTATGGATGTCATCGAAGGCTTTGTCCCCTGCGGACATCCCGCCCTCACGGTATCGAACGCACTCGTCGCGCTGGACGCTGACGGTGATGCAGCTCTCGCCAAGCAGCTTGAGACCGTCGGGGGCTTTATCGACCACGTGAGTGAGAACCGCGGCGTGACCGCCTACCACGGCATCGAGGTCGAGCTCGCGGGTCCCAAAGCCGATCTGTTCGCAGCAATCCGCGAGGTAGGCACCCTTATGCAGACCGCGGGCGTCAAGAACACCCAGGTCAACGAGTGGGTCTACCGCAGTCTGGCAGCACTCGGCAGCTCCGACGAAAAAGCAGCCGAGCAGCTCGCAGAAAGTCCCGCCATTAAGGCCGAGCTTTCGTAAATAGCAGACGCGGGTCCCTTGGCGCATCGTCGTCCAAGAGGCCCGCAAACAGTTCGCGTCAACCGATAGCCGCGTCGCCACGTTCGGCCAAAGCCAGAATCGGCATCATTTGGCGCGGGGTCTTTGCTGCAAGATCGGCATGTTCGAGCAGCTTGCGATCGTTGGTCACCAAGTAATCGACCCGCGCGCGCTTGCACGCGGCGAGCACCAAGTTGTCCTCGTAATCGCGATGGAGCGCTAAGTATTTGTCGGCCAGCCAAAGGTCCGACGCATCTGCACCCACGGCCGTGGCGTTTTCGGTCATGTTCCGAACAAACGTCAACGCCGCATCGTCAATTGCACGGGCAGATGCCTCGTCGAGCGCTCCCCCACTGGCAAGAACGCTACGCTTCAGCTCGTGTTGGACAACGTACAGCACGTCCTTAGCGATATGCACCGGGAAGAACAGCAACGCCCCCGTCTCCGTCGCCCGTCCGATAAAAGCACGTGCGGTAAGCGACTCGGCATGGTCGGCGCAAAACGAATCAACCCATACGTTGGCATCCACCATTATTTTGAGGGGAGCCCCGCTCACAGGATCATCCCCTTTTGGCGATAGCGCTCGTCCATAGCTTCGGAATAGATTGTGTCCCAATCGCGATCGTCGGATACGGGCGACGTAGCGATGCCCAGGTCCGCGTAAAGCTGATCCGCCGCCGCCCATGATGCGGCGAACGGAGTATCGGGCGCGACGGCCTGTTGCCGGTCGTCGACGGCCGCAAGCACTTCCTCGCACTGCCCGCCACCCTGCGCGACCTTGGCCACCACCTTTTTGATGAGCTCGGGCAGTGACCCGCCCGAAAGCCGCAGCGCCTCCTCGGCACGGTACTTGACCTGGCGATCTACGCGAACGTTCACCTGCGCCATGCCGCTAACAGCACCCACGTCGATCCCACTCCCTTCAATTGCTAGCCCTGCTAGCAACACTATATAGATAAGCTAGCAGATGGTCAAATGCAAAAGGCCTGCGCCCAGACGACACCGATGCCGTCTGGGCGCAGGCCAGATAACGTGGGCGAACTCGTCTGCTAACGCAGATATGCCTTCGCGTTGCTCAGGCTGTAGGCGATCGTCGAGCCGTTGTGCAGAAGCGACGACGTCTGCGGGGTAATCGCGCCGGTAATGCCCAGTGCCAAGAGTGCTGAGTTGGTGAGCATCACCTTGGAATACGAGCTCGTCAGACGATCGATGAGTCCCTGGCTCATGCGGCGCAGGCGAACAATCGCATCGAGTTCCGTATCGGTCAGGATGATGTCGGCGACCTCCTTGGCAATGTCGCTGCCGCCGCCCATTGCCAGGCCCACGTCGGCCAGGCCCAGTGCCGGTGAGTCGTTGACGCCGTCACCCACCATGGCAACGTGGCGCCCCTCGCTCTTAATGCGCTCCACATACGCGTATTTGTCCTCGGGCAGCAGCTCGGCCTTAAACTCGTCGACGCCCGCCTCGCGCGCAATGCGCTCGGCCGTGCGCTCGGAGTCGCCCGTAAGCATTACGACATGCTTGACGCCCAGCGCATGCAGGTCGGCGATGGCCTCACGCACACCAGGTTTGAGCGGATCCTCGATACCGAGCACGCCCACAACCGTGCCGTCGACCGCCAGATACAGCGGCGACAGGCCCTGCATCTGGAACTCAATTTGCTCCTTAATGTCGGACTCGAGCTGCGCGCTCTCGTCCTCAAACACAAAGTGTGCCGAGCCAATAATTGCGCGACGACCCTCGATGGACGAGGCAATGCCGTGTGCCACGATGTACTCGACCGCAGCGTGACGCTCGCGGTGCTCGAGTCCACGCTCGCGAGCAGCGTTGACGACGGCGCGCGCTACCGGGTGGGGGAAATGCTCCTCCAAGCAAGCGGAAAGGCGCAGAACCTCGTCCTCGCTCCAGCCATCGGTCGTCAGTACGCAAGCCAGGCGCGGCTGCGCCTCGGTCAGCGTGCCGGTCTTATCAAACACAATGGTGTCGGCCTTGGCAAACGACTCAAAGTACTTCGCGCCCTTGACCATGACGCCCATCTTGGCGGCATCGCTCATGGCAGTCATGACGGCGACGGAACCCGTGAGCTTGAGTGCGCACGAGTAGTCGACCATCAGTGCCGCTGAGGTCTTGATGAGGCTGCGGGTGGTAAGCGCAACCAGGCCCGCGAGCAGGAAGTTCCACGGGACGATCTTGTTGGCAAGGTCCTCCATATGCGACTGGCCCTCGGACTTGAGCGAGTCGGCCGTCTGCACGAGCGAGACGATTGAACGCAGTTTGGTTTGCGCCGTATTGGCGCGCACACGCACCAAGATGCTGCCGTCTTCTACGACGGTGCCGGCGAACACGTCATCGCCCACGCTGCGCTCGACGGCCAGCGGCTCGCCGGTCAGGGTCGCCTGGTTGACCATAGCGCTCCCCTGCTCGACAACACCGTCGATGCAAATGGACATGCCAGTGCGCACGGCGACCAGATCGCCGGGCTCAAGCTCGGTCGCGGCAACGCTTACCTCGGTGTCGCCGACGACCTTCTGAGCCTTGTCGGGCACATCGAGCAGCGAGTTGATGAGCTCGTTTTCGCTCATGGCGCGCGTGTAGTCCTCGAGCAGTTCGCCCACGTTGAGCAGGAACATCGTCTGGCCAGCGGTGTCGACATCACGCTTGACGAACGAAATGCCGATGGCCGAAGCGTCGAGCACAGGAACGGTCAGGCGCGGCTGTGCCAGCTCATGAAGGGCAGCGCGCAAAAATGCCATGTAACCGGCCACGACAAACACCGCACGCAGAGGCGTCGGCAAGAACCAGCGACGTGCGTAATGGGCGCCGATAAGTGTGGCAAGATCCATGACGAGCTTGTGCTTGCGTGGCTCAAGCTGCATCACGTAGCCCGACTTGGCATCGGCGATAGCTTGAGCATCGAGTGCACCCAGGGCGTCGAGCACGCTCGCGCGGCGCGGCTCGTCGTACTCCAGCGCCATCTGACCAATGCGGCCATACACGCGCACTTTGTGCACGCCGTCGATGTCGCCGCCAAGCTTAAGAAGTGCGTCGAGATCGCTCTCTGGCACAGGACCCGCCAATTGAAGACGGGTCCTGCCAGGGATCTCGCTAATAATCGAGAATCTCATAATTTGTGCCTGAGAGCGTTACTCGGCTGCCTCGTCAGCAGCGGCCTCGCTCTGGGTGATGTAAGCAGCCTCGGCAACCATGTCGTCGACATTAGCCTTGGCCTGCTCGACCATGTCCTGGTAGCCGTTCTTGATGCGCATGCCGCACGCGATACCCTGCACGCAGGCATTCTTTACCGGAGCGCTGGTAAGCAGCTTGATGCCGGCCGTGCCAAGCAGAAAACCGCCACCGACAAGCAGGGTGTTAAAAGTCGACTTCTTCATGTTGCTTCTCCCTTTTGCCGCACAAGCGCGGCATGGTGCCTTAGCACCCGAGTTCATTAGTTTGCTCGAGCACGCTTTGAGACTAGTTTAGTCGAACTATTATGGTCAACCAAAGTTAACCTTTGGAAATCTTGGTCCCCTTTCCTACAGCTGCCAGTCCGCCGCTTCCTTTTGCAGTGCGACCATACGGGCAAATTCTCCACCTGCCGCCTTGAGCTGAGCCGAAGCGCCCTGCTCGGCAACCACACCATCCTTGAGCACAACGATTTTGTCGGCATTTTCCACCGTACGCATACGGTGGGCAATAACGATAACCGTCTTACCTGCAAGCAGACGGGAGAGTGCCTGCTGTACCACGGTCTCGTTCTCCACGTCCAAGCTTGCCGTCGCCTCGTCCAACAGCACGATGGGCGCGTCTTTGAGCAGCGCGCGGGCGATGGAGATGCGCTGGCGCTCGCCACCGGAGAGTTTGGAGCCGTTCTCGCCGATCATGGTGTCGTAGCCCTGCGGCATGCGGTTCACGAACTCGTCGCAGTTGGCGGCACGCGCGGCCGCAAGCACTTCCTCATCGGTGGCATCACGACGCCCGAGGCGGATGTTTCCCATCACCGTGTCGTCAAAGAGCAGCACGTCTTGGAACACAATGGCGTAGTCGCGCAGCAGCACCTCGGGATCAACGCCCGCAACATCCACGCCACCCACGGTGACCGTGCCTTCGGTGGCATCCCAAAAGCGCGCGGCCAGGCGGCTCACCGTAGACTTACCGGAACCCGAAGGACCGACCAGCGCCGTAACTTCGCCTTCCTTGGCGGTAAAGCTCACATCGGTAAGAACTTTCTCGCCGGCACGGCCGTCCTCGCCCGCACCATAGCCAAATGCCACGTGATCGAACACCACATCGTGGCCCACGGGCTCAAATTTCTCGCTGCCCCGCGCCACAGGCTCTTCCATGATGGAACGCATGCGCTTGGCAGACGACTCGGCGGCAAACAGCTCGGACATTAACATTAACGCTTGGTCAAAGGGTGCATAGATACGGCTCACCATAAGCAGGAAGGCAAACATCACCAAAAAGTCGACCTGCCCGGAGGCGACCATCGCGGCACCCGTGACCAGCGTGGTGGCAATGCCCAGACGCAGGATGGCAAAGGCGGAGTTAACCAAAAGCCCGTTAGCGAGCTCGCCCTTGGTGGTCTCGCGCTCCTCGGCATCGATCACGGCGTTGAGTCCCTCAAGATAATGGGCCTCCTGATTGGTGGCGCGGATCTCGCGAACGCAGTCGAGCGTCTCTTGAATTGCCTCGGTAACCTTGACCTTCTCGGCGCGCACGCGATCGAACACCGGAGTCATGGGGCCGCGTGTTAGATACAGCACGGCAAAGGCCACGGGAACGCTCCAAAACGCCGCGATCGCCAGCTGCCAGCAAAAGAACAGCGACGCCACGAACACAATGGCACTTGCGATGATGGCACCCCAAAGCTCTCCCAGCACGTGGCTGTAGGCGTGCTCCATGGCCTGGACGTCACCCATGATGGTCTCGGTTAAATCGGCCAGATCGCGACGACCAAAAAACGACAGCGGCAGTTTGCGCAAGCGCTCGGCGATCTCCATGCGCTGATTGCCGCACTCCTCGTAAAAGATGCAGTAGGTGTAGTAATACTGCTGCCAGTTAGAGGCAAAGAGCAACACGAAAAAGACCAGGAGGCCGCCCACAATCGGCAGGGCATCCGGCAGGCCAGCCCCGCTGGTGAGATGCTCGACAAAGCCGGCCATGACCAGGAATAAAAAGCCCATGCCGGCCATGGTAATGAGATTGGTGAGCGCGGTCCAGAAAATGCCGCGTTTTACGCCGGCGACGCCTTTATCGGATAGGAAATACTTCTTTTGGAATGAGGCGGACATTTAGGCCTCGCCTCCCTTCGTGACGGCGGCATCCGCGGTCGCTGCAGTGATTTTCCAGCTCGCGGCCTGTTCGTATTCGGCCCACATCTTGGCATACAGACCCTCTTGGGACAGCAACTCGGCATGGGTACCCGACTCCTGCACGCTGCCCTGGTTGAGCACCACGATTTGGTCTGCGCCCACTACAGTCGAGAGTCGGTGCGCGATCATAATGACCGTGCGACCCGCCGCCAGCTTGCTAAAGGCGCGCTGGATGAGCGCCTCGTTCTCGGGATCGGCAAACGCCGTGGCCTCATCGAGCACCACGATAGGCGCGTCTTTAAGGATCGCGCGGGCGAGTGCCACGCGCTGGACCTCGCCGCCCGAAAGATATGCTCCGCCAGCGCCGAGCATTGTATTGATGCCCTGCGGGAGCTTGGCCACAATGTCGTCGCACTGAGCCGCGGAGAGGGCCGAACGCACTTCGTCGTCAGTGGCCGTGGGCTTGGAGGCGCGCACGTTATCGGCAAGCGTTTGCCGGAACAGCTGGTTGGTCTGGAACACAAAGGCGACCTGGTCCATAAGCTCGTGCGGATCCATATCGCGAACGTCCACACCGCCTACGAGCACTCGACCCGAGGAGACGTCCCAAAAACGCGGGATCAGGCTTGCGCAGGTTGACTTACCGCCACCCGAGGGACCCACCAGGGCGAGGGTGCTACCCGCGGAAACGCTAAAACTCACATGGCTGACAGCAGGTGCTTCGGCTCCCTCGTAGGTAAAGCTCACGTCCTCAAATCGCACGTCGCCGCCGGCAGGGTGCTTGGGGTGGGCGGGCACGGATAGCTGCTTGGAATCCATGACGCTTCGAATTCTAGCCAGCGAATCGGCACTCATCTGAGAGGCCTCGCCCACAAACATGAGCTTGGTCATGGCCGTCGGCACCACGGCCGAAAATATCGCGTAAAACGTGAAGTTGGTCATAAAATGCGCGAAGTCCGTCTCGCCCGGCGCCAACAGCAGCGCCACGGGCAACAGGAATGCCACAAGACCATTGAGCGCGGTAAGGTTAAGTACCTGCGGACCTCGGCAGAACGTGCCCGCATAGTTTTGTGCCATGTCGGCGTATTCGGCGATCGCGTCGTGGAAGGCCTTAAAGGAGTAGACCGTCTGCTGAAACACCTTGACCACGGGGATGCCACGTACGTATTCGGTGCCGGTCTTGTTCATCTTGACCAGCGCTCCCATGTAGGCCTTCATGAACTCAGCGCCTTTGCCGCTCATCATGGTGGACATGGCGCCAAACGAAATGGCCACCGAGATGAGGCATGCCGCGCCCAAGCGCCAATCGAGGGCGAAAAGCAGCACGAGCAAGCCCACGACCATGGCGGCGGCGCCTGCGATATCGGGCAGCATGTGTGCGAGCAGGGTCTCGGTGGAGGCGGCGCATCCGTCTACAACACGACGCAGCTCACCGGTGGCGTGCGTGTCAAAGTAGCCAAGCGGCAGCTTAAGCAGGTGCTCGCTCGTAGCCTTGCGGATATTGGACGCGCAGCGAAACGCAGACAGGTGCGTGCACATGAGCCCCACGAAATAAGCTACGATGCTTGCCAGGGCAAAACCCACGGCCCACCAGCCATACATCGCGATGTCGCAGGCATCGCTCCAGTTAGGTGCTACGGCGATCAGATCGCGCGCGACAAGCCAAATGCACACGTACGGGCCAAAGCTCAGCAGCTGCGAGAGCGCCGAGAGCGCCATGCCCAAATACGTTAGAAATTTACGGTCGCCGGCATATGCAAGCAGCTCGCCGATACCGCCGCCTTCCCTTTTTGATCCCTTTGCCATGAGGTTCCCTTCTTACGGCTTGAGAGTTAACCTCAATCAACTTATCATTGATATGTTAGCCATGGCTCACAATCGAGCCAGGCGTGGACGTTTCCGCAAAGGAAGGGGACGCTTTTGAAAATGCATCGGGCCGCGACCGACATAACCGAGCTCTATGCACCACAGTTTGAGCAGTTTGGCCTGGAGCTTTCCGGCAAGGACGCTGTCTTTACCGGCGAGGTGGCAAACGACCGGGCACACGGACACGCATGGATCATGCCCCTCTCCCCTGCCTGCATTGTCATGGAGCATTTCATTACCCCGACGCACGATATGTACCTGGCCGAATACACACCCGAGCCGTACGCCTGCGTGAGCGAGGTCAGCGCGCCCACACTTACATGCATGCGCGAGGCTGGCATAACGCCTGCGAACCTTAAACCATTGCATGGACCGTGGCCAAACAATGCCGTTTGCAGCTTTATCCAAGATAGCTGTGGCGAGGAATTAAGCCCGCTGTTTGCGGGGGAGCTTTATCACTCGCGCTCGGTACTCTTTTTGCCTGGATATTTTGACGAACTGGAGCACCGCTATCCCACCGAGTTCGCGGGAATCTTTGAGGCGTTTGCCGAGCCATGGCACGAGGAGGCAACGTCTGCCATCTGCCACACGCTGCGCCGGATTAACGAGGACCGCGCCCGCACCGTAGGCGGACACGTCTATATGCAGGGCATCGTGGAGACCATGGTCGCGGAGCTCGCCTGCTCGTGCGCGGCCCACAAGCAGGCGCGGCAGGCGGCAGACACACGCGTCAGCATAACCATTGCCGAAGAAGCAACGGCAATGATTGAGCGCGCACTCGACAAAGGCAGACGTGTGGGTATCAACGAGGTGGCCGAGAGGCTCTACACAAGCCGCTCCAAACTATGCGCCACCTTTAAGGCCCAAACTGGCGAGTCCCTGGGCGCCTACATTCGCAGACGCCGCATGGAGCGAGCACAGGACCTTTTGGCCGATAGCTCGCTCACGATAGCGCAGGTGGCAGAGCGTCTAGGCTACCCTCAGCAGGCCGCCTTCGCCCAAGCCTTCAAACAACACACCGGCACCACCCCCACCGCTTGGCGAAGCAAGCATCGCTAAGGCCCAAGCTCCCTGGCCGTAACGGAGCGATTAATTAGCCGCCGCCCGTCAGCTCACCCAGGATCTAAACGTCAAGATGCGCACAATCAAGCGCCTTTTTGATAAGAGGGACAGATCGATCAGCCAAATACAACGGAATGTTGAGCACCCCGTCGTCGAGCTTTAAGTTCTTAAGTGAGTAGCGGACCCTCAATGGAGTCGTCTCCGCATGCTTGTCGGCATAGTACTTAAGGCTCTTGGAATGAACGACCTCTCCCGATTTGACCTCGACGGGAACGATTTCGTTTCCGACTTGAATCAAAAAATCGACTTCGTGCTTCGGCTTCTCGTTTGTCCAATAACGCGGAGCAGCATCTAACTGTGAAAGTAATGCCTGAAGCACATAGTTCTCGGCGAACGAACCTTTGAACTCCGAAAATAGCGCATCCGAGATGGCAAAAGCGGACGCATCAAGCCTTGCCATGCGGCGCAGCAAGCCGACATCAAGACAGTAGACTTTAAATGCCTTGAGGTCATCGTACGCAGAGAGCGGCACACCACCGGCAGCATTAAGGCGAACCGCCGTGATGAGCCCAGCATCGGCAAGCCATTCCAGAGCATCCTCGTATTCTCGAGCACGAGCCCCCTCGCGCACCGCACCCCAAACGAACTTTTTGTTCTCGCGCGCCAACTGAGCTGGAATCGAGTTCCATATTTGCGAAAGCTTGGCGAACTGCGCACGGCCACCATGCTTGGCAAAATCGCGCTCGTAGGAATCCAAGAGATCAGACAACACCTTATCGACCTGAACGATATCGCCCGTCTCCACCCACCGGCCAAGAGCCTCTGGCATGCCGCCGCATGCAAAATAACGACGAAGATGCTCGACGAGACGGACATGGAAGAAATCGGGCACTGTCTCGATCTGATCAAGGCCGCCAAGGTATTCGTCGTAGTTTGCAGCGCCCTCGGCTTTCAGAAACTCGGAAAAGCTCACGGGGCGCATCTCCATGAACTCGACCTTTCCCACCGGAAAAGCGCTGGTCTCACGGGACAAGCGAACGCCCAACAAAGACCCTGCGCATGCGACGTGATACTCGGGGGCCTCGTCACAGAAGTATTTAAGGGCGCCGACTGCAGAAGGACAATCCTGGATCTCATCAATAATAAGCAGCGTTTCGCCGGGATTGATAGGCTGTCCAAGTGCCAGGGAAAGATTTGAGATGATCCGTCGAGGATCGCGCGTACCTTCGAAAAACTGAGCGTACTCGCTCTGTACCCCAGGTGACGGCTCCTCGAGCGTCAGATACACAAAATTGCGGTACGAGGTTCGGCCGAACTCCTTAAGCGCCCACGTCTTTCCAACCTGGCGCGCCCCCTTAAGGATAAGCGGCTTACGATATTCTGACGCTTTCCAAGCGTTAAGCTTGGCAATGATATCTCGCTGCATGACCGAACCTCCCGCAAAGAAACTTCCGTAAACGTGATATTTCCCACATTTTACCCTAGGTAAAACGTGACATTTATCACATTTACGGAAGTTTTAAGCTCATTTCGCCACACTTTCATCACATTGAAAAGGCGGAGGCGCATTTTGCGCCTCCGTCACCATCTTTCCTATCAGCCCACCTGACCCGAACGGCCGAGTCGTCACAGAACCCGGGAGTCCCGGCAGGGCGGGTGCTTGCTCAAAATGAGTTCCGCACGCAAAGAAGGCCACTTAATGTGGCCTTCGTCTTGCGCAGGACTGTTCGAAATTTTGAGGAAGCACCCGCCCTGCCGGGGCTCCCGGGTTCCCGCTTACGAGAGCGACGTTCTCAGCAACTCGTTGAAGAGCTTCGGGTTGCCCTTGCCGCGGCTCGCCTTCATGCACTGGCCCACCAAAAAGCCGATGACCTTCTGGTTGCCGTCGCGGTACTGCTGCGCCTGCTCGGCACAGTTTGCCAGCACCTCGTCCACGATCGGCTGCAGCGCGCCGGCATCGCTCACCTGACGCATACCGCGCTCGTCGACGATCTTGTTGGGGTCGTCGCCGGTCTGGGCCATGGCCTCAAAGACCTCGTGCGCCTGGTTGGAGCTGATGGCATCGGTCGCCAGCAGCTTGGCAAGGGCTGCCACCTGAGCCGGTGCAATACCGGACTCTGTCAGCGACACGCCCGCGCCCTTAAGGTAGGCGATCATCTCGTTGACCAGCAAATTTGCGACCGTCTGAGCCTCCTTGCCGGCCATACCGGCAGCGGCAGCCTCAAAGAACTCGGCAAACTCCGGGTCGCCGGCGATCTGCTCGGCATCGGCCGCCTTAATGCCAAAGTCGGCCTCAAAACGGGCGCGCTTGGCATCGGGCAGCTCGGGGATCTCGCCGCGGCAGCGGTCGATGAACTCGTCGTCCAGGTCGAACGGCGCCAGGTCGGGATCGGGGAACAGGCGATAGTCGTCGGCCGTTTCCTTCACGCGCATGACCACGGTGCGCTTACGGCTGGGCTCCCAGTGGCGGGTCTCCTGATAGATGATGCCGCCCTCCTCGAGCACCTCGGCCTGGCGGCAGATCTCGTAGGCAAGGCCGTCATGCAGACTCTTAAACGAGTTGAGGTTCTTGAGCTCGGTCTTGGTGCCCAGCTTGGTCTCGCCGCGGCGGCGCAGCGACACGTTGCCGTCGCAGCGCATGGAACCCTTCTCCATGGAGCAGTCTGAAATGCCAAGCGTCACGAAGATGCGACGGAGCTTCTCCATAAACAGGCGAGCTTCCTCGGGCGTGCGCAGATCGGGCTCGGTGACGAGCTCAATCAAAGGCGTGCCGCAGCGGTTGTAGTCGACGAGAGACTCGGCAGCGGCGGTAATGCGGCCCTCGGCACCGCCCACGTGCACCATCTTGGCAGCGTCCTCCTCCATGTGGATGCGCAGGATGCGGATGGGCACCGTGTAGGAACCGTCCTCGCGACGCTCGGGCATCTGCAGGTTGGACGCATCGTAGCTAGCCAGGTGACCGGCGCGCTGGTTACCCTCGCGCATGGTCGACGTCATGGACGTGGACAGGCCTTCGGCGTTAGCCGAGGCGCTCGCCAGGCTCTGGGCCTCGGCCTCGCCAAACGCGCAGTCGGGGCGCTCGGCGGCACCGCGACCGGTCACGTCCAGATCCAGGTGACCGTACATGGCAAAGGCGACCGGACCCTGCGTGGTCTGGAAGTTCTTGGCCATGTCGGGATAGAAGTAGTGCTTGCGGTAGAACATCGAGTGGCGCTGGATCTCGCAGTTGGTGGCCAGACCGGCCTTGACGATGCTCTCGATGGCGCGCTTGTTGGGCACCGGCAGGGCGCCGGGCAGGCCCAGGCACACCGGGCACACGTTGGCGTTGGGCTCGTCATCGTGGCTAAGCTTGCAGTTGCAGAACATCTTGGTATCGAGTGCGGTGAGCTCGGTATGGATCTCCAGGCCGATCACGGCCTCCCAATCCTGCAGGACCTCGGAAAGCTCCTTCATTACAGCTCGCCTCCCTTCCCGGCAAAGTCGGGCGCGACGGAAAGCGCGGGCGCACCCGTGGCGGCATCGGCAAAGCCGCGCTCCAGGGCGCGGGCAAACGTGAGCAACTGACGGTCCTTAAACGCCGGACCAACCAGCTGGGCAGAAACGGGCAGCTGAGTATCCTCGCCCAGGCCCAGTGGCACCGAGATACCACCGTTGCCGCAAATGTTGAGTGAGATGGTGTACAGATCGGAGAGGTACATCTGCGTGGGGTCGCTGATCTCGCCAAACTTAAAGGCCGTGCGCGGCGAGGCGGGCATGAGGATGGTGTCCACCTTGGCATATGCAGCGTCGTAGTCCTGCGTGATGAGCGTGCGGGCCTTTTGCGCAGCGTAGTAGTACTTGTCGTACACGCCCGAGCTCAGCAGGTAGGCGCCGAGCATCTGGCGGCGCTTGGCCTCGGCGCCAAAGCCGTGGGCGCGCGAAAGCGAGCTCTGGTCGGACAGGTTGGCGCAGCCCTCCTCCTGATAGCCGTAGCGAATGCCGTCGAAGCGGGCCAGGTTGGAGAACGCCTCGGCCGGGCCGATGACGTAGTAGGCGGCGATGGCGGCGTCCAGATGCGGCAGGTCGACCTCGACCAGCTCGGCGCCCTGGTTCTGCAGCTCCTGGGCGGCGCGCTGAACAGCGGCCTTGACCTCGGGCGTCAGGCCCTCGGCCTCCATAAACGCGGGGATAATGCCCACGCGCTTGCCCTCGATGCCGTCGTTGAGATGCTCGGTAAAGTCGACGGCGCAATCCTGGCTGGTGCAGTCGTACGGATCGTGGCCCGCGCCGGTAAGCGCGTTCATGGCCAGCGCGACATCCTCGACCGTGCGGCCAAAGGGGCCCACCTGGTCGAGCGACGAGCCAAAGGCAACCACGCCGTAACGGCTCACGGCGCCATACGTGGGCTTAAAGCCCACCACGCCGCACAGCGACGCCGGCTGGCGAATGGAGCCGCCGGTGTCCGAGCCCAACGAGAGCGCGACCTCGCCCGCGGCGACGGCGGCAGCGGAGCCGCCCGAGGAGCCACCGGGCACGCGCTCGGTATCCCAGGGGTTGTTGGTGCGGTGGAACGCCGAGCTCTCGGTGGAGCTGCCAAAGGCAAACTCGTCCATGTTGGCCTTGCCCATGGGCAGGCAGCCGGCATCGAGCATGCGCTGGACGCAGGTGGCGGTGTAGACGCTCTGGTAGTTCTCGAGCATGCGGGAAGCGCAGGTGGTGCGCGTGCCCACAAGGTTCATGTTGTCCTTGATGGCCAGCGGCACGCCCGCGAGCGGGGGCAGCGGCTTGCCTGCGGCACGGTCGGCATCCACGCGCGCGGCGGCCTCGAGCGCAAGCTCGGGCGCCACCTGCAGGAATGCCTGGACCCCGCCCTCGCGCGCCTCGATGGCGGTAAGAGAGGCCTGGGCCACCTCGGTAGCGGTAAAGTCGCCGGCGGCAACGCCCGCGGCGATCTGGGCGGCGGTAAGGGAATCGAAGCTTAGCGCCATTACTCGCTCTCCCCCTCTCCCAAAATGGACGGCACGCGGAAGTAGCGGTCGCGCGCGCTGCCGGCGTTTTCGAGCGCAACGTCGAGCGGCAGGTCGCGCTCGGGCTCGCGCAGGTCATCGCCCATCACGTTGGACAGGCTTCCGATGGGATGGAACGTGGGCTCCACGTCGGGCAAGTCATATTGCAAGACGGGCTCGAGCATCTGGACGGCGTCGTTCAGGTAGGACGTCATCTGGGTGAGCTCGTCATCGGTCAGTGCGATCTTTGCGTACTCGGCGATGCCGCGCACGTCTTTCTCGCTGAGTGCCATAGGCGCTCCCTTCCGCATAACAGATAAACCGCTCTAGTATACAAGGCAACGCCGCTTGGAGCAGGTGCTTTACCTAAATGCAGCGAAAACGTAACGAGGGCGGCGAGCTGGCAGGCGGCGGGCCGGCGGTTCTGCAACGAAACCGCACCGTCCATAGCGAAAACCGCGCCGCCCACAACGAAGACCATCACAACATTCGACGTTTTTCGCCAAAATCGCGATTTTCATCGAATGTTGTGATGGTTTGGAAGCCCCGACCACCACAAAGGTGCCTGTCCCCTTTGTGGTGGTTCTGGAGAATGTCCTATGCCGAGGCCTTGGCCTTGCGGCGTTTGCGGACCGCGTTGATCACGATGTCCAGCAGCAACAGCACAATGGCCACGACCACGATGAGCACGGCAAACTCACGCTTGCCCCAGTGGCGACCGGCCAGCGACTTTTGCTTGTCGACGTCCTTCTTGCTGTACTTGGTGCGCACGCAATGCACCAGCAGGCGATGGTCGTTCACGCCATAGGGCGTGCAGGTGACGAGCGTCACCTTGTCGGCACCGGGCTCGATGGTCAGCGACTCCATCTCCTCGGGCAGCACCACCTCGGAGTCCACCATCTTGTAGGCGAGCGTCTTGTTCATGGTGTGCAGCAGCACCAGGTCGCCGGGCTCCAGCGAATGGATGTCGTCGAACATGCTCAGGTTGCGCATGCCCGAGTGTGCGGTGAGCACGCAATGCGTCGAGGTGCCGCCCACCGGCAGGCTTGTGCCCTCCAGGTGGCCGACGCCCGCCATAAGGACTTCTTCGCTCGTGCCGTGGTAGATGGGCATGCTCACGTCGATGGAGGGGATCTCGACCCAGCTCATCATGGGGTCGCGGTCAAAGATGAGCTGCTGGGCGTAGGGCTCAATCTGGTCGGCGGGGAGCTCGGTGGCCTCGCCCGCCAGCTGCTCGTTAAAGGAGCGCGCCTGGAGCAGGATGCGCTCGCGTTCCTCGGCAGACAGCGCGTCCACGGTGCTGGACACCGTGCTGATCTGGTTGAACACGCCCGAGGCCTCGAGCCGGTCCAAGATCCACGGCCAGGTCATAAGGCCCACGCCAATAAGGATGATGACGATGGTGATGAGACGGTCGGCCCAGCGCGGCAGCCGCTTGCGGCGGCGCTTAGGTTTTGGTTGAGGTTTGGGTTGGGGGCTTGAGCCACCGTTGGCCGCGGCGTTATTGCTCTTCATATGTTTGGCGCCCTGCACCATCGCCGGTCACTCCTCTACAACTCAAGTTGTCTAAACAAATAATAGCCGATTAGCGAGCTTCCACGCCGGACAACGCAGCCTAGCAGCATTGCGCAGTGCGAGTATGGGCCCGCATTTGAGTTTTCAAAATGTCCCGAATCGGCGGGGCGATTCGGGATACAATAACTACAGGAAACGACGCACCCCGCGTAAGTGTACGAGAGCGCGGGCGGCCTAGTTTTCAGCTTTTGTTAAATGCCCGGGATCCGACCCCCGGGCATTCTTATTTGCGCTTTCGACGCAAATGCTGTCCACCGTCCGCACCGCGCGTGCGCCTACGGGCCTTAAACCGAACTTCATACGAGTCAAGAAACGCGATGACGAACGTGCCCACCGTCACGAGGGCGGCGAGCGCGTTAAGGAATTTCAGCATTTGGGGACCTCCGATCGAGTCGTCGGCCGCCCGCGCACGGGATGCGTCGCAAGGATATTTTACTGCGAGCACTCGCACTTACAGCTGGTAAACGCAATATTTGCAAACATCTGTTCGATATTCATACGCTCGATCATACGAGCGGCGGCGCCCCGGCTGCGTTGTCCAAAAAGAACGGGGCAGACTCCAGTGCGGAGTCTGCCCCGAAAAGAGCATGGCAAAGCAAGAACGTCGATGGACGAGAAGAGTGTCCGCAAGTCTCATGGCCATCACATCCCACCTGCCAAAGGGATGGGTGAGCGAGCGTTACTCCTGCTCGGACTCCTCAGCCTGCTTACGGCTGCGGATGAGGTGCGCCACGCCGATGCACAGCACCGCGCCACCAGCGATCCAAGTGAAGGTCACGCCGTTAAGACCGGTGAGCGGGAGGCCAACGGACTTGGTGTTGCCGACGTTGATGGTTACCTCGCCGGCAGCGGCGTCGGTGCCGGTGTCGTCTTGACCATGAAGAGCATTGTCGCCGGTATTGCCGTCAAGCTCACCGAAGGCGATGTCGGTACGCTTATCGTCTGCCTTAGACACCTTTGCCTCAAGGGTCTTCACATTCATCGTGCCTTTGTCATACGTCGAGGTGATGGTGAAGGTGAAGGGGTCGGCCGTGGTTGGGTACTTGGCAGGGTCGGGGGTCTGGATCTCGGTCACCTTGTAGGAGCCGGCGTCGAGACCGGAGACGACGATCTTGCCGTCATTGCCGGAAGTAAACTTCACACACTCGGGCAGGTTTTTAGTATCGGTGACGGTCACGAGCTGACCCGCGACGACGCTGACGCCATCAACAGTACCCTCCGTCGAGGCAATATACTGATTATTGGTATTCGTATCCGCGGACTGGATAGTGAACACAGCATCTCCAAGACCCTTCTCAGTGCCCTGGTCGACCTTCTTGAGGTTAAGCTTGAAGGCAAAGTCGGCGACGGTGTCCCCGATCGTCTCGCCCTTGTCCACGCCATACGGGTTGTTGGAGTACTCAAGCGTAACGGTGTTAAGGTTGCCGCCCTTCTTGAAGCTACCAGACTCATCCTTAGCGTTGCCAATTACAGCATTGCTATTGAGCTTGGCCTTATAGAAGACGACAATCTTGGTGCTGGCGTTTACGCCCTCAACGTCCTTGAGGCCCTTCTTGCCCTCGCCGACCTTAAACTCCACCGTCAGTTTGTTGTCAACACAGCGCGCATCGTACTTATTCGCTTGGATCTCGGTGTAGCTGCTGCCGTCGAACGCATACACCTTAACCGAGTCATTAACATAGTCGAGACCGCTGGAAAGATTGTCGGTAAACTTGTAGGCATAGCTATCGTAAGTAGCATAGTTGCTGGCAACCGAACCGGTAAGCTTGTAGTTGACCTCCTGGCCGATTTGGGAATCGGCAATTTTTTCCCACTGACCGGAGGTCTTGATATCCGTAGCAGCAGCGGCGGCAGCGGCATCGTCAAGGATCTCCTTATCGACGGTGGGAACATCCTTCTTGGGGGTGACGTTCATGCTGGTCTTGCCGTCAATCACGGCGTACACGGGCGCCGAGAAAGCATCGGTCGAATTATCGGTAGCCGTGCTATCCACCGCGTTAGTGAGGAACAACCAGTAACCGGCACCGAGCCCGGTGAGGGACGGGGTTCCTGCGCTCGTCGTCTTCCAATCGAAACCACTGCCATTCAGATTAGCGGCGATCATGCTCAGGACGTTGTTATTTGCCACCTGCTCTTTGTTTCCAGTCACACCGTGATTGTTGCTCAACCAGTCGGCAGCATCCTGAGCAATCGTGCTGGTATAAGTACCCTTACTATTAGCCACACTCCAGTCGTTAATTGCTTTTACGACGGCATCCTGAATGGCCTTTTTCTGCGCATCATTAGCACCTGCCCACTTAATATTCTTGACGTTAGTGCCATTCACGTCGGCCGTAAAAATCTGGATGCCCTTGTAAGTCGTGGTCGAAGAATACCCATCGTCCTTGAACGTCACAGCCGAGCCGCCCTCCGCCGCAAACGCCATCGTGACCGGGGCCATGACGCCGCCGAAGCTCAGCGCTGCTGTGAGGCCGGCGGTTACTGCCAGGCGTGCGATGTTCTTGCTCATGCTCATCTTCTTTTCCTCTGCTTTCTGCTCGAATTCCATTTGATCTAAATCTGTCTGTGTCTTAGCATCTACTTCGCTACGTCTCGCCCCGCTCTCTGTGGGGCTGCCAGCTACTCTTTATGGCTGCCACCTCCCCGCTTGACCAGGAGCGCGACCACGATGAGCGCGGCTCCGGCGACCGCTGCGGCGGCCGCGGCGTACATTGCCATATCGCCAGTCGAGGGCATAAAGCCTCCGGTGGTAATGCTAGGGGGTGTGCCGGTGGGCGTGTTGATGAGCGACGCCTCCAGGCTGCCCGTCGACCCGTCCGCGCTGTCGGCGCGCAGGGGCGACTCGGCCGTGATGGTGAGTTTGGGCTTGGCGGCGGCCACCTGGTCGACGTCCAGGCCCTCGGCCTTAACCGTCACGGAGCACATGCCCTCAAAGGCGGTGTAGCCCTTGGGCGCCTTGAGCTCGCGGACCTCCAGCTTGCCCGAGTCCACGCCCGAGACGGTCACGCGGCCGTCCTCGCCCGTGGTGACGGTGGCCTTGCCCTCCGCATCCCACGTGCCGTCGGCCGCCAGCGTGCGGCCGCGGTCGTCGGCGATGCTCAGGACCGCCCCGGCAAGCGGCTTGTCGCCGTCGCTGCCGCGCTTGGTGAGCGCGAGATCCCAGGTGTAGGCGCACGCATCGTCGCTCGGCGTGCGGGTGAAGCCGGCGTCGCCGGACTGGTCGGCAAAGGGAGAGCGCGGGTAGCGCAGGTAGACCTCGTTGGGGTTGCCCTTCGCGATGCCGTGGTTGCATGCGCTGTTGAGCGGCGCATTGTACACGGCGACCACGCGGGCGCCCGCGGTGAAGGCGTCGGCCCCGCCGAGCGCGGCGATCAGGTCGCCGGTGCGCACGGCGAAGGTTCCGTCCGCCGCTACCTTGGTGGCGCACTGGGCCGTGATATCGGTCCAGCCCTTCGCGGGCTCGGTACCGGTGCGCCCGTCCTTGCCGGTCGGGACGGCATCAAAGCCGCCTTCCGCGCCCGCCGCCACGTACACGCGCATGCTCGCGGCGACCTTGGAGGGTTCGAGCCCCGCGCTCATGGTGTCGACGAACCGCACCGTATAGGTGTCGTAGGCGGTGAGCCCGGCCGGGACCGTGGCAGAGAGGCGCCAGTACAGGTCGTCGGCGACCGTGGCGTCGGCGGCCTTCTGCCAGGCGGCGGTGCTGTCCTCCAGCACGTGCTTGGCGACCTTGGGGGTCGCCGCCTTGGGCTTGACGGTGACGGCGCTGCCGCCCACCAGGGCCATGATCGGCGCGCTGCCGGCCTCGCCCTGGGCGATGGCGTCGTCGTCGGCGACGATGAGCCAGTAGCCGCAGGGCAGCTCGGCCTCCGTGCCCGCGTTAAGGGCTACGGGCACGGCGCCAGAGCTCTGGAGGGAACGAGCGAGCTGTGCGCTCAGCGCGCTCGTAAGGTGGGAATCGGCGTTGAGCCACTCGGCAGCTTCCTGCGCGGTGGTCTGGGAATTGGGCATGCCGGCGCTGTGCAGCACAGGCAGCGCGGCGTCGCGCACGGCGTCGCTTGCCCAGGCGAGATCGGTGGCGGTCTTGGCGTCGCTGTCGCCGTCGACGACGTTGGCGCTAAAGATCTGGTAGGCGTCGTAGCTGCTCGCCACGGTGCCGCTCACCGTGATGGAACCGGTCGAGGTCGGCGCGGCCTGCGCGGAAGCGGGGAACACAACCGCGCAGGTGCCGATCAGGAGGGTAAGCAGCGCAAACAAGATCGGGAAGGAGCAAACTTTCTTATTCATGACGCTTACCTCCCTTCGCATTCGCCTTGCGACGAATGTGCATCCAGGCTGCAGCAGCGCAAAGCACCGCCGCGCCGGCAAGGTACGTCAGAGTGACGCCCGACATACCAGAAAGGGGCAAAGAGGTGGAGTAGGTGTTAGTGAAGGTGGGGGTGGAGGTGTTGGTGAGGTCGTGGTCTTCGCTATTAACGTCTTCCACCCACTTGCCATCGGAGTCGACGGTTCCCTTCCTGTAGGTCACCTTGCAGTTGATGGTTCCCTCGGTATTGTCCGTTGCAACAACCGTGAACTTATAGACCGACTGATCGAACTTGTAATGCGAGGAAATCGAGCTATCGTTCTTCTCACGCACGTAGTACGTGAAGGTCTTGGAAGCACCGTGTTTGGTGGTATCCCCACCCTCGAGTTTGCTCAAGTCATAGCTGATGGGATCAAAGATCAACGTTTGAGGATTCGTGCCCGTCGCAGAGGTCGTCACAGTCTTGAGACTATCTCCTTTGAACTTTGTATTATCCGCAAACTCGAGCGTAAACCCCTTCATCTCGCCGCCCTCAACGACCTTGGTCGCCATGGGCTTCCAAGAGCCGTTGGAGGTGTACGGAGTGTACTTGTTGGTGAAGGTCTTTGATCCATCGGAGCAACCAATTGAATAGTAGCCGTCTTCACCCGGCTGCACCCCACCCAGCGGGCTGCTTTGATCCTCGGAGTGCCTGGTCACGCTCACGCTTGCGATCGTGCAGTTATGAACGTAAAGCTCCACGTTATCGTTCGGATCTTCCTTTTTCGGCACCTTCATGAGCAAAGTTTTGTTGTCCGTGAGCCGCACCTCGATCTCGTACACAGTGTGGTCGTACTCAATGCCAGAGACTCCACCGGTCTGTTCGACCAAGTAGTATGTAATCTTGTTAGCCTCAACAGTCTTATCAATGAACTGTTCGCCAAGGTCAAACGTGATGTTGCCGTCAGCTTCATTCTTGGCAGTTCCGACCAAGGTGCAGCCGCCATTGTTGAATTCATCTTTGTTCCAAGAGGGCATCGTCGCAGTGGCCGAATCCCTGCGATAGACAGCGAAGGAGAACTGATCTTTGGCGAGCGTTTCTTCTACTCCGGTTTGCTTATTTTTCAGCGCCTTTGACGCCTTCAGTTTAAGGCTCGGATAGACGTATGTATCCGCAGGCTGACCCAGGTACAGGTCGCCATTCGACATGATGCCACCGCCATGGTCCCAGGAATAGTTGCCCGTGATGAAAGTTGTAGCGGCATCCTGTGCTTTATTCGCTTCATCACTTCCAACTTCGACATCCGAAGTCAGACCGACGCTCCGATAAATCTTCACGCCGCCATTGGCAGGGATAGTGATAGCCTCATAGAGTTCGTCGTTATCACTGGGTTCTTTGTTATCACTGCGTTCTTTGCTTCCCCGATACTTGGCATCTTCGCCGCCGAGCATCTTGCCGATTATTGCCGCAAGCGGTTCCTTATGGCCAGCCTTTGCCACAAGGAAGAAATCGGCATGGCCGTTCTCGCGAAACACCTTCGAATTGTATGCATCTTGATCTTCAGTCTTATCAAAACCCTCAGCACCACCAGCTGAAAGATGGGGCGTACCATTATTATACTTGCCATCTGCCGGCTTATAATCGATGGCATTTTGCTCACTGCCAGCAGACGAATTGCCAAAGATTGCCGTGCCGTTAGTGTTCGTTACCAACGTCTTGCCCGTGGGGCAGACTGCTACGCCGCCGCCATAGCCACCAGCGGTATTGCTGCTAATGTACGAGTTGTATACAAATAATCTACCAGCGGTCTTTTCCTTACCCGCATCCGAGTTTCCCTGGACGAAGATACCGCCACCGCCCCAGTCAAAGCGAGACATGCAATGGTTATTCGTAATGTAGACCTTGCTGCTCGTAGCGTCGCCAATCATCGCGTCAACCATCTGGCCCACGCGAATGCCGGCACCTTCAGATTGATAGCTTACATTAGAGGCAATAATCCCTCCCGTGATATGCAGCCACGCCATTCCCGTACGAGGCTTGTCATTTCGACCCACATCGGTAACGTAAACGCCGCCACCGGCTTCCTCGGAATAATTGCCAGTAATCTGGCCACCGAAAATGCTGACATGGGCGCCGTTATTGGCAGCAAGCCCGCCGCCGCCATGGCAACCCCAGCCATCATTACCGCAGAACTTAGCCATTCTATTATTCGTGATATAGCCGCCCGAAACGGTTACGCTGCCGCCTACGGCCATAATGCCGCCACCATAGCCAGGCTGGTCGCTTTCCCCATTGAACGTCGCATTACCCGAAATAACCGCGTCCTTCGAAATGGAAACGTTCGAGCCATTCGAGTACACGCCGGCACCTTTGGGAGCGTAGTTTGCAGCGATAACACCGCCGATCAGACTGAGGGTCGATACATTGCCGTTTGTATTAACCATAATGCCCGCACCGGTACCCGAAGTTCCCGTAGAGGCACCGCATACGTAGCCACCGCTCATATTGACGGTAGAACCGTTCTCGGCATAGATGAGGCTGCCGACATTGCAGTCCTCTTTCTGCGTAAGCGTACCGCCCTGAAGGTTAAACGTGCCGCCCTGGTAAACGTTAATGAGCTTCATCGTGGAGTTCTTGGTGACTCAAACGATTGCGCCCTGAATAGTCGCTTTGTGCTCATAGATCTTCTCAGTGGTACCTACACCACTTGCAGTCGATTCGGTTACGTAATAGATAAGGCCAGTCGGAATGCCATTCTTGTCATAAGTCATCTTTGCCGTCTTGCCATAATTTTCAGGTGTCAGATGCTCGTCCTTATCTTGCAGCTGCTGGCCGTCGTCAACATCCTCCTGAATGTGCCCAGAGTCCACGTCGTCCACGACCGTAAGCGTCGCGCCCTTAGCAATATCAAACAGAGGCTTGCCATTACTATCATCGTGCTTAATCTTGTGACCATTTAAGTTCAAGGTGATATTGATGAGATTGTCGCTGGACTGTTCGAGCCTAATCTCATCGTCATAGTCGATATCGGCCATAAGCTTAAAAGTAGCAGCGCCGGCTCCATCACGCAGTTTATTGTCAAGGAGCTTTGAGCTCAGCTCTGCCCCGTTGCGAATTTCATAATCTGATTCATTCTCCGCAGCAGGCGCGATTGCGTCTTCACCATTAGTGTCGTCTTCGGCAGGCTGCTCAGCACTTTTTGCTTCCGTGTCATCGGGCGACAGGCCCGTCGCGACAGCGCCACCAGAGGTCTCGTCGCCCTCGGTCTCGTCACTATTCTGGTTTTCGGTATCCCCGTTGTTGATGTTGCCTACATCAGTAGACTCACTTGAAGAATCAGCCGCCGCCACAGTTTTCTCGGCTGCACCCGCCTGGGCATCGTTTGCAATGGCCTGCGAGATCGGAGGCATGACGAGCGACAGCACCAGGCTCAAAACGGATGCTCCGCACAAAACGCCTGCCAGTACACGGCGCGTCGCTTTATTACTCTGCTTAGATTTGTCTGAATTCGCTTTCATCGATGTCTCCTCCCCAAGAGACCGCGATCTTGCTCTTTCCCTATCAAACGTATCTGCGCAATCTGTAATTGCGCTCGCGTAGTAATACTATTTTAACGATTGTTTGAACATCTAAGCAAAAAAGCCGATAGTTTTGTAGCGAATTCTCAATTCTCTTGACATTTGCTCGGATTTACCTTCGTTTATTCGCTATAAAATATCTATTTCTACTGGTAATTAAGCTAGTTATCATTTTTTTAATAGCATTTTATTTATTTGCACAACATTTTGCTCAAGAGCGTACATCCTGTGAACGGTCGAAAATCGACCGTGAGCGGTAGGTCATTAACCGGGAGGAATAGACTACCAAATTGATGGGAATATCTTTAACCCATCGGTGGTTAGAGGCGAGATGTTCATATAACCAAATTTGAATTTGCGCGCAGTTTTTAGGCATCAATTCGCCCGAATCGCCTGAGGCCACCGCAAAGGAGCCTGCCCCCTTTGCGGTGCCCCCCCCGGCGCTACAGCAGATGCTCCTCGATAAAGATCGCGATGCCGTCTTCGTCGTTGCTGGCGGTTACAAAGTCGGCGGCGGAGCGGGTGGCATCGCTGCCATTTGCCATGGCCACACCCACGCCGGCGTCGGCCACCATGCAGGTGTCGTTGTCCGCATCGCCAAACACGCAGATGTTCTGGAGCTCCATGTCGTTGAGCTCTGCCACGCGCACAAGGCCGCGCGTCTTGGACACGCGCGGATCCATGAACTCGTAGAGCCGTTGCGTGGTTTGCAGAGCCGCCGCCTTGACGGTGTCGTCGGCAAACGTCGATGCTCGCTCGATGACCTGCGGCATCACCTCGGGCGCCATGGTAAACATCACCTTGGGCTGAGGCTCGCGCAAGAACTCGGCAAAATCGACCACCTGGTAGGGCACGCCGTCGACGCGCGACAGGTGCTCGACGCACGCGTTGCTCTCGGGCACGTAGAACACGCCGTCTCGGGGGCAGACGGGTGTTGCCGGAAGGTCCGACATGTGCTTGCAGATGCGCGCGATGGTCTCGCCCGGCAGCGGATAGCTCAGCTCGTTGATGTCGTGCGCGCGGTCGATGACCTCGGCGCCACCGCAGCCCACCATCACGTCTACCAGGCCTTCGATGCCCCAGAGCTCGTACATGGCCTCGGTCGCGTGGGCGTCGCGCCCGGTGCACAGGCCAAAGAGCACGCCGCGCTCGCGCAGGGCGCGAATCGCCGCAACGGTGCGCGGGGACACCGTGTGCCGGCTCGTGAGCAACGTGCCGTCGATATCGCAGAACACAGCTTTGATGTGACTGAAGGTGGTGTCCATGGGGGGCCTTTCTGGGTTATGCGGCGGTGTGGCGTGTATTCGTGAACGGCGTACATGGTATACCAAGGCGCAGGCCGTTGGAGCTCGATCGCCACAAAGGTGCCTGCCCCCTTGTGGTGGCCGAACCCGCGGCGAAACCATCACAACATTCGACGTTTTTTGGCAAAATCGCGATTTTCGCTGAATGTTGTGATGGTTTTTACTGCTTTGCGGCACGATCCAAATGCCGGCGTCCAAACAGCAGCAGCGCCGCGGGAACCGCCGTCACAACCATGCCCGCACCAACGAGCGTCTGCTGCACGCCAAACGTCGCCGCCAGCCACGGGGCAATCGCCAGCGGGGCCACGCCGGCGAACATGTTGCCAAAACCCATGACCGAGTTCACGCGACCGAGCTGTTCGAGCGGAGCCGTCGTTTGCACGATAGTGTTGTGGAGCGGGTTGACGACACCCCAGGCCACGCCCAGGACAATCTGGCCGACAAGGGCTACGCCCACGTACGGCGTTCCCACGTAGAGCAGGCTTCCCAGGCCCACGGACATAAGCGCCACGAGCAGCGTTTTTAGGTTGGCCAGGTGCGGCGGCAAGCGGAGCGCGACCATGGCGCCCAGCACCGCGCCCACACCGCAAGCCGACGAGAGCCAGCCCATCCACTCAACACCGACGTGCAGAACATCACGGTAGAAGAACGACTCCAGCGGATCGAAGGCACCGTAGCCAAAGTTCGAAAGAAAGATGATGCAGAAAAGTAACGCGAGGACGCTGTTGGTAAAGACTGTCTTGATGCTGGTCGCGAAGGTGACGCGGGAAGATGTGTTGGGGTCGGGGCTTTGTCCCGCACGCTCCCCTTCCTCTGCCGAATCGGCATCCGCATGCCCGGCGACATGGCTGGTCTGCGGTCTAAAGCCCCAACCGGCGACGAGCGCCAGTACGGTAAAGATCATCATGAGCACGAACACCGCGCGTGACGATGTAGCCGCCGCGACAAAGCCGCCCAGCGTGGGGCCAACGATGATACTCACGTTTGAAAACATGGCGATGGCGGAGTTGATGTCTTTGAGCTCGACGGGGTCGTCGGTGAGGTAGGCTGGATAGGATGTGGCGATGGGCTGTGCGAACCCCATCACAAAGCCCAGGAGTACCGCGCCGGCAAGGACTGTTCCGGTCGCGCTGCCAAAGGCGATGATTGCCGCACCCGTCGCCAGCGTGCCGACGATGCTCAACAAGAAATGGCGACGTGGGCCCCAGGCATCGAGCGCCGCACCGCCCGCAAAGGACCCCAAGATCACAAAGACGTTCATAAAGAGGACTGCCAGCGATGTCGCAACGACCGAAGCGTCGTCCGCATAGGTGAGCGTTCCGATGACGCCGATAAAGTAGCTGGTCTGAAAACCGGTGTAGATGAGAAAGCGCATCGCCACCAGGCGCTTGGCCTGCACGGACAGCGATGATTGAGGCTTTGAGAAAAGAGGGGCGAGCATGGAGACTCCTTGTTTCATACGAATACGGGCAGCGGGCATTCGCCACCGTCTGTCAAATCAATCTATCCGCATGAAACTTTAAGGACGCATCAAGCCTCTTCTCTCCGTTTTTTGCCCGTCATGAACTACTTGGTAGATTGTAAGGCATGCCCCACACATCTACCAAAGCAAAAACCACCACAAAGGTGCCTGGCCCCTTTGTGGCGGAAATGACGTTTACCCAGATAAAACCTGCCGAAATTAACCTGTCCCTTTTTGGCATGTTATGGCAGCGCAGCGAGCCGGTTCCAAGTGTCCCAGGTCGCTCCGAAAGAGGAGCGACGCGTTTTGGTACGCGGGCGACGGCTTGAGGGGCGAGATGGGGTGCTTGGGGCCGGCGCAGCGTCAAGCCTGAAGGTGGTCTTGGATGAGGTCGCAGATGGCTCGGGCGTCGTTGATGTTGATGGCTCGGGTCGCAAAGCCGGCATCGAAGGCCTGACGCGCCAGGGCTTCGTTGCAGGCAAGGGCCATCGTGCGACCGTCGACTAGGTCAAGCGAGCTCTTGCCGCGCAGACGGTCGACACCGGAGCGCGCGACCACGATGTTGTCGAAGCCCTCGGTCTTGTAGCCCTCGATGATCACCACGTCGACATCGTTGTAACGCGACAGCAGCTCGCGCGCGGGCATCTCGTCCTCCTCGCGCGTGTCGGCGTACTCTGCCCAGCGCGTGGCGCAGATGAGTCCCACGTGCTTGGACCCGGCCTGGTGATGGCGCCAGGTGTCCTTAGCGGGCACATCGATATCAAAGCCGTGATGCCCATGATGCTTGAGCGAACCCACGCGCAGGCCGCGGCGGGTGAGCTCGGCGATAACCTTCTCGACAAGCGTGGTCTTGCCCGAGTTTTGGTAGCCGATAAACGCGATTGCGGGGACAGCCGGTGTCGGAGCTGCGGGCGCGACGGCGACGGATGCGTTCGCGGGCGCGTTGCCGTCTGCGGCAGCTGCCTCAACGGCAGCAACCTGACGTTCGGCACGGTCCCACACGCCCGAGCGGCCGCCCTCCTTGTGCAGCAGGCGCACGTCGACGATCTCCATGCCACGATCGACCGCCTTGCACATGTCGTAGATCGTTAGGCACGCAGCGCTCGCGCCGGTCAGGGCCTCCATCTCGATACCCGTCTTGCCCGTCACGCCCGCCGTAACCAGCACGTGAAAGCCAACCTGCCCGTCCGCGCGCGCCGGCGCCCAGCCCTCGGGCACGTCCTCGACAGGCGTCCCCGCCGGAGCGATGGGCGCAATGTCGCACTTGCTCTTGGTAATGAGCAGCGGATGGCACATGGGAATGATATCGCTCGTGCGTTTGATGGCCATAATGCCCGCCACGCGCGCGCAGGCAAGCACGTCGCCCTTTTTGGCGCGGTCCTGCAGCACCATGGCCTGTGTCTCGGGGTGCATGAGGATGGTGCCCTCGGCGATGGCAATGCGATGGGTCTCGGCCTTGTCGGACACGTCGACCATGCGTACCTCGCCCTTGGCGTCCACGTGCGTCAGCTCGTCGCGGCGGGCGTCGCGGGCGGGCTCGGCGGCAGCGCCGGCAGTCGGCTGTGCGGACGCGTCGGCGTTGCCAGCGTTCGCCGCAGCTGTGACTTTGTGGGCAGACATCGCGGCCCTGCGAGCGGCCTTGGTGGCATCGGCGTACCTGCTCTTGGCCATATGATCATCCTCCGATTTGGGACATAAATCGTTGCGTGCCCTCAATTATCGCGTGTTCCTGCGGTTTGTGGGCCACGGCATCGCGCCAAATCGAAAGTACCTGCATATCATCACCACGGCGCAGCGCCTCACGCACCGAATACTCGGCATCGCTGAACAGGCACGGACGCACGTTGCCATCGGCCGTCAGACGCAGGCGGTTGCAATTCGCACAAAAATGGTTGGACATGGCGCTAATGAAGCCGACCGTTCCCGCTGCGCCCGGAAAGTGCCAATAGCGCGCAGGGCCCGCGCCGGCAGGAGCGTCGTTGATGTCGAGCGGCTCGAGCTCGCCCAGTCCCACCGCGGCGGCCCCGGCATTGATGCGCGCCCGCAGCTCGTCGCTCGGCACGGTGTCGCTCGCGTCCCACAGCTCGGGATTGAGCGCGGGCGCATGCGGGTCCACAGCGCAATGCGAGCTCGTGCGCTCGTCGCCAATGGGCATGTATTCGATAAAGCGCAGGTGGATGGGGCGGTCGACGGTCAGCCGTGCGAGGGCCGCCACATCCTGATTGAGTCGACGCACTACAACGCAGTTGACCTTAACGGGCTCAAAGCCCCAAGCCAGCGCCGCGTCGATGCCAGCCATGGTCTGCTCGAGCCGGCCCAGGCGCGTAATCTTTCCAAACAGCGTAGGGTCGAGCGTGTCGAGCGAAATGTTGACGCGGTTAAGCCCGGCATCTTTGAGCTGCGGCGCCAACTTGGGTAGCAGGGCGCCATTGGTGGTGAGCGAGATGTCCTCGATCTGCGGAATCGCGCGGATGTCACGAATGAGCGGGATGATACGGCGGCTGACCAGCGGCTCGCCACCCGTCAGACGCACGCGGCGAATGCCTTCCCCCGCTACCAAGCGCACAAAGCGGGCGATTTCCTCGGCGCTGAGCAGCTCGTCGTGTGCACGGGGTGCCACGCCATCGGCCGGCATGCAATAGATGCAGCGGAAATTGCACTTGTCGGTAACGGCAATGCGCAGGTAGTTAATATCGCGGCCAAAGCCGTCATGTTGCACGAGCCCGTCCACGCAGCCCTCCCCTCGCGCGGCGTTTTATTCTTCGGAAAACATAATACCCCACGAGAGAATCATGCCGACACCCGTACGACAGGACAGGTCGCCTCGAACAAAACGGACCTTCCAAGCCCATCCTCAACACAGACCATCACAACATTCGATGCTTTTCCCGTTTTTGGCAAAAAACGTCGAATGTTGTGATGGTTTGTCTGCCCACGGCACCCCGTAGAAGGGCCGGAACGCCCCTAGAGGCCGCCGTCCCAGTGCCGAATCACGAATTCTCGCAGGTCGTTCTGACGTTTCTGAAACGCTTCGCTTCGATCGCACTTAAGGCCCATAGCGAGCGCGATGGCGTTCATCGCCCGATGCAATTGCAGCTGATGGGCAAACTGAGTCCCGGTGAGGACGATCATCCTAAAGCCCAGCGCGCTCAGCACGGTCATACGCTCCGCATCCGACGCGCTGCGCTGTTTATCAAGATGGTCCGAGCCGTTGTATTCAATCCCCGTACCGCTCGCAGGCGCATATACGTCGATTTCGAAATACCCGGCCTTTGCGAGATATTTGAACTCGTTGGGAACATCGACCCGATGGTTGAGCTCAACCTTGGCGTATCCCAGCCCTCCCTGGGAACGTTTTGCTACGACCATGATTGCGGTGGCCGTCTCCATGGGCGACCGCGCGCCATCGTGCACGCGCTTGAGCGCGGCGGCCGCGCGTATAGCCCCCTGGCGAGATCGGTTCTCATTGCAATAGGCAATCAAGTCGGCAACGGTGTACCTCTGCCCCATCTCGATATAATCGCCTGTCGACAGATGATTCAAATGGTATCGGGCGCAGATTTCGTAGCCATATTCCAACTGCTCGAGCTCGCTCATCCACGAACCCGCCTGGACAAAGCACATGGCCTCATCAACCACCAGAAGGCCCTCTGCCACCTCGATAAGATGGCCTGGAGGTACCGGCGCCCCAAACACGTGGCACCTAAATCCAGCCGGCGTCGAGCGCTCAAAATCGAAGTTGACGAGCGTGTCGATATGATCGAGCTCTTCTCGTGGAATACCGAGCGCAACCAGATAGTCGGTAACGATCCCAACTGCCGTTGAAGCCCTCAGCCCCTTGGCATCGAGTCCCAATTTGGGCAGGCTCGCGGTCGGTTCCGCCTCGTTAGCAAGCGAGTCCTCATCGTATAGGCTGCTTGCTCGCGAGAGCGGCTCGGACGGGCGCGCCACGTTGTGGTACAGCCAGGCAGTCTTATGGGACAGGACGATCGGCAGGTCCATGAGCCCTCCAATGGAGTCGGATAACCAACCTTATTCCCCTGCCCACGGGTCCGCACACCTTCGTGCGCAAGAAAGCGATTCCACCCGGTCGAGTGGTAGAAAAACCATCACAACATTCGATGCTTTTCCCGATTTTGGCAAAAAACGTCGAATGTTGTGATGGTTTGAGGCGAGGTGAGGAGCATGGAGGGACCAAAGCATCGTGCTCGGGGCGTGACTTTTTCGCCCCACTGCCAACATAAACCTTGACTCTACAATCGTTGTAGGGTTTTCACTACACTGGTATGTAAACAGACCCAGCCAGAAAGCCCCGCCCATGGAACACGACCTCACACGCGGCAATGTCCTTAAGACCATCGCGGTCTTTGCCCTGCCCTATATGCTCTCGTACTTTTTGCAGATGCTCTACGGCATGGCCGACCTGTACATGATGGGGCAGTTTAGCGGCGCCGCCGGCATCACCGCCGTGGCAAATGGCGCTCAGACGCTCTATATGATTACCGTGGCGCTTGTGGGCCTGGCCATGGGAACGACGGTGGTCGTCGGCCACGCCGTGGGCTCACGCCGCTTCGACCGCGCCGAGACCGCCATCGGCAACACCATCACGCTCTTTATGGGTGTCTCGGTAGTGCTGGCCGCCGTCCTGCTCGCACTGTGCCCGCAGATCGTGGCGCTCATTGGCACACCGGCCGAGGCAGTCGAAGGCACTGCCGCCTACCTGCGCATCTGCTTTATCGGCATTCCCTTTATCGCCGCGTACAACATTCTTTCGGCCATCTTTCGCGGGCTGGGCGATTCGCGCTCGCCTATGTACGTGATTGGCGTGGCGTGCATCATCAACATCGCGCTCGACTTTCTATTTATCGGCCACATGGGGCTCGGTCCCGTGGGCGCGGCGCTCGGCACAGTGACCGCGCAGACGGCCAGCGTTGCCCTCGCGCTCGTGTGGCTCAAGAGCCGCCGCACGAACATCCACGTTAAGCGCAGCGACCTGCGCCCGCAGCCCGAGGTGCTCGGCAGCATTCTTAAGATCGGCGTGCCTGTGGCCGTGCAGGACGGCTGCATCCAGGTGGCGTTTATGTTTATCACCGTCATCGCCAACCACCGCGGTCTGGTCGACGCCGCCGCCGTGGGCCTGGTCGAGAAGATGATCAGCTTTTTGTTCATTGTGCCGAGTTCCATGGGCGCCACCGTCAGCGCGCTCACGGCGCAAAACGCCGGCGCGGGCAAGGGCGATCGTGCGCGTCAGGTGCTCAAGGACGCCATGACCATCTCGGTGGTGTACGGCTGTCTGATCACGATACTGATGTGGCTGGTGGCACCGGCGTTTATCGGCTTTTTTGCCAAGGACGCCGCGGTGGTCACGGCCGGTACCGGCTATATGCGCAGCTACATTTTCGACGCGATTTTTGCCGGCATCCACATTTGCTTTAGCGGCTTTTTCGCTGCATACGGTAAGAGCTACATCGGCTTTGCGCACAACGTGCTGGCCGTGGCGCTCATTCGCGTGCCGGGCGCGTGGCTGTTGTCGAATGCCTATTCCGACACGCTGTTTCCCATGGGCATCGCTTCGCCGTGCGGATCGATTCTGTCGGCGGTCATCTGTGTGGTGGCATTTACCGTGCTCAACCGGCGCGGGGCTTTTGACAAGCTGGTGGCGTAGCGGATCGTTCGTGTCATACGACGGCTGCGCCGCACGACTTCAGTGCCCCTCCCCCGCCCGTTGAAAGGAGCAGTCCCATGACCGACTCGCCAACTGAACATACCGAGGGCCTGCTCCGCATTGGCGAGGTGGCGCGCCTGTTTAACCTGAGCGTGGGGACGCTACGTCATTACGAGCAGATGGGCTTGCTGGACCCGGCGCACATCGATCCGGCAAGTGGGTACCGCTACTACGGATCGCGGCAGCTCTCCACCCTCAACACCATTAGCCACCTGCGTGTTCTCGACTTGCCGCTCGCGCAAATCCGTGAGTTTGTGACCACGCGCGATGTGGACCTCATGCAGCGGCAGCTGGCCCAACAGCAGGAGCTCATCGAGCGCAAGCGCCGCGAGCTCGAACGCGTGTCACGCAAGATCGATAACCGGCTTGCCCTGCTTCACGATGCCCTGAACACCGAGCTCGATACCATTTGCACAATCGATGCGCCCGAGCTTCGCTGCGCCGTATTGCGCGAACGCGTCAAGCCTACCGACGCCTATGCGCTGGAGTGGCAGATTCGTCAGCTGCAGAAGGGCCAGCACGAGACCTTTGTCTTTCTGGGCAACTTGGGCGTTGGGATTAGCGCCGAGCGCCTCGCCGCCGGCGACTTTGATGGCTACGACGAGGTCTTTTTGCTGCTCGATGACACCGATGACTACGTGGGTGACGTCGAGGTGCGGCCCGCCGCGCGGTGCCTGACCATAAGCTTCCGTGGTACGCACGGGCAAGCGGGCCCGCGCTATAAGCAGCTGCTCGGCTATATGCGCGAACACGGGCTGTCCCCCGCTGGCCCCTCACGCGAGATCGCCCTCATCGACGACATCATCAGCGACGATCCCGCGACCTACGTGACGCAGATCACAGTGCCGGTCGCCCCGTCCAAATAAGAACCGCCCGGAAGGCAGTTCAATCATGCTTTCCGGGCGGTTCTTCAATTTGGTTATCAATGCGCTAAGCCTGGGGCACCTGACCAGTCGCCAGGATCTGCTCGAGCGCGTCCTCGTCCAGCACGGGTACACCCAGCTGCTCGGCCTTGGTGAGCTTGGAGCCCGCTTTGGGGCCGGCGACCAGATAGCTCGTCTTCTTTGAAACACTGCCCGAAACCTTGGCGCCGAGCACCTTAAGCGCGGCACCCGCCTCGTCGCGCGTGCGGTTGACGAGCGTGCCGGTCAGCACGAAGGTCAGACCCGCGAGTGGCTGTGCGTCAGCAAGCTCGCCTGCCACGCCAGCGTCGGCTGCGGCCTGCGCGTGTGCGGCACCCAAGTCGACCTCGAGCGACAGGCCCGCCTGGCGCAGGCGCTCCAGTACAGCAAGGTTCTCGGGCACGGCCAGGAACTGCTTGACGCTCGCCGCGATCTTGGGACCAATGCCCTCGCACTCGGCAATGTCCTCTTCGCTCGCCAAGATAAGCTTGTCAATCGACAGGAATCGCTCGGCGATGACCTCGCCCACGCTCTTGCCCACGTGGCGGATGCCCAGGGCAAACAGCACGCGACCGAGCGGCTGGCTCTTGGACTTGTTGAGCTCGGCGATGATTTTCTCGGCCGTCTTGAGGCCCACCGGAATGGGGTCGCCCTTCTTGACGCCTTTTTTGCTGTTGGAGCTGGCATAAATGCGCCCCGTGTCCAGTCCGGCGATGTCGTCGACCGTGAGCTGATAGAAGTCTGCGACATCGTGAATCAGGCCGGCGGCGATCATCTTGTCGACGATCTCGTCGCCCAGGCCGTCGACGTCCATGCAGCCGCGGCTCACCCAGTGGAGCAGGCGCTCCTTCAGCTGCGCGGGGCAGTCGATGGAGACGCAGCGGTAAGCGACCTCGCCGTCCTCGTGGACCACGGGGCTGCCGCACACGGGGCAGACCTCGGGCATGCGCCAGTCGACCGAATCGGCCGGGCGTTTGTCGAGCACCGGGCCCACGACCTCGGGGATCACGTCGCCCGCCTTGTGCACGATGATGGTGTCGCCCTCGCGCACATTTTTGCGGCGGATCTCGTCGATGTTGTGCAGCGTGGCACGCGCGATGGTGGAGCCGGCAACCGTCACCGGATCGAACTCGGCGACCGGCGTGAGCACACCGGTGCGGCCCACTTGGATGCGAATCTCGCGCAGGACGGTCTGCTTTTCCTCGGGCGGGAACTTAAAGGCGATGGCCCAGCGCGGCGCGCGGGCGGTAAAGCCCAGGTCGAGCTGCTGCTGGAAGCTGTCGACCTTTACAACCACGCCGTCGATGTCGTAGTCCAGGTCGCCGCGATGCTCGAGCGCCTGGGCGCAGAACTCGTGGACCTCGGCGGGCGTGGCGCAGCGTGCCACGTTGGGGTTGACGCTAAAGCCGGCGCTACGCAGCCAATCGAGGAACTCGCGCTGGCTGTGGACGTGCAGCGGATCGGTATCGGCGATGGCATAGATAAAGGTGGCAAGATCACGGCGCGCCGTGACCTTGGGATCCTTTTGGCGCAGGCTGCCGGCGGCGGCGTTGCGCGGGTTGGCGAAGGGGTCGCGTCCCTCGGCATCGGCCTCGTCGTTCAGGCGCACAAAGCTGCCCTTGGGCATATAAACCTCGCCGCGCACCTCGATGGCGCGCTCGCGGTCGGCACCCATGTGGGCGAGCGCCGGCTCGGACAGGTGCATGGGCACATCCTTGATGGTACGCACGTTGAGCGACACGTCCTCGCCCGTGGTGCCATCGCCGCGTGTGGCGGCGCGCACGAAGGTGCCGTTTTGGTAGGTAAGGGCCACGCCCAGGCCGTCGATCTTGAGCTCGCAGGTATAGGTGACGCTGCCGGCACCGAGCGCATCCTCGGCGCGCTGGAGCCACGCGTCGAGCTCGTCCAGATCCATGGCATCGTCCATGGAATACATGCGTGCCATGTGCGTGACCGGCGTAAACTGCTCGCTCACGTAGCCGCCCACGCGCTGGGTATAGCTGTCGGGCGTCACCAAATCGGGGTAGGTCGCCTCGATTTCCTGCAGCTCAACGAGCATTTTGTCAAAGGCGGCGTCCGTGATCTCGGGCGCGTCGAGCATGTAGTAGCGATAGGCGTGGTAATCGAGCTCGTGGCGCAGCTCGGCCGCACGCGCTGCCGCCTGGGCACGGGCATCGGCCGGTGCGGCGGAATCCGTGCTCGCGGGCGTTTCGGTATCGATGTCCACACCGTCACCAAACAGGCTCGATTGCTCCATAGCGGCACTCCTTCGCTCGATTTCAAACGGATACTAGAGTACCACCGGTCGCAACGGCGCCGAATAGCCCTTTCGAACCGCACCGAATCGGCAGTCGACGAACCGGGGCGGATCGCGCGATCAAACCATGCCCTTGCCGTTTCTAAATGATCCGTTTTCCTCCGTCTCCAAGGGATCATCGCGAAAAGAGGGGGCTGCCCCGCGTTGGCGGGACAGCCCCCTCTGGCATCGGTATGTGCGAGTTAGCTCGTGAGAAAGCCTGCCCGTAGCCTTGTCCCTGGCCCTGGCCC
>DBEWUK010000036.1:0-70323 GCA_048205395.1 Collinsella sp.
GCTCTTTGCCCTCAACAGCAAGGATCAGGCTGAGGCCTACCTGGAGCTCTACTGCGACCGCGCCGACATGCCCATGCAGGTCGTGCGTCAGTGGACGAGCATCGTCGCCGCTTCCGAGCTCGCTCGTAAGCGCAACGTGAACGATGAGTTCCTGAAGAACTGGATCGACGTCGTCGATTATCAGTAATATCTGAGCGATTTATTTCGCATCGGAGGCACAAGGAAAACCCCGCAGCTCGCATGGGCTGTGGGGTTTTCCTTTTAGATATCGAGGATGCCACAAGATAAAAGGACGGCCCCGCATCTCCCCGATCTGGAGAAATGCGGGGCCGTCCCGTATATCGAACTACAAGCGAAATCGTCGATTAACGGCGTGCTGCCTTCACAAGCTCGGCGACCTTGGCGACGACCTCGTCGATCGCCACATCCTCGCGCTCACCCGTGGCACGGTCCTTGAGCTCAACGGTGCCATTCTTAAGGCCACGCTTACCCAGAACGACCTGATACGGGAAGCCCATAAGGTCGTTGTCGGCAAACTTAAAGCCAGGACGCTCGTCGCGGTCGTCGACGACAACCTCGATACCCTCGGCGCACAGGCCATCAACGATCTGCTCGCAGACGGTAGCGCACTCCTCCTTCTTGGGATCGAGCGGAATCACCGCGACCTCGTACGGGGCAACGGAGACCGGCCAGACGATACCGTGCTCGTCGTTGTGCTGCTCCACGATGGCAGCGAGCGAGCGGGACACACCAACGCCGTAGCAGCCCATGATGAGCGGCTTCTCCTTGCCGTCCTCGTCCATAAAGGTGGCACCCATGGCCTCGGAATACTTGGTGCCCAGCTGGAAGACCTGGGAGACCTCGATGCCGCGGGCTGCGGAGAGCGGCTTGCCGCAGTGCGGGCAGGGATCGCCGGCAACGACGGTGACCAGGTCGGCCCACTCGTCGACGGTAAAGTCGCGCTCGGGGCAGGCACCGGTAAAGTGATAGTCGACCTCGTTGGCGCCGCAGGCCCACTGCTTGGACTCACGCAGGCTCTCGTCGCACACCAGACGAATGCCCTCGGGCAGGTTAACCGGTCCGATAAAGCCCTTATGCAGACCATAAGTCTGGAGCTCCTCGTCGGTCATCATGCGATAGCCCTTGCCAAAGACATGCTCGGCTTTGCAATCGTTGAGCTCGTGGTCGCCCGGAACAATGGCCACGACCGGCTTGCCCTCGGCGTCGATGAGTGCCAGCGACTTGCGCGTGCCGTTCTCGGGGAACCCAAAGAACTTAGCAACTGCCTCAATGGTGCCCATGCCCGGAGTCTCGACCTTGGTAAGCGTACCGTCGCCAGGACCCTCGGTCACGACGACCTTGGTGCTTGCAGCCTCGTCATCGGCGGCAAAACCGCAGTCATCGCAATAGACGAGCGAAGCCTCGCCAGCATCGGCCAGCGCCATGTACTCGACGGAGGTATCGCCACCGATCTCACCGGAGTCGGCAACAACGGGCAGGGCCTTGATATAGCAGCGCTCGCAGATGTTAGCGTAGGCCTGCTTCATCTTGTCATACTCCTCCTGCAGGCTCTCCTGCGTGGCGGAGAAGCTGTAGGCGTCCTTCATGATGAACTCGCGACCGCGCATCAGGCCAAAGCGGGGGCGGAACTCGTCGCGGAACTTGTCCTGAATGTGGTACAGGTTGACGGGCAGCTGCTTGTAGGAGCGCAGCTCGTTGCGCACCAGGGCCGTGACGGTCTCCTCGTGCGTGGGGCCCAGGACGAACTCGCGACCATGACGGTCGTCAAAGCGCACAAGCTCCTTGCCATAGGCGTCGATGCGGCCGGACTCGCGCCACAACTCGGCGTCGACCATGATAGGCATCATAAGCTCCTGGGCGCCGGCAGCGTCCATCTCGTCGCGCACGATATTCTCGATCTTACGGATCGAGCGCCAAGCAAGCGGCAGGTAGGAATACAGGCCGGCGGCCTCCTTGCGGATCATGCCGGCACGGAGCAGCAGGCGGTGACTGGCGAGCTCAGCGTCCGCCGGATCCTCTTTAAGCGTCGGCGCATAGAGCTTAGACATATACATTGCTCGGGTCATTTATTTCTCCTCAATAAGCTTGTCGACCTCTGCCATAAGCGCGTCGACAATTTGGTCCTCAGCTACTTTACCAATGATCTGGCCATGCGAAAAGAGCAGGCCCTGACCACGTCCGCAGGCAACGCCCAGGTCGGCATCAGAAGCCTCACCGGGGCCATTAACGGCACATCCCATGACGGCAATCGAAAGCGGCGCGGCATAGTTCTTAAGCCGCTCGGTGACCTCCTCGGCGATGGGAATCAGGTTAACCTGGCAGCGGGCGCACGTGGGGCACGAGACAATCTCAGGACCACGGCGGCGCAGGCCCAGCGACTGCAAAATTCCCCAGGCGACCGGCGGCTCCTCAACCGGATCGGCTGTGATCGACACACGCATGGTGTCGCCAATGCCTTCGGAAAGCAAGATACCCAAGCCTACAGAGCTCTTGATAGTGCCCTGGAGCTTGGTCCCCGCCTCCGTCACGCCCAGGTGAAGCGGAACGTGGGAAATCTCACGCGACAGGGCTCGATAGGTATCAAGCGTCGTTTGCACGCTATGGGCCTTGGCAGAAAGCACAATGTTCGTAAAGCCGCGGTCCTCAAAGTGCTTGACGAAGCGCTCGCTCGACATCACGAGCTTCTCGGGCTGCGTAAGCTCGTCGCGCTCGGCGATATCCTGCTCGAGTGAGCCGGCGTTCACGCCAATGCGAATCGCGCACCCAGCGGCGCCCGCGGCATCGATCACGGCATCGACCTTGGCCCAATCGCCGATATTACCGGGATTGATGCGGAGCTTGGCGGCACCGGCCTCCACAGCGCCAATGGCCAGCTTGTGGTTAAAGTGGATATCGGCAACGATTGGCACCGGAGACTCGGCACAGATGGTGCGGAAACCCTCAAGCGCGGCCTCGGTGGGCACGCTCACACGCACGATATCGCAGCCAGCCTGCGCCAACGCGCACACTTGCGCAAGCGTTGCCTGGGCATCAGCGGTATCGGTGCAGGTCATGGATTGGACCACCACCGGCGCGCCGCCACCGATCTGCACACCGCCCACATGCACGGGGCGCGTCAACTCGCGAGGCAAAGGATGGGATAAAGACAATCCAAACACTCCCCTACAGAATAAATCGAAGGATGTCGGAACGAAGCATATAGACAAACAGCAGCGCAAAGAGCGCGATGCCCACATAGCTCACAATCGTCTGGACCTTGAGAGGTAGCTCGCGGCCCGCAATCTTTTGAATGATCTCGATGACCAGCTTGCCGCCATCGAGTGGTGGGATGGGCAGCAGGTTCATAAAGCCAAGCGAGAACGAAATGAGAGCGGCAAACGAAAGGAACGTGGCAGGGCCGGCAGCAGCAGCCTGTGAGGACATAACGCTAATACCCACGATCGAAGAAGACTGATCGAGAATCTCCATCGTATGCTGCGGCTGGAGCAGGCGCATCACGCCCTCCGCTGTCTGCACGACATAGGAGAAAGACAGGCGAGCCGACGTGATGGGGTCTAAACGGACCACCTGCGTAGAGGCATACACACCTAGGCGCTCCTCCTCCTTGAGTGCAACCGTGGTCGAATGCTGCTTGCCGTCACGCTCGTACTCGATGGCGATATCGTCCTTACCGGCGGCCTTGCCGATGGCATCGTAAACGTCCATCCAGGTAGAGCACGATACTCCGTCAACCGAAAGGATCGCGTCGCCGCCCTCGATACCCGCCTTGGCGGCAATAGAACCCTCGTCAACCTGACCGATCACGTTGGTATCCATCGGCACGGTGACACCCGCAATAGAGTAGATGCTCATAAGCAGCAAAAAGCCCGTCAGGATATTGACGAGAATGCCCGCGAGCAGCATAAAGGCGCGCTTGAGAAAACCCTGGCCCAGATAGGTATGCGAACGCTCTTGCGCAAGGAACTCGGCTTCGCCGCACGGCAGCTCCCACACATCGCCCTCGGTAGTCGCATGCTCTCGATCGAAACGGCGGCCGTCAAAGGTGGTGTAACCCGCCGCATCTCGTGGCAGCGTCTGATACTTGGTGGGATAGTAGCTCGGCGAGGGCTTCTCCCCTTCCTCATACCAAGGCGCGATAGAGCCCCAACCCAAGAGCAAGGCGCATGCCTCGAGCACAACCTCCTCGGATAGCTCGAGCTCGACAGCAAGGTCGGCCACGGTCACGCGACCATGACGATAGATAGCCGCGAGCACGCGATCGGCACACGAGACGTCGGTCGGATCCATACCGCAGATGGCAGCGTAGCCACCCAGCAGCAGCGGGGTCACGCCAAACTTGGTTCCAATGCGACGCGACGTGTAATGTATGTCAAAGCGGCACGGCAGGCCCAAAAAGAACTCGGTCACACGGACGCCGCAGGCACGCGCCGCCAAAAAGTGGCCGCCCTCGTGCAAAAACACGAGGACGGAAAGCATCAGCAGGCCCCAAAAGACCGATGAGAGAACGCTCAGAACAGTATCCATAAAACGAAAAAGCAATCCTTATGGGTTAGGAACGGGTTGCGGCGAGCACCTGCGCAGCCTTTTCACGCGCCCACGCATCGATGTCGCGAAGCTGCTCAAACGAATCGACCGCCTGCATATCGTGGGCATCCATGCAGGATTCCACAATGCGATCGATATCGGTAAAGCTGCAGCCATCGTGCAGGAAGGCATCGACGGCGACCTCGTTGGCGGCATTGAGCACGCACGGCATGGTGCCACCCGTCTTGCCGGCACGTTCGGCCAGTGCCAGACAGCGGAAGGTATCCATGTCGGCAGCATCAAACGTGAGCTGCCCCAGCTCGCGGAAATCGATACGAGGCGCCGGGGTATCCCAACGCTCGGGATACGAGAACGCGAACTGGATGGGAATACGCATGTCGGAAGCACCGAGATGCGCCATCACGGAGCCGTCGGCAAACTCGACCATAGAGTGAATCTTGGACTGACGCTGCACGACCACGTTAATGAAATCGAGGTCGCAGTTAAACAGATGCATGGCCTCAATGCGCTCCAGGCCCTTGTTCATGAGGGTGGCGGAGTCGATGGTGATCTTGGCGCCCATGGCCCACGTGGGATGTGCGAGGGCATCGGCACGCGTCACGCGATTGAGCTCGTCGCGCGTGCGGCCAAAGAACGGACCGCCCGAGCAGGTGAGCCAAATACAATGAGCCTCGCGCGGGTCCTCCCCCAGATAGCACTGGTAGATGGCGGAGTGCTCAGAGTCGACTGGAATAAGCTGGCCCGGTTGCGCCAACGGCATAAGCAAGTCGCCGCCGACGACGAGGGACTCCTTGTTGGCAAGGGCAAGACGCTTATTCGAGGTCAAGGCCGCATGGCTCGCCTCGAGACCGGCGGCGCCCACAATAGCGACAAGCACGCAGTCGACATCGTCGCGACGCGCGAGCTCGCAAACCGCCTGCGCGCCAACGCCGAGCTTCGTTCCCTCGGGCAACTCCTGCAGCACGGCGTCATCGCCATGAGCGACATCGGCCACGGCAACCGCCGGAACCGAGAACTCGCGGGCAGCGGCAACGAGCTCGGAGGTGCTGGAGTTAACGGACAGCGCCGTCACCTGCAAGCGATCGGCATGCTGACGGCACACATCGAGCGCCTGGGTGCCGATAGAGCCCGTACAGCCCAGGATGGCAACACGGAGACGTCCATCGGAGCCATACGTCGTCTGGAAGGACATTACAGCACGCCTCCGATCATCAGCATCAGCTGCGCGGTGATGCAGCCGAAGATAAGCGAATCGCTACGATCGAGCATGCCGCCGTGGCCCGGGATAAGGTTGCCGGAATCCTTGACGCCCACACCGCGCTTGATGCGCGACTCGATAAGGTCGCCGATAACGCCCAGAATGGACACGACCACGCCGCACAGCAGCGCATAGGGCAGGCTGAGCTTGTAGAAATGCGTCGCCCACAGGATGAGCCAAATCAAAACCGAGCCCAGGATGCCGCCGGCAAAACCCTCCCAGCTCTTTTTGGGAGAGATCTTGGGAACCATCTTGTGCTTGCCGATACGGCTACCCACGATGTAGGCAAACGAGTCGGAGACCCAAAGGGACGCGCAAACGCCCACCGAAAGCAGGGCGCCGGCAAAACCGGGCACGGCATCGCGCAGCAGCACGATAGCTGACAGCATAAAGCCAGTGTAGATGGGACCCATGAGCGTCACGGCCACATCAGAGATGCGGGTACGCGGCGACCAGACATACCAAATGCCCACAGCGAGCATCAGGGCAAAAAGCAGGGCATTCAGCAACATCGAATCGCCCAACGCCGACAGCGGAAAGAGTACGGCGGCAGCGATACCCATGCGCTCGTTAGCCATCTTGCCATCGAGCCTCGTCATACGGAAAAACTCATAGCAGCACAGACCGCTCATGACAGAAACAAAGATGGCCGTGGGCACGATACCCAAAACCAGGCACAGGATAAAGACAACGGCGTAGACGATACCGGCAGCGGCACGGGTAATAAAGCCCGCAAGCCACGAACCGGTGCCATTCTTCGCTGCGGGCGCTCCCGCAGCGACAGCCTTGCGCGCGGGCGCCGCGGAAACTGGCGTCTTGGGAGCAGATGCCTTGGGACGATCGGACACGATTAAGCCTCCTCGGTCTTGCTCAGTCCACCAAACCTACGGTCACGGCCCTGATAGGCCAAAATGGCGTCGACAAGGCCCCAACGATCAAAGTCGGGCCAATAGGTATCGGTGACGTAGAACTCGGAATAAGCCACCTGCCACAGCAGATAGTTCGAAAGACGCAGCTCACCAGAGGTGCGAATCACAAGCTCAGGATCGGGAAGGCCGGCGGTATAGAGGTGGGAAGCCACCATGTCGTCATCAATTGCGGCAGGATCGATCTTACCGGCGGCAGCGTCGAGTGCGATCTGACGGACAGCGCGGGTAATCTCGGCACGCGCGCCGTAGTTGACGGCAAGCGCCAGCGTCATGCCGGTGTGATCGGCGCACTCGGCAAGACCGCGTTCAAAAACGTCGCGGGTCTTCTTGGGCAGCGCGGAAATGTCACCCAAAAAGACAACGCGCACGTTTTCGCGCTTCAGAAGCGGCAGCTCGTCGATAAACGTCTTGGCAAACAGATGCATCAAGACGTTGACCTCATGCTGCGGGCGGTTCCAGTTTTCGGTAGAAAACGCATAGGCAGAAAGCACGTCGACGCCCAGACGCACGCAGGCGGTAATAATCTCGCGAAGGGAGACGATACCCGCCTTGTGGCCCTCAGTGCGCGCAAGACCACGCGACGTGGCCCAACGACCATTGCCGTCCATGATGCACGAGATATGGTGCGGAATGTTATTGAGGTCAAGGTCGGAAAAACCGACGCCCGCAGGGGCGTCGGCAAAGTACTCGACCAGTTTATGCTCGTCGTATTGCACCTTAGATCTCCATGACCTCGGCTTCTTTTTCCTTCAGAAGCTCCTCGACCTTGGCGACATACTCATCGGTGTGCTTCTGGACCTTGGCCTGCTCGCGACGGACATCGTCCTCGGTGAGCTCCTCATCGCGCTCGAGCTTGTTGTTGAAGTCGCGACGGATGTTACGGATAGACACCTTGGCCTGCTCGGCGTACTCGCGGCACTCCTTGACGAGCTCGCGACGGCGCTCCTCGGTGGGAGCCGGGAACGGAAGACGAACGACGGTGCCATCGGAGTTGGGGGTAATACCCAGATCGGAAGCGCCGATGGCCTTGACGATAGCGTTGATGAGTGCCTTGTCCCACGGCTCGATGAGCAGCATGTGGGCTTCGGGGGTCTTGACGGCGGCAACCTGCGTGACCGGCGTGGGAACACCGTAATAATCGACGGTGATGTCGGACAGAATGTTGGCATTGGCGCGGCCGGTACGGACCTTGGAGAAGTTATGCTTGAGGGACTCGAGCGACTTGTCCATATGGGCGGTGATGTTCTCTGCCATGCTTAATCCTCCTGATAGACGAGCGTGCCGACGGGCTCACCCGCGAGCGCGCGCTTGACAGTGTCCTCGCCATCGATGTTGAGGACCAAAATCGGCATACGGTTATCTTGGCACAGTGCCGTAGCCGTGGAATCCATAACCTGCAGACCGCGGACGAGCACCTCATGGTAGGTGATCTTGTCAAAGCGGACGGCATCGGCGCACTTGACGGGATCCTTGTCATAGATGCCGTCGACCTTGGTGGCCTTGATCAGAATCTCGGCGCCGATCTCGCACGCACGAAGAGCCGCGGCGGTGTCGGTCGTAAAGTACGGATTGCCCGAACCGGCGGCAAAAATAACGACATTGCCCTTGGAAAGGTGGTTGATGGCGCGACGGCGAATATAGGGCTCGCAGATCTCGTTCATCTGAATAGCGCTCATCACGCGGCAAGGAACATCGTTATGCTCGAAGGCATCCTGCAGGGCGAGCGCGTTCATAACGGTTGCCAGCATGCCCATGTAGTCGGCCTGAGCACGCTCCATGCCACCGGCAGCGCCGGCCATGCCGCGGAAAATATTGCCGCCGCCGACAACGACGCCGACCTCATGGCCAACGGCGAGCAGCTCCTTGACCTGCTTGGCAAGATGGTCGGTAACCTTGGGGTCGATGCCATATTGGCCGTCGCCCATCAGTGCTTCGCCGGAAAGCTTCAAAAGCACGCGTTTATATCGGATGTCGGACAAAGCGATCCTCCTTTAGATTGAACTCTCAACATTCTATCAAAGGCTCTAAGAAGAGCCATGAAAAAGCAGGCTGTGAGTAAAACCCACAGCCTGCTCATTACCAGCTACAAGAGCTTATTTACTCGCCACGGACCAGACGGTCAAAGGCAACGACGGTAATGGTGTCGCCGAGCTCCTTGGAGACCTGCTCAGCGTACTTCTTGATGGTGAGGGAGCTGTCCTTGATGAACTCCTGCTCGGTGAGCACGGACTGCTTGTAGAACTTCTCCAGACGGCCGACAGCCATCTTCTCCTGAATGGCCTCGGGCTTGCCGGACTCGGCAGCCTGAGCCATGTAGATCTGCTTCTCGTGCTCGACGGTCTCGGCCGGAACCTGATCGCGGGTAGCGCAGATCGGGGCGACGGCGGCAACCTGAAGGGCAACGTCGTGAGCGAAGGTCTTGAAGGACTCAGCCTGAGCGGTCTCGGCCTTCTCGAAAGCAAACTCGACGAGGACGCCGATCTTACCACCCATGTGGATGTAAGAAGCGAGAGCGCCGTTCTCGGCCTTACGGGCGGCGAAGCGGGAGATCTTCATGTTCTCGCCCATGATGTGAATCATCTCGGTGAGCTCGGAGGAAACGGTCTCCTCGCCCATCGGCTTCTCAAGCAGAGCGTCGACGTCAGCAGGCTCGGTGGTAGCGACAACCTCAGCGACCTTGGAAGCAAAGCCGGTGAACTTGGCGTTGGAGCCAACGAAGTCGGTCTCGCAGGAGAGCTCGAGCAGAGCGCCGGTCTTGCCATCCTCGGAGACGAACGCGGCGACAGCGCCCTCGTTGGTCTCACGGCCAGCCTTCTTGGCAGCCTTGGCAAGGCCGTTCTTACGCAGAACGTCGACAGCGGCGTCCATGTCGCCGTCAGCCTCGACGAGAGCCTTCTTGCACTCCATCATCGGGGAGTCGGTCATCTCGCGGAGCTGCTTGACCATAGCGGCGGTAATCTGGGCCATTGTGGTTCCTTTCAAAGAGATGAAAAAGAATTAACTAAGACTGATTTACTCGGCCTTGGGCTCAGCGGCCATCTCGGCCTCGGAGACCTGCTCCTTGCCGGAGCCAGCGAGGCAGGCGTCAGCCATGAGCTCGCACATAAGGGTGACAGCGGAGATAGCGTCATCGTTGCAGGGGATGCCGTACTCGACCTCGTCGGGATCGGAGTTGGTGTCGATCAGAGCGACGACGGGGATGTTCAGGCGCTGGGCCTCCTTGATGGCGTTCTCCTCGCGCTTGGTGTCGATGACGAAGAGAGCCTGGGGCAGACCCTTCATGTCGCGGGCGCCACCGAGGTTGGTCTGGAGCTTGGTGAGCTCCTTGCCGAGCACAGCCTGCTCCTTCTTGGGGAGCACTGCCATGCGGCCGTCCTCGACCATGGCCTCGAGCTCCTCCATGCGGTTGATGCGGGAGCGGATGGTAACGAAGTTGGTCAGCATACCGCCGAGCCAACGCTGGTTGATGTAAGGCATGTTGGCGCGCTCAGCAGCGTTCTTGACGGCCTCCTGAGCCTGCTTCTTGGTGCCGACGAACAGCACGTTGCCACCCTTGGCGACGTTCTTAACGAAGGTGTAGGCCTGGTCGGCGTCGAGGATGGTCTGCTTGAGGTCGAGGATGTAGATGCCGTTGCGCTCACCGAAGATGAACGGCTTCATCTTGGGGTTCCAGCGACGGGTCTGGTGACCGAAGTGGCAGCCGGCCTCGAGCAGGGTGCGGATATTAATCTTGGTAGCCATGTTAAACCTCCTGTGGTTTGCCTCCGCGCGGGGTCATCCTCCAAAACCAACCCAGACATGTGCTACCAAAGCCCGGGCACCACGGTATGAAGTAGCCGCGCGTGCGTGATAAAAACATGTTGCCGTGAAGCAACCCGATGAATGATAGCAGGAATGCATCTTCCTGCCAACCCGCAATCAAAACCACACACCTGAGTGCAGCGCGGAACGTCCCAGCAACTATTCGCCGCGGGGATGGGCTTGAGCCACGGCCCGCTTAAGCCGATCGGGCGTGAGATGCGTGTAGATCTGCGTCGTGGACAGACTCGCATGACCCAGCAGCTCTTGAACCGAGCGCAGGTCCGCACCGCCCTCAAGCAAGTCGGTCGCAAAAGTATGGCGCATCGCATGCGGGGCGATGTCGGCCGGAATGCCGGCGAGCGTCGCCAGCGTATGGAACCGCCGCCGGAGCATGGCGGCGCTCATGCGATTGCCGCGCGCCGATATAAGCAGCGGATGCGGCCCGGTAGCGGGGTCACGACGCTTTGCCTGAGCGAGCAATTCCGGCCTCCCCTCCTCAATATAGAGACGCGTCGCCTCGAGCGCACGACGATACAGAGGGACGATACGTTCTTTGCTCCCCTTGCCCCAAAGGCGCAGCGTGCGTTCGGACCAAGCGATGGACTCCACATTGAGTGCTGCGAGCTCAGAGATACGAGCACCCGAGGCATAGAGCAGCTCGAGCATCGCCGCATCGCGCAGTCCCGCGGGCGTCGAGGTATCAGGCGTCTTGAGCAGCGCCTCGACCTGCTGGGTCGTAAGGACGCCCGGCAGGTCGCGCGGCAGCTTGGGCGATGCGATTGCCGAGACCGCATCACCCTCGACAATCCCCTCGGCAGTCATCCACCGATAGAGCGAGCGAATGGCAGACAGATGCGCCGCAAGCGTTCGGGGAGCCACCTGTTCACGCGAAAGCTCGGCAAGATAGCGACGAATGGTGCGCACGTCGGCAGCGAAAGCATCGATATCCTCGCGCTCGCACCAGGAAGCAAAGCGCTCCAGCCTCGAGCCATAGGCCGTCACCGTGTTGGGAGAAAGTCCCTCGACACGTGCGATATAGGCGATAAACGAGTCGACGGCATCGTACAGGTCAAAGGCTATGACCGGTCGCCTCCAAACAGATCGGGGCGAGTGGCCAGATAGGCATCAAGGGCCTCAAGCGCACGGTCCGCATAGGCCTGGTAGCGGTCGCGCTTGCTGCGACGCTTACCGTCCTCGAGCGGCGGCACCAGGCCAAAGTTGACATGCATGGGCTGGTAGCCCACGGTGGCAGGATCGGTCGCATAGCCCACGAGCGCGCCCAGGGCGCCCACGCGGGGCAACTCGACGCCCGCGGCACCGATAGCCTCGGCATAGGTGTTGAGCGCCGCGAGCAGACCGGTCGCCACGGCTTCCATGTACCCCTCGGTGCCGGTGATCTGACCGGCCAGGCGCACGCCGGTACCGGGCACGGCAAAGGTGCCATCGAGGACGTGCGGGGCGTCGACAAAGGTATTACGGTGCATGACACCGTAGCGGAAGAACTCAGCGTTCTCCAGGCCCGGCACCATATGGAAGACGCGCTTCTGCTCGCCAAAGGTCAGGTTGGTCTGGAAGCCCACCAGATTATAAGCGGTCTTCTCCTTGTTCTCGGCACGCAGCTGAATCGCCGCCCAGGGGCGACGTCCGGTACGCGGGTCGGTGAGGCCGACGGGCTTCATGGCGCCAAAGCGAATGGCGTCCTTGCCGGTGCGTGCAACCTCCTCGGCAGGCTGGCAGGCCTGGAACAGATCGCCGCCCTCAAAATCCTTGAGCACCACGCGGTCGGCCGTGGTAAGCGCCTCGATAAAGGCCTCGTACTCCTCCTTGTTGAGCGGAGCGTTGAGATAGTCGCCACTCCCCTGCTCCTCGTAGCGCGACTGCGAGAACAGCACGTCCATATCGAGCGTGGAGGCATCGACGATCGGCGCCGCGGCATCGAAGAACGCAAGGGCGTCGCCACCGACGAGCTTCATGACCTCTTCGCTCAGCGCCGGCGAGCACAAGGGGCCGGCGGCAATGACCACGTGACCCTCGGGAATCTGCGTGACCTCGCCGTGAATGATCTCGATATTGGGACGGGCGGCAACCTCGGCCTCGACAAGCTCGGAAAACTTGACGCGGTCGACCGCCAAGGCACCACCGGCGGGAACAGCGGCGCGATGGGCGCAATCGAGCAGGACTGAACCCATGCGCTGGAGCTCGGCTTTTAGTAGGCCAGCAGCGGAATCTGGACGGGTCGACTTAAACGAATTGGAGCAGACGAGCTCTGCCAGGTGATCAGTATGGTGAGCCGGGGAGCTCACCTGGGGGCGCATCTCGCACAGCTTTACGGCAAACCCGCGGTCTGCCAGCTGGATCGCGCATTCCGAACCCGCCAGACCGCCACCGATAACCGTCACCTGATCGAACTGCATCTGCAAACACCTTTCTAATTGACACGTTTTCCATTGTGACCGAAGGGCGTCTGGGCGTGAAGGGCAAACTTGGAGGGCGCATACCTTCCATCCATCATGCGCTCGATAAGGCCCTCGAGTTCAAGCGAACCCAAGAGTTTGAGTACGCCGACGGCATCGAGCGAGACGAGCGCCGCGATGTCGTCGACCTTGAGCGGAGAGGCGATGAGCGCATGCATCACGGTCTGCTGTGTTGGATCCAGGTCGGCAATGCCGGGAGCATCAGGGCGCGAGTAGCGCAGGGTGCCGTAGATACGTGAGATAGCCATCTCGATAGATTCCTCGTCGATGATGCAGCAGGCACCGTTCGCAATGAGGTAATTCGTGCCACGCGACTCGGGCGATAGGATCGACCCCGGCACGGCAAGAAGTTCGCGCCCCAAATCCATAGCAGCCTCGGCTGTAGAAAACGTCCCGGAAGGCATACCCGCCTCGGATACAAAGAGGGCTTGCGACAGGGCCGCGATCACGCGATTCCGGCGCGGAAAGGCAAACTTGCGCGGACCCATGCCCCACGGAGAGATCGACACGACCGCGCCACCCGTATCGAGCGTGCGAGTAATAAGCCCCGCGCTCGAACGCGGGTAGACCACGTCGGCGCCCGTCCCCAGCACCACGACGTGTTTGCCGCCGGCGTTGACCGCAGCCCAACCCGAGGCCTGGTCACAACCGACCGCGCCGCCCGAAACAACCGTCACTCCCGCCTCGACCGCCACCTTTGCCGCAAGCTCTGCCACGGCAAGACCATACGGCGAGGCCTTTCGCGCGCCGATGATGGAGAGCGCGGGCGTCGAAAGCGCCTCGGGGTTGCCGCGCACATAGAGCGTCTGAGGTACATCAGAAAGCTCCAAAACGGTCTCGGGATACAACGCGTCACCTGGATGCAGCTCGAAGGTCCCCTCGGCCATCATTGGTCCCTCCTTCCCTGGTACATCGCCGCCTCGAGCACGTGGTCCTGCGTCACTTGCTCGCTCTCGGCGACATCTGCGATCGTGCGCGCAATGCGAACCAGGCGCACGATGCCACGCCCTGTGAGATGCGTGCGTTTGGACAGACCGAGTACGCATTTCTCGGCAGCATCATCGAGCTCAAAGGTCGAAACGACGCCGTCAATGGACCGCGTCTCGTCATCCTCGGCCTCGGCATCCGCATCGTCCATACGAGACTCGCGCCAGGTGCGAAAAGCGCGACCGCGCACAACGTAGTCACGTAACTCGGCCGACGACATACCCTCCGCGCCCTCGATAATCACCTGGGGATCGGGACGGGTCACATCGATCATCATGTCGATACGGTCGGCCAAAGGACCGCGCAGCTTTGCCCGATAGCGCTCGACCATCGATGCCGAGCAGCGGCACGGCACCTCGCGGTCGCCCAAAAAGCCGCAGGGGCAGGGATTGCTCGCAGCGAGCAGCTGAAAGCGCGACGGGAAGGTAAAGGCCCCGTCGACGCGTACGATCCTCACATAGCCGCGTTCGATGGGCTGACGCAGCGTCTGCAGCACACCCGTGGGAAACTCGGCAAGCTCGTCCAAAAAGAGCACGCCGCCATGAGCAAGGCTAATCTCACCCGGGTGCACCGGGCGCCCGCCGCCGATAAGGCCTGCGGTCGAAATACTGTGATGGGGGCTTCGAAACGGCCGATGACCTGCCAATAAGCCATCGATGTTCTCGCCCAAGACCGAATGGATGCACAGTGCCTCCTGCTGATCCTCAACGGAAAGCTCAGGCAGAATGCCAGTCATACGGCGCGCAAGCATCGTCTTGCCCGATCCCGGGGACCCGATCATAAGCAAACCGAGCTCACCCGCTGCCGCCAGTGCCATGCCGCGTTTGGCAACCTCCTGCCCCAGCACGTCGGCATAGTCGAGTTCGGGCTCAAAAGTAGCCTCCACACCCTCGGAATCCAGATAATGCCGCGCGGCATCGCCCATGCCATGGGCAAGCTGAGACAAATGATCTATGAATCCGCAATCCACGCCCGCGAGTGGCACATGCTGGTCTGATCTGCCGGCGATAAAAGACAGCCCCAAATCACGCGCCAATAACTGAAACGCCACCTCGCCCTTGACGGGAAGCACCGTACCGTCCAAGCCAAGCTCACCGGCGATAAGACAACGATCGAGGTTGTCGCGGGGAATCTGACCATCGGCCGCCAATACCGCGATGGCGATGGGAAGATCAAAGCCGCTACCGGTCTTGCGAATATCGCCAGGTGCCAGATTGACCGTAATGCCCGAGCGTGGGATCTCGAACCCGGCGGAGCGCATCGCACAGCGAATGCGACCACGCGACTCCATCACCTCCATACTCGGGATGCCGAGCATCTGAATGCCCGGAACGCCGCCGGCAAGCGAGACCTCGACCGTGACGTGAATCGCCTCGACGCCGCGGATGCAGGCCGCGTGAACGGCAAACGTCTCGAACGCCATCACGACACCTGCCAATCGAACGCGTTGTACTGATGCTCGATCTCGGCGATATGCCCGCCGCGAATGGTGACACCCACGGCATCGAAGCGAATCGCCTTGAGCGGATAATGATCCATGAGATAGCAACTTGCGATGCGGCGGTAGCGGCGTTGCTTTTGGGCGTCCACGGCTTCCTCGGGAAAGACCCGCGTGGTGCAATCCAGGGCGACGCGTCTGGTCTTGACCTCGGCCATCACCACGACATCGTCGAGCTCATCAAGCAGCACCAGATCGGCCTCGCCCTCGGTGCAACGATAACCCTGTTCCAGCAAGGTGTAGCCGCGCTCGTTAAAGTAGTCGATGGTGATCAGCTCGCCCAGCATGCCCAGCTCGCGGGGACTGAGTCCCTTGATAAACTCGGGCGTCATCGCCCCGCAGTCGAGCTCGCCGTTTTCCCAACGCTCCTTGAGCCGCTGCGTCTTGCTCTTTTTGCTTGCGGCACTCATGGGGTCTCCTTTCCCGCACACTGCATTGCCCCGATGATGAGGGCACCTTTCATGCGGGTAAGTACCGGAAGCAAACCAAAAGCTGACCAAATGCCAACAAAAAACGGGCCGTACGCAACAATCACGTTGCACACGGCCCGCTACCAGCAGGTTTATAAAACGCCAGGGGTCCCTGTCTCCACAATTGACCTAGAAAAGGCGCTCAGTCTGCAGAAAGTTTCCGCAAAAGCTCACACGGTGCAACGGAGAAAGACCATGTTTGCGAATAGCCTCGATGTGTTCGGGGCTCGCATAGCCTTTCGATTCGGCCAAATGGTACTCGGGATACTCGGCATCGTACTCGACCATCATCTCGTCACGCGTGACCTTTGCCATGATGGATGCCGCGGCGATGCAGGCGATCTTGGCGTCGCCCTTGACCACGTCGCGCTCGTTAGGAACGGCGCCCAAGGGGTTGCCATCCATGAGGACGCAGTCGGGTTCAAGTCCCGTATCGGCCACGGCGCCCGCAACGGCGGTACGAATGGCACGGGCCATGCCCATCTCATCGATATCCTTAGGCGCGATATGGCAAAAACCGATCGCCGTCGCCACCTCGGCAATCTTCACTGAGAGCAACTCGCGGCGCGCGGGCGTGAGCTTTTTGGAATCGTTGATACCCCAGACGCGCGGCTCCATAGGAAGACAGACGGCGCATACCGTCAAAGGACCGGCCACCGATCCGCGACCCACCTCGTCGACACCAACGACCACCCCATCGCCGCCAAGCTCATGCATAAGCACGTACATGTCATTGACGCGCTCGCGCTCGGCAAGCTCTTTGGCATGGCGTTTAAGGGCGCGTTCACAAGCCTTGATCACCTGCTGGCGCGGGTCCTCGCGATAATGCTCCACGAGGGCGGGGATCTCCTCAAACGTTGCGCTCGCCAACTCACCGGCAACCTGCGATGCCGAAACCGAGCTCGTCATGTTGGCCATACCAGGCCCTCCTTGCATGCAAATCAGATAAAAAGAAGGGCCACCCGAAGGTGACCCTTGTGTCCAAACGAGTGGACAGACGCTGCGATCTTCTTAGCGCTTCTCGGGGATGCGAGCAGCCTTGCCCACCTTGTCGCGGAGGTAGTACAGCTTGGCGCGACGGACGCGACCATGACGGACGACCTCGAGCTTGGCGATCTTGGGGCTGTGAAGCGGGAAGGTACGCTCAACACCGACACCGAAGGACATCTTGCGGACGGTGAAGGTCTCGCGGGCACCGGCGCCGGCCATGCGGATGACGTCGCCCTGGAAGACCTGGATGCGCTCGCGGTCGCCTTCCTTAATGCGGTAGTGAACCTTGACGTTGTCGGCGACGCGAACCTGAGGAATGTCCTCGCGGATCTGCTGACGCTCGATTGCGCGGATGTAATCCATGTGCAATTCCTTACTCTTCTAGAGGTGCCGTACCACCTTGGCCGGCACGTAGTTGAACAAACGTATTCGAGTATACACGCGCGGGTTTCTGCTGCAAGAACAATTTTTTACGCAGACAAAAAGACAAAACCCGCACATGATAACCGCCCGTCTCACGAATGAGACGGGCGGCATGAAGGGGGCTACGCTAGGCGTCTATACCCAAAACGTTAGGCGGAACGCTTGGCCTCGAGCTTGGCCTGAGCGGCAGCCAGGCGTGCGAGGGGCACGCGGTAGGGCGAGCAGGACACGTAGTCCACGTCGGCCACGTTAAACAGGCCCTTGATGGACTTGGGGTCGCCACCGTGCTCACCGCACACGCCAAAGTGCATGTCGGGGTTGGTGGCGCGGCCCTTCTCGACGGCCAAGCGCACCAGTTCGAGTACCGCCGTGTCGATGGTCTCGAAGGGATTGTCCTTCAAGATCTTCTTATGCATGTACAGCGGGATGAACTTAGCCTCGGCGTCGTCACGCGAGAAACCGAAGGTCGTCTGGGTGAGGTCGTTGGTGCCAAAGCAGAAGAAGTCTGCGTGATGGGCGATCTCGTCGGCGACCATGCAGGCGCGCGGCAGCTCGAGCATCGTGCCCACGGGAATATTGAGCTCGACGCCCTCTTCGTCGGAAACCTCTGCGATCACGCGCTCGATAACCTCGCGGGTCTGGACATGCTCCGCCGTGATGGAAACGAGCGGAACCATGATCTCGGGGCGCGGGTCGACGCCTTCCTTGATAAGGCGGGCAGCAGCCGTGGCGACGGCGCGAACCTGCATGAGCGGCAGATCGCTAAAGACGACGGACAGGCGAACGCCGCGCAGGCCGAGCATGGGGTTCGACTCGGCCATGCCGTCGATACGACGCAGGCGGGCGCGCAGGGCTGCAAGCTCTTCCTCGCTGGCGCCGGCGGCTTCCTTCTTGGTGATGGCGACCTCGAGCTCGCGAGGATTATCCAGGAACTCATGAAGCGGCGGATCGAGCAGGCGGACGACCACATCGCGACCGGACATGGTCTTGAACATCGCCAGGAAGTCCTCGGTCTGAACCTTGAGCAGGTCGGCCAGGGCCTGCTGCTTCACGGCCTCATCGTCAGACAGGATAAAGCTCTGGATGATGTTCTTGCGATCGCCCAGGAACATGTGCTCGGTGCGGCACAGGCCAATAGCCTCGGCGCCAAACTCGAGGGCGAGCTCGGCATCCTCGGGATTGTCGGCGTTGACGCGCACATGGTTGGCATGGCCACAGGTCTCGTCCAGGCGAATCTCGTCGGCCCAGGACAGGATGGTGTCCAGGTCGCCGGTAAGCTCGGCGGAAACCAGGTCGACGGGACCGTCGACGACGATGCCCTGGGTGCCGTCGATGGAGATGACATCGCCCTCGTGCAATACGCGGTCGCTGCCCTCGATGCGCACGACCTTCTCAGCGGCGTCGATGTGGAAGCGCTCAACGCCGCAGACGCAGGGCGTACCCATGCCGCGGGCGATAACGGCGGCATGGCTCGTCTTGCCACCGTGGCTGGTCAGGATGCCCTCGGCGGCGACCATGCCCTTCAGGTCGTCGGGGTTGGTCTCCCAACGAACCAGAATGACCTTGTGACCCTCGGCGGAACGCGCGACAGCGTCGTCGCTCGAGAACACGACCTCGCCCACGGCGGCACCGGGGCTGGCGTTCAGACCGCTGGCGAGAGCCTCGTACTTCTTGGAGGCGTCAAACTGCGGGTGAAGGAGCTGGTCGAGTTGCGCGGGATCGATACGGCTCACGGCCTCTTCGCGGGTGATCAGGCCTTCCTCGACCATTTCGATGGCGATGCGCAGGGCGGCGGTGGCGGTACGCTTGCCCACGCGGGTCTGGAGCATCCAGAGCTTGCCCTGCTCGATGGTGAACTCGATATCGCACATATCGCGGTAATGATCCTCGAGCGTCAGGAACACGCGCTCGAGCTCCTCACCTGCGGACTCGAGGCCCGGGGTGGTCTTGAGGTCGGCGATGGGCTCGGTATTGCGGATGCCGGCGACGACATCCTCGCCCTGGGCGTTGACCAGAAAGTCGCCGTAGAACTCCTTAGTGCCGTCGGCCGGGTTGCGCGTAAAGGCGACGCCGGTCGCGGAGGTCTCACCCTTGTTGCCAAAAGCCATAGCCTGGACGTTGACGGCAGTACCGAGCTCGTCGGAGATGCCGTGCTGTTTGCGGTAGATGCAGGCGCGCTCGTTCATCCAGCTGCCAAAGACGGCCTGGATGGCAAGGCGCAACTGGAGCTCCGGATCATGCGGGAAGACGGGCTTGCCGCCGGTGACCTCGAGCTCGGGATACAGGGCGGCCTCGACGTTATCAGAGAAGATGCCCTTGAAGGTCTCGACAAGCTCCTGAAGGTCCTCGGCCGAAAGCTCGGAATCGACGCGAACACCGGCGACCAGGCGGGCCTGGGTCAGGGCGTTCTCGAACAGGTCGGCATCAACACCCATAACGACGTTGGAGAACATCTGGATAAAGCGGCGGTAGCTATCCCAGGCAAAACGCGGATTTTGCGTCTGGGCGATGAGCCCCTGAACGGAGTCGTCGTTGAGGCCCAAGTTGAGGACCGTGTCCATCATACCGGGCATGGAAAATGGAGCGCCCGAGCGAACCGACACGAGCAGCGGATCATTGTCGTCACCGAGCTTCTTGCCACAGCGGGCCTCGAGGTCCGCCTCGGCGGCAACGATCTCATCGAGTGCGCCTTCGGGCCAGACGTTGCCGGCACCGGAGTACTCGACGCAAGTCTGGCAGGTAATGGTAAAGCCACCGGGAACCGGCAGGCCGATGCGGCTCATCTCGGCAAGGTTTGCGCCCTTGCCGCCAAGCACGAAGTTCATGGACTTGTCGCCCTCAGTGACACAGGTGCCCTGGGCGTCGGTTCCAAAACGGTAAACCCTCTTGCAATCGCTCACGATACTTCCCCTTCCATGCGCTTACGCGCACGACCGTGGTAACGAATCGACCCGCCGGATGCGGGCCGTGAGGGAACTATACGGCCGGATTTGAACGGGCTTGAGCAGAGGATACGCGGTTTGGTAAACGTGCTAAAACTGGCGGTAAACGGTAGGTAAAGTTGGTTACCTTATGAAGATACCAACACAATAAAAAAGCAGGTCAGATGCGATGTTTTTGCTAAATCGCTTTATCAAAATGCTACTAATATTAGGCGCGGCGGGTGGCTCGGCGGGCGCGAGCTTCTTGGATTTCCTCCAAGTGGCTAATGATCTCGGCAGCGCTTTCCTCGATGGCCTTGCCGTCGGTACGCACCACAAAGCAGCCTAGGCGCTTCATGAGGGCACGAGCTTCCTCGAGCTCGCTGCGCACGCTCTCGGGCTCGGCATAGGAGCCGGCAACGGCACGGGCGTAGTCATCGCCCAAGCGGCTATCGCGAATTTCGGAAATCACATCGACGGTCGAAATCAGGCCGAACAGGCGCATCGGGTCGACCTCGTAAATCGACTTCGGCGGCTCCATGCCATGGGCCAACGGAACATTGGCAACCTTGTAACCTTGATAGGCCAAATACATCGACAGCGGCGTCTTGGACGTGCGCGATACGCCCAGTAGCACGATATCGGCACCCGACAGATCGTCGCAACCGCGCCCGTCATCGTGCTCAACGAAATACTCCATGGCCTCGATACGATGGAAATAGCGGTCATCGGTCTTGTGAATCACGCCCGCAACGCCCTTGGGCGGCACGCCGACGAGCGACGACAGCACGGCGAGCGTCGGACCGATCAGGTCGACCGAGCGAATGTGCAGCATGCCCAAGTAGTCGAGCACACGAGCACGAAGGGCCGGATCGACAATGGTGTGGAACACGGCGATATCGCGATGGTCGGCATCGACGCGCGGCCCCACAAATGACTTGACCTGCTCCACGGAGGCCACCTTGGGCAGGCGCAAAACGCGAAAAGCCCCTTCATCAAATTGCCCGGACGCCGCAAGCACCACCTCACAAGCGGTATCGCCGAGAGAGTCGGAGATAACGATAACGGTGGGACGAACGGCGACCGGGCAATCCATGCGGGGCTCCTTTTGCGCTTACGCGCAGGCTGGCTTACTTTTTGCGGGCAAGCTCACCGATGTTGGCGACGCCGGAGAAAACGGCCTCGAAGCGGTTGAGCAGCTTAAGGCGATTATCGCGGAGCTGCTCGTCCTTGTCCATGACCATAACCTCGTCGAAGAAGCGGTCGATGGGGGCACGCAGAGCTGCAAGGGCGGCAAATGCGGCCGGGTAATCCTCGGCAGCAAGGGCGGCATCAACAGCGGTCTGAGCGGCCTCGGAGGCGTCGGCGAGCGCGAGCTCGGCCTCGCCCATCAGGCTGCGGTCGTACTCCGCACCCAGCTCGGGCTTGGAGATGTGCGCGGCGCGGGCATAGGCGGTAGCCAGGTTGTCGAAGGTCTCGGCATCGTTCTTGCGGGCCTCGTCGAGCGCGGCGCAGCGGGCGAAGAAGACGGACGGGGCGATGATGTGCACCGCGGAGACGGCGGCAACGGTATCGGCCGGGATCTTTTCGTCGCGGGCCATGCTCACAAGGCGGCCATGGAAGAAGTCGCGAACCTGTTGGGCGACCTCGGCGGCGTCGAACTCAATGCCCTGCTCGCTGTAGAGCTCGAGGGCGAAGTCGATGAGCGACGTGGGGTCAATCGGCAGGCGGTCGCGCAGGATGTTGATGATGCCGATAGCGGCACGACGCAGCGCATAGGGGTCCGAAGAGCCGGTCGGGGGCTCGCCGATGGAAAAGATACCGGCGATGGTATCGAGCTTGTCGGCGCAGGCCACGATGCAGCCAGCGGTGCCCTCGGGCAGCTCGTCACCGGCAAAGCGGGGACGATAATGATCGCGAATAGCATGGGCGACCTCGTCGTTCTCCCCCATCGCGGTCGCGTAATAACCGCCCATCACGCCCTGCTGGCTCGTGAACTCGACGACGGCGTTGGACACCAGGTCTGCCTTGCACAGGTGCGCGGCGCGAGCAGCGTCGGCGGCAAGATGGGCGCCCAGATGAGCCTCGCGGGCGATAGCGAGCGCGAGCTGCTCGATGCGCTCGGACTTGGCGAGCACGCTACCGAGCTTCTCCTGGAAGGCAACCTTGGCCAGACGCTCACGGAATTCGTCGAGGGAGATCTTCAGGTCCTCCTCGTAGAAGAACTTAGCGTCGTCCAGACGGGCGCGCACGACGCGCTCGTTGCCGTCGATCACGCGCTCGGCGTTCTCGGGCTTGCTGTTGGAGACGACCACGAACTCACGCGTGAGCTTACCCTCGCCGTCATAGATCGGGAAGTAGCGCTGATTGGTGAGCATGGACTCGCAGATGATCTCGTGCGGGACCTTGAGGAACTCCTCGTCGAAGGTACCGACGAGCACCGTCGGCCACTCGCAGAGGTTGATGACCTCTTCGAAGACCTTCTTGGGCGTATCAACATGGCAGCCGGGACGGGCAGCCTCGACCTCGGCGATACCGGCAAGGATGGCCTCACGACGACGCTCAGCAGAGAGCACGCCGGCGTCCTCGAGCACCTGCTCGTAGACGGCGGGGCTGGCAACCACATGGTCACCAGGGCCAAGTACGCGATGACCACGCGTGGTGTTGCCACTCGTCACGTCGGCAAACGACACGGGAACAACATCCTCGCCCAAAAGGCAGCAGATCCAACGGACCGGACGAACAAAGGTCGCGTGCTCGTGGCCCCAGCGCTGGCTGCGGTAGTTGGGCCACTGCAGGCCGGCAATAGTCTTCTCGCACAGAGCGGTCAGAATCGGCGTAGCCGGTGCGGAGGGAATGTTCTTCTCGGCGAACACATACTCGCGACCGTCAGTGTCCTCGCGTCGAACCAGGTCCTCGGCAGCCACACCGCACTTGCGGGCGAAGCCCTGGGCGGCCTTGGTGGCGTAGCCGTCGGCATCGAAGGCAATGTTTGCCGCGGGACCGCGCTTGACCTCATGGACCTCATCGGTCGCAGTGGCGACATCGGCCACGAGCGCAGCCAGACGACGAGGGCTCGAGATCACGCGGACCTCGCCATGGGCCAGACCGGCCTCGTCGAGGCCCTTGGCGATCATGGTGCCAAGCTGCTTGACGGCATTGTTCAACGGTGCGGAGGGCATTTCCTCCGTACCAATCTCAAACAGGAAATCCTTAGCGTCTGCCATGGCTTACGCCACCTCGCCTTCCTGGTCGGCATTCTCGTTGACTCCGGCGACCTCGGCCATGTAGGCCTCGCAGCACGCCTTGGCGACGGCGCGGACGCGCAGGATGTAGTTGGCACGCTCGACCGCGGATAGGGCACCGCGGGCATCGAGCAGGTTGAAGGCGTGGCTGCACTTCATGACACAGTCGTACGCCGGCAGCGGCAGCTTTCGCTCCAGGCAGGAATGGCACTCGGCCTCGTAGTCGTCAAACTTCTGACGCATCATCTCGACGTTGGCGACCTCAAAGTTATAGGCACTGAACTCGCGCTCGTTCTCGAGGAACACGTCGCCATAGGTCATGGGCGTGCCGTCGGGCAGGTAGCTCCACACCAGGTCGTAGACGGAGTTGACGCCCTGCGCATACATGGCGATACGCTCCAGGCCATAGGTGATCTCGACAGGCACGGGGTCGACCTCGATGCCGCCCACCTGCTGGAAGTACGTAAACTGCGTGACCTCCATGCCGTTGAGCCAGACCTCCCAGCCAAGACCCCAGGCGCCGAGCGTCGGGCTCTCCCAGTCGTCCTCGACAAAGCGGACGTCATGGTCGTTGGGGTCCAGGCCAATGGCGGCCAGCGAACCCAGGTAGAGCTCCTGGGCGTTGACCGGCGAGGGCTTGATGAGCACCTGGAACTGATAGTAGTGCTGCATGCGGTTAGGGTTCTCGCCGTAGCGGCCGTCGGCGGGACGGCGGCAGGGCTGCGCATAGCAGGTGCGCCACTCGGCGGGACCGAGCGAGCGCAGCGTGGTCGCGGTATGGAAGGTACCGGCACCGACCTCGGAGTCATAGGGCTGCATAATGACGCAGCCCTGCTCGCCCCAGTACTGCTGGAGGCGCAGGATGATGTCCTGGAAGGAAAGCGATGAAGCGTTCATGCCTCTAATATCCCCTCGTCGAAACGATTACACGGTTAGGTACTGTACTATAGCGGTTTTTAGTCGATAGCGCCGATGCGGTTGAGCGGCCAGTAGCGCACAAGCGCCACAGCGATCAAATCAGAGCGATCGACGGGACCAAAGTAGCGTGAGTCGGCAGAGTTTTCGCGGTTGTCGCCCATCACCCACACGCACCCGTCGGGAACGGTGTAGGGATAGCTTACCTGAGCGCCGGGCGCTTGGACCGAAAGTGGCCAGCTCATGCCCGTCGTATAGTCCTCGTCGAGCGCTTGGCCGTCAACGACCACCTTGCCATCCTGCAGGTCGACCGTCTGGCCGGCCGTGGCAATAACGCGCTTGACAAGAACATCATGCTCGGAGGTGCCATCGGGGTTGTGAAACACCACGATATCGCCCTGCTTGACGGGCTGACCGAGCTCGAGGCTCACCTTTTGCGCCAGGATCTGGTCGCCAATCTCGATTGTGTCCTCCATAGAGCCGGTGGGCACCACAAAGGGCTCGACCACAAAGGTGCGGATCAGGAAGGTGGCCACAAGCGCGATCGCGATGACCGCGATCCACTCAAAAGCGCCCCTCAACGCGGAATGTTGCGTAGGAACCATACTCACTCCTCGCTCTGCGAATACGAAGCGTCAAGGATCTCCTGCGCGTAAGCGCGCTCCTCGGGCGTGAGCCGCGCAGTCTCGATCAGGTCGGGACGCCAGCGACAGGTGCGCTCGATGGCATTCTTGCGGCGCCAGGCATCGACCTTGGCGTGATCGCCGCTCACGAGCACCGGAGGAACGCCCTCGCCGTTAAACTCGGCGGGGCGGGTGTACTGCGCGTACTCGAGCAGGCCTCCGTCCTCGGCGGTCGAGAACGACTCGTCCACGTTGCTCATCTCGTCGCCCAGGGCGCCGGGAATGAGGCGTACGACGGCATCGGCAACGACCATCGCGGGCAGCTCGCCGCCCGTGAGCACATAGTCGCCGATCGACAGACGTTCATCGGCATACGCATACGCGCGCTCGTCGACGCCCTCGTAACGGCTGCACACAAACAGCAGGCGCTCACTTTTGAGCAGGCGCTCGGCCACATGCTGCGTAAAAGGCTCGCCACAGGGGGTAAAGAACACCACAGTGGGCTTAGGACCCTCTGCGCTAATGGCCTCGATGGCCTCTGCGATAGGCTCGACCTTCATGAGCATGCCCTGCCCGCCGCCGTACGGCTCGTCATCGACGGTACGATGGCGGTCGTGCGTCCAGTCGCGCAGGTTATACGCCTTAAAATCAAAAAGGCCGGCCTTGCGGGCGCGGCCCAAAATCGATGTGGACATGACGGGCTCAAACATCTCGGGAAAGACCGAAAGGGTCTCAATCAGCATGTTGTCCTCCCTACTTGTCCATATCGATCAGGCCGTCCATAACATGGACGGAAATTGTTCCTGTGTCGGGAAGATCGAGCACAACCTGCTCGATCACGGGAATCAGTACCTCGCCGTACCGATCGCCCTCGACAACCCAAACATCGTTAGCGGGCGTCGACATGATCTCGACGATCATGCCGAGCGAACCGAAGCGCTCGTCGACCACCTCACGACCCAACAGGTCGGTATAGGCAGCGTCGAGCGAATCGAGCTCAAAGTCGTCACGATTTGCCAGCACGTAGCATCCCGTGATGCCCTCGGCGGCCGTCAAGTCGTCAATGCCCTCAAACGAGACCAAATCGCCATCGCCCGTATCGGTGACGGACACGACCGTGCAAAAGCGGTCGCGCTTGAGCGCCGGCGGCGTCAGGGCGACGCGCATACCAGGCTCTAATACAGAAGGAAGCCCCCGCAGCGGCTGCGCGAGGACCTCCCCCTTCCTTCCGTGCGGCTTGACCACACGGGCGATGTTTTTGTACTGGGACCTCAAGGTCCTAGCCCAGAACCTCTACCTCGACAGCAGTGTCGAGGCGAGCGGCCAGTGCACGGGCGAGCGTGCGAATGGCCTTGATGGTACGGCCACGACGGCCGATGACCTTAGCGACGTCATCCTCGGCGACCGAAACCTCAATCGTAGAGGCGTCGTCACCATCGATGACCTCAAGGCTCACGGAATCCGGGTCGTCGACGATCTGAACAACGAGATATTCGACGAGATCAGCGATGCGATCTGAGAGCATTGCCTCACCCTCGAGCTGTGCAGCGTCAACCTCAGGCACGATTTACTCCTCGGCGCCCTCAGCGGCCTCAGCGGCAGCCTTAGCGGCCTCGGCCTCTTTGGCGAGCTGCTTCTTGGACTTCTTGACGACGGTCTCGGTCTTCTCGCCCTCGTTGGCGGCCTTGACCAGAGCGGCGACGGCGTCGGTGAGCTGAGCGCCCTTGGACTGCCAGTCGGCGATCTTCTCGAGGTCGAGGTTGATGGTCTTGGGGGCGGTCATCGGGTTGTAGCGGCCAACCTCCTCGATGATACGACCGTCACGCGGGGCGCGGGAATCGGCGACGACGACACGGTAGTACGGACGCTTCTTAGCGCCGTGACGAGCAAGGCGAATCTTGACTGCCAAAGGAAACTCCTCCAACCAAGCAGCTTTAGGCTGCAACTACAAACAAACAGTTGAACATAATACGCCATCGACGCGGGCAGGTGAAGTCCGTGAGACCAACTTCTTCGGTGTAGTCGAGGGCAAATCCATATCTTAGACAAGAATTCGGGATTTGCAAGCACATACACGCACCCCACATGAGCTGCGCGGTATACTCATGACATGGAAAGACGCGAACATACATACGGTTATGAGGATGCCACGGGCGTCACGCCGCCTCCCTGGACGGGTCCGGCGGTGGGCCTGATGGACCTCGATGCGTTTTTTGCGAGCGTGGAGATGCTCGATCATCCCGAATGGCGCGAAAAGCCGCTCATCGTGGGCGGAGACGCCGATTCGCGTGGCGTCGTGTCCACGTGTTCGTATGAGGCGCGTCGCTTTGGCGTGCACTCTGCCATGGCCTCGGCCGAGGCGCGGCGCTTGTGCCCGCAAGCCATTTGGACGCACGGGCACTTTGATCGCTACCGCGAGGTGAGCGCGCAGGTCATGGCGATTCTCGCCGACGAGACCCCGCGCGTTGAGCGCGTATCCATCGATGAAGCCTTTATCGATATCACACCGGGTCGCTTTGCGCCCGAAGACCCGCTGCTGGTTGCGCGGCGTATAAGCGACCGCGTGGCAGCGCTGGGAGTGACGTGCTCCATTGGCGTGGGCTGCAACAAGACGGTCGCAAAGATCGCAAGCGAGCGGGATAAGCCGTTTGGGCTGACCATCGTGCGCCCCGGAACCGAGCAGCGCTTTTTGGCCGCGCTGCCGGTATCTGCCATGAGCGGCATCGGACGCTCGGCCGAGGAGCGACTGCGCCGCATGCGCATCTACACCCTCGGCGAGCTATCACGTGCACCGGAATCCACCTTGGCCTCTATTTTTGGCGTCAACGGCGAACGCGTGCGCCAGCGTGCGCTGGGACTCGAAATCTCCGAAGTCACGAGTCTCGATGAAGAGCGCGAGGTCAAGTCGGTCAGCAATGAACGCACCTTTGCGAAAGATTTGACTGGGCGTGGGGATATTGAGGCGGCGATTGCGCTGCTGGGCGAGTCAGTGGGACGCCGTCTGCGCCGTCAGGGACTAACAGGCGCCACGGTGACGCTCAAGCTCAAGTATTCGTATGGAAACGGTCGCTCGGCACAGCGCCGGCTGCCTCATCCGACCGACGATGAGAACATCTTCGTGGCGGTTGCACTCGAACTGCTCGACAACATCTGGCAGGAAGGAATGCACGTTCGCTTAGCAGGCATCGGCATGAGCGACTTTGACCATCGGGGCGGCATCCAGACCGACCTGTTCTGCGAAGTCGACGACCGTGGAGCCCAATCCAGCGACCGACGCGACCTCTCCGTCGCCATCGACGCCGTCCGAGACAAGTTCGGCGACACCGCCCTATCCTTCGGCCGCCAATCCCGCTTCAACGATTAACCGCCTTTGGGCAAAAAGAAAGCCGGGCAGGTGCGGAAAACCGCACCTGCCCGGCGAGATGCGTGAGGGTAGCTAACCTCGTCTCAAATGAGCTACTAGAGGAGGTTGAGGGGGAGCTGGGGGGCGTCGCCCCAGAGCTTTTCTAGGCGGTAGAAGTCGCGGGCTTCAGGAGTGAAGACGTGGACGACAACCGAACCGTAGTCCATGAGCATCCAGGTCTTCTGCTCGCGGCCCTCGATGGAGAACGGATGCTCGCCGCAAGCCTCGGCGACCTTCTCCTCGATCTCGTCGACGATAGAATCGACCTGGCGGTTGTTGGTACCGGTGGCAAGCACAAAGTAGTCGCATACGTCGGAAAGCTCGGTCAGGTCGAGCACCTGAACGTCCTCGCCCTTCTTGTCGTAGGCGGCCTGCGCGGCGGCGCGGGCGACATCCTCGGCGGCAACACCGCTCGCGGACAGCGAGGCAGCGGTGCGGTCGGACGTGGCAACAAAACTCTTGTGCTCCACACCTTCAAGAATCTGATCGTCGGTCATGGTCTCATCGGCCATGGAATACCTCTTTCTAGACAGCCCAAGCTAGCGCAGCTGGGCGTAATGGTTGTAAATCATAATAGCCGTGGGATAAAGATAACGCCCGGACTGGATCACATAGACCAGACCCTGCGCAAAACAGGAGAAGAACAACTCGTCGAGCGAGGACTTCCCCACCATCTTGCGCAGCGCATGGGCATAATCGCCGTGGCGGTTGGGTTCGATAGCATCGGCCACAAAGACCACCATATCGAGCGGCGTCATGTCGCAAGCGCCCACGGTGTGACGGTCGACAGCCTGAAAGACCGCCGGCGACAGCTCGGGAAAAAGCTGCGGAAGCTCATAGGCGGCAACCGGGCCATGCAAAAGCGGCGTCGCGGCAGACGGAGAGCCGGCAATCTTAATGCCGTAATGCAGAGCGCGCGTAACCAGCTCGTCGTCGGAGAGCACTTTGTCCCAGTCATGGATCAGACCGGCAGCAGCGGCATCAAAGCGGTCAACGCCGTAGACCTCGGCCAGATGAAGTGCGGTCTCGGCAACACCCAGCGAATGCACATAGCGCTTGCGCTTATCCTTCATGCGAACATCGAGCAGCTCTTGAATGCGCTTGAGCAGCGCGCGTTCATCGCCCTCAAACTGATCCTCTACCGACAACGTAGACCCCCATCACTCAAAATCTTCTTGGCCCAAATCGGCATATAGCCTGCGTTTGCGAATGTAGCCGAGCACGGACTCGCTCGTAAGATAGCGCACGCTCATACCGCGAGCAACTCGCTTACGAATGTTCGTCGAGCTGATCGCCAGCGCCGGAATCTGAATATAGCGCACGTCGAACGGCAGCCCCGACTCTTTGATTCGGGCACGCGCCGTATCGATATCAAAGCCCGGTCGTGTCGCCGCAATAAAGGTAGCAAGCTCAGCGATTCGTTCGGCATCATGCCAGGTCACAATATCGATAATCGCGTCGGCGCCCGTAATAAAGTAGAGCTTTACCTGCGGCGGGTAAAAGTCGCGAAGGGCATGAAGCGTATCGGCCGTATAGGTTACGCCCGGACGGTCGATCTCGAACCGGCTCGCCAAAAAGGCCGGGTTCGCGGCGGTGGCGAGGACCGTCATGGCATAACGGTCCTCGGCAGGCGTCACCGGCTTGTCAAGCTTAAAGGCAGGAGAGCCCGCCGGCATAAAGAGCACAGCGTCCAAGTCGAGCGACTCGCGCGCCTGCTCGGCGGTCACCAGGTGCCCGTAATGGATGGGATCAAAGGTGCCACCCATAATGCCGAGCCTAAACTCCTGCCCGTCCTCAAGAGGAAGCTCGGGCAGACCGATTCCACCGCGCAGCGACATGGCCTACTCGCCCTCCGAGGTCTCGGCATCGTCCGCGGCATCCACCGCATCGACAATCTCGACGCCCTCATCCGAAGCATCGGTCACGTCAATGGCCTCAACGGCAACGTCCTCGCCAGCATCCTCGAGCTCCTCGTACTCCGAGAAGTCTTCGGCGCCCTCAAAGTCAAAGGCGCGCTGGCAAATGCGGACCTCGTCGCCCGCACGGCAACCGGCCTTCTCGAGCGCGTCGTCAACACCCATACGCGCAAACTTATGCTGCAGGTAAATGACGGCTTCCTCATTTTCCCAGTCGGTCTGGATGACCATGCGCTCGATGGCACGACCGACCACGCGGAAGGCACCGGGCTCTTCCTGGACAATGCGGAAACGCTTCTCACGCTGCAGGCGACGGCGCTCCCACTCATCGTCGCGCAGAACGACCGGCTCATCCGAGACAGCCAACTCGGCGCGCAGCTTAGCCACCTGCTCGCCCACGGCAAGCATCAGCGTGTTGAGGCCGGCGCCCGTAACAGCAGACACGGCAAAGAACATATGTCCATCGTCGAGCGCTGCGCGCTTGAGGTCGGCAATCTTGTCGGCCGTGCCCGGCGCGTCGCACTTGTTGGCAACGACGATCTGCGGACGCTCCGAAAGCTCGGCGCCATACTGCTCGAGCTCGCGGTTGATGATGCGATAGTCCTCAACCGGATCGCGATCCTCAAAACCGCCCGTCATGTCGACGACATGCATGATGAGTGCCGTGCGCTCGATGTGGCGCAGGAACTGGTGACCCAGGCCCTTGCCCTCGCTCGCGCCCTCGATAAGACCGGGGACGTCGGCAACGACGTAAGAATATTCGCCGGCACGCACCATGCCGAGGTTCGGCACGAGCGTGGTAAACGGGTAGTCGGCAATCTTAGGACGGGCGGCACTCATGCGCGCGATGAGCGATGACTTACCCACCGAGGGGAAGCCCACGAGCGCGGCATCGGCCATGAGCTTCATCTCGAGCTCGATCCAGTGCTCCTCGGCCGGCTCGCCCAGCTGGGCGAACGCGGGCGCACGGCGCACCGATGTCACAAAGTGGGTATTGCCCAGGCCGCCGGCGCCACCGGGCGCCACGACAACGCGCTCGCCATCGTGCACCAGATCGGCAATCTCGAACATCGGGGTCTGCGTCTCGGGGTCGAGCTCGCGCACCACGGTACCCATAGGGACCTTGAGAATCAGGTCCTCGCCGCTCTTACCGTTACGACGGGCACCCTGCCCGTGCGTGCCGCGCTCGGCGCGGAAGTGATGCTTAAAGCGGTAATCGATCAGCGAAGACAGCTGAGCATCGGCCTGGATGACGACATTGCCGCCACGACCGCCGTCGCCGCCATCGGGGCCGCCCTTGGGGACAAATGCCTCGCGCCTAAACGACATGCATCCGGCTCCGCCGTCGCCGCCGCACACGTTAATGCGGCTGATATCGGTGAACTGTGACAACAGAATCGCCTCCTACAAAAAAGAGGGAGACCCTTGAATCCTAAAACTCAAGTGCCTCCCACATATGTGCTCTATGAAGGGTGAATTACGCGTTCGCGAGCGGGCGTACGCTGACCCTGTGCTTGATACCCTTGTGGAACTCAACGGTACCGTCGACCAGCGCGAACAGCGTGTCGTCCTTGCCACGGCCAACGTTCTCACCCGGGTGGATGTGCGTGCCGTGCTGACGGACGAGAATCGTGCCCGTGGTTACCGTCTGGCCGGCGAAGCGCTTCGTGCCAAGGCGCTGACCGCGGGAGTCACGGCCATTACGGGAGGAACCGAGTCCTTTTTTGTGTGCCATTGTGTATACCTACTCTTTCGTTACGAGTGTAATCTACTCGGCGACGGGAGCCTCGGCAACAGCCTCGGCCTCTGCCTTGACAGCCTTCTTGGCGCGGGACGTAGCCTGGACCTTCACGATCTTCAGCTTGGTGAGCTGCTGACGGTGACCCTTCAGACGACGATAGCGCTTACGCTTGTGGAACTTGAAGACCAGCTGCTTCTCGCCCTTGAACTGCTCAACGATCTGAGCGGTAACCTTGGCCTTGGCCAGCTTGTCGGGATCGGTGACGATCTTCTTACCATCGTTGAGGAAGATAACCGGCAGGGTGACCTTGTCGCCCTCATTGCCCTCGATCTTCTCGACGGTGATGACATCGTCGGTGGCGACCTTGTACTGCTTGCCGCCCGTGTTAACGATTGCGTACATGTTTACTTGCCCTTCATGCATCAGTTAGTGCAACAGCCGAATATAGTAGCAGGCGAAAATACCCCCGTCAACGAGTATGTGGAGCAAATCCACAAGTTCGCACAGGTATGGGGCTGACGAGTCGGCCCTCGTCGTCCTCGCATGCTTGATTCTGACGCTCGACATCGTAGGAGCAGATGGTCACGAGGTCTTGCATACCGGTGGAAACAATAGGTGCATCCACGCCCGGGGTCAAGCCCTGCAACAAAACATCAGCAGCGGAAAGCAAAATTTCCGGACGCATGGAGCCTTCGTTGTCGGCATGGGTGTCGAGCATGAGCACCAAATGGTCCGGGCGCTCCCCCGCCGCGAGCTCATAGTCCACGAGCGTGTGATCCAAATCCAAGCGCTTGCTCTTTTTTCCGCGCGCGTAGTCGATGCCATGGTCCGCGCGCAGCGTGTCGATCGCACGACGTACCTCATCGGCGCTTACGGGCGCCTCGGGATCCAAGTGCAGGTCGATGCGATACGACAGGCGCGTGAGCTGCGCCGTCAACGCCGGCGTGCGCACGTCGATGTACGCCGCCTCGATGGGCGCCAGATCAGCCGGAGACGCCGCAGCCAGGCGCCCAAACGCCTCGTCGAGCGCCACGAACTCGGTCATAAACAGGTCATACCACTCGCAGGTCGACGACGTGCCAACCGGTAGCGCCGAAGAGAAGCCCACGCGCATGTGCGGAGAGAAGCCCTGCGTGACGGCATAGGGAAGTCCCGCACGGCGCACGATGCGCTCAATGGTATGGATCACTTCGAGATGGCCCAGGTACTTAAGGCGATCGCGCTTGCCATAGCGAACGCGAAGCCTAAAGAGCGTGGGGTTGTCGGTCAGGCGCTCACTCATGCGCGATCACCCATCAATACATTCTTGGCGTGGAGCGTGGGGCAGATCCCGCAGCCGGTGCACGACGTGCGGGTGCAGTCGGGAGTCGTGACGCCCTCGAGCGAGCGACGGTACTCGCGCTCGAGGAAGCCGCGCGTGCAGCCGGGGCTCACGTGCTCCCAAGGCAGGCGCCAGTCCAACTCGTAAGGCAGGTGTACGAGCTCGTTGAGGTCGATGCCGTTTTTGGCAGCAGCCTCCTTCCAGTTATCGAGCGAGAAATGCTCTACCCAGGCGTCAAAGCGAGAACCCGAGCGCCAAGCATCGATGATGACGGGCGTCATGTCACGACCAGCGCGGGACAGCGCGGCCTCGATGAGCGAGGTCTCGGCATCGTGGTAATGCACACGGACGGCACGGTTGCGAACGCTCGTGATAAGCAGCTTCTGGCGACGCTTGACGTCGTCGTAGTCGAGCTGCGGGCACCACTGGAACGGCGTGGCAGCCTTGGGGATAAAGACCGAAACCGAGATGGACACCGAGATCGAGCCGCGACGAGCCTTGGGCACCACGGAACGACCGAGCTCCAGCACGTGATCGGCCAGATTGGCGATGGCCACGATGTCCTCGTCGCGCTCGCCGGGAAGGCCCATCATAAAGTAGAGCTTCATGCGGTTCCAGCCGGCCTCGAAGGCCGCCTTGGCCGCACGGTCCAGGTCCTCCTCGGTCACGTTCTTGTTAATGATGTCGCGCATGCGCTGGCTGCCGGCCTCGGGCGCGAACGTCAGGCCGCCCTTCTTTTCGCCGGCGACCGACTCGGCCATATCCACGCCAAACGAATCCAGGCGCTGCGACGGAATAGACACGCGAATACCCGTATCCTCCAGACGACGGTTGAGCCTGCCGAGCACGTCGCGAATGCAGGAGTGATCGGTCGTGGAGAGCGAGGTCAGCGACACCTCGTCATAGCCGGTCTTTTCCAGACCCTGAATCACCGACGAGACGATCTGGTCGGCTGAGCGCTCGCGCACCGGGCGATACGTCATGCCGGCCTGGCAAAAACGACAGCCGCGGGCACAGCCGCGCAGGATCTCGATAGACAGGCGATCGTGGACCAGCTGCGCATAGGGCACGCACGACTGCGACAGCGGATTCGTGGCGCCGAAATCCTCGACGACGCGCTTGTAGACCACAGTCGGCGCATCCTTGCCCTCACGCGGCACAGTGTAGCCATGCGGCGAGCAGGGCTCGTCGTGACGAACCTCATAGAGCGACGGCACGTAGTTGCCGGCAATGGATGCGAGCTGCTCAACAATCTGCGCGCGCGGGACTCCTTCGTCACGCAGGCGGCGATGCAGCTGGCAGGTCTCGAGCAGCGATTCCTCGCCCTCGCCGATGAGGATAACATCGAAGAAGGCCGCGTACGGCTCGGGGTTGTACACCGAGGGGCCGCCGGCGATGATAATGGGGTCGTCTTCGCCTCGGTCGGCGGCTAACAGCGGAATGCCAGCGAGGTCGAGAGCCTCAAGGAAGTTCGTCACCGCCATCTCGTGCGGCACATGCAGGCCGACGATATCAAACGAAGCGACCGGCGCTGCACCCTCGAGCGAGAGCAGCGGAATACCCGCCTCGCGCATGGCGTCACCCATATCGGGCCACGGCACATAGCCACGCTCGCAGGAGATGCCCTCAGCCTGGTTAAGGATGTTGTAGAGGATGGCGATACCTTGGTTGGGCAGACCGACCTCGTATACGTCAGGATAGATCAGACAACAACGGTAATCGGCATCGGCCTTGGAAAGCGTGCCCCACTCGTGATCGATATAGCGGCTCGGCTTCTCGACCTTGGCGAGCAGCGGCTCAATTAGATGAAAACAGTCTTGGTATGCAACGCGCAACGGAAAACCCCTAAGCAGCGAGATCTGATGCGTCCTGATAGGACGCCATAGGACGGGTAGCGCCCGCGACCGTGGTCACCAGATCGCGAACGCGGGAGAACGTGGCAGTGACCACCTCGTTGGCACGGCTGTAGTCGACATCGCGCTCGTAGAGCGAAACAAGCGCACGGCCCATGCCATAGGTGCCCGCGGCAGCAGTGAGCGCCTTGACGGCAAACCCAATATGCGGCGTCTGCTTGACGAGCGCGCGGGTGACCGCGCGGATCACAAGACCGCCGGCAAGCACGCCCGCGACCTCGTAGCCGCGCTCAGGCTTAATGCCGCGTCCAAAGACGGCAGCGAGCTCAAAGAGCATGCCCACCTGCGCCAGCGCCATAACGGGATAATCGGCGCCCGGCAAAAACACCAGCGCACCGGTCGCCATATTGGTGAGCGCGCACGAGGTGATGATGCGGTTGGCCGCGGCGATGCGCATGAAGGTAAAGTTCGCCGCAAAAGCCGTTTCCTTGTCCGTGCGATCGAGAATCCAGCGGGCAAGCGTCTCGAGCAGATACGTCTTATCGGTTGCCGCTACCACGCCGAGCATGGGCGTAGACTCCTCGATAAACGGCACCTCCACAGCAGACTCGGCAAGCACGCACACGGGCGCGCCGGCGATCACGAGCTCCTGCACGGCACTCTCCAAGCGGTCGGAACCACACGAGAGCACCAGCACCACATCGGTATCGGTCTTTGGAGCAATTCGCTCCTCCCCCAGACGCTCGACGCGCACAATGCCCGAGGTCGTCTGCGGCACAAAGGCGTCACGCACCGTCTCAGCCAGAAACCGCGAGGCGGACGAATCCAGATAGACCGAGACGCGCACCGGCGTATCGGAATCCTTCTTAACGGACGCGCCCATCTTAAAAGCGCGGGTCAGCTTATCTACGGGAATTTTCATAGCAAACCCCTCCAGCGGTTACGCGGCGCCCGAACGATGCCGCCATATGGATTGTACGATACCCACCGTCAGCAGCTGAATCATCATCGAAGACGAACCGAAGCTAATAAACGGTAGCGGAATACCGGTAATCGGCATCATGCCGATGCACATGCCGATGTTTTCGAAGGTCTGGAACGCCCACATGCCAACGATGCCCACACACGAAAGACACAAAAACAGTGACTCACACTTAAAGGCCACGCGAATCGTCGAAAAGATCAGCAGCACGTAGAGGCACAGGAGCAAAAAGGAACCGCAAAAGCCAAAGGTCTCGGACAGGAAGGCGAAGACGAAGTCGGTGTGGAACTCAGGCAGAAAGCCGCCGGCCGACTGCGTCGCATGGCCCAAGCCCTTACCGAAGAAGCCGCCCGAGCCAACGGCGATAAGCGACTGCTGCAGGTTGTAGGCATCGTCCGAATCGGCATTATCGGGGTCGATAAAGACCGTCAGACGGTTCATCTGATACTGCTTGATGAGCACATCGTGGCCGAGCAACGAATCAAAGACCGAATCGAGCGCCAGGACGAGGGCCACCAGGCCCACGAGCAGGGCCAAGGTCGACAGCACCCATTCGCGGCGTGCACCGCTCATACAAATGACGATGGCGCCCGAAACCAGCACGACTAGGCCCGAGCCCAGGTCGCCCATGGCAACGACGGCCAAAAACGGAATGGACAGCATGCCGCAGAGCTTGACATAGTCGCGAACGGTATCGATGCGGCCGTTATACTGCGAGCCAAGCGTAGCAATAAAGAAGATGGTGATGAGCTTGGCAAGCTCAACCGGCTGGAATGTCAAACCGATACCGGGAATCTTGATCCAGCCCGTCATGCCCAGACCGCCCGTATAGGACAGGCCCGGAATCTTGGGCGAGAAGATCACGATCAGGTCGATGACGAGCAACGCCGTCGAGAAATTGGAAATACCGCGCAGGTCGGTACGCCAGACCAACACCGCCAGCACCGCTCCGATGCCGATTCCCAGCAGATGGCGTGAGAACGAGGCATCGGCCTTAAACTGCGAAGCCGACCAGATAATGATGGCACCGTAGGCGACGAGCGCCACAGTAGCCACGAGCACACCGATATGCACCTTTTGGCGAAACGTGCCGCGCGAGGCCGTAAGTTGCTTGTTGACGCGGTCCAGGCTGCTGCGAGAGCCGGTCTTGGTTGAACGGAACAGATCCGCCGGAGAAAAATCCATCGCAACCTCCTATCGAACCGAAGAATCGCCCGAGGCCGAAGAGGTATCGGGTTCGTCATAAATCACGCCGAGCACATCGCGCACGACATGCATCGCGGTATCCGAGCCGCCGCCGCCCTGCTCCAGGACAGTAGCGATGACATACTTGGGATCATCGGCCGGTGCATAGGCGCAGAACCACGCATATTCGTCTTCGCCGCTTTTCTCGCCCGTGCCCGACTTGCCGTATACCTGCGGCGTCAGGGTGCCAAAGTGCGCCGCCAAGGACGTCGATGCCGTGTAAATCACGTCGTGCATGCCGTTGCGGACAAGAGTCAAATCCGAATCGCTGTTGATCTTGGCCTCCAGACGCTTCTTCTTGCCCTTGCCGTTGTACTTATAGGCATCGCCGTCGCCATCGCGCGACACGGCCGACAAAAACACGTGAGGCACGTACTGTTTGCCGCCGTTGGCAAGACCCATATAGGCGCACGCCATCTGCAGGGGCGTCACCAGGATGTCGCCCTGGCCGATGGCAATGTTGGTCATGTCGCCGGCATTCCACTTGCGGTCCTCGGCAGATGCGTCGGTGAAGTACGACTCTTTCCACTCGGCATCGGGAATACGGCCCGCGCCCTCACTCGGCAGATCGATACCGCAGGTCTTGCCTAGACCCCAGCGACGAAAGACCTCCTGCAGGCCCTCGGGATGTTGCTCGTCATAAAAGAACGCCTTGCCCATGTCGTAGAAGACGGGGTCGCACGAGTTGGCGATTCCCGACTGCAGCGTCATGGTGCCGTGGCCGGAATGCAGCCAGCAGTACTTGCCCCACGACTTGCCCAGACCCGTCCAATAGCCCGTGCAGTTGGTCGTCTGCCCCGACGTGTAGGTTCCAAACTCAAGACCGGCCAGTGCCGAGAGCGGCTTGATGGTCGAAGCCGACATGTACTGTCCGCTGATGGCGCGGTTGAGCAGCGGGTGCGAACCCTTGTCATCATTGAGCTCGGTCCACACGTCATTTGAGACGCCGCCGATAAAGACGGACGGATCGAACTTGGGCTCGCTCGCCATGCCCAGGATCTCGCCATTGTTGGGATCGAGACACACCACGGCGCCGTTGCCGGCATTGCTGTAGCCAGTGGTCTTGGCAAGCTCGATAGCGCTCGCCAGTGCCGTCTCGCAGGCCTGTTGGATCTTAAGGTCGAGAGTGAGCTTAATGTCGGAGCCGGCCTTCGCCGGCACGGCGCCGGCCTGACCGGTCACATTGCCCGAGGCATCGACCTTGACGGTCTGCTCGCCACGAATACCCTGCAGCAGGTTTTCGTAGTAGCTCTCAACGCCCGCCTGGCCCACGATATCGCCCGACTGGTACGTAATCTTGCCAGCAGAAGCATCATCATCGCCAGAGGTTTTCTTATTCTGGGCCTCAAGCTGCTCGGAGGTAATGGTGCCGGTATAGCCCAAGATATGGCATGCCGTCTCGCCATATGGATACTGGCGCTCGGTACGCTCGGCAATCTTGACGCCCGGGAACTCGCCGGCATGCTCCTGAATATAGGCAACCGTGGAGCGACGAACGTCCGTCGCGATGGTGTGCAGGCTCTGAGCGCCCTCTGTATTGTCCTGAATATTGCGAAGGACAGCCACGTAAGGCATTCCAAGCACGTTGGCAAGATGGCGAACCAGAACCTCATCCTCGGCAAGGTCGCGGTAGGCCACGACAGCAAGTGAGGGACGGTTTTGGACAAGTGCCACGCCATTGCGGTCGAGGATGCGACCGCGCACAGCGGGTGTGGTAACGGTGCGAGTCTGATTACTATTAGCCTGCTTCTCGTAATAGTCCGACGAGACCATCTGCATGCCCCACAGCTTGACGGCAAGCGCCGCAAACATCGCGCCCACACCCGTGGTGAGGATGGAAAAGCGGCCCTTAAAGGCGGTCGACGCGGTATTGCCCTCGCCCTCGGTGGCGCGCGGGGCCGTTCCATGCTGCGTATCGTAGGTAAAACGGGAATCGCCACGGCGCATGATGACCAGCGCGACCACGATGGCCACAACCAGCACGATACCGGCGATAATAACCGTCAACTGGGAAGACATCTACGGGCCTCCCCTATTTGAGCTTGCGGGTCTTGGGCTTAAAGCGCATACCCGTCTGGCGTCCGCCACGTGCGGAGAATCCATAGCCGGACTGCGGCACGACGCCGGACATCAAAAACGGAATGGCAACCAGACCCGTCAGGATCGAGGACGGCAGCGCATGGCCGAAAATCGCCACGACAAAGCTCGTCTCCAAACCCATAAACAGCAAGATGATGCTGTAGATCACATTAATGACGAGCGCGAAAGCGCCCACAGTGACGCCGCGCGCACTCGGGGTACCGCCCGTCTGACCGACGGCGCTGTGCACCAGGGCAAAAGAACCCACGGTCAGCAGGAGCGACATAACGCCCACTGGCACGGCAGCGGACAGGTCATAGAACAAGCCGCTGCAAAAACCGCACACGACGGCACGGGTCGGGTCGCCCGAGAACACGCTTAGGCACACCAGGATAATCATGAAGTTGACGCGACCGCCCGCAATGGAGATCTGCGGTGCCAGGCCTGCCTGCAGCAGCACGCACACGATGGCGGCGATCACAAACGTACGGGAGCTCATCCCCTGCTCGTGTAGATCCATGGACATGCCCCCTATTCGTTCGAGCCAGAATCGGTCGTCTCGGACGTGTCGGAACTGTCATCCGAACTCTCGTCCTTCGTCTTGGTCGCAGCATCGCGCGACGTTCCCTGCGGCGTGCTATTAGCGGTGCTCACGTCCTCATCCGAAGCCGACTGTTCGTCGGTCAGCGAGGTAATGACCAGCACTTCCTCGTTGTTCTCGGCCGTGGTCTGAGCGCGCACCACAATGGTGTAGTACACGTCGTTTGCCGATTTCTCAACCGACGAGACGGTGCCAAGCGGAAGGCCCTTGGGGAACACGCCGCCAATGCCCGAGGTCACGATGATGTCGCCAACCTTAACATCGGAGTCGACGCTCACGTACTCAAGACGCAGCGTGCCGTCAGCCTGACCCTGCAGCATGCCCTGGGCGCGCGTGTCCTGCACCATAGCGGACACGCCCGAGTTCTCGTCGCCAATCAGGCGCACGGTGGACGTCTTGGCCGAGACTTCGATGATCTGGCCGATAACACCGGCCGAACTCGTCACAGGCATGTTGATGGTAAGGCCGTCGGCAGAGCCCTTGTCGATGGTTACGGTCGAGGTCCAGGCATCGCCCGAGGCACCAACGATACGAGCAGCGGTCGATTTGAGGTTGTAGGTCGACTGCAGCCCGACCAGCCCCTCCAGACGCTCGGCGGTCTTTTGAGCCTCGGAGAGCTCAGCAACCTTAGAGGTCAGCTCCTCGTTTTGCTTCTTGAGCTCGTCGAGCGTGTCCTGCGACGCCGTAAGGTTAGAGAACACGTTGCCAATGGCATTGAAAGGAGCCGCCACAGCCGAACCCACAAAGCGCACCGGCGAGGTAATCGTCGTTACGCCCGAACGCACGGCATGAATCGGTCCTGTCTCGCCCTCGCGGATGTAAAACGTGAGCAGCAACACCGAAATCAGGCTGAAAACAATCAACGGGCGCATACCCGTTGATTGTCGCTTGGTATTCAGATTTGTGGAGAAACCCGAAGATCGTGCCAAATGGAATCCACCTTTTGGAAATTAAGCATTGGTCTGGACGAAGCCGCCATCAAACGCATTGGCCTCGAGCACGCGGGCGCAGCCGTTAACGACGTTATCGAGCGCCGTAGGACTGACGTTGACCGAAACACCGGTCTCATCGCGCAGGCGCACGTCGAGACCGCGTAGCAGAGCGCCACCACCGGTCAGCAAAATGCCGTAGTACATAAGGTCCGAGGCAAGATCGGGCGGCGTGGCATCGAGTGCGTCCTTGACGGCCTTGGCCATCTCGTCGAGCGGCTTGTTGAGTGCGCGACGAATCTCCTCGCTCTCGATGCGCACGGTCTTGGGCAGACCGGTGATCACGTCGCGGCCGTTGACCTCGACGTCGAGCTCGTCCTTGAGCGGCACGGCGGAGCCGACCTTGATCTTGATGTCCTCTGCCGTACGCTCGCCGATGGCCAGGTTGTAGGCATCACGAACGTGCGTGAGGATGGCCTGGTCGAACTCGTCACCGGCAATACGGATGGACTGCGAGACGACGATGCCGCCCATAGCGATAACGGCGACCTCGGTGGTACCGCCGCCGATGTCGATGACCATGGAGCCGGTGGGCTCCTCGACGGGCAGGTCGGCGCCGATAGCGGCAGCCATGGGCTCCTCGATCAGGTAGGCCTGGCGAGCGCCGGCCTGGATCGTGGCCTCAAAGACAGCGCGCTTCTCGACCGACGTGACACCGGAGGGAACGCAGACGACAACACGCGGACGCGGAGTCCACGGATAGCGCTTCTCGGACGCCTTGTCGATAAAGTAGCGGAGCATGGCCTCGGTAACATCGAAGTCGGCGATGACGCCGTCCTTAAGGGGACGAACGGCCACGATGTTGCCGGGCGTACGGCCAAGCATGCGCTTTGCCTCGATACCGACCGCCAGGATGCGCTCGTCGTTCTTGTCGATGGCGACTACAGAGGGCTCGCGAATGACGATGCCCTTGCCGCGCACGGAGACAAGCGTATTGGCGGTGCCGAGGTCGATGGCAAGATCGCCCGCATAGCTACCGAAGAACATATCCATCAAAGAAAACAACGCAACTCCTGATGTGTTGGATGATTGCTGGAAAACTACTAGCTCATGATACTAGCGCAAGCCCGGCACCTCACTTGCGGTGAAGCACCGGGCAAAGCTAAATCCCATAAGGTCACTACTGGTTGTCAGCAGCCGAGAAATCCATATCGAGCGAGGAAACGGCCCAGCTGATATGGTTGTCGGAGCGCACGAATTTGACGGTGTACTCCTGCTCGCCGCCCTTGGACAGCGATGCCTTCACCTTGGCGGTCGTCTCGGTCATGGACTGATCCATGCCCTCGACAGACACAGTGGCACCCTGCGGAATCGAGGAGATGATCATCGACTTAGCGTCCTCGGACAGGCTCGATGCCAGGCAAGACTCGGCCTTTGCGGTGTCACCGTCGCCGGCAGCCTGGAACAGATCGGTAACGACAGACTCCTGGGACGGGAAGCCAAAGCCGCGCGTGTAGGCAAAGCCCAGACCGCCCGCGGCGATCAAAATGAGCAGAAGCAGCACGATGAAGACTTTGAGACCCGTGTGGCGATGGCGACGACGGACCTTGGCCTGCTTACGATCCTGACGGTCCTGCTGGACCATCTCGGACTCGGACAGCGTAAAGAAGCCGGTGTCCGAGGGATCGGGCATAAACTGACCGGTCGCGCCCGTAGGATCGAGCGGATCGACGGCAGGAGCGTCCATCGCGGGCGCCGGAGCCGTGGCCATAGCCGTCTGGGCAGACAGCGCGGCAAGCGAATCGTGCACGCGGGCAAGCTCATCGGCCTGCTCGGAGGTGAGCTGGTAGATGCCATCTGCAGTAGCGGCGTTAAAGGCGTCGAGTGCGTCGGAGGGACGGCCGGCGGCAGAAAGCGCCTGACCCATGCCGGCGTTGAGCGCACGCGTGTCATCGCGGGGGCCGGCAAAGTCGATAGCCGTGCGGTAGGTCTCCACGGCATCCGCCGGACGGCCGAGCTTAATGAAGCAACGACCAAGCTCGCCGAGCGCGGCGGCAGGAGCCGGATTGGCGCCGTCGATGGCAGCCTGACGGAAGGCAGTACCCGCGTTGGCATAGTCGCCCGACTGGAACAGCGCATTACCCAGGCCCAGATAGGCCTTGAACGGCGTGGCATAGGAAGCATCCTGCGTAGCAGCAGAGAACGCCTGAGCGGCCGTCGTGTAGTCGCCCACGGCAGCGAGCGCCTTACCGCGGTTGGTGAGCAGCGCGCCGCGCTTGCCGTAGGTGCCGTCGTTGAGGGCGGCGGTGTAGGCCTCGGCGGCCTCGGCATACATGCCCAGGTGCATCAAGGCGTTGCCACGAAGGTGATCGGCCTCGCCCATAATCTCATCGGGAGTCTTTGCCGCCCCAAGCATCTGGGCTGCAGCGGAAAAATCACCCGCGCGGTAAGCGGCGCGGCCCTGTTGGATCAGCTGGCTATTCAAGGAAGTCCCCTTTACTCGTGAACGATCTCGACATGGACGATCTCGTCGCCGGCACGCAGCTGCGAAATCACATCGAGACCCTCGACCGTGGTACCAAAGACGGTGTAACCGGAATCGAGGTTATGCTGGGCACCCAGGCAGAAGTAGAACTGCGAACCCGCGGAATCGGGGTCCATGGAGCGCGCCATGGCAAGGGCCCCATCGACATGGCTGTTGTGCGGATTGGTAGCAAACTCGCCCTTGATGCAGTAGCCGGGGCCACCGGTACCGGGCATGCCGTCGGGGCCCTCAAGACCGGCAGCGACGTCCGCGCCGGACATATCACGGGTATTGGGGTCGCCGCCCTGAATGACAAAGCCGGGCACATAGCGATGGAACTTAAGGCCATCATAGAAACCCATCGTGGAAAGCTCGCAGAAGTTCGCGACATGAATGGGAGCGCCCTCGCCGTCAAACTTGACCTTGATGGTACCCTTCGACGTCTCGATTACGGCGCACTCGTCGCCGGCAAGCTGATACTCGGGCGTATAGAGCTCTTTCTTAAAACCAAACATGTGGTTCCTTCCTCGTGCGTTTAAAGCATATTTGTACGAATTGTAGCAATAAGCATGGGCTTACATCAATTGCGCACGTAGGTTATGCCGACTATGGCGAACTAATTTTAGGAATGCTGCTGCGGCTTCCAGGAGCCCACGTTGGCGTCGTACTGGTTGAGCGCACTGTTGCCGCCCTGTGCGATGGGCGCCAGGATCTCGCTTTGGTGGGAACTCATCGACTCGCCATCGGGAATGGCCAGCGAGATATCCCAGCTCTGGCAGATCACGTCGACGCGCTCATACATCCACTCGGCAAGCTGCTTTAAGTGGGCGATGTCGTCCGCATAGACCGTATCGTCCTGATACTTAAGGTTGTTGAGCTCATCTTGCGTCTTTTTGATCTGGTCGCGCAGGGCGTAGGCACTCTGCGACAGCTCCTGACGGGTGGACAGCGGCGATCGGAGATAGCCGTTGTTAAAGGAATCGATGACCTCGCCGATCTGGTCCTCGTCACCGTAGGACACGATGGTCTGATACAGACCGTCGAGCCTGGTATAGAGCTGATCATCGGTGAGCACGGTTTCTTCCTGGACCACCTCGGCAGAATCGTCCTGCTTGGTATCGTCCTCAGTCGCCTCGCCCTTTTGGCGCGTAGGGAAGGTCGTCTGCGCGGCCTGGCCAAACTGGTCATAGAAGCCAGGCATGACACCCACGGGATCGGTCGTCACGAACCAATAGGCACCGCCGCAAAGGACGGCAAGGACCGCGATGACGATGAGCGGCTTGGGGATATGACGCTTGTGCTTGTGATAGGCGTCCTCGTCGGGGTGCACCTTGCGCTTGGTTTTTTGAGCATCGTCATGCAGGGAAACGGGCGTGGGAATATCGACCTTGGGGATACCGAAATCCTTATCGAAAGCAGGCAGCACGCAGGTCTCATTGGGGTCGGCGGCGTCCGAAAGCACCGCAGCGGCAGAGGCCGGCGCATGAGGCACCTCGGTATCGATCTGCTCTTGCGTTAGGCGCGGAAAGCCCGCCGTGCGGCCCGCTGCCAGGTCGGATGCGGCCGCGTCCTCGGAGAGGATACCCGGAGCGGGGCGTCCGCATTTGGGGCACGTACGATCATGCGGAGAAAGACGGGCACCGCAGCCCTCGCAGAACACGAACTCGGTGTGCTCGGGACCATCGCCCGGACCCACATAGGCGTTGCAGTAGGGGCAGAACGAGGCGCCGTCCTCGATAGTCTTAAGGCAATGCGGGCAGATCACGGCATCCTCTTTTCGAAGCAATTCAAACAATCGAGGTTAGAGCATAACATCGCCACGGCCCCACAGGAACAAGGCACCAATTCAACATCGCCAGGGCGCGTAGCTACTTCTTCTTTTTGCTTGGCATCGAGACTTTGATGCCTTGGGCGGACTTGGTCACGCGAGAGCGCTTGGCTCCGGCACTCCTCTTTTTCTTGGGCTGGGCCTGGGCCACGCCCTCGAGCGCGCGGGCCTCGGCCTCGCGAACGGTGCGATCTTCGCGGCGCTGCGCCATGTCGGCGGCGACGCGCTTGGCAAAACGCTCGGCCGTCGAACCCGTCGAGCTCACCTTGCCGCCACCGCGACCCAGGCGGACGCGCACACCGCGGCCAAAACCAGTTGCGGCATGACGACGACGCGGCTTGAGCGAATCCATCATCGTGGCGAGCTTAAAGAACACCGAGCAGGTAAAGACCACGATGACAGCCAAGATAACCATCTGACCCATCGTCAGGTTGGCAATAGACAGCAGCTTCGGGAATCCGATAACCCCCGTCAGGATGCCGGCGACTACAAACACAAAGAGCACCACACGTAAGGGCGTGAGAGGCTGCGAGATGCGCCAGATCAGGCTGACGCTCGCCGCACACGACGTAAGCAGGCACATCGTAGACAGCGTGAGCTGGCTAAAGCCAAACACGCGCGCCACAAAGATATCGAGCGCCGCAGCCAAAATGACCGCAATCGACGGCGGCAGTGCCCGCTTGAGCACGTTCGTCAGGAACGACCCCTTCACGCGAGCATTGTTGGGCTCCAGGCCCAACACAAAGCCCGGCGCGCCGATGCAGAAGAAGTTGATGAGCGTCATCTGGATGGGCTCGAAGGGGTACGGCGGCAGCGCGATGCACAGCGCCGCCAGGCCCATCGAGAACAGCGTCTTGGTTAGGAACAGCGAGGCCGAACGCTGCAGGTTATTAATGGAGCGACGGCCCTCGGCCACCACGGCGGGCATCGAGGCAAAGTCGTTGTCGACGAGTACGATCTCGGCCACGTTGCGCGCGGCATCAGAGCCGGCCGCCATGGCGACGGAGCAGTCGGCCTCCTTGAGCGCCAGCACGTCGTTGACGCCGTCGCCCGTCATGGCCACGGTGTGCTCGCGGCGCTTGAGCGCCTGCACGAGCTCGCGCTTCTGCTGCGGGGTCACACGACCAAAGACATGGTAGCGGTCCACTGCGGCATCGAGCTTGGCCGGCGTATCGAGCGTCGTGGCGTCCACATAAGCGTCCGCCCCCGGCACGCCCACCACGCGCGCGATCGACGACACCGTACGCGGGTCGTCGCCACTGATCACGTTGAGGGTCACGCCCTGCTCGTTAAAGTAGCCGATGGTCTCGGCCGCCGAGGTACGAATCTCGTCGCGGATGGTCACAAAGCCAACGGGCTCGGCCTCGCCCACCATATCGCCATCGGGCGTAAAGCCGTCCACGCGAGCCACCACGAGCACGCGGCAGGTATCGGCAAGCTCGGCGACACGGTTCTCGACCTGCGAAAACACACGCTCCGAAAGCACAAACTGCGCGGCGCCCATCACATAGGAGCCCTGCGCAAAAGAAGCGCCGCTCCATTTTTTAGACGACGAGAACGGAATGACCGACAGCGGCTCGGACACCTCGACCGGGCGATCGGCGTAATAGCTGAGCAGCGCCTGGCAGGTCTCGTTGGCATCGGCCGAAGTCGCACGCGCGACGTTAGCCAGCGCAAAATCGAGCACCGTGGTATCGACGGGAACAGTCGCCTCGTCCGAGTCCACGCCAAAGCCAACACCCTCAACCGGCAGCGGGTAGGTGCCCTCGACCTCCATACGACCCGAGGTAATGGTGCCCGTCTTGTCCAGGCACAGCACGTCGACGCGAGCGAGCGTCTCGATGCAGTAGAGCTGCTGTGCCAGCACCTTGCGACGCGCCAGGCGCACCGTGGCGATGGCGAGCACCGACGAGGTCAGCAGCACCAGGCCTTGCGGGATCATGCCCAGCAGGGCGCCCACCGTGGACAGCAGCGCCGACGAAGGCACATGACCAGCCAACAGCTCGGAGAAGCACCACGAAAGCGCGCTATCGCCCGGGGTTCCCGCGGCATCCCACAGCTCGCTCACACTCGAGGCAAACAACGCCAAACCGAGCGGGATCATGATGATGCTCGCAAAGCGCACGATGGCGTTAAGCGCGTTCATGATCTCGGAATTGACCTTTTTGACGTACTTCGCCTCGTTATTAATTTTAGCCACGTAGTTGTCGGCGCCGACATGGATCACGCGGGCGCGCAGCAGGCCCGAGTCGATAAAGCTGCCGCTCATGAGCTCAGAACCAGGCTGCTTCTTAATAAGGTCGCTCTCGCCCGTCAGCAGGCTCTCGTTCACGAGCGCCTCGCCCGAAACCACCACGGCGTCAGCGGGAATCTGGTCGCCGCGCCCCAGGCGGATGATGTCGTCGAGCACGATCTGGTCCAGGTCGAGCTCCACCTCGGCGCCGTCGCGCACCGCGATGGCCTTCTTGGAGGTCAGCAGCGTGAGCTTATCGACCATCTTCTTGGAACGCATGGACTGAATGACGCCAATAGCGGTATTGAGGAACACCACGAACAGGAACGTCAGATTCTTAAACGAACCGGTCAAAATGACCAGGAACGCCAAGATCACGTTGATCAAATTGAACAGCGTGCAGAGGTTCTCGATGATGAGCTCTTTGACCGACTTGGTCTTGAGCTCCATGTTGCGGTTGATCTTACCGGCGGCGATGCGCTCCTCGACCTCGGCGGTCGAGAGTCCGCGCTCGATATCCGTTGCTGCCATACCACGTCCCATCACGTCGCGTCGGTATAAGAAAAACCGCCCGGACCATGCGAGGTTCGGACGGTCTTACGTTCGATGGTGCCCCATGTTGGATTCGAACCAACGGCCTTCTGCTCCGGAGGCAGACGCTCTAATCCCCTGAGCTAATAGGGCCAACGTTTGGCATTATACCCAAGTGCACCACGGGCTATCAAAATAAAAGAAAAAGCTTTGCAATTCCGAGGAAGACGCGGCGCAACGGCCCACTTTAGAAGGCAAAAGCGAGTCAGATAGTATAAACTCTCATGCACCATATATACACGGCTCGCGATGCGGGCCGTTTTTGCAAGGGTTATCCATCGAGGTAAGAGGCACACCATGATTGCAATTTTAAAGCAGAGCGCCAGCGACGAGGCCGTCGGCCATATCGTCAGCTGGATTGAGAAAAAGGGCCTGAAGACCGATGTCTCACGCGGCGAGAACGAAACGATCATCGGCCTGGTGGGCGATACGACCAAGATCGACCCGTTCCTGCTCGAGTCCATGGATGTCGTCGAGCGCGTGCAGCGCGTCTCCGAGCCGTTCAAGCGCGCCAACCGCAAGTTCCACCCCGAGGATTCCGTCATCGACTGCGGCCACGGCGTCAAGATCGGCGGCGACCAGTTCCAGGTCATCGCCGGTCCCTGCTCCGTCGAGGGCGAGAACCTCATCCGCATCGCCCGCCGCGTGAAGGCCGCCGGCGCCACGATGCTGCGCGGCGGTGCCTACAAGCCCCGCACCTCCCCCTACGCCTACCAGGGTATGGGCCCCGCCGGCCTCGACCTGCTGTGCGAGGCGTCTGCCGAGCTCGACATGCCGATCGTCACCGAGATCATGGACCCACGCGACGTGCAGGTCTTCTTGGACAAGAAGATCGACGTCATGCAGATCGGCGCCCGCAACGCCCAGAATTTCCCCCTGCTCAAGGAGGTCGGCAAGACCCAGACCCCGATTCTGCTCAAGCGCGGCATGTCCGGCACGATCGACGAGCTGCTTATGGCCGCCGAGTACATCATGAGCGAGGGCAACGACAACGTCATCCTGTGCGAGCGCGGCATCCGCACCTTCGAGACCCGCACCCGTAACACCTTCGACCTCAACGCCGTGCCGGTGCTGCACCACCTGTCGCACCTGCCTGTCGTTGCCGACCCCAGCCACGCCACCGGCTACACCCGCTACGTCGAGCCCATGGCGCTCGCCGCGACCGCCTGCGGTGCCAACGGCCTGGAGATCGAGGTCCACGACGAGCCGAGCCGCGCCTGGTCCGACGGCGCCCAGGCCCTCACCCCCGATCAGTTCGACGACACCATGCGCCGCATCCGAGCCATCCGCGAGGTTGTCTGCCAAGAGACCATGGAGTAGCCCATGGGTACGGTGAGAAACGCGCGCGTTAACCAGGGCGGCCCCAAGTGCGCCGGCATCGTCGGCCTTGGCCTCATCGGCGGCAGTTTTGCCCGCGGCTATGCGCAGGCGGGCGTCCGAGTGCTGGCCTGGGACCCCGATGACGATGTCATGACGGCCGCCAGCATGGGCACTGTCGCCGGAGAGCTCAACGACGAGACACTCGGCGAATGCGACATCATCGTCCTTGCCTGCTATCCCGAGGCATGCATCGAGTGGCTCGAGGCGCACGCCCAGGCGCTCGCCGACGCCACCGACACCGACGCCATCATGGGTCCCGTGGTGATCGACACCGTGGGCGTCAAGGGCATCGTGTGCGAGCGCGCCTTTGAGCTTGCCCGCGAGCACGGCTTTTACTTTGTGGGCGCGCACCCCATGGCGGGCACCCAGTTCTCGGGCTACGCTAACTCTCGTGCCGACCTGTTCCAGGGCGCTCCCCTGGTGCTCGTTCCGCCCGCGGTAGACGATGCCCTTAAGCTGGAGCTCTTGGGCCAGGTGCGCGAGATGGTGCGCCCCTTGGGCTTTGGCAAGTTCAGCGTGACCAGCGCCGCAGAGCACGACCGCGTCATCGCCTTCACGAGCCAGCTTGCGCACGTGGTATCCAACGCCTACGTAAAGAGCCCGACCGCCCAGGTCCACCACGGCTTTTCGGCCGGTAGCTACCGCGATCTCACCCGCGTGGCGCACCTCAACCCGCAAATGTGGTCCGAGCTCATGATCGACGACGCCGACGCGCTCGCCTTCGAGATCGACTATCTGATCGAGTCGCTTGACGCCTACAGCCGAGCGCTCAAGAACCGCGACCAGCGCTATCTGGAGAATCTTCTTGCCGAGGGCGACCGCATTAAGCGCGCACTCGACGACGAGGCCTCCCACTAGACCACCTATCACGCCAGGTCGAAAGGACCATAGCTTATGGCGATTACCATCGATATCGACACTGCACGCCCCTACCAGGTGCATGTTGGCACGTTTTTGCTGGAGCAGGCGGGACCGCTCGTGCGCGCCACTGCCGGCGGCACCAAGGCCGTCATCGTGACGGACACCAACGTAGGCCCGCTCTACCAGATGCCCGTTAAGCAGAGCCTGGAGGCATCAGGCTACGAAGTGAGCATCTTCACCTTCGAGGCCGGCGAGGCACAAAAGCGCGCCGAGACCTACGTTGCCATTTTGGAGTTTGTGGCCGAGCACGAGCTTTCACGCTCCGACGTGATCGTGGCACTCGGCGGCGGCGTCGTGGGCGACGTGGCGGGCTTTGCGGCCGCCACCTACATGCGCGGCTGCAAGTTTGTGCAGATCCCGACGAGCTTGCTCGCCATGGTGGATTCGTCGGTGGGCGGCAAGACCGCCATCGACCTGGCTGCCGGCAAGAACTTGGCCGGCGCCTTTTGGCAGCCGAGCGTGGTTATCGCCGACGTGGGGTGCCTGGCCACCCTCACGCCCGAGCAGTTCGCCGACGGCTGCGGCGAGGTTGTGAAACACGCCGTGATCGCCGACCCGGAGCTTTTTGCCGAACTGGAGAAGACCCCGCTCACGCTGGAGCTGCTCAACCGCGATGTGGCCCGCGTAGCGCTCATCATCGCCCGCAATATCGACATCAAGCGCGCCGTGGTCGTCGCCGACGAGCGCGAGACCAACCAACGCAAGCTCCTCAACTTTGGACACAGCGCCGGGCACGCCGTCGAGGCCTGCGAGCACTTTGAGCTGGGACACGGCAACTGCGTGTCGATCGGCATGGGCATCATCACGCGCGCCGCGGCCCTGCACGGCGTTTGCGATACTGCACTGCCCGGTCGTATTGAGGAGCTCTGCGCCCGCCACGGCCTCAAGACCCGCTGCGAGCTTTCCGCCGATGCCGTCTTTGCCGAGGCGCTCCACGACAAGAAACGCACGGGCGACACCATCGACCTGGTGATTCCGCACGGCATTGGCCGCTGCGGCATCGACCGCACGCCGCTTTCCACTTTCCACGAACTCATTGCCGAGGGCCTCGGCCAGAAGGGAGACGCATCCGCATGCTAGCCCGCATCACCCCGTCCCCGCTCAAGGGCACCGTTCCCGCCATCGCGTCCAAGTCGATGGCGCATCGCCTCATCATCTGCGCTGCGCTTGCCAACGGCGAGACACACGTCACCTGCAACACCACCTGCGCCGACATCGAGGCTACGGTGCGTTGCCTTACGGCCCTGGGTGCTCGCATCGAGACCGTCGAGGACGGCTTCCAGGTCCACCCCACCATGAAGAGTGTTGAGTTTGGCCTGCTCAAGGCCCTTGCCGGCGGCACGCTTGACTGCGGCGAAAGCGGATCCACGCTCCGCTTTATGCTGCCCGTCGCCTGCGCGCTGGGGGCAGAGGCCACCTTTGTGGGTCAGGGCCGCCTGGGCGCCCGCCCGCTGTCCCCGCTCTCGGACGAGATCATCGCCGCCGGCTGCGACCTACAGGGTCTGGGCGGTTTTCCGCTCAAAACGAGCGGGCGCATGCGCCCGGGCACCTTTGTGCTGCCGGGCAACGTGAGCTCGCAGTACATCTCGGGCCTGTTGCTGGCAGCCCCGTTGCTCGCCCAACCCTCCTGCGTACAGGTAACCGGCCTCATTGAGAGCCGCCCCTACATCAACCTGACGATCCAGGCCATGAAGGCCTTCGGCGTCGAGGTCAACGTCGAGCGTATTCCGGCCAAGGACGGCCAGCCCGAGGTCACAAACTTCCGCGTGAGCAGTGGCTCGTATCGCACGCCCGGCAGCGTTGCTGTCGAGGGCGACTGGTCCAACGCTGCCTTTTGGCTGTGCGCTGGCGCCATCGGCACCGATCCCATCACCGTGGAGGGCGTGTCGCTGAGCTCCGCACAGGGCGACCGCAACGTGCTCGCCGCGCTTTCGCGCTTTGGCGCCCGCATCGTGCGCTCCACCAACGCCGCCACCGTGCAGTCCGACAAGCTCGCCGGCTTTGAGATGAGCGCCCACGACATTCCCGACCTGGTACCCGTTATCTCGGCCGTGGCCTCGCTGGCACAGGGCCGCACCTTTATTCGCGATTGCGCCCGTCTGCGTATCAAGGAATCCGACCGCCTGGTCACCACCACCCGCGAGCTCACCGCGCTGGGCGCGCAGGTGCGCATTGCCGGCGATGACCTCATCATCAAGGGTGTCGATGCCTTTACCGGCGGCGAGGTCGATTCGCACAACGACCATCGCATCGCCATGATGGCCGCCATCGCCGCGAGCCGTGCCACCGGCGAGGTCGTGATCCACGGCGCCGAGGCCGTCAACAAGTCCTATCCCGATTTCTTCGACCACTACCGCCTGCTGGGCGGCAAGGTCACGCTCGAGGAGGAATAGCATGTCCTCGACCTTTGGCAACGTCTTGCACTTAAGCATCTTCGGCCAGTCGCACTCCCCCGCTATCGGCTGCTCGCTCGATGGCATCCCGGCGGGCATCGCCGTGGACCAGGAGAAGCTGCAGGCCTTCCTCGACCGTCGCGCCCCCGGTCGCGACGAGACCGCAACCAAGCGCCGCGAAGCCGACGCCGCGCATATCATCGCCGGTGTGGTCGATGGACACACCACCGGCGCGCCCATCGCCGCGATTATCGAGAACACCAACACGCGCTCCAAGGATTACTCCGAGCTACGCCGCAAGCCCCGTCCGGGACATGCGGACTTCCCCGCGCGCGTGAAGTATCACAACATGCACGACGTCGCCGGCGGCGGGCATTTTTCCGGCCGCCTGACGGCACCCCTGTGCATCGCCGGCGGGATCGCGCTGCAGGCACTCGAGGCCCGCGGCATTCAGGTCATGGCGCACGTCGCGCAGATCGGCGGCATCTCCGACCTGCCGATGGACGATATGGTCTATCGCGAGGCCGACCGCAAGGCGATCCTTACGAACGACCTGCCCTGCATTGACGCCGCCGCAGCCGGCCGCATGCGCGAGGAGATCCTAGCCGCGCGCGACGAACTCGATAGCATCGGCGGCATCGTGGAGTGCGGCATCTACGGGCTTCCCGCGGGCATCGGCGACCCCATGTTCGACGGCATCGAGAACCGCATCGCGCAAATCGCCTTTGGCATTCCCGCCGTGAAGGGCGTGGAGTTTGGCATGGGCTTTGCCGTGGCCGCCATGCGCGGCAGCGAGAACAACGATCCGTACCGCGTTGATGCCGAGACCGGCGAGATTGCAGTCGAGTCCAACAACGCCGGCGGCATTCTGGGCGGCATTTCCACAGGCGCACCCGTCATGTGGCGCATGGCCGTAAAGCCGACGCCCTCCATTGGCCGCGAGCAGCAGACCGTGGATATGGACGCCATGGAAAATGCCGAGCTCTCGGTCCACGGCCGTCACGATCCCTGCATCGTTCCGCGCGCCGTCCCCGTAGCCGAAGCAGCCGCCGCCCTCGCCATCTGGGACGCCCTCCTCGAGGACGCCGCCCAGCTCTAACCCGCCTCACCTGGGTTGCCTGTCAACTCAGCCGTTACGTGAAAGGGACCTCCATGGACCTTGCCGATATTCGCCAGGCCATCGATGGCATTGACACCACCCTGCTCAACAGCTTTGTCGAGCGCATGGACATTGCCACCGAGGTCGCAAAGTCAAAAATCGAGATGGGCAAGGCCGTCTTCGACCCCGCCCGCGAGCGCTCCAAACTCAACAACCTCGCCGGCCGCGCGCCTGAGCGCTACGAGGCACAGACCATCGCCCTGTTTCGTCTCCTCATGAGCATGAGCAAGGCCGAGCAGCAGCGCTACATCAACGAGCTCAAGGGCATCACCGTCTCGCAAAAGGCCCACGCCACGGCCGTAGCCTTCGACACGCCCTTCCCCCAGACTGCCAGCGTCGCCTGCCAGGGCGTGGAAGGTGCCTATAGCCAGATCGCCGCGTGCAAACTCTTCGACATGCCCGACATCGCGTTTTTCGAGACCTTCGAAGGCGTTATGCGCGCTGTGCGCGACGGCTTCTGCGAGTTTGGCGTGCTGCCCATCGAGAACTCCACAGCCGGATCGGTCAACGCCGTCTACGACCTGCTCGCCCAGTTCGACTTCCACATCGTGCGCTCGCTTCGCCTCAAGATCGACCACAACTTGCTCGTCAAGCCCGGCACCAAGCTCGCGGACATACGCGAGGTCTACAGCCACGGCCAGGCCATCGCGCAGTGCGCCAGCTTTATCGAGGCGCACGACCTGCACGCCACCAAGTACCCAAACACGGCCATGTCGGCCGAGATGGTCGCCAACTCCGAGCGCACCGACGTCGCCGCCATCGCCTCGCGCAGCTGCGCGGCACTCTACGGTCTGGAGGTGCTGGAGCCCAACATTCAGGACTCGGACAACAACTACACGCGCTTCGTCGTCATCAGTCGCGAACCGCGCGTCTATCCCGGTGCCAACCGTACCTCGCTCATGATCACCACGGCCAATGAGCCGGGCGCGCTTTATCGCGTACTCGAGCGCTTCTACGCCCTCAACATCAACCTCATCAAGCTCGAGAGCCGCCCCATCCCCGGGCACGACTTTGAGTTTATGTTCTACTTTGACCTGGACTGCCCCTTTGGCAGCAAGGCCCTCGACGACTTGCTCGATTCCATCGACGACGTGTGCGAGAGCTTCACCTACTTTGGCAGCTATACGGAGGTGCTCTAGATGACCGATACCGCCGCAACCCGCCCCTACGGCGTGCTGGGCCGCGTGCTGGGCCACAGCTACACCCCGACCATCTACAAAGAGCTCGCTGGGCTCGAGTACGTGCGTTTTGAGCGCGAGCCCGAGGATCTCGAGGCTTTTATGACGGGCGATGAATGGGAAGGCACCAACGTGACCATCCCCTACAAGCGTGCCGTCATGGAATACCTGGACGAGCTGAGCCCGCTGGCCGAGCGCATGGGCAACGTCAACACCATCACGCGCCTGCCCGATGGCCGCCTGCGCGGCGACAACACCGACTACTTTGGTTTTCAGTGTCTGGTCGAGGAGCTGGGCGTTGAAGTTGCCGACAAGAAGGTCCTTGTGCTCGGCGCCACCGGTGGCGCGGGCACTACGGCCAGCATGGTGCTCGGCGATCTGGGCGCCATCGTCGTACCCGTGGGTCGCACGAGCGAGGTCAATTACGACAACATCGCGCAGCAATCCGATGCCGCGCTGCTCGTCAACTGCACGCCTGCCGGCATGTTCCCCCACTGCCCCGACGCTCCCTGCACGCTCGAAGGCCTCGATGCGCTCGAGGGCGTCATCGACATTGTCTACAACCCCGCCCGCACGGGTCTGATGCTCGAGGCCGAGCGCCGCGGCATCCCCTGCATCGGCGGCCTGCTCATGCTTGCGGCACAAGCAGCACAGGCTGTTGAGCGCTACACCGGCAAAGCCACCCCGCGCGAGCGCATCCTGGACGTAACGGAGCGCCTGTCTCACCGCGAGCAGAACATCGCGCTCATCGGCATGCCGGGTTCGGGCAAGACCCGCGTGGGCGAGCAGATCGCCCAGCTCACGGGTCGCGAGCACTTTGACTTGGACCGCGCGCTTGAGGAACGCCTGGGGATGCCCTGCGCCGACTATATAGTCGAGCGCGGCGAGGCGGCCTTCCGCGAACAGGAGACGGCTGCGCTGGCCGACATCTCCAAGCGCAGCGGCCTGGTGCTCTCCACCGGCGGCGGCGTGGTCACACGCGACGAGAACTACCCGCTGCTGCACCAGAACAGCCAGATTGTGATGCTCAACCGCAAGCTCGACGAGCTCGCCCACAAGGGCCGCCCCATCACCGCCCGCGATGGCATCGACAAGCTGGCCGAGCAGCGTATGCCGCGCTACCGCGCCTGGGCCGACTGCATCATCGACTCACGCGACTGCGCCGCCAACACCGCGGCTGCCGTCCTCGACACCCTTCCACCAGCCCTCTAGCAAAAACCACCACAAAGGGGACAGGCCCCTTTGTGGTGGTTTTTCATTCCGCCTCACCGCCCGCTCAACCGCAAAGGAAGCAGCCATGAAAGCACTCGTCATCAACGGCCCCAACCTCAACATGCTCGGCATTCGCGAGCCAGGCATCTACGGCAGCGACAACTACGACCGCCTGGTCCAGATTTGCCAGGAGGCAGGCGCCGCGCAGGGCTTTGACGAGGTCGAGGTCTTCCAGTCCAACCACGAGGGCAGCATCGTCGACAAGATTCAGGAGGCTTACGGCAAGGTCGACGGCATCGTCATCAACCCGGCCGCCTACACGCACACGAGCGTGGCGATCCTCGACGCGCTCAAAGCCGTCGCCATCCCCGCCGTCGAGATCCACATCAGCGCCGTCGAGACCCGCGAGGACTTCCGCCAGGTGAGCTACGCACGCCTGGCCTGCTTCGCCACCATCACCGGCGAGGGCTTGCAGGGCTATGCCCATGCGTTGGAGCTGCTGAAAGAGTATCTCGAAAAGTAAAATGCCAACCCCAACAAACAGCGGTGGCTTGCTCGCACTCGGCTCCAGCAGCATACAAGACGAAAAAGCCCAGACCATCAAGCGGTCCGGGCTTAATAAACGATGGTGCTCCATGGCGGATTCGAACCGTCGACCTTGGGATTAGAAGTCCCCTGCTCTATCCAACTGAGCTAATGGAGCAAATAACCGCACGCCCAAGCAAGCGCAAGCCTGTCAGGCGCAAGTAATTATAACCTAGTTGAACTGCTCGCGGTACGCCTTGCAGACCTCATCGACCGGGCCGTCCATGCGAAGGTCACCCTTCTCAATCCAAACGGCACGCTGGCAGATGCGCTCAACCTGCTCCATGGAGTGCGAAACGAACAGAACCGTCACGTCGCCGCTCTGGATAAAGTGCTGGATGCGGTCCTCGCACTTCTGCTGGAAGAACACGTCACCGACAGACAGCGTCTCGTCAACGATCAGAATATCGGGCTCGGTAATCGTCGCGATTGCAAAGGCGATACGCGCCACCATGCCCGAGGAGAAGTTCTTAAGCGGCATATCGACAAAGTTCTGCAGCTCAGCGAACTCGATAATGCCGTCAAAGTTGGCGTCGATGAACTCCTTGGTATAGCCGAGCAGAGCGCCGTTCAGATAGATGTTCTCGCGGGCGGTCAGCTCGGGGTCAAAACCGGCGCCAAGCTCAATCAGCGGCGCGATGTTACCGTGCACCTTAACGCTGCCCTCGCTAGGCTCAAGCACGCCAGCGATAATCTTGAGCATCGTAGACTTGCCGGAGCCATTGGTGCCAACCAAACCGACAACTTCGCCACGATGAATATCAAACGAGATATGCTTGAGCGCCCTAAACTCCTCAAAGAACAGCTCGTGCTTGGCAAGCTTGATGAAGTACTCCTTGAGGTTGGTCAGCGACTCGGACGCCATGTTAAAGATCATGGTGACGTCGTCGACCTCGACAGCCAGAGGCTGCTCGCTGTAATCAACAACAGATTCAGTCATCACAGCACTCCTTAGATGTAGAGGATGAACTTGCGCTCGGACTTATGGAACACGGTGTAGCCAATAACAAGCGCAAGAACCGCCCAAGCGACGCACATACCAAACGTCATAAGCGAGGGCGTAGTCTGGAACAGGAAGATATCGCGCATAAACTGCAGGTAGTTATACATGGGGTTCGCATAGACCAGAATGCGCACGAGATGCGGCATTTGCGCAACGAAGTCGGTCGTCCAGAAGATGGGCGTAATGTAGGTCCAAGCCGTAATGACGACGCTCCACAGATGCATGACATCGCGGAAAAAGACCGTAAGGGCAGAGAGCATCATGCCCAGGCCCATGCAGAAGCACATAAGCAGCAGCAGGCAGACCGGCAGCAGAATCAGGTGCCAAGAAGGCATAACGCGGAACCACAGCATAACGATGGCGACGGCGACCAGCGAGAAGGCAAAGTTGACCAGCGAGAAGAGCACCTTCTGCACCGGGAAGACCCAGCGGTGCACCTTAACCTTCTTGAGCAGCGGGGCAGCACCCACGATCGACGTCAGAGCCTGGTTCGTAGACTCGGACATGACGGCAAAGGTAACGTTACCCACGATCAAGTACAGCGGGTACATCTCGGGCGTAATCGAGCCATTGCGGCCCTGGGCAAAAATCGTCGAGAACACGATGGCCATGACGATCATCATCAGCAGCGGGTTGAGCACCGACCATGCAACGCCCAGAACGCTACGACGATACTTAATCTTGAAGTCCTTGGTAACCAGCTGACGAAGGATAAACGCGTCCTTCTCAAACTCGTTTTTAGCAAACGTCGCAGGCAGACTGCGAGTTTCTTGTTGCTTTGTCTGATCCGACACGGATGCAACTCCTTTACTCGTAATCGTTGACAAACGAACAGTATAGACCCGACGGCCCCGCAAACGATTCGCGCAGCAAAACTGGAGAACTAACCCACATCTCAGGATGCCAAGCCCAAACGGCTATACTTTCAAGGATTGAATGTATAAGGAGCATTGAGTGAATTCTGAATCCATCGCCGTCATCATCCCCTGCTACAACGAAGCGCTCACGATTGGTAAGGTCATCGACGACTTTCACCGCGAGCTTCCGCAAGCGACGGTCTATGTCTATGACAATAACTCATCGGACGATACCTCACGCATCGCCACCGAGCACGGCGCCATGGTGCGTTTTGAGCCGCGTCAGGGAAAGGGCAACGTGTGCCGTCAGATGTTTCGCGACATCGATGCCGATTGTTACCTGATGGTCGACGGCGATGACACCTACCCCGCCGAGGCGGCCAAAGCCCTCTGCGAGCCCATCCTCAACGGCACGGCCGACATGACCGTGGGCGACCGTCTTTCCAACGGCACCTATGCCGAGGAGAACAAACGTGCCTTCCACGGCTTTGGCAACAACCTGGTCCGTGCCATGATCAAGTGGATCTATGGCTACAGCTTCGATGATGTCATGACCGGCTACCGCGCCATGAGCCGCCCGTTCGTTAAAACCTTCCCTGTGCTTTCCGAGGGCTTCCAGATCGAAACCGAGCTCTCGATTCACGCTGTCGACCACCGCTGGCGCATCAAAGATGTACCCATCGAGTACCGCGACCGTCCGGAAGGCTCCGAGTCCAAGCTCAATACCGTGAGCGACGGCATTAAAGTCGTCGCGATGATCGGCACGCTGTTCAAGGACTACCGCCCGCTGAAGTTCTTCAGCCTGGTTGCGCTTCTGTTTGCGGTGATCGGCCTCGCCCTGGGCACGCCCATCGTTGTCGAGTATTTCCAGACCGGCCTCGTTCCGCGCTTCCCCACCGCCATGCTCGCCGCGTCGTTTATGTTCCTGTGCGGCCTGAGCCTCGCGACCGGCTTCATCCTCGATTCCGTGGCAAAGGTCGAAAAAAAGCAGTGGGAGGTCAACGTGTACAGCAAATACGCCTATGACGACCAGCCCGGCCAACCTACTTCCAAGCCAAGCGAGAGGTAGATCTTCCGCAAAATACTATTGGCACCACTGCATAGATAGCCACCAACAAGAAAAGCCGCCGTAAAAGAACGGCGGCTTTTTTACTCTCGTCAATTCAATAGCGGCGACTAGAGCGTCTTGAGGTACTCCCCCAGCTCTTCTTCCCAGTCGGGCATGTGAAACCCGACCGACTCGAGTTTGGACAGGTCGAGCGCGGAGTGGACCGGGCGCGGTGCGATGGGGCCCGCGGCACTCGCGTAGTAGTCGGCGGTGCTGACCGGCACGACCCTGTCGCCGTTGCCGTTAGCGGCCTCGAAGACGGCTCGGGCGATGTCCGCCCAGCTCCTCACGGCGCCGGAGCCGGTGCAGTCGTAGGTGCCGTAGGGGGCCTTCGCGTCCAGCACGTGGAAGATGGCCTGCGCCATGTCGCGCGTGAAGGTCAGGCGTCCCAGCTGGTCGTCCACGACGGTGACCTGCTCCAGCTTGTCCTCCGGGTCGGCGACGCGGTCGGACAGGCACTTCATCGTCTTGACGAAGTTGTGGCCCTCGCCGATGACCCAGGAGCTGCGCATGATGTAGTGGCGCGGGCACCCGGCCACGGCGATGTCGCCGGCGGCCTTGGTCTGGCCGTAGACGGACAGCGGGCTGAGGGGCTCGTCCTCGTCATGGACCTCGGCGGTGCCGTCGAAGACGTAGTCGGAGGACACGTGCACGAGGGTGATCCCGTGCTCGGCGCAGATGCGGGCGAGGAGGGCGGGGCCGGTCGCGTTGGCCTTCCAGGCGGTCGCGCGGCCCTCGGGGGTCTCGGCCCTGTCGACGGCCGTGTAGGCGCCGCAGTTGATCACGGTGCCGTAGAGCGACCAGTCGTATTCGGAATAGGCCGCCGGGTCGGACATGTCGAAGGTGTCGATGTCGCAGAAGTCGAAGTCCTTCGCCACGCCGCGCTCCTCGGCGAGCGCGCGCACCGCGCGGCCCAGCTGGCCGTTGCAGCCGGTGACGAGGGTGCGCTTCGGCGCCATGGGGACGACGTCCTTCAGCATCGGGTGGTTGAGGTCGGCCTCGGAGACGGTGGCCTCCCCCAGCGGGATGGGCCACTCGATGGCGAGCTCGGGGTCGGCGAGGTTCACGAAGGTGTAGGTCCTCTTCAATTCAAGGGACCAGTGGGCGTCCACCAGGTAGGTGTAGGCGGTGCCGTCCTCCAGGGCCTGGAAGGAGTTGCCCACGCCGCGCGGGACGTAGATGGCCTTGGACGGGTCGAGCGTGCAGGTGAACACCTTGCCGAAGGTCTCGCTGCCCTCGCGCAGGTCGACCCATGCGCCGAAGACCGAGCCGCGGGCCACGGAGATGAACTTGTCCCAGGGCTCCGCGTGGATGCCGCGCGTGACGCCCCTCTTCTCGTTGTAGGAGATGTTGTTCTGGACGACGCGGAGGTCCGGGATGCCCAGGGCGGTCATCTTGGCGCGCTGCCAGTTCTCCTTGAACCAGCCGCGCGAGTCGCCGTGGACGGCGAGGTCGACGACCTTGAGGCCCTCGATGCCGGTCTCGGCGACGGAGAGGTCCTTCTCGAATGCGATGTCTGCCATGTGGGAAAAGCTCCTATCGAAGAGGTTCAGGTTGCGGGCGCCCCGCGGTGCGGTTCGTCGGGATGCGGTCTTACTGGCCCTGTGCGCGGTAGCGGGCCTCGGTGGCCTCCTTGGCCGGGCGCCACCAGGACTCGTTCTCGACGTACCAGTCGATGGTCTGCTTCAGGCCCTCGGCGAAGTCGGTGTGGGCCGGCCTCCAGCCGAGCTCGCGTTGGAGCTTCGTGGAGTCGATGGCGTAGCGGCGGTCGTGGCCGGGGCGGTCGGCGACCCAGTCGAAGTCCTCGGGGTCGCGCCCCATCGCCTCCAGGATCATGCGCAGCACGGTGATGTTGTTCTTCTCGCCGTCGGCGCCGATGAGGTAGGTCTCCCCCATCTCGCCCTTCGTGAGGATGTCCCAGACGGCCGAGGAGTGGTCCTCGGTGTGGATCCAGTCGCGGACGTTCTCGCCGCGGCCGTAGAGCTTGGGGCGCACGCCGTCGATTATGTTGGTGATCTGGCGCGGGATGAACTTCTCCACGTGCTGGTAGGGGCCGTAGTTGTTGGAGCAGTTGGAGATCGTGGTGCGCAGGCCGTAGGTGCGGGTCCAGGCGCGGACCAGCATGTCGGAGCTGGCCTTGGTGCTCGAGTACGGGCTGCTCGGGTGGTACGGCGTCTCCTCGGTGAACTTCGCCGGGTCGTCGAGCGCCAGGTCGCCGTAGACCTCGTCGGTGGAGACGTGGTGGTAGCGGACGCCATATTTGCGGACGGCCTCCAGCAGGCGGAAGGTGCCCTCCACGTTGGTGCGCAGGAACGGCTCCGGGTCGGCGATGGAGTTGTCGTTGTGGCTCTCTGCGGCGTAGTGCACGATCGCGTCGTGGCCGGGGACGATCCTATCGAGCAGCTCCGCGTCGCAGATGTCACCGACGACGAGCTCGACCCTGTCCTCGGGCAGCCCCGCGATGTTCTCGGGGTTGCCGGCGTAGGTCAGCTTGTCCAGGACGGTCACGTGGACGCCCGGGTGGTTCTTCACCACGTAGTGCACGAAGTTGCTGCCGATGAAGCCGCAACCGCCCGTGACGATGATGTTCTTAGGTTCAAAAATCTCAGACATGAAAATCCAATCTGAAGCAAGTACAGCTTCTTTAGTATGCCGCAGGAAGTGACGCCGCGACACTATTCAACAAAACTATCGGACATTTCGGCATGCGATAAGAGCCATGACCTTCGCAGAATTACTTCCCCTACAAAACGCCTCCGGAATGCAGTCTTTGTCGTACCGGAAGACCGAATTCCCAGTTTTATCGCGTAAGTACTTATAGAAGAAGTCTTCCCAGCTTTTAAACTTCTCACTGTTTACAAAGGCTTCTGGGGTTTCCAAAACCGCCTTAACATCTAACCCTGAAATTACGCCAGAGCTCAGCAGAAGCCACTCGAATGACTCGGGAAGACAAACCGTAACAGTATCGCGATGAATGTCTTGCAGCTTAAGGACGCGGTCCGCATAGCACCCAAATGCCGCTCCGTCCGCGACAACAAACACGCGATCGTCGAAATGCTGATCCAACCAGCCCAAAATCGCGCTGTTCGTCATGGCCGAAGCACAGGTAAGCTCACTATCAGCGAAATGCCGTTCAAAGAACTGGAAACCAGACTTACTGTCCTCGCATAGAAGGATAGAAAAGTCCTGTTTTGGCGCCGATCGGGAAATAGCATAACGATGATTTCCGCGATCTTGATAAACAGGGACGAAGGAATGGTATTTTCCGCTCGTCTTAATCTTGTAAATCTCATCCACGCTATACGGAAGATTGGGGAAATCAGCCCTTGAGATCAGCACGAAATAATTCGAGGAATACAGCACATGATGGGCAAACTCATCAGAATGGATCTCTTTTAAGCCCTCATCGACAAATACAATCGAGTCATGAACGGACGAAAGCTGGTTTCGCCAATCATAATCGGTCAGGGCGACACAGGGACAATCGCATTGCAAGGAGACACCCGACTGCTCGCCCGTTCGCATGTAGTCTGCGACCATGTCAAACAGTGTCGTCTTACCCGTGCCACTATCGCCACGCACAATAGTGATGTTCCGCTTGATGGTAAATGTGTACTTAGTTCCCCTGCGGCGGGAAATCTTAACGAGATGCGAACCGTTCATAAGCAGTACCTACAGATACGGAATCGACTCGTGAATCAATTCGGCCATGTTGTGAACGATTCGGCCGCTATTCACGACTTTAATTTTAAAATCCTCGCGACCAAAGTCCATCACATGATAGAGATTCACAACGAGCTTGCGGTCTTTCGCCATGTCAAGAATCCACTTGGCACAGTTGTCACCACAGGTAGAGGCGTTAAAAATATGCTTACGATCAAATCTCATAAGCAGCAGCGTTTTCACGCCACCAGAAAGCTGGAGTGGGGAGATGGATCCAAGCACGGGGCTTTCGATGACGTTTTCGGAGACAACATCCGATCGATCGACATCTTTAATTATCGAGACTGCATAGGGATCCGTAATCCAAGTAGACCGGTAAGAGTTTTTGAAATATGTCGCTGTGTTGTAAATCGCTTCTGGCATATCGCCAAAGTAGACGCTTAACACATCCACTCCCAATCATATTATCTTTATGGTCAACGTAATCATAACGAAAGGGGCCACCAGATAAACGGTGACCCCTAAAAGAAAACAAGCTGGCGCTAGTACTCGCGCGGGCTGTTGACGATCTCGCCGGCGGCGACCTTCTTCAGGTGCTGCCCGTAGACCGACTTGCCGTAGGCCTTCGCGGCCTCCTCCAGCTCGGCGGTCGTGATCCAGCCGTTCTCCCAGGCGATCTCCTCGGGCACGGACACGGGCAGGTCCTGGGAGTGCTCCACGGCGCGGACGAACTCCGCGGCCTCGTGCAGGCTCTCCATGGTGCCGGTGTCCAGCCACGCGTAGCCGCGGCCCAGCGTCACGACCGACAGCGTCCCCTCCTCCAGGTACATCTGGTTGAGCGTGGTGATCTCCAGCTCCCCGCGGGCCGACGGCTTGACCTCGTGGGCCTTGGCGGCCACGTCGCCCGGGTAGAAGTACAGGCCGGTGACGGCGTAGGAGCTCTTGGGCTCGGCGGGCTTCTCCTCGATGGAGACGGCCCTCCCCTCGCGGTCGAACTCCACGACGCCGAAGCGCTCGGGGTCGTCCACGTGGTAGCCGAAGACAGTGGCCCTGCCCGATTCGGCGTTCTGGACGGCGCGCGTCAGGTGGCGCGACAGGCCGTTGCCGTAGAAGATGTTGTCGCCGAGCACCAGCGCGCACGGCTCGCCGTCGATGAACTCCTCGCCGATGGTGAACGCCTGCGCGAGGCCGTCCGGCGAGGGCTGCTCCGCGTAGGAGAGGTTCACGCCGTAGCGCGAGCCGTCCCCGAGCAGGCGCTCGAAGTTGGGCAGGTCCGTCGGCGTTGAGATGACCAGGATGTCCCTGATGCCCGCCAGCATGAGAGTGCTGAGCGGGTAGTAGATCATGGGCTTGTCGTAGACCGGCAGCAGCTGCTTGGAGGTAACGAGCGTGAGCGGGTACAGGCGGGTGCCAGACCCGCCGGCGAGGATGATGCCTTTCATAACATAACTCCTTAAAAAATAAAGCAGCCAGACATTGCATGCTTGCGGCAACGTTAACTTAAAGGTCTACGTTGCCGCAAGTATGCATCCATCACATTAAAACTATAGTATCAGTCATATAGGCGAACGACTCTATCCGTCAGTTTTGACCAGTCCCTCTCCTCCGCAGTCTTCAATCCCCCGTCATACAGCGTCTTACGAAGACCGTGATCATTAACGATGCGATTAATGCAGCTCACCGCAGCATCAATATCTCCCCGGTCATAAAGCAAGCAATTCAATCCGTCGCGAAGGAACTCTGCATTACCTCCATTGGGAACAGCAACAACAAAGCCGCCGGTCGCCATCATCTCCAGCGGGGGATATGAAAAACTTTCGAGAATGCTTGTCTTCAATAAAATATGACACTGGTTATAGATGTCTGATATTTGATCATGCGGTACTCTACCGAGGAAATTATCAATACGGTACCAAGGCTTCTTTTTACCAGTGTAGTTCATGTACCAAATCTCATATCTTTCAGAGTCAAGCCTTTCCACTACCCTGAAAGCTTCATCAACATTTTTATAATCAGAACCGCAATCCCCCTCAATTAGAATCCTAATTTTGGGCAAAGAAAAATCGCGCACAGAATGAGGGAACGCAGCAAGGTCAAGTCCGTTTGGCACAGACTTACAATCCTGACCGAACCTGTCCTGAAGCCATTCCTCACACCAAGGCGAAATTGTCAAATAGTCAATATCATTATTCAAATACGTGGCATTTGCTTGAAGGCGCAGTCTATCTCCTGGAAGATAAAAATCGGTCTCCAGATTCTGGACCAAGTACTTTTTCTTACCAATACGTGGATAGCGCCTAACAAAATCAAGAGTGTCCCAAAGGGTTGCAACTGCGGTATCAATTGCACCCGACAAAGGACATTTATCGAGCTTACCGCTAGGAACGACACGATTAAGAACAGGAATACGATGTCCGAAAACTTCAAGCCACTTTGTTGAATCATCAGTATTAAGCAACAATACATCAACGCCAGCGTCTTGAAGAATGCACAGATGCTTAAGGGCGACTAAGACACCACCGCTAGTATTCACGCTCGGCATGACCATTGCGAGATTGGGAGATTGTTCTTTTACAATAATATCTCGGATTGCTTTAGCAGCCGAAACAGTAGTGCAGTGCTCATGGCAGTATAAATATGCAGATTCGCCGACGCTCTTCCTAAGATCAGAATCTAATATCAGACGATTGAGGGCAGCACACCAGTCCTCAACACAATCGCAGAGAAATCCAGTAACGCCATCCTGAATCATCTTCTTAAAGGCGCCAACATTGCTAGCAACCGTAGGAACCTTAACAAGCGATGATTCAATCCATTTATTCTCGGATTTAGCTCGATTGAATAGAGTATTCTCCAAAGGAGCGATATTGATATCACAGGAAGCTATATAATTTGGAAGCCGACGCCAATCGCAAAATGGGAACGTGACAATACGTTCAGAAAATGGCATCAAGTCATCAGGAACATCGAGTTCCCCGCCCACCATCAGGGTGACGTTGTGATGAGTCTCCATTACCTTAGATAATGCTGGGAGCACTGAATTGAAATCTGCATTATGGGTAATGCTTCCGCTAAAATAGCCGATTCTGATTTCCTGAGTTTTCTGTTTTTCATCCCTTCGCTCAACCGCTCGCTTATAGGGAACCCTATCCTCGGGCAAGACGCTTGAGCTTTGCAAGCTGGGGAGTACATCTCGACGATAGATAGCAATATTCGAATAATCAATCATCGATTCAGATGCTACATTTCTATTTATATAGACCCTGGGAACATATTTTTTTAGTTCTTCCGCCATACCCTCAGTAGTAGTGATAGCGCAATCGCAAAGCTTCAGTGTTTCACCCATTCGCCTGACTCCATCGTCATAGCAAGACTTATCATGAGCAGTCATTGCATTAACGAACGGAATAGAATCGGTATAATCAGTGTCGATAACCAAATCATCAATGTCATAAATAACACGCTTATTGAGTTTTTTTGCCTGCCTAATTAAAGATTCAACTTCATCACTTAGGGGACAACGGAAAATAATAAAAGTACGCGCATGCCTAAGAATATCCTTTTCCATCTCCCAGGCATTAACCTTTTGGACCGTTAAGCCGGCAGCCTCAAGTTCCTCAATCTGATGATCGACACGGTACCTAATAGGATGCGGAACGGAATAATCACATCCATTAATAAAAATAACATCAAAAAAAGAATTGTCTTGGCGAGAGCCAAAATCAAATCGAGGCCTATGCATTGAGAGTACATGGGAGACCTTCTTGGGGACGTTATAAAAGCCCTCTTCTTTAACGGTGTAACCAATGCCCTCAAGAAGGTTCAACATGAAACACTAACTCCTAAAACGCAGAAAGAATTGAAATAAAGTCAACAAATAGAATAGTACTCATTATCAATGAAGAACCAAGCAAGACATGTCCTTCAGAACTTGATTTTATCGGTCGCAAGATATTCAACAGAACCGGAAGGACCAGTGGGAATAAATATCGTCCTTGGACCCCCATGATAATATCTTCACGCTTATCAACAGTAAGAGTCCAGTTCCTCATCGTCATAACAATCAGGAAGAAATTGACGAATACAACAGCAATCATTACAAAGCGATCCGTACTGCAGAATAATTTTTTATTATTCTCATCGTTATAAAACAGAACAACGGACTGAAGAATGATGTAAAGCCAAAAACAAAATGGCCAAACATTAATCGAAAGAGCGCCAAGATTGTAACCTGCATAGGATTGAAACCAGAATGGCCCCATCTCCCAAATAGACTTAATAAAGACCTTTGCGCAATGCAGCGGCGCTCGCATCAAATCAAAAGAATCTGGCATGAAACTACCATGATAAAGAGACACGAACGCACAGCTCGCAACAAAAGCTATCGCAAAGAAGGAAAAGATGAACTTTATATAGCTGTCTGTTCCTTTAAGTTTTTTCCAGTGAATAAGATTCAAGAGTACCAACGGGAAAAACATTATCTTTGAAAGAAGCAGTAAAACGGATAGCAGTATTAACGCCAGCAGAGATCGATATGAGTACAACGAGTCCGCATAAATCTTAACAACTACAGCAACGTACAAAATGGCAACAATGTTTGCGACAGAATCAGCCGAAACAGACGCTTCCTGCTGCAATAAAATGGGATTTAGTAAAAAAATCAAAACAGCATTTTTACCAACTGGCATCAGTTTGATTATCCAATAAGCCGCGAAGCAATATATTAATCCAGCGCACACGCGCGAAACTGAAAGGGCCACAAAGGCATTGAAACCCGTTTGCTGCGCAAATCCTAGAATTACTCCCGGAATTAAATAAAGATGAGGGTAATAGCTCCCCAAATACGTATGGCACACAAAGACGCTAGACCAATCGGTAGGCTGAGTCATTGCATTAAAATAATCTGCGTACGATGAAGGAAACTGACCCAATTGGAAGCAAGAGACAACATCAAAGCCATTGCCGTTACGAGACAATAAGGCGGCCGCCTGCCAAATATGAGAAGCCTCGTCTGGAACATTAGCGGGCAGCATGAAAAGGCCAAAAGCAGTTACAGCGGGCACACCAATCACCACAAAGCAAATTGCGGGATTGTGCTGCTCTTTAATTAATAATAGGACACCAACGAACAAGCAGGCGATTAAGGGCAGAGCCGAGAGCCATAGCCCAGGCAATCCGATAGCGCTGGCTTTAAAGGCGCAATAGTAGAAAAATCCCAAGCAAAGAGAGAGTGCAGCTATAAGTGGATAAACGATAAACGTCAGAGCTTTTCGATAACTATCAGATAGTTTCAGATGACCAGTAAAGGTATCTAGATTCATAACTCTACAACTCCGTCTCGATAAATGTTCAACTTACGCCGGCATTGTTGCAGCGTCATAAAGAATTGCTTCTCATGCTAAGCGAATACAGGCTACAGACTATTGGAGCAAACCACTTGGGCCAGAATTTTTGAAGCATAGTTTCATCCTCCGACCTCCTTGTATCATCTTTAATCAACGCCGTGGTCTCAGAGCCTTCATGAATTCGATGAAACATTAAAACCTCGGGAGAATAAACGAAAGATCCGTCGATTTTCGAGAATCTTTCCCATGCCTCCCAGTCCAAGTCACATTTCATGTCTGTCATAAATAACGGTGTCTGTAAGATGCTTAGATTAAATGTCACAGAAGGACAGCAGATGGCGGAACCGAACCTCAGGATATCCCTTTTATCCTTAACCGATGAAAGAGCGCCGTGGCGAGCAAACTTACGAAGTAAAATTCTCTTAATTTTCAGAATAAGGAGGTTTTCTTCATATACGCCATTTCTTATCTCACCATAATTAGAAAAGAAGATTAAAGGTCGATCCGCTTCTTTCATAGCCCGCAGCATAGTTTCCGTATAACTAGAGCTATAGATATCATCCTGATGAGCTATAGTCACAAGCTTTGTATTTGAATTCGCAATAGCACAATTCCAGTCATGAGATATGCTAGGCGACCCCTCGTTAACAATTACCGGAATCGAATAATTAGACGCTATACGATCAATATAGGAATTAGGAGTTGACGTCGATATAAGGATATTACTTCGGGTGCTTTGGTTCACTAAAGAATCTAAACAGTCAGACAAGTACGGAGACTCGCCGTATGCGCACAATACAAATGTATGATCTTTTGCCAAGCACATGGCATTACTCCCTATTTTTTGATTCAAGCTCTTTTTCAAGCAATGCAATTCGTTGAGTTAAGTTAGCAATTGCAGAAGATTGTTTACTTGACAGACATGCCATAGAAAGAACAATGCATATCAAAAATAAAAACCCTAAGACAAAAACAAAATTGGCTGGAGTCTGAAAACCAAATAAACTTGAAATGAAGTAAAGAGGTTGCGGAAAGAGGCCGCATACCAACAAAACCAATGCAAGAACAATCCAAAGAAGTGAATACTTGAGCTGAAGGCTATCCTTTAATACAAGACGCAGCACAAAACAAAGCAAAACTAAACAAGCAGTAATGACACCAAACTGTAAGGAA
>DBEWUK010000039.1:0-29270 GCA_048205395.1 Collinsella sp.
GGCGGCCACTACCGCTGGCCGGAGTGGATCGGGATCTGCGAGGAGAACGGGCTGGCCAGGAGCATGTCCGCGAAGGGCTGCAGCCCGGACAACTCGGCCTGCGAGGGCTTCTTCGGGCGCCTCAAGAACGAGTTCTTCCGCTACAGGGACTGGGAGGGCGTGACGGCCGGGGAGTTCATGGGCAGGCTCGAGGCCTACCTCGTGTACTATCGTGAGGAGCGGATCAAGAAGTCCCTCGGGTGGCTGAGCCCGATGGAGTACCGCAGGAAGCTTGGATACGCCTAGGCGCGGTCCAAGAAATCGTCCGCACCCCCTTTTGCTGGTTAAAGCATTAAACAGGAACTGTTCCATCGCAACTTGTTTTGATTCGCTGGGGGACGGAGGAAGCGGCGATCTGGAATCCATCTGCACAGTCGCTCCGCATCCCGTCCGTTGGTGCAAGTGGTGCCAAATGTAATCTGCCCCCCCTTGCACGCTTGTCCTCCTTGCAGCAATCTGTTGGTTGAACGTCGTTATGTGCTTGCAGTTTCTGGGCAAGCCGTCTCGCAGCAAAGTAGACTAGATGGCCATTTCAAAAAGCCTGCTCAGAGGAGGAGCCATGCTTGAGGGTACGTATGTGGTTTCGGCCCAGACGCCGGTGGGGAGTAAACGCGGCGAGGTGGCGTTTTCACATGGGGTGGACGGCGCGCTCAGGGCGGTACTAAACGTCAGGGGTCTCAATATCGCTCTCTCGAGTGCCCGCGCTGAGGGCGATTTCTTTGAGCTCTCGGGTACTATCTCCCACGTCTTGATGGGCAAGGCTCCCTTTACATGCACGGGATCGGTCGAGGGTGATCGACTCACCGCTACTGCGCGGTCGGGTTCCGTTTCGATCTCTCTGAGCGGTATGCGCAAAGAGCTTTCGGGGCGCACCGCATAAAGTTTGTGCAGGTAAACATCGGTATTTGACTTTATAAAATAGTTCAGAGCGTTATCATTTGTCGTTACGAGTTGGTTAGCCCCGGTAAACGGTTAACCGCGTCTAACGAAAGGATGAGCGCGTGAGACTCGATACACTCGAGATTGGAAAGGACGCCGTTGTCGCATCGGTGACATCCGACGATCAGGCGCTTCGACAGCATATTTTGGACATGGGCCTAACACCGGGCACCGAAGTCACCATGATGAAGTACGCCCCCATGGGCGACCCACTCGAGATTCGCCTACGCGGCTACGAGTTGACGCTGCGCAAGGACGATGCTGCTCGCATTGAGCTCGTAGATGTCCACGACACAGATACAGGTCCGCGCGCTAACGCCGCAATCGGCACGACGGAGCACCCGGCACTCGGCGAGGGGACGTATTCGCCCCGCGCGGCAAAGACGGCCGTGCCCGAGGGCGCACCGCTGCATTTTGCCCTCGCCGGCAACCAAAACTGCGGTAAGACCACGTTGTTCAACCAGCTGACGGGCTCCAACCAGCACGTCGGTAACTTTCCCGGCGTGACGGTCGACCGCAAAGATGGCGCCATCCGCAACCACCCCGAGGCGAGCGTTACCGACCTGCCTGGCATCTATTCCCTGTCGCCGTACACGGGCGAAGAAATCGTCAGCCGCCAATTCATCTTGGACGAAAACCCCGACGCCATCATCGACATCATCGACGCCACCAACATCGAGCGTAACCTGTACCTGACGCTGCAGCTTATGGAGCTCGACCGCCCCATGGTCATCGCGCTCAACATGATGGACGAGGTGACGACCAACGGCGGTGCCATTGACGTCAACCTGCTCGAGAGTCTGCTGGGCGTGCCGGTCGTCCCCATTAGCGCTGCCCGCAACGAGGGTATCGGCGAGCTGGTGGATCATGCCCTGCATGTGGCGCGTTTCCGCGAACGCCCCGGCCGCTTGGACTTTTGCGCGCCCGATGGTCCAGACGGTGGTGCGCTGCATCGATGCATCCACGGTATTGCCAACCTTATCGAGGACCATGCCGCGACGGCGCATATCCCGGTGCGTTTTGCGGCGACCAAGCTGGTTGAGGGCGACGAGCTGGTGACCGAGGCGCTTCACCTGGATCGCAACGAGCTCGACGCCATCGAGCACATCATTACCCAGATGGAGGGCGAGGCCGGCACCGACCGCCTGTCCGCGCTGGCCGATATGCGCTTTAGCTTTATCGGCGACGTGTGTGGGCGTTGCGTCGTCAAGCCGCACGAGAGCCGCGAGCACGTGCGCTCCGTCAAGATCGACCGCATCCTGACAGGTCGTTACACAGCCATTCCGGCGTTCCTGGTGATCATGGGCCTCGTCTTTTGGCTGACGTTTGGCGTGATCGGCGCGGCGTTGCAGGGACTCATGGAGGACGGCATCGCTGCCGTCATCGCCTCGGCCGATGCGGGCCTCAAGGCGTTCGGCACCAACGACGTGGTGCGCTCGCTGGCTGTCGACGGCGTGCTTACGGGTGTGGGCAGCGTGCTGACCTTCCTACCGATTATCGTCGTGCTCTTCTTGTTCCTCTCCATTCTGGAAGACTCGGGCTACATGGCGCGCGTGGCCTTTGTCATGGATAAGGTGCTGCGTCGTTTTGGCCTGTCGGGCCGCAGCTTTGTGCCCATGCTCGTCGGTTTTGGCTGCACCGTGCCGGCTATCATGTCGACCCGCACGCTGCCGTCCGAGCACGACCGCAAGATGACGGTCATGCTCACGCCGTTCATGAGCTGTTCGGCCAAGTTGCCGGTCTACGGCCTGCTGTGCGGAGCGTTTTTCCCGCAGGCGACGGTTCCCGCCATGGTCTCGCTCTATCTGATTGGCATTGCGGTCGGTTGCATCGCGGCTTTGGTGCTCAACCGCACGGCATTTAAGGGCGACCCGGTGCCGTTTATCATGGAGCTTCCCAACTACCGCCTGCCGAGCGTCAAGACGACAGTGATGCTGGCATGGGATAAGGCCAAGGACTTTATTACCAAGGCCTTTACCATTATCTTTGCCGCTACCGTGGTCATCTGGTTCCTTCAGACGTTCGACATTCGCTTTAATGTGGTCGCCGATCAGTCGCAAAGCCTGCTTGCGGGCCTCGGCAGCATCATCGCGCCGGCGCTGGCGCCGCTTGGGTTTGGCGACTGGCGTGCATCCACGGCGCTCGTCACCGGACTTATCGCCAAGGAGAGTGTCATCTCGACCCTCACCGTGCTTTTGGGTGCAACGTCACCCGCGGCACTGTCGACCATGTTTTCGCCGTTTACTGCCTATGTGTTCCTGGTCTTTACGCTGCTGTACCCGCCCTGCGTGGCTGCCATCGGCGCCGTCAAGAGTGAGCTGGGTGGGCGCTACGCCGTTGCCGTGTTCGCGTTTCAGGTGACGGTCGCCTGGATCGTGGCGTTTGTCGTGCATTCGGCGGGCATATTGCTGGGGTTGGCTTAGTTATGTATCGACGGCGCAACCTCTGTGTATCGAATTGTTTTCGGCCCTGCATCTGTACTGACGGATGCAAGGCCGTTGCTATATAATCGCCTCCGCTCAAAATGATTGGAGACGTTATATATGAGTCAGTCAAGGCAAGACGGCATAACGCTTAAGCAGTGGCTCCCGCTTATCGGGCTCACCTGCTGTGCGTTCGTGTTCAACACGTCGGAGTTTATGCCCATCGGCCTTTTGACTGATATCGCCGCGTCGTTCTCGCTCACCGAGGCCCAGGCAGGCATCATGATCTCGGTCTATGCCTGGGGCGTCATGCTGCTGTCGCTGCCGCTCATGGTGTTCGCATCGCGCTTTGAGTTCAAGCGGATGCTGCTGGGCGTGCTGGCCGTGTTCTCGCTCGGTCAGTTCCTGTCTGCTGTGGCACCGACCTATCCCATCTTGGTCTGCGCGCGCCTGGTGGTCGCTTGCGCACATGCCGTGTTCTGGTCGGTCGCCTCGATTATGGCCTCGCGCCTGGTTGACACCCGCCATGGGGCGCTCGCCATCAGCATGATCGCTACGGGCTCGTCCATCGCGCAGATCTTCGGCCTGCCCCTCGGTCGCGCCATTGGCCTGGCCGTGGGCTGGCGTATGACGTTTGCCGTGGTCGGGGCGCTGTCTGCTGTCGCGGTCGTCTACCAAGCGACCGTGTTTCCTGCCATGTCGGCGGGTGAGCGCTTTACCGTCAAGCAACTGCCCGAGCTGCTCAAGAACCCGCTCCTGATCGCGCTCTATGCGGTCACGGTGTTCATGGCAACTGGCTATTACGCGGGCTATAGCTATATCGAGCCTTTCCTGGCTCAGGTCGCGCACGTCGACGCGGGCGCCATCACCATGACGCTGACGGCGTTTGGCTGCTCTGGTCTGCTCGGAAGCTGGCTGTTTGGCCGCCTGTTCGATGGGCATCGCTTCCCGTTCTTGGCTATTACGCTCTCCGGCGTGCCGGTGGCTCTGCTGCTTATGGCCCCCGCAGCCTCGGCGCTCGTGTTGGTGCTTACCGTCTGCGCACTGTGGGGTTGCTGCGCCACGGCCTTTAACGTGGCGTTTCAGGCCGAGCTCATCAAGTACACGCCCGCGGATTCGTCGGCTGTCGCCATGTCGATCTTCTCGGGTCTGTTCAATCTGGGTATCGGCACGGGCACCGCGGTCGGCGGCGCCGTGGTTTCGGGTCCCGGTATCGCCTGGATCGGCTGCGCAGGTGGCGCAATCGCCGTCGTGGGCGTCATCCTCGCCATCACGGTGATGTTCCCGGCCATCCATCGCGCAAAGCCTGTCGCCTAACCACGTCCCCTCATCAGTTGCGGGGAAATACGGACTGGTGGGCCCAACCCCCCCGCCACACAGTCCGAATTACACCGCAACTTAGAAAGGGACTGGGGTAGCTAATTTGGGACGGGGCTATTTTAGCTACCTCGCTGAGCATACGTAAAAGAGGCCGAGGCCGCTCCGGTGTGTGCTGGAGCGGCCTCGGTTTTCGTTTTTCTGTCTGCGTATGATCGACCTAGAGCTCGTCTTGGGGAACGACGGCCGTAAGTTTTTCGTTTTCAAATACCGCAGCAAGTCCGTGTTCGGGGTCAAAGCGATAGTTGCACATGAGTGCCGCTTTGCGAGTATCATCGCTTCGAAGCACCACGATGCTGGTCGGAATAACGTATCTAAAGATATTCGTAACGGGGCTCTCAATCTGATCGCCGTCTCTTCCGAGGCAATAATCTTCGATCGCTTCCTTGCTGCCCTCAACGGTATCCCAGCTTGCAAGCAGGGCGTCCTTTGCTTCCTTTTGAATGTCGAGGACGTCTTGGTCCGAGTCGCACTCGTAATAGACGGGGAGCGAGAAATCCCTGCCCCATAGATTCATGCCGTTAGTCATCGAAGCCGCCAATCTGATTCAGTATATTTTTGATTTCGCTTACGCCGCCGAGATGCCTGCATACGTCGTGAACTTCGGTCGGAACAAGAGAGCACGTCTTCATATCATTGTGCTCGTGCCAGGTGTACCCATTTGCCTCGCGCCAATTCTTGACATCCTGGTGCATCCAATCATCTTTGCCATCGCGCTGCTCAAGGTTCCAAGCCTTTGCGCATTCAATGTCTGCTTTTTCATAGTTGCCGACAATGCGCTCGCCGTTCTGGCCCATCTGCGAAAGCCTATGCTGGCTCATGCCTTGTATGGTTACTTTCGCTTCAGAGATAGGGTTGAAGTCAGGAATTCCATCCTTGTAATTGATGCCCTCAAGACCTTTGTTTCGAAGAATCTCGCAAACCCTATCGACTGTGGGAACAAACATCGACTCCCCTCGATCGCCCGACCATTTGCCATTGGGGTTCTCCATGGTCGGCGTATGGACCAGCCGTTCCTCATAAGTAGAAGGGTAGTCGCACGATTCCACCGAGGATTCAATCAATTTGTCAGGATTGATGGAGTCCGCGCGGTCGATATTGCTAACCTCTGCCTTGGTTTCCTTTGATTCGGGGCCAATGAGCTTATCGGGATCGAACCCAAGTTTATCGCCTAGCTTGGCCACGCCGTCTTTCATTTGCTTGAACTCCATTAGCTCACCTCGCTATTCTCGTTCCAGTTGTGCCAATCAGAATATGCCTGGGTATCTTGCATTTGTAGATACAGGACATCGGTCATGATGCCCTGGATGATGGTCTGCCTGGTGCGGCTGTCGATATCGCGGTCGATGGAGGACCTGAGTGCCGCATCCGCCGCCATTGTCCATTGCTCGGCTTCATCGCTGCGCTCACGTTCGTTCTCGACCGCTTTGGCAACGTTGGGAAACAGTGTGCTCATTATGGGTCCCAGCTTGGTCATGCGCGGTTCGGCGGGTGGGTTTTGAACGGTGCGCAGGATCTTGACCTTTGTAGACGCGTCGATATGGAGGCGATCGAGCCGTTCGCGAATGCTGTGCAGCTCCGTCTTGGTTCCGATGCTGATTCCGTAGGCCAGCATGCGCGCTACGGCAAGGGCATCATCGCTCTGGTTGCTTGCGACATCGTCGATGGGGCGGCTGTATGTAAAGTGCTCGCCATCCTCTGCTTTGGCGATCTTGCAGAGCACCGGCTCAACCCAATCGTTTTGGTAAATGGCCGCAACGCCCTTAGGCAGGCGTGCCAGTTCGACGATCTGTTGGTCGTTGAGGTTGGCAGCGCGACCGGCGAGCTCGCGGTCCGAAAGATCGGGTAGGCGATGGATAATCTTGGTATTCGTATTTCGGATGGCTGCCATATCGAGAAGGCCGGGCGCTTGGTCGGCGATGATGAAGCCTTCGCCGTATGTACGCATCTCGGCGATGGCATTTGAGATCATCTCGACGCTCTTGCCTGTCAGGTCGCCACTCTCCGAGCCTTGTCTGCTCGACGATCGCTTAAGCAGGTTGTGCGCCTCTTCAAGCACGGTCAGATGGCGAAGCGGCTGGTTCATGCCTTTTTTCTCGGCCATGCGATGTTCTTGAAGTTTGAGTACAAGAAGACCCATGAGTAGGGACTTTGTTTCGGCGGAGCCAATGCGCGATAGATCGATGACTGTGTTGGCGTCAAAAAGCACGCTAGCATCGACTTCGTTCGACGAAAGCATCATGCCGTTGAGCCCGTTGGTGAGCGAGTTGAGACGCGTGAGCAGCGACCCCTTGTAGGCGCCCTTATTTTCGGCATCGTACTCGCTGGAGTCGAGGATCTCGCGGACGTTGCGGGCAACATCTGCAAAGCAGGGAAAGAGATCGGCTCCATACGGGTTATCAGAAGCGGCAAGATCCCATCCGCAGTCTTCGTATGACCTGGCGACAGCGTCTTTAAGGACGGCGGGCATGGCGGCGTACATGGGCCAGCAAACATTAAAGATCTCAACGAGTCGGTCGAGGTGCTCCAGCACATGGATGCCGGACGGGAAGCTAAAAGGATTGATGCGCAGGAGCGGCGTGAATTCTGGATTGGTTCCAAAGACGTTTACGTCTTCGCGGTTCCCGTACACGTCCTTGTATTCGCCCTTGGCAGGTTCAATGACAAGAAAGTTGACCTGCTGATCGAGCGCCTGATCGAGGATGCGGCAGACGGTATTGGTCTTTCCTGCGCCGGTACTGCCCGTAACAAAGGTGTGCAAGGCGAGTGAGTCTTTTGACAGGAACGTCCTAATGCGTTCCTCGCGATGCATATGGAAAACCTTGCCCATGCAAAGGCCTTGTTGGGGCTGCGTGCCGTCGAACGTTGAGACATTGCGTCCAAAAGACGCACACTCGATAACGGGCAGCCCTGGGACGGATTTCTTGGGAAAGTTGAGCGAGTAGGCCAGCTCCTTGCCCGAAAGGGCAGTTGTTGCATCGACCGTTGCTGGGTAAACCGAAAAACTTGGATGTTGATCGAGCAGGGCGGGGGAGAGGGCAAAAGCAGGATGGCGCAAATCGCGAAGGTAGGAGCAGATTGCCGCGGCGTCGGCACTTTGCTCTCCGAGGTCTCCACGCCAGAGGTTTACCGCAGCCTGAGACATATAGGACTCTTTGCCCTGGGTGAGGGCGAGGTAGGTGTGGGCAACGTTGTTCGCGACGTTGTGGTCTTCTGATAGCACGTAGGCGCAAAAGTCCCACATACCAAGCGCCGAGGCAAGGTCGTAGCGTTTCATCTGCAGCTCAAGGATTTCGAGCGCGTGTTGGATGGAGTAGTTCTTAAACGTCTGCGTGATGCCTTCGTCGGCGCCGATGGTAGCGGTGACCGTGCTTGAGCGCGCGAACGATCCACCAAAGTTGGCGCCAAGATTTACGGCCTGCGAAACGCCAGAAGTTACGGACGCTCCTTTAGAGACGGCCTTGCCAACGCCGCTGGTAACGGCTTTGCCGAGCGAGTTGGATATGGCTTTGCCGGTAGATGAGCTTGTGCCTGTTGCCGTGGACGTGGAGTGTGACGAACTCTCCGTGTGACTTGCGGATACGACTAAGTTAACGCCTCCGCTCGAGGATTCATTTCTGCCGTCGGTGACCGTATCCGTGATGCTTTCGGTCGATGTGGACGAGTCGGTTACGCTCTCGTTGCTCGATTCTGAGGTCGACTCGTTTGTCGAGTCCGTTTCGTTGTAGTTTTGAGCAACAGCCTGATTGCTCCCCACCTGCCTGCCGGCACTCACGCCGGCATTGATGCCAATCGTCGCGGACGATCCGATGGAGTCGTTTTGGTGGTAGGTATAGTTGGTTGTCCATGAGGCATAGGGCGTCAGCAGTGAGTGGAGTTCGGCGAGACGGAGTTTGCGCGATTCGATATCGTGAATCGGGGTTGCGAGCAGCACGATAGTGTAGTCTTCGCTCGGCCTGCCAGGCACAATGCCGTCAAGAACTTTCTCAATGGTTTGCGTGACGAACTTCTCGTTCTTTTCGGCTGGAATATTCGAAACGGCGGCAACCGAAGACAAGCGTCGATTGTCTAGACACGGAATGAGGCCGCGGTTGGCGGGTCCCACTTCGGAACCGGGGAAGTTGCCCCTCAAGGCATCCGACATGCGCCGGGAAAAATTATCGGCGTCGATGTTGTCGCGGGCATTGTCGCTATTGACGACTGCGAGAAATACCTCGGTGCTTTCGCTGGTTCGATTAAAGATCAGCGCAATGTTGCATTCTTCGTCAGAAAGAACGTCGTACACATTTACAAGCTTCTCGAGACTGTCCTCGTTGGGGTCGACGATCCACTTCGTGATATTCATGGAGCGGATGTTGTTGTCGGCGTTAAAGCCCATGGGGTATTCAATGGAGGGGTCAATCGGCGCGTAAACATTTCGCAGCTGCGGCAGATAGGCGTTGTGAAGTTCAACGGCGGCAGTTGCCAAGAGCCGATCGGTGAGCTCGACAGCTTGCTCGTCTGCCGGATTCGGCTTTTCTGACAAGTATGCTGTTCGCTTTTTGTCGACCTCATCGAGTTGGGAGCTGCTGAGTACCGAGACGGTTGCGACCGCGTTGCCGGCTTTATCGGCAGCGCGCATAATCGCGTTTTTGATGCCCATGCGATCAGCCTATTCCTTCCAATTAATGACGCGCGCAATGTACTCTTTTCGATTATTGAGCGTCTCGAGTTTTGCCTCGAGAGTGTTGATCTCCGCGGTTTGCCTGTTGATGTCTTCGACATGGCCATGGAGCACCGGGTTGTAGTCGGTGATATTGCTCGTAATTTGGCCGAGCAGCTCGTTGAGCCATTCGGTAAAGCCGTAGGTATGCTCGCGCTCTATTTCGGCACGTGTCTCATAGAGGCACCGAGAGATTTCGCGGTTGAATTTGTCTTCGACTTTCCTAAGCAAAAGCTTGTCAGATTTAAAGATGACACGGTCCATGAGCTTCAGTTCGGTAAAGTCTGCCTTGCTGAAAATGGGGCCCTTTGTCTTATCGAGCGCGAGGCCACGATATTTAAGAATGATATCGCCGACCTCTTGGCGCTTCTCTTCGGAAAGAGGATTGTCGCTGCTGGTAGCGATGCGATAGAGGGCATCGCGGCTATGCTCCGCGCAGTCCTTCCAATAGCTTTGCGACAGCTCATCGATGGTCTGAGCTATTTGCTCGGTACATTCGTTATAGTGATTGATGACCTCGTTAAAGAGCTGGTCGGCGGCATCTTTGTCGGCTGTTCTTTCGGCAGCCTTTGCGTCGGATCTTTTTTGGAGCGCATCGGTGATGTCATCACAAAGGCCTTTGCCAACCTCCGCCAACCCAAATGTTGGCTGGGAGTCGACGTCCTTTTGCGTGTTGGCCGGGCTTCCTTTTATCGATTCGCCGAGCCTATTGAAAAAGTTAGGGGCGATTGAGTCAAACGCTTGTGCGGCTGCGTTCGACCGTTTTGAGTATTCGAGGCGCCCTCGCTTGTCTTCGGTAATGGCGTCTTGACGCGCCTGAAGCGTGTCGAGGTTGGTTTTCCACTGCTCGGCGGAAACTTTCCTGTCGATGGCGCCGGCATAGCTGGCCGAGGAGTCCAGCCGTGCATGCTCTCTGCAGTCTTCGAGCTGGTTGATGAGATTGCGCTTATCCTCTTCGAGCTCGGCTTCTCGCTGTGCTTTCTTTTGTTCGAGGTCGGTTTTCTTATCGGCAACCTCTTCTTCGGTTATGCTGACAATTTCTTGTAGGAGCGATTCCGACCTGCTGCATTTGTTGTAGGCAGAGTACCGCTCGGCAAACAGCCGTATTTCATTTTCGATACAAAAGAGTCCGCTGTTGGCAAGAAGGAGGTCCTTGCAAGCCTCGGATTCGCGGTTGGTTCTGCGCGAGATCTGTCCCGGAAGGATGTCGTAGCGGTAGAGCGTTTTGTAGAAGCGGCTTGTCGGATCTGTGTATTTACGCTGCTGGTCTTCGAATTTTTCGGCATAGTTGTCGCTTATAAACTCGCCGGAGTTCTTTGAGCCTAGGCCGAGGATGGAAGAAACAAAGTAGATACCTTGGCCATAGAGGCTGGATGGAATGGACTGACGCATGATGTCCGATACTCGTTCGTCGTCGAACCCGCCTTTGGGAAGGTCGGCGGAATCGGCCTTGTTAGCCACAATCATGGTAAAACGCTCGTCAATTGCGGGAATCTGCTCTATTTCGTTAGAGAGGTTCTTGTTGTCCTTCGTATCGAGCGAGCTGTACTCCGCAACGAAAATGGGAAGGCCATTCGAGAGGCCCTCCATTGCCTGTTTGAGCACTCGGGCGTGATCGGCGTTGGAGTCGGAGTTTGAGCCCGGGGTGTCAAAGATGACAAACTCCCTATCGTGAGGCCATGGATCGGTATCGCTAAAGGGCACCTCGATTCTGATCAGATCGGAGATGGTCCGGTCGTCTTCATCGGCATGGTATGAGTTAAGAACCTTGAGGGCACTGTTCATATGGGAGGCCATGCCGGGCATGGAGTCGGCGACTTTGGCCGCGATCTTGTCGTAAAGGGGCTCTCCCATGAGCTCTTTGTTTTCCATGAGGCCATCAAGATCAAAACGTAGCAAGAATCGCCTGTTGCCACAGGAGAATTGAACCATTGCGCGGTCTCGGTCTTTTGAACGTTTGATTTGAAATATGCGGGCCGTTACAGGCTCGTCGCCGCTGGGAAGGATCTCCATGCCAATGAGGGCGTTAATGAGCGTCGATTTGCCCGCACTATAGCTGCCGAGCACACACAGCGGGATGATGTCGCTCGAGACATCGGTGAACTTCCTAATTTGCTCAGAGACTTTTGTTCGCTCGGAGACTGCTTCGTCTACAAGCCCCTGGATTTCTCTGAAGACTTCGACAATTTCCGGCAAGACGTCACGGGCGTTTGATAGATAGCGCTCGTCTCGTATGACCTCGTATGTGTTGGCACGTGGCCCTTCGGTGCAGATGGCGAGCAACTCCTGCCATTCGTCGTCTGCTCCTTCAAAATGCAATTCAATTTTGTCGCCGCAGCCAAACTCTTTGGCGAGGATGTCGATGATCTCTTCGGCCTTAAAGGGGAAGAACCCGTTAACGATCTTCGTGCTATGGAGCGCGCTATTGGGATTTGTAGATGTCGTTATTTCTTGCCAGCCGTTATTCCATCGGAAGAACCGGACAATTTCTTGATATGGATTGCTGACGATCTTGATTTTAATGTCTGCCATCGTTCAACTACCTTTAGTAGATCAGGTGCGGGAATATGCCGCCTTTATCATAGGGTAGCCGCTCGTGCGGACACCCCTCTATTCGCTTAGCGGCATCTCGGTAGTACCATTTATTTGGCAAGACCCTCGCCATCGCCGTGCTGTTCCCGGCCATACGCCGCGCCAAGCCCGTCGCCTAATCACAACCTAGGAGAGGGCCGGGGTAGCTAAAACAGCCCCGCCCCAAATTAGCTACCCTGCTGGGCATACAATGGATGTCGTTGTGTTGGGCTTACCGGGAGGTTGCTATGTGGGCATACGAGACGACGTTCTATCAGATCTATCCGCTGGGCTTTTGCGGAGCTCCGCGCGAAAACGCCGCGCCCGTTGCCGAGGATGAGCTCGCCCAGGCTGCCAACGCCGCGCCCAACCCCGATGCGCCCATCATGAAGATCGCCCAATGGGCCGACTACCTGCAAAAACTCGGTATTGGCGCTGTGCTCATCAATCCGCCGCTCGAGTCCGATAGTCATGGCTACGACACGCGCAGCCTGCGCCACATCGACCGTCGCTTGGGTGGGGATGCCGACTTTGCCGCCGTGTGCGAGACACTGCATGCCCACGGCATCCGCGTGGTGCTCGACGCCGTCTTCAACCATGTGGGCCGTGGCTTTTGGGCCTTCCGCGATGTGCAGGAGCGCAAGTGGGACTCGCCCTACAAGGACTGGTTCCACATCAGCTTTGATGGCGACTCGTGCTACGGCGACGGCTTTTGGTACGAGGGCTGGGAAGGCCATTTTGAGCTCGTGAAGCTCAACCTGCAAAACTCCGCCGTGGTCGATTACCTACTCGAATCCGTGTGCCGCTGGGCCGAGGTCTTTGGCGTCGACGGCCTGCGCCTGGACGTTGCCTATATGCTCGACCGCGACTTTATGCGCCGCCTGCACGCTTTTACCCGTGAGCTCAAGCCCGACTTTGTGCTGATCGGCGAGACGCTCCACGGCGACTACAGCCAAATCGTCAACGACGAGATGCTCGACTCCTGCACCAACTACGAGTGCTACAAGGGCCTGTACTCCAGCTTTAACTCGGTCAACATGTTCGAGATCGCCCATTCGCTGCACCGTCAGTTTGGCGGCGACCCCTGGTGCATCTACCGCGGCAAACATCTGCTGTCGTTTGTCGACAACCACGATGTGCCGCGCCTGGCGAGCATCCTCACCGACAAGTCCTGTCTGCGTCCCGCCTACGGCATGCTCTTTGGCATGCCGGGCATCCCGTGCGTCTACTATGGCAGCGAGTGGGGAATTGCTGGCGAAAAGGGCGGCTCCGATGGCGACTGGGCGCTGCGCCCTGCGCTCGATGAGCCTGCGCCCAACGAGCTGACGGCGTTCATCACGCAACTCGCACACCTTCGCTCGGCCGACGACGCGGCTGCCCGTGCTCTCAACTACGGTGCCTATCGCAACGTGGTGATCCAGAACAAGCAGCTGCTGTTCGAGCGCGCCTGCGACGACGCGACGGTGCTCGTGGCGGTGAACGCCGTGGACGAGCCTTACACCTTTGGCGCCGGCGAGCTCAACAGCTCCTTTGTCGATTTGCTTGCCGACGATGCGCCCACGGTCGAGCTGACGGGTACTCTCGAGCTTGCACCCTACGAGGTGCGCTATCTGTTGAGGGCCTAGATCATGACAGCGCCGGATGAGGGCTATCAACATATTGAGCATGGGTTTGAACCCGTGTTTGACGAGCACTCGCGCGTTTTGGTGCTGGGGTCGTTTCCCTCGGTGCTTTCGCGCGCCAATGCCTTTTATTACGGCAATCCTCAGAACCGCTTTTGGCGCGTGATGGCTGCGTGTCTTAGTGTGCCCGTGCCGCCCAACGAGGGCGACCCTTTGGCAAGCGGTGAGCCCGCGACGCTCGACGCCTCGATTGCCGCCAAGCGATCCATGCTGTTGAACGGTGGCGTGGCCCTGTGGGATGTGATTGAGAGCTGCGACATTAAGGGCTCGAGCGACGCGAGCATTCGCAACGTTGTGCCGGCACATATCGAGCGCATTACCGGCGCAGCTCCCATTGAGCAGGTGATATGCAACGGTGGTACAGCTGGCCGGCTCTACAAGCGCTATCTACAAGAACGCACCGGGCTGCCTGCCATCGTCCTGCCCTCGACAAGTCCCGCCAATGCCGCCTGGCGCCTGGAGCGTCTTGTTGAGCGTTGGCACGAAGCCGTTGGCTGGGCTGTTATTTTATTTAGATTTTTGTTTGAGCGTGGGCACCCAGACGTTTCAGAACGCCTCGCCAGATCGGCGCGGGCACGGCTGGCTTGGCGCAAACCATACCGTCGGTGTCGACGTTGGCGGCATTGCCGCCGCCAAGTTGCTGTGCATGCTCGACGGAGCAGCCCATGCGCACAGCGCCCACAAGCTTATCCATCGCTTCCGAAAATGGTCGGCGCAAGAGGCCCATGCGTGGGGAATGGCGAAGCGCTGCGATGCCGCTGCCGGCGCAGATGGCAACGCCGCCACACCACAATTGGTCATGGCGCTCACATGCCTTGTGCAGGCGAACGGCGGTCCCACGCGCCTGCTCAGTGCCCTCTTGTGCGGCTCGAATTGCGGCATAGACGCGCGTTCCCGTACCGCCAAAGCGTTCAAGCGCCTGCTCGATAGCTGTCAACGTCTCATCGTCAGCCACATCTTCAATGGCCAGCACGATGCCATCGGCAACGCTGCCGGCGTCATTTGCCTTCGAGCCGACTGGGCGGGGGAGTACAGTGTCGGAAAGCTGAGCATAGGCGGCGATGGCATCCTGCAGGTCCCAGAGCAAAAAATCAAGATCGGCGCTATTGGGAATGCTGATATACGCAATGGTCTGCAACGTTTTTGGTGCATCGCCGCGTGCGGTCGTCTCCATGCCGCCTCCTTTCCGGTTGGTTTCCGTTTAGGTTACACCGTCTGGCGGTGCCTCGCCGCGCTATCCTAGTGCAACCCTTACGAAAGGAACGCCATGCGTCTGCCCATGAATACCTCGCTTGCCACGCTCAAGCCCTCCGGCATCCGCCGGATCAACGCACTCGCCGCCCAGCATCCGGGGTGCATCGCGCTCGCGCTCGGCGAGCCCGGTTTTCCCACGCCCGATGTGATTAGCGCCGAGGTGACTGCTTCGTTGGGCCGTGGTGACACGCACTATCCGCCCAACAACGGGCGCCCCGCCCTGCGTGAGGCGTTATCTGCCTACATGGGGGACGCGGGCCTTACGTTTTCCGCCGATGAGGTCATCCTGACCGACGGTGCGACCGAGGCACTGTCGGCAACATTCATGGCTATGCTCAACCCCGGCGACGAGGTCATCATCCCCACGCCTGCCTTTGGCCTGTACGAGAGCATCGTCGTGGCCAACCACGCCAAGGCGGTCTTTTTGGATACGGAGCCTGCGCAATTTCAGATCGACGAGGACGCACTTCGTGCTTGCGTGACGCCGGCGACCAAGGCCATCGTCATCTGCTCGCCCAACAATCCTACGGGTTGCATCCTCGACGCGGCATCGCTCGACGCCGTGGCACGCGTGGCAGAGCAGGCAGGCATCTACGTGGTCTGCGACGACGTATACAACCGCTTGGTCTACGCGGACGGCTACGAGCGCTTCGCCCAGCGCCACCCGGAGCTGCGTGAGCAGACGGTAGTCATCGAGAGCTTCTCCAAGCCCTGGGCTATGACCGGCTGGCGCCTGGGCTGGCTCGCAGCAGCGGCACCCGTCATCGCCGAGATCGCCAAGGCTCACCAATACCTAGTATCGAGCGCCGTCTCCTTCGAGATGGACGCCGCGGCCCGAGCCCTGACCTTCGACCCAACCCCCATGCTCGAAGTCTACCGAGCCCGTCGCGAACGCGTACTCGCAGCCTTAGACGCCATGGGCCTCGACGTAGTAGAGCCCGCAGGAGCCTTCTACACTTTCCCGAGCATCAAAAAGTTCGGCCTAACCAGCGAAGACTTCTGCATCAAAGCTATCAAAGAGGCAAACGTAGCCCTAGTCCCCGGAAACTGCTTCGGAACCGAAGGCCACATCCGCCTAAGCTACTGCGTCTCCGACGAAAACCTGGACGAAGGCCTCCACCGCCTGTCAACCTTCGTCTCAACCCTATAGCCATCAGGGGCCCAACCCATCAGCCCACCGACTTAAGGCTTATGAGTGGGGCGCGCCGCCCAACGGAAACCCGGGCTGCCCATAGTCAACGCAGGCACGCGCCGCCGAAGGCAAGGCGCAAGGTTTCCGTAGATTCCGCACGAGCCGAAGGCCACTTAATGTGGCCTTCGTGCGAGCCCAGGACCTGACCGAGCGGAAACCTTGCGCCTTGCCTTCGGCGGTGCGTGCCGGATGGTGGAATTGTGTACAGCCCGGTTTTCCGTTGACCGACGCCGGGGTCCCCGCCATAATACTTTCGGTTCACGCACGAATCCGCTGCCAGAGACAGCCGGCGCAAACGGGTCTTACCCGCGAGCTTAATGGGACATCCCGCCAGCCGAGGTGGTCGAGTAGATATGTCTTCTCGCCCCCGTCGCTCATGCAGCGCGGGGGCTTTCTTTTTGGACATGCCCCCGTCACGTCCTTGTGGCGGACCGTGCCCGGAAAGAATTCGAGGAGGTGTAATTCATGCCCCAGCAGTACAAAATCGACAAGGTTGCAGAGATCGAGTCCCGTATCGCCGAGAACGCCGGTCTGTTCGTCGTCAACTACAACGGTCTGACGGTTAAGCAGGCTCAGGAGCTGCGTCATCAGCTTCGCGAGTGCGGCGCCGAGATGAAGGTCTACAAGAACAACCTGGTCAAGATCGCTCTCAAGAACCAGGAGCAGCCCGAGCTCGACGAGATTCTCGCCGGCCCCGTCGCTTATGTGTTCTACGAGTCCGAGCCGGTCGAGGCCGCTAAGGCCCTTAAGGACTTCTCCGCTAAGTCCAAGGGCGTCCTTGAGATCAAGGGCGGTATCTCCGACGGCAAGGCCGTTTCCGCTGATGATGTTAAGGCTATCGCCGAGCTGCCCACCAAGGATCAGCTTCTCGGCCAGATCGCCGGTCTCATCTCCGGTTTCGCTCGCGACATCGCTGTCTGCGTCAACGGCGTTTCCTCTGGTCTCGCTCGTTCGATCCAGCAGGTCTCCGAGCAGAAGGCAGCCTAGTCGCTGTTTTCACTCGCGGCGGCAACGCCGCACCCCTGGCGCATTCGCGCCGTGTTTTAACTGATCTCCGTGCATCCGCACGGAAACCGAAAGGACTTAGAAATGGCTAAGCTTACCACCGATGAGATCATCGATGCTCTTAAGGAAATGACCCTTCTCGAGGCTTCCGAGCTCGTCAAGGCTATCGAGGACACCTTCGGCGTTTCCGCCGCTGCTCCTGCCGCTGTTGTCGCCGCTCCCGCTGCTGGCGCTGCTGAGGCCGAGGAGAAGACCGAGTTTGACGTCGTGCTCGAGGGCTTCGGCGACAACAAGATCCAGGTCATCAAGGCCGTCCGTGAGCTCACCAACCTTGGCCTGAAGGAGGCCAAGGAGGTCGTCGAGGGCGCTCCCAAGGCTGTTCTCGAGGGTGCCAAGAAGGAGGACGCCGAGGCTGCCAAGGAGAAGCTCGAGGCTGCTGGCGCTGCTGTCACCCTCAAGTAATCAGGCTTTCTCGCCAGATTTCTTTGCAGACGGGGTTCGCATTGCGAGCCCCGTCTTTTTTGTTTTTCGGCCCCTCGACATCGGTAGCTCAAACTGCCATGTTCTGTGATTTGCGTCGTATCGGGTACCCTGCCGTTGGGCAATAAAATTGCACCATTCGAGCAATAATTTGCGTTGACCTGCTGAAGAATTGTCTCTGCCTTGTAGCGACATATGGTTCCAGCGGTAAGATGCTTGGGTATCGCAATTTGGTCTGCGGCTGTGTGCCGCACGCATGGGGCGCTTTTGCGCCTGCGAAAGGATCCTTGAATAACATGAAGGCAATCATCCCCGCCGCCGGTCTTGGCACGCGTTTTCTGCCTGGCACCAAGTGCACCCCCAAAGAGATGCTGCCGGTTCTCGACAAGCCGGTCATCCAGTATGTCGTTGAGGAGGCGCTCGACCCCGAGGAGGTCGACGATGCCATCATCGTTACTTCTCCCGGAAAGCCCGAGCTGCTGAACTACTTCCAGCCCGATCGCTCGCTCGAGAACCTGCTGCGCGAGCGCGGCAAGAACGCCTATGCCGATGCCGTCGCCCACGCTGGCGGTATGCCGGTCGACTTCCGTTATCAGTACGAGCCCAAGGGCCTCGGCCATGCTATCCGCTCTGCTGCCGACGCCGTGGCAGGGGAGAACTTCCTGGTTCTTCTGGGCGACTACGTTGTGCCTAACCGCGACATCTGCGACAAGATGCTCGCCGTTTCCAAGGAGCACGGTGGCGCTTCGGTTATCGCCGTCGCTGCTTGCTCGCCCGAGGAAGTCAGCCGCTACGGCGTTATCGCCGGCGAGCGCGTCGGTTCGCTCGAGGGCGCCGAGGGCGTTGCCGATGCCGAGCCGGGCGCTGTCTGGCGCATCGGCGGTCTGGTCGAGAAGCCCGCTCCCGAGGCTGCTCCGTCCAACCTGTACATCGTCGGCCGCTATCTGCTGAGCCCGCTGGTCATGGACCTGCTGGCCGATCAGCAGGCTGGTAAGGGCGGCGAGATCCAGCTCACCGACGCAATGGCCCGTTCGCTCGATCGCGAGGCCATGTATGCGGTCGTCATCGACCCGCTGTCGGGCTACGACACCGGCACTCCCTCTGGCTGGATGGCCACCAACGCCCTCATGGCTGCAAGCGACCCCCGCTTTGCCAGCGCCTTCTGGGACGCCATCGACGAGCGCGGCGGCTTGATGCGCAAGTAAGCCTTCGAGCATCGACATTTACGGGTGCGGACCTCGGTCCGCGCCCGTTTTTATAAGAGCTGCGATTGCCGCCCCTTTGTTCACAGAAAATATATGAACAGATGTTCGATACGCATATATCTACCTGCGTGTTTTCTGTCGAAAAACTTTGCTACTCCAAAAACTCAATCGCGTCAAGGCTTTTCTTGCCCAACGGTCGGTACCTGATAAACTATTAGGTTGCGATAACTGGCGAAGCTATGCCTCGCCAACCCACCGAGCATTTCCGTGAAGGAGGAAAAACCTGGTGACCTACGCATACACTGCCACTGAGCGCAAGCGCGTCAGCTTCGGGAAAATCCCGGAGGCCATGGAGCTCCCCAACCTTATCTCTGTTCAAAGGGAATCCTTTGAGCGTTTTAAGGACGAGGGCCTTCGTGAGGCGTTCAAGGAATCCAGCCCCATCCAGAGCCAGAACCATGTTCTCGAGGTTACCTTCGGCGAGCATCAGTTCGGCGACCCCGCGCACACCGTCGAGGAGTGCCGCGAGAAGGACATGACCTATCAGGCCCCGCTTCTGACCGACGTCCGTCTCACCAACAAGGAGACCGGCGAGATCAAGGAGCAGCTCGTCTTCATGGGCGACTTCCCCATGATGACCGATCAGGGCACCTTCATCATCAACGGTACCGAGCGTATCGTCGTCTCGCAGCTCGTCCGTTCCCCGGGTGTGTACTACAGCTCCGAGATGGATTCGGGCAAGCAGATCTACAAAGCCCAGATCATCCCGTCCCGCGGTGCCTGGCTCGAGTTTGAGGTCGACAAGCGCGACCAGCTCATGGTCTCCATCGACCGTAAGCGCAAGCAGAGCGCCACGATGTTCCTGCGCGCCCTTGGCATTGCCGTCACCAACGACGACATCATCGAGCTGCTCGGCAACTCCGATGTGATCAAGCGCACCCTGGAGCGCGACACCGCCCTCACCCGCGAGGATGCCCTTATCGAGATCTACCGTCGCCTGCGCCCGGGCGAGCCTCCCACCGTGGACGCTTCCCGCAGCCTGCTCGAGGGCCTGCTCTTTAACCCGCAGCGCTACGATCTGGCCCGCGTCGGTCGTTACAAGGTCAACAAGAAGCTCAACCTCACCACCGAGGAAGAGGTCACGGTGCTCACCGACGAGGATATCGTCGCGACGCTGCGCTACCTGCTGTCCCTCGCTGCCGGCGAGCAGGGCTTCAAGGTCGACGACATCGACCACTTTGGCAACCGCCGCATCCGCACCGTCGGCGAGCTCGTCGCCAACCAGTTCCGTATCGGCATGAGCCGTATGGAGCGCGTCGTCCGTGAGCGCATGAGCTCTCAGGACATCGACGAGATCACCCCGCAGTCGCTCATCAACATCCGCCCGATCGTGGCCTCCATCAAGGAGTTCTTCGGTTCCTCGCAGCTCTCGCAGTTCATGGACCAGGCGAACCCCCTGACCGGTCTGACTCACAAGCGCCGTCTGTCCGCACTCGGCCCTGGCGGTCTTGCCGGCCACAAGTCCGGCTCCAGCCGCCGCACCAACGTGCCGACGGCCGTCCGCGACGTCCACAACTCGCACTACAGCCGCATGTGCCCGATCGAGACCCCCGAAGGCCCCAACATCGGCCTGATCGGCTCGCTCGCCCTCTACGCCCGCGTCAACGAGTACGGCTTCATCGAGGCCCCGTTCCGTCGCGTCGAGAACGGCGTTGCCACCGACCAGATCGACTGGATGACCGCTGACGAGGAAGAGAAGCACGTCATCGCGCCGGCCAACACGCCGCTCGATCCCAAGACCAACGAGTTCATCACGACCGATGCCGAGGGCAAGATCGTCCGTCCGCACACTGTGATCGCCCGTACCCGCGACTTCGACGGCTCCTTCGGCGCTCCCGCCGACGTGCCCGTCGAGGACGTCGACTACATGGACGTCTCGCCGCGTCAGATGCTCTCCGTCGCAGCCACGCTGATCCCGTTCCTCGAGCACGACGACGCCAAGCGTACGCTGATGGGCGCTAACATGCAGCGTCAGGCCGTGCCGCTGGTTCACCCCGCCGCTCCCTATGTCGGTACCGGCATGGAGCGCCGCGCCGCCCTGGACTCCGGCGAGGTCACCCTGGCCAAGAACGCCGGCGAGGTCATCTTTGCCGACGCCGCCAAGATTATCGTCAAGCATGCCGGCGGCATGGACGAGTATCACCTAGCCAAGTACCAGCGCTCCAACCAGTCCACCTGCATCAACCACCGTCCGCTCGTGCGCGTCGGTGACACCGTTGAGCAGGGCGAGCCCCTGGCTGACGGTCCCTCGACCGATCATGGCGAGCTCGCGCTGGGCCAGAACCTCACCGTGGCATACATGCCGTGGGAAGGCTTTAACTACGAGGACGGTATCGTCGTGTCCGAGCGCCTGGTGGCCGAGGACCTGCTGACGACCATCAACATCACCCGTCACGAGATCGATGCCCGCGACACCAAGCTCGGCCCCGAGGAGATCACTCGCGAGATCCCGAACCTCTCCGAGGACATGCTTGCCAACCTCGACGAGGACGGCATTATCCGCATCGGCGCCGAGGTCGGCCCTGGCGACATCCTGGTCGGCAAGGTCACGCCTAAGGGCGAGAGCGCTCTGACCGCCGAGGAGCGCCTGCTGCGCGCCATCTTCGGTGCCAAGGCCCACGACGTCCGCGACACCTCCCTTAAGATGCCTCACGGCGCTTACGGCCGCGTCATCGACGTCGTCCGCTTTAGCCGCGAGAACGGCGACGATCTGGCTCCCGGCGTCAACGAGCAGGTGCGCGTCTACGTCGCCCAGCGTCGTAAGATCCAGCAGGGCGATAAGATCGCCGGCCGCCACGGCAACAAGGGTGTTATCTGCAACGTTCTGCCGGTCGAGGACATGCCCTACATGGCTGACGGTACCCCGATCGACGTTATCCTCAACCCGCTGGGCGTTCCTTCGCGTATGAACGTCGGCCAGCTGCTCGAGTGCCACCTTGGCTGGGCTGCTGCCTGCGGTTGGGATACCGAGGATGCCGACTCCGACAAGTATGTCCCCGGTCCGTTCTTCACCGCGACGCCCGTCTTCGACGGCGCCAAGGAGGACGAGATCGCCGAGGTCATCCGTCGTGCCAACAAGAACATGCTCAACAAGGCCACCGCTGCCTTTGGCGATCACATGCGCCCCGAGTTTGTTACCCAGCTTGACGAGCGCGGCAAGACCCGTCTGTTCGACGGCCGCACCGGCGAGGAGTTCCGCGAGCCCATTACCGTGGGTACGTCCTACATCCTCAAGCTCGGCCACATGGTCGACGACAAGATCCACGCCCGTTCGACTGGCCCTTACAGCCTGGTTACCCAGCAGCCGCTGGGCGGCAAGGCCCAGTTTGGCGGCCAGCGCTTCGGCGAGATGGAAGTTTGGGCACTGTACGCATACGGTGCTTCCAACGTCCTGCAGGAGATCTTGACCGTCAAGTCCGACGATACCGTGGGCCGCGTCAAGACCTACGAGTCCATCGTCAAGGGCGAGAACGTTCCGGTCCCGGGTATCCCCGAGTCCTTCAAGGTTCTCGTCAAGGAGATCCGTTCCCTCGCGCTGGACATCGAGCCCATGCACGATGCCGACGAGGACGCCTCCGCCCCTGTGACCGCCGAGGAGACCTCCGCTCTCGACGACCTGGCTGCGCTCGCCGGCGTTGACGCCGACGTCGAGGCCCAGGATGCCGAGACCGCCGAGGCACCCGAGGCTGTCGCCGCCACGACCACTGATAAGGAGTAGTTGACTGTGGCAGATTTCGAAGCTACTGATTTTGACTCGGTAAAGATCTCCCTTGCCTCCGCCGACCAGATCCGTTCCTGGTCGCACGGTGAGGTCAAGAAGCCGGAGACCATCAATTACCGTACCCTCAAGCCCGAGAAGGACGGCCTGTTCTGCGAGAAGATCTTCGGTCCCGCCAAGGACTGGGAGTGCTCCTGCGGCAAGTACAAGGGCATCCGCTTCAAGGGCATCGTCTGCGAGCGCTGCGGCGTCGAGGTCACCTCGGCCAAGGTGCGTCGCGACCGCATGGGCCACATCGAGCTCGCCGCTCCGGTGTCCCACATCTGGTACTTCAAGAGCCCCACGAGCTTCCCGATGAGCCGTATGCTCGACATCAAGTCCAAGGACCTCGAGAAGGTTCTGTACTTTGCCAGCTACATCATCACTGAGGTCGACTACGAGGCTCGCGAGGCCGACGCTGACGACCTGCGCGAGGAGCTCGCCGCCGATCTGGAAGAGATCGATGCCGAGTGCGCCCGCCAGATCGAGTCCCTCAAGGAGCAGGGCAACCCCGAGAACTTTGATGAGTTCTCCGACGAGGAGCCGCTGACCCCCGAGGAGATCGCCTCTGGCATCGTCGACATCGAGGAAGAGTGCAAGGACGAGAAGCAGCTCCGCACGGACGCCTTCAACGCCTTCATGAAGCTCTCCGAGCGCGACCTTATCTCCGATGAGCCGCTGTTCCGTGAGATGACCCGCTACTACTCCATGTACTTTAAGGGTGGCATGGGTGCCGAGGCCGTCCGCGACCTGCTCGCTGCCATCGACCTCCCCTCCGAGGCCGAGAAGCTCAAGGCCATCATCGCCGACGAGGACTCCCAGAAGCAGAAGCGCGAGAAGGCCGTCAAGCGCCTCGAGGTCGTTGACGCCTTCCTGAAGGGCGGCAACAGCCCCGCGAACATGATCCTGGACGTCATCCCGGTCATTCCGCCCGATCTGCGCCCGATGGTCCAGCTCGACGGTGGTCGCTTTGCCGCGTCCGACCTCAACGACCTGTATCGTCGCGTGATCAACCGTAACAACCGACTCAAGCGCCTGCTCGACCTGGACGCCCCTGCGATCATCGTGAACAACGAGAAGCGCATGCTCCAGGAGTCTGTGGACGCCCTGTTCGACAACGGCCGCCGTGGTCGCCCGGTCTCTGGCCGTGGCGGTCGCCCGCTCAAGTCGCTCGCCGAGGCCCTCAAGGGCAAGCAGGGTCGCTTCCGTCAGAACCTGCTGGGTAAGCGTGTCGACTACTCCGGCCGTTCGGTTATCGTTACCGACCCCAAGCTGCTGCTGCACCAGTGCGGTCTGCCCAAGACCATGGCGCTGGAGCTCTTCAAGCCCTTCGTCATGAAGCGCCTGGTCGAGCTTGGCAAGGTCGAGAACATCAAGGGCGCCAAGCGCGCTATCGACCGTGGTGCCACCTTTGTGTGGGACATCCTCGAAGAGGTCATCGACGGCCGCGTCGTGCTGCTCAACCGTGCACCGACCCTGCACCGTCTGTCCATCCAGGCCTTTGAGCCGGTGCTGGTCGAGGGCAAGGCTATCCACCTGCACCCGCTGGTCTGCTCGCCCTTCAACGCCGACTTCGACGGCGACCAGATGTCTGTCCACGTGCCGCTGTCCAGCCAGGCTCAGGCCGAGGCCCGCGTGCTCATGCTCTCTGCGAACAACCTGCGCTCGCCGGCATCCGGCAAGCCGGTCAACATCCCCTCGCAGGACATGATCATCGGTGTGTACTACCTCACCCAGGTCCGCGACGGCCTGCCCGGCGAGAACCACGTGTTCGCCAGCTTCGACGACGCGCTGCACGCCTATGACTGCCGTTCCGAGGTCGACATGCAGGCCAAGATCCAGGTCCGCGTGTCCGCTGCCGATGCCAACGTCATCAACGAGGACGGCACCCGTATCTTCCGTGTCAAGAACGGCAAGAACGAGTTTGTCGACTACGACGTCACCGGCAACAAGACCGCGCGCTTCGAGACCTCTATCGGCCGTATCATCTTCAACCGCCAGTGCCTGCCCGAAGACTATGAGTTCATGAACTACAAGATGGTCAAGGGCGACGTGGCCAAGCTGGTTGCGGACTGCTGCGATCGTTACCCCGAGGCCAAGGTCGGCCCGATCCTCGACGCCATCAAGTACTCCGGCTTCCACTACGCTACCCGCGCCGGCCTCACCATCTCGGTGTGGGACGCTCTCATCCCTGCCGAGAAGCAGGAGCTGCTCGACCGCGCCCAGGCCAACGTCGACCAGATCAACGAGTACTTCGAGGAGGGCTTCATCAACGAGACGGAGCGCCACATCGAAGTCGTTAACGAGTGGACCGCTTGTACCGATAAGGTTGCAGCGCTCATGCTCGACATGTTCGACGAGGAGAACCCGCTGTACATGATGGCCGACTCCGGCGCCCGTGGTTCTAAGACCCAGCTGCGTCAGCTCGGCGGCATGCGTGGCCTGATGGCAGACATGTCCGGCGAGACGATCGACCTTCCCATTAAGGCGAACTTCCGCGAGGGTCTGCTGCCGCTCGAGTACTTCATTTCGACCTACGGCGCCCGTAAGGGCCTGGTCGATACCGCATCCCACACCTCGGACTCTGGTTACCTGACCCGTCGTCTGGTCGACGTGGCCCAGGACGTCATCGTCCGCGAGGAGGACTGCGGTACGCACGAGGGCGTTACCTACAACCTCATCATCCCCGGCACCACCGATCTCAACACCGACCTCGTCGGCCGTTGCTTCATTGAGGACGTCGTGGCTCCCGATGGCACCGTGCTCTTTGAGCAGGACGGCTACATCGAGAAGGTCGCCGACATCCAGAAGATGGTCGATGCGGGCCTTAAGAAGGTCAAGCTTCGCGCGCTGCTCACCTGCCGCTCCAAGTACGGCGTGTGCCAGAAGTGCTACGGCTGGGATCTTTCCACTCGTCGTCCGGTCGCCATCGGTACCGCGGTCGGCATTATTGCCGCCCAGTCCATCGGCGAGCCCGGTACGCAGCTTACGATGCGTACCATTCACTCCGGCGGCGTCGCTGGCGTCGACGATATTACGCAGGGTCTGCCTACGGTCAGCCGTATGTTCGATATCGTCGGCAACGTCAACGAGAAGATTCTGGGTCGCGAGGCCGAGCTGGCTCCGTACTCCGGTCACCTCTCGATTAAGCCCGAGAAGTCCGAGTACGTGCTGACGCTCACCGACTCCGAGGATCACACCCGTGTCCTCGACGAGCGCCGCGTCCCCGCTTCGGTGCGCTTTATGCCCGAGATCGAGGACGGCTGCGAGGTTCGCGCCGGCGATCAGATCACCAAGGGCTTCGTCAACTTCCGCAACCTGCGCAAGCTGACCGACATCGAGTCGACGATGCACACCTTCGTCGAGAGCGTCAAGGACGTCTACACCAGCCAGGGCGTCGACCTGAACGACAAGCACATCGAGGTGCTCGCACGTCAGATGCTGCGTCGCGTTCAGATCACCAACCCCGGTGACTCCAAGTACCTGCTTGGTCAGTACGTCGACCGCTACGAGTTCGCCGACGAGGTCGAGCGCGTTGCCCGTCTGGGCGGTCAGGCTCCCGTGGCCGAGCCCGTCATCCTGGGTACGCTCAAGGTCGCGTCCAACATCGACTCCTGGCTGTCGAGCGCTTCGTTCATCCGTACCGCCGGCGTCCTTACCGAGGCTGCCATTGAGGGCAAGGTCGACCACCTGCTCGACCTTAAGTCCAACGTCATCGTCGGTAAGAAGATCCCGGCTGGTACTGGCCTCAAGCCGTACGCCAACGCCAAGCTGACGTATCGCACGGCCGACGGCTATGTCGACATCGACGGCCCGGCTTCGCCCAACGCCAAGTCGCTGCCCGAGTGGGCTCCTGTTGAGCTCAAGGACCTGGACGAGCAGCTCCCGCAGCAGCTCGACTGGGCCGGCTACGACGAGTTCGGTGGTGCTGACGGTTCGTTCACCCGCAACGGCCACACCATCTCCGCCGAGAAGGCTCGTCTGTACCTGTTCGACGACCTGGGCGTGTCGCAGCGCTGGACCAACAAGTTCAGCGAGGTTGGCATCGAGACGGTCGGCGACCTGGTCGGCAAGTCCGAGGAGGATCTGCTGCGCATCGATGGCATCGGTGCCAAGGCGATCGAGGAGCTCCGTGACGGCCTGGAGGCCCACGACTTGCTCTACATCCTCGAGAACAACGACGACGTTGCCGACGAGGAAGACCTCTCGCAGCTGCTGCAGATGGTCTTTAGCCCCGACGGTCCGGACGACATCCTGCTGGGCACCTCCGCCGCGCCGACGCATCACGCCGACGCCGACGAGGAGCTCCTGGGCGCCCCGATCGACGACAAGAAGGCTCCCGCCAACGGCGCTATCAACGAGGACATGGCTTCCCTCGATGAGCTGCTCAACCAGCTCGTGGACACCGACGACGCCGAAGAGGCCAAGGACAACGACGAGGAGTAACTAATTCCGCCGTTCTAACGAACGGCGGCGACCTCCGTCGCTGCGCGACCCCCAGAGCTACAATCTGTCATTCAAAAGGCAGGGCATGACCAAAAGGTCAATGCCCTGCCTTTTTCATGCCACCTTGTACGCTCTGGGGGCCGCTCGCTTGCGTATGCTCAACCTGTTGCGTTCCATTGATCCCTTGCCAATAAAGGACAGGTTTATTTTGGTAGGTTTTTCCTGCTTGAATTTGAAACATTTCGCCCGACAAGAGCGTATCTATGGTGAGGGCCTCATCGAGAACCATTAACGTCACCGGGAGGTGATTATGGAAGAACAAGCATTTAGACAGGCGGTCGAGGATCACCGTGATGTCGTGTTTCGAATCGCATTGACGTACCTGCGCGATTGTGCCGACGCCGACGATGTTGCCCAGGATGTCTTTCTTAAGCTGCTTAAAAGCGATGGACATTTTGAGAGTTGGGAGCATCTTCGCCGCTGGCTTATCCGGGTCACGATCAATGAATGCAAATCGCTCTTTCGAAAGCCGTGGAGGCGTGTGGAGGATATTGAGAACCTGGCCGATTCGCTATCGGTAGCGCAGGAGGAGCCCAAGGCGGTCCTGTCAGACGTTATGCGACTTCCGGAGCGATTCCGTGTTCCCATCGTGCTCTATTACTATCTGGGCTTTTCGACCTCAGAGATTGCCGAGTTACTGCATGTGCCAGCCGCGACCGCTCGAACGCGTTTAGCTCGTGGTCGATCGAAGCTCAAATTCATCCTAGAGGAGGGCGACCGTGAAATCCAATCAAATCAAGCAGGCCTTCGAGTCCATCCAAGCCGATAGCGATCTTGCCGACCGTGTTATTGATGCTGCGGCTGGAAAGCCGCTTCGTCGAAAGGGTCACGCGAAACCTCTGTATGTTGCCGTAATCGGATGTCTTGCCGGAGTGTTGGCGACCGGAGGGGTCGCCTACGCCGTTGTCAATTCCAGCTATTTTGCCTCAGCCTGGGGAAACCACGGCAATGGGGATTCCATTACCTGGACCAACGGTGGCTCATCGGGGACTAAATATACCTACACCAGAGAGTTTGGTGATGGCATCGCGCCCCAAAGCCTGGAGGGTGCAGTCCAGGAGGTTAATCTGTCCGTCGAGGGTAACGGCTATACGCTTGATATCCATGAGATGGCTATTGACCAAAACGGCTGCGGAGCCGTGACGTTTACGTTGTCCAATCCAAATGGCGTTAACTACTACAAGCCGGCAGCAGAGACAGGCGAACTTGTTCTCTATGGTGAAGAAGAACAAGGCATCGGTACACCCAGCATGAACTTCGGCGAGGAATGGGCTGACACACGCTGCACCATTGATAAGGACACATCAAGCGACACGGTCATTAATGGCACGATGTACTTTGCTTCTATGGATCGCGAGCGAGGTTTTCAACATGCGGTCACCTGGAATATCTCGTGGACCGAGGGCGAAGGTGAGGATGCGAAGCCGTTCGAGGCATCGACGCCCGAGTTTAGCGTTGGAGCGTACGTCGATACAAAGGAACTCCGCTCCGGTGACTCACCTCTTGAGATTAGCCCGTTTTCCATCCAGACGCACATCGATGATTTGGGCTATGAAGCAGTTGATAATAAACTGACCGTCAGCTACAAGGATGGATCTGAGCAGATTATCGAAGATGACGACGCAGGGGTGTTCAACTTATATTTTTCTTATGCGCGCAATAGCGGAGAGAACATCTGGGTGCCAACGAAGTTGATTGATGTCGACCAAGTGGTCTCAGTAACGCTTGAGGGCACGAGGTGCACGTCAACAGGAGAGACCGAAACAGAAGTACCCTTTACCATCGTCTATTCGTAAGATTTGGGGCCGCTTCTTACTAGGGGAAGCGGCCTCTTTTGCGTTAAATTGAAACGCCGCCGATTTCCATGCGACAGATGAGAGCAGATTACCGCTGGAGCGCGACGTTTCCCCAGATAAAACCGACCAAAATAAACCTGTCCCTTTTTGGCAGGTAGCGTTGCCCCGACGAGCACGTCGGAGTCCCGGGCCGGGCGGCCTGCGGTTTAAGTTTGTCGCGAGTTCCGCACGAGCCGGAGGCCACTTAATGTGGCCTCCGTGCGAGCCAGGACTGTAGAGCAG
>DBEWUK010000058.1:0-8341 GCA_048205395.1 Collinsella sp.
AGGCAGCGGCGGCGAGCGGGCCGTCAAAGATGCTCCAATCCGTACCGGCAACACTCGTGTGAGACAGAGCCGAGACGATCATGAACACCGGGATAAAGACGATGCGAACGCACGTCACGATGTTGGCGGGCGTCCAGACACTCGTCAGTTCCTTATTGCTCTCGTTTGCCACGACGCTCTCCTACTCCACAACATGACCGATAAGCTCATAGCAGAAGCTATCGGTAAACTCGACAGTCAGAATATCGCCCACGGACGCCTCACTGGCGTCCAAGTGGACCGCGCCATCGGAATCGGGCGCCTGGAACCAGGCATGGCCGATCAGCTCGGCGCCGTCCTCGGTTTCTTCGATACCGTCGACGATCACCTGGGCGCGCTCGCCCACATGTGCGGCGGTGGCGGCAAAACCGAGCGACTCGGCCAGGTCCATGGCCTCCTGGGCGCGCTCGAGCTTGACCTCTTCGTCGACCTGACCCTCCATCTTAGCGGCCAGGCTGCCCTCCTCCTGCGAGTAGGCAAAGACGCTCGTGTAGTCAAAGCCGACGGTGTCCATAAAGTCGATAAGATCACGAAACTCGTCGTCGGTCTCGGTCGGGAAGCCGACCATGGCCGTGGAGCGAATCACGATACCGGGGATGCGCTCGCGAAGGTCGCGGAACAGGTCCTCGAGCTCCTGGCGCGAACCGGAGCGACGCATGGCCTTGAGGATGCGCGCGTCGCAGTGCTGCACGGGGATATCGATATAGGGCAGCACCTCGGGCGTATCGCGTATCGTCTCGATGAGTTCGTCAGTCATGCCCTCGGGCTGCAGGTAGAGCACGCGGACCCAGACGTTGTGCGGGCGCACGGCCTCAGCGACGGCACGCAGAAGCTGTGCCAGATTGCGCGGCGAGCCCTCGGCGACGTCCTCGTCGGCAAAGTCGGTGCCCCAAATACCCGTGTCCTGGCCGATCAGCACGATCTCGCGCACACCGCCGGCAACCAGGTCGCGCACCTCGGAGATAATGCTCTCAGCATTGCGCGAATGATAGCGACCGCGAATGTAGGGGATCATGCAGAAGCTGCAAAAACGATTGCAGCCATCGGAGATCTTGACGTAGGCGACAGCGCCCTCGACAGTGCGCTTGACCTGCGGAATATAGGCTGCAATCTCACGCTCGACACCCAGTACGCCATCGATGACCGCCACGATGCCGTCCTCCTCGTCGGCCTTCACAAAGGCAGCGACCTCGGGCAGCTCGTCAGGCAGGTCGTCGCCATAGCGCGACGGCACACAGCCGCACATGACGATGGGGCAAGAACGAACGCCGTCCTGAACCTCGTTGGCGAGCTCGAGCGTGGTCTCGATGCTCTCGGACGTTGCGGAGGCGAGAAACGAGCATGTATTGACGATGGCGATATCGGCATCCTGGGGGTCGAATGCCTCCTCATAGCCCGCGGCAGTCAGCAGCGAACGCATGCGGTCGGTGTCAACCTCGTTCTTAGCGCACCCGAGGGTGATGTAGAGCACGGAGCCCAACGGTGTATCCATGTTGGAGAGCGGTCCTTTCGAATGATATTAGCGGTAGTTGGTGAACTGCAGCGGCTGGCCGTAGTCCTGGTCGCGCAGAAACTGGATCACGGTCTGCAACGCGTCCTTCGAAGCAGAGGAAACACGCAGCTTGTCGGCCTCGATGGTCACCTTGACCTTGAGCTTTTGGTCCTTGATGTCCTTGTTGATCTTCTTGGCGGTCGCCTGGTCGATACCCTCGACGATATGGCCGAGCACGCGCACGGTGCCGCCCGATGCCGCCTGCGGAGCATCCCACGAGACAGCCTTGAGGTCGATGCCGCGCTTGATGAGCTTGGAGCTCAGCACGTCGATAATCTGCTTGGAGACAAAGTCAGCCGGGGCGCTGATCGTAAAGAGCTTGTCGCCCTTCGAAAGCTCGATCGTGGCGCCGGAATCCTTAAGGTCATAGCGCTGGGAAATCTCGCGCGTGGTCTGCTGGAAGGCGTTGTCGACCTCTTGCATGTTGACCTCGGACACGACGTCGAAGCTGGAATCTTTAGCCATGATGTTTCCTTTCGCGTACGAGCGGCTTAGTAGCTATCGTACGAATAGTCGGTAGAATCGGTGGGTGTCTGACCGTCAGTTGCGGTATCGGCGCCATCCGTGGACTGGGCATCGGTAACGTCGGTGGTATCGGCACCATCGGTGGTGTCGGTACCATCAGAACTTTCACCATTCTCGGAATCAGTCGTCTCCTTCTTGGGAACGGTGATCGTCACACGCGCCACGCCCGAGGTCTTGGTATCGTAACGGACCTTTTCACCGTTCTTGGTAACGGTGACATCGGAAGGCTTGGACGTGGTGATCTCGATCGAGGACTCGGGCGTGTACTCCTGCTCAAAGGGACCGGTCGCCTGGGCGCCGTAGACCGATTTACCATCGACCTTGACCTCAATCCAGGCGGTCTTGCCCTTGGCAACGGAGACCTTGACCTTGATGACCTCGTCCTCTTCCTTTTTTACCGTCGCCTTGGCGGCATCGGAATCGGCAGAATCCGTCGCATCGTCGGTGCCTTCATCCTCGTCAACGGATTCGGTCTTCTTGGAAGACTTCTTGGTCGTCGTCTTAGTGGCCGCGGGCGTCTCGGGCGTCGACTCGGGTGCAGAAGAGCCGCAGCCACGCAAGAGGACCACGATGAGCAAAATCAGCAAAAGTGCCACGGCACCGATGCCGGCGTAGATGATGCGCGGATCGAGTCCATTGTTCTGAGGGGCGCGCCCGCCGCTGCGAGCGCGATTGGAGCCGCCGCGACCATTCCCCTGCGGCATGCGGGCACGACCGCTATCGGGACGACCACGATAGCCGCCCTGACGCTGCAAGCCGCGCTGGTCCGAACGCGACGCAAGCTCGCCACGGTTCTGATAACCGCGCTGGCCAGAGCGAGGCGCCGAAGAGCGCTGCCCGTAAGGCTGCGATTGCGAACGCAGACGCGGCGTCACCTGCGTGGTATCGGCGTCGGCATATCCACCGCGGGAACGCGCGGCAGAAACTCCGCGATAACCACGACCGGAGTAGCCTCCGTCGCCGTAACCGGCGCGGGGATCGCGACTCAACCCGCGAGCGGCGGGAAGCGCACGGTCATCCGGCATGGGCGTACTGCGAAAGCGATCTCGCTGAGAACGAATCTCCTCGCTGGAGCCCGTCTCGGTGATATAACCAGCCTGCGGAGGACGCTGACCGTACCTCGTCGAGCGTCCTCCCTGAACCATCAGAAAGCGTCCGTTATCGACCGACGAACGCGAGTTAACGTAGCCGGCAGCATCCTGAAAACGACCGCCCTGCTGCGAAGTCTCGCGTTCATATGCCATGAGGTCATCAAAATAAGCGTTGACGACCTCGCGAGGGTTAAGCCCCAAAAAGCGTGCATAGCTCGAAATCATGCCCTGCGCATAGCCGCGCGGGGGCATCGATGCAAAGTTACCGGTCTCGAAAAACTCGATGATCTGCGGCCTGATTTTGATGGTGTTGGCGACCTGCTGGATGGAAAGGCCCATCCGGCGACGCTGCTCGAGCAGCATGTCACCAAAGCGTGCAGCCATCAGAATCCTCCAAACTCACGATCTTCATGTGCCATCTCGGCGTCGACAGACTCCAACGCGGCGAGCCCCTCCTCGTCCAGCAAGACCTCGCGCGGCTTGGAACCATCGGGCGGGCCGACGACACCCTTTTCTTCCAGCATGTCCATAATACGCCCGGCGCGTGCATAGCCAACCTTGAGGCGGCGTTGCAGCCCAGATGTGGAGCCCAGCTGCGATTCCACCACAATATGGGCGGCCTCCCAGATAAGCGGGTCGTCATCTTGCGGTTCGGCAACGCCCGTGCGAACAATGCCGCCACCAGCCATGGACATGGAAGCGGGCGCCACGGCAGACAGGATCTCCTCGTGATAGTCGGGCTCGCTTTGCGACTTAACGAACTCGACGATCTCGTTGATCTCGTCGTCCGAGACAAAGCAGCCCTGGATACGGCGGGGCTTGCCCCAGTCGACCTTGGAGAACAGCATGTCGCCCAAACCGGTAAGCTTTTCGGCACCCATCTGGTCGATAATGACGCGGGAATCGATGCCCGTAGCCACGTTAAAGGCAATACGGTTGGTGATGTTGGCCTTAATGAGGCCTGTCACCACGTTGGAGCTGGGGCGCTGCGTAGCCACGATAAGGTGAATACCGGCGGCACGACCCAGCTGGGCGATACGGACGATCGAGGCCTCGACATCCTTGCCGGCGACCATCATCAGGTCCGAAAGCTCGTCGATGATGATGACCAGATAGGGCATCTTTTGCGGCGGGTTATCGTAATGCTCAAACTCGCCGGCGGCCTGCTTTTCGTTATAGGTCGAGATCTTGCGAACGTTGAGGCGCTCGAAGACCTTCAGGCGACGTTCCATCTCGGATACGGCCCACTGCAGCGCACTGGCCGCCTGCTTGGGCTCGGTCACCACGGGCACGTAGAGATGCGGCAGGCCGTTATAGCCCGCAAGCTCGACGCGCTTGGGGTCGACCATGATCAGACGAACGTCCTCGGGAAGGGCGCGCATGAGCAGGGTCGTGATGATGGAGTTGATCATGACTGACTTACCCGAACCGGTGGTGCCGGCGATCAGCAGGTGGGGCATCTTGGCGAGATCAGCGACAACCGGCGTGCCCTCGGCATCGCGACCGATGGCCAGCTCGAGCGGACCGCCCTTCACATAGGGAAGCACGTCGCCCAGGTTGACGTTCTGACGCTTGCGATTGGGAATCTCGATACCAACGAGCGAGGTGCCGGGGATCGGCGCGAAGATGCGCACCGACTGGGCGGCAAGCGAAAGCGCGATATCGTCCTCGAGGCTCGAGATCTTGCTCACGCGCTCGCCCTCACCGGGCTGCAGCTTAAAGGTCGTGACCGTGGGGCCGGCAATCCAGCCGACAACGCGGGCGCTACGGCCAAACTCAAGCAAGGTGGACTGCAACGACTCGGCAGTCTGTTCCAGCTCCTTATCAGAAGACGCGGAGGACGCCGACTGCGGATTGGCGTGCAGGATTTCGAGCGGCGGGAGCTTGAGGCCGTCCTCTTGTTCGCCCTCGGCATCGGCAGCGGTGCCATCCGCTCCCCCATCGCCGGCTGCAACAGGAGCTGCGGAAGCCGTAGAGGAGGCATCGGCAACCTTGGGATGCTTTAGGAAGTCGGGGATCTGCGGAGCTGCCGAAACGGGATTCACGGCAAACGGCGGTTCGGACTCATCAGCCTTGTCCGGGTCGTCTTCTATCGAAAACTGGCCGGTGACCTGTCCTGCCTTGGCATGGCGACGCGGCAGCAAGGTTGTCTTGGCGGTCTCGAGCGGAGTCTCGTCGTCCTCGTCATCGCCCTCGGTGAGTTCGATTTCGTTATCGGACCAAGACGGGTCGGGCTCGCTCGTGTTGAGCTTGGGCGCAGCCTTGCCCTTCTTGGCATGGCGACGCGGCAGCAGCGTGGTCTTGGCGCGCTCGGCCTCCACGGCCTCGGAGACGTCGACAAACGGATCATCGTCCTCGTCATCATCCAAAACCGCATCGACATCGCCACCCATGACCGTGGTCACGGCGGCGTCAGTTCCCTTCTGGCGCAGAATGCTCAGGTGCGGACGGGCGACGCCGGGAACCGACAGGGCCTCTTCATCGCCCCACGGGCTTGCATTGACATCGGCACGACGACGCTCGGCAAAATCGGCGGCGCGATCGCGTGCGGAGCGCAAAACACCGCCCACCGAGAAGCCGATAATGACCAGGCCAACGACGACAAGTCCCAGCAAGACAACCATGGCAATAGGTTTACCCAGGGCGTTTTGCAAGGTACTTGCGATAAAGGCGCCAATGTATCCGCCCGAGGCGGAAAGGTTCTGCGGCGTAAACATGAGGTCGCACGAGTCGTTCGTACCCGGCACCATCAACGACAGGATAGAGACAATGGCCACAAAGACCACGGCGCCGCCCGCAACCGAACGAATGTTGAGCGGGGAGTCCTCACCCAAAAAGAGCGTGGCGGCAAACAGCAAGATGACGATCGGCAGCACGTAGGCGCCCAGGCCAAAGCCAAGATGGTAGAAACCGGCAACCGCAGCTGTCACGGGTGCCGTTGCCGGGGAAATCACGGCAATGAAGGACGCAATCGCCAAAACGGCAATGACCACGCCGGCGATATCGCGATTGGCCGAAGGCTCGACCAGGGGCTCGAACTCATCGAACTCGGATTCGTGGCCCTTATTGGCACGAAGATGGGAACCGGCACCCTTAGCAGATGCCGGTTGGTTGTTGGCCTTATTGCCTTTGGCGTTTTGTGCAGATCCGCGCGCCAAACTAAACCTCCATGACGACCGGGATGATCATCGGGCGAGTGCGCGTACGGCTCCAGATAAAGTTGGAGAGCGAATCGCGCACGGCTTTGCGAATGGCATCGGAGCCGCTGCTGGTAAAGCTAAACTTGCCCTTCTCGATCGTCTTCATGATGGCTGCGGAGGCATCCTCGGAGAACTGATCGTCGATGGCAAACGAAACGCCGCGGCCCGAGAACTCGATAGCCTCGATCTTCTTGTGCTTGAGCGAGACGATGGCGACGGCCGTGACCATACCGTCGTTGGCGAGCTTCTGGCGATCGCGCAGGACGATGGGGTCGGTATCGCCGATGCGCAGGCCATCGACGTAGACGACGCCGGACTCGACGGGCGTACCGCGCTTGACGATACCGCCACGCATCTCGAGCGTGTCGCCGTTATCGAGGATAAAGATGTGATCATCCTTAATGCCCATCTTACGGGCAAGCTGGGCATGGGCACGCAGGTGCACGGCCTCGCCGTGAACCGGCATAAAGTAGGTGGGCTTGGCCATGGCCATCAGAAGCTTGAGCTCCTCCTGGCTGCCGTGGCCCGAGACATGGACGAGGGCGCGATTCTTATCCCACACGTCGCAGCCAAGCTTGGCCAGGCTGTTGACGACCTGCTGCACGGCCTTCTCGTTGCCAGGAACGGGCGTAGCGGACAGGATGACGGTATCGCCCTCGTGGATGGAGAGTGTCTTGTGCTCGCCGTTGGCCATGCGGGACAGGGCCGACAGCGGCTCGCCCTGCGAACCGGTGCACATGACGACGATCTTATCGTCGGGCAGGTTATCGATATCGAAGGCATCGATGATGTCGGCATCGTCGATGTTGAGATAGCCAAGCTCACGCGCCACGCGGGTGTTGGTGAGCATGGAACGTCCGGTCACGACGACCTTGCGGCCGCACTTGCGGGCGGCATCGCAGATCTGCTGCAGGCGATGGATATGGCTCGAGAACGACGCGACGAACACGCGGCCCGGCGCGTTCTTGATGGCGTGCAGCAGGTTGGGGCCGACCTCGGCCTCGGACTTGGTAAAGCCGGGAACCGTGGCGTTGGTGGAGTCGGAAAGCAGCAGGTCGATGCCCTGCTTGGCAAAGCGGCTGATGGCGGCATAGTCGGGCGTGACGCCGTCGATGGGCGTCTGGTCGAGCTTAAAGTCGCCCGTGTGCATAACGGTGCCCTGGTTGGTGCGGATAAACACGCCCAAAGCACCCGGAATGGAGTGCGTCATGGAGAAGAAATCGAGCGAGATGCCACCGAGATTGACGTGGCTGCCGCCCTTGACCTCACGGAACTTGGGCGCGCGAATGCGGAACTCGGAGAGCTTACCCTCGATAAAACCGAGGGTAAGCTTGCTCGAGAAGATGGGCACCTTGTTGTTGAGGTCCTGCAGCAGGTACGGAAGCGAACCGGTGTGGTCCTCGTGGCCGTGGGTGACAACGATGCCGCGGAGCTTCTCCTCGTTCTCCAGGACATAGGTGTAGTCGGGAAGTACCAAGTCGATACCGGGCTGGGAGTCGTCGGGGAACATGAGACCGGCGTCGACGAGCACCATGTCGTCGCCGCACTCGAAGACCGTCATGTTCTTGCCGATGCCGTCAAGGCCGCCGAGCGGAATGATCTTCAAGGGAGATGATTTTTTAGCTGCCATAGGTTCGTGTGGTTTCCTTTCTTCGAAACGGGTCTGGAACAACCGACGGGGCGCTTCTGGCAAACCGACCGCCGGGAACGTACAACAATGCATCGCAGATTCGATGCAATAACCCCAGTATGATACCCATTTGCACAACAACAGACCACCCATGCATCAAAGCCCCATCTGAACCTGTGTATCCCGCCGGTCTGGTCTCAGCGGCCCCGGCACGGGCTAAGTTTCCTGCTCTACAGTCCTGCTCACGACGGAGGCCACATTAAGTGGCCTCCTGTTCGTGCGGAACTCGCGATAAAGTTCATAT
>DBEWUK010000041.1:0-10791 GCA_048205395.1 Collinsella sp.
GGAAGCTAAGCCCCATCGCGCCGAGAGTACTGCGGGGTCAGCCCGTGGGAGGCCAGGGCGCCGCTGACCGGTGGACGGCACCGAGCCGTACGCTTGAACTGAGAAGGGGGAGGCCTCGCGGCCTCCCCCTTTTTGCGTTTATGGGGCGTAAATGACTCTATTACACCAGACGATCTTATCGTTTTTGGTATTGAGCCTTTATTTAAAGAAGATAAATCGAATAACAAGGGCAACTGCTATGGCCACAATGATCAAAAGCAGGATTGTCAGTCGATGCTGCTTGCGTCGTTTACTTGATGAAACGAAGATTGATTTTCCCTGTTTTGGCGTTTCGAGATAGCGAGCCGAATGCGTCAAGGTTTGCTTTGGTCGAGGACCTCTTTGTTGATGAGTGGCGGATGCTTTCATCGGCTCATCACTAGCTGCGCTGTTTTTAGATAATGGTGCGTCTTTCAGATATACAGGGTCTCCCGAGGCGACGCCCATATGTTTACGCCCCGTTTGGGCATCCTCGAGTGTTTGATATCGATTTCTCGTCACATACTCGGGCTCCGGATCATTAATGGGCTCTTGCGAGATGTGGGGGCGATGGAACCGTGGCGGCTGCGTGGAAGTATCTTCCCCCTGCGTCGGCATAAACATTTTGTTCTGGTTTTGGTCGTCCATGATGCCCTTTAGCTCGTTACCAACAACGTGTACGCGCTCATTGTAAGCCCCTTGTTATTTGTAGCTGGGGACATACTCGGTATTTAAGCTCTGGTTCAAAGAACCTTAACCTTCCTAAAACCTAAGTCATACGCACTTAGATATGCTTATAGTACTGGACTCAAAAAACTTTATAGTCGATGTATATATGAGCACTGGGTGGGCATATATAAGAGCGTCAAAAGAAGTCCCAGTCACCTGGAAGATGACTCGGCAGTCCTATAAAGGAGTGGTAAACATGGCAAGCATGGTTCCTTATCGTTCGGTTTTTGGCGTTCGTCCCTCTGCAAGCTCGCTGTTCGATCTGTTTGATGATATGAGCGACCTAGCGAACAGCTCGATTGCCTCTAAGGCGTTCCCCGTTGACGTTGAGGATAAGGGCGATGGCTATGAGGTCAAGGCTTATCTGACCGGCGTCGCCAAGGACGATATCGATGTCGAGCTTAACGAGGGCCGTCTGTCCATTAGCGTGAATGTCGAGGAAGACGAGGAGAACGAGGGCAAGAACTTCCTGCAGAAGGAGTTCAGCTCGTACAGCGCGACGCGTGGCGTGTATCTTAAGGACGCTTCGAGCGAGGGCCTCTCGGCTAAGTACGCTGACGGCATCCTGACCGTTACGGTTCCCAAGATCGTCGAGAAGAAGAACGTTACGAAGATCTCCATCGAATAACTTCGTTGGTGTTCTTCGCTATTAAAAGACAACAAAAGGGGCTGGGAAGCGATTCCCGGCCCCTTTTGTTGTTTAGGACAGTCTATTGAATGGTTGCCGGTTGATACTGACTCGCAGGGCGTATCGAGAGTTTTCGCGATCCTTGGAGAAGGGTTGCGGAGCTGCCGACCTCGTCATCCAGGGTTGCGGCCAGAGCTTTGGCATAGCTTTTGACGGTAAGGCTCGGACGATTGTTATCTTGGCTGATATGCATGGCAATGAGCTGTTCGGTGCGATCGGTAACAAGTTCGCGCGCGGCTTCGGCGGCTTGGCCATTGGAGAGGTGTCCCCTTTCAGACAGGATGCGCTCCTGAAGAAAGCGGGGATATTCTCCCTCGCGCAGCATGGTCACATCGTGGTTGCTTTCGAGTGCGAGGACTCGACAATCTTTGAGGGTGTTCATGGCTTGGCTCGATAGCTCTCCGGTGTCGGTGGCAAAGCCGATGGAATCATCGAGGGTGTCGAATCGATAGCCGACTGGATTGATGACATCGTGTGACGTTGAGTAGGTTTGCACGTGGATGCCGGCAATGGATAGGGTGTCACCGGGATCGAATTCCTCGACAGGCAGATGCGAAAGATTTTCTTTGCTCGAAAGAGTGCCCCTGCTGGCAAAGAGGGGGCCGTGCCAGTGCTTGCACCAGACATCGAGGCCCTTGATGTGATCGCTATGCTCATGAGTAATGAGAAGAGCCGAGACGTTGTCTGCCGAGAGCCTCAGTTCTGCCATGCGCTTTAATGTCTCGCGGGGAGACAGTCCGTCATCGACCATAATGAGCCCCTGCGGGCCCTCGATGAGTGCGCAGTTGCCTTTAGAGCCACTGCCGAGGATATGAAGGTGCAGGCAAGACATAAGATTCCAAAGGATACAATGGGTGCGGACGAATAAAGGAGGAAGCGAATGCCAACGGTATCACAGCATTACGGACACCATGCCGTGCCTGGGGCAGTCGATGAGACCCGGACGAGGCAGCAGGCAGCTCCTGTCGTGCTCATGGTATCAGGCGGCGCGGACTCGACGGCACTGCTTCTTATGGCGTGCACATCAAAGCTGGATATCCAAGACGGACGCGGTGTTGCCCCCATTGCTCGCGAGCGCCTGCATGTGCTGCATGTAAACCATCATCTGCGCGGCAAGGCGTCCGATGGCGACGAGGCCTTTGTGCGTGAGCTCTGCGCGCAATATGGTTTACCGCTGTGTGTGGAGCACGCTTATTTTGATGGGGAGTCGGGCAATATTGAGGCCGCGGCCCGCGAGGTGCGCTATGCCGCGGCGCGGAGGTATGTTCGCGAACTCTGCGCCCAGACGGGGGCGCCGCGAACGGCGGCTCGTATCTGCACCGCGCACACGTCTTCGGATCGCGCGGAAACGTTTTTGATGAACGCGATTAAGGGTTCGGGGCCCGCTGGTCTATCGAGCATTCCTCGCCGGAGGAATATCGTGGTGCGTCCCTTGCTCGACCTAACTCATGGCGAGCTTGTGGGCTATTTACAGGTACATGGTCAGCCGTGGCGTGAAGACGAGAGCAATGAGGATATCTCGTATCTGCGAAACTACGTGCGCCATCGGGTAATGCCAGTGGTGGCACAGCGTAATGCGAGCGTGTGCAAGACGATTGGCGCCGCCTGTGAGATCTTGGGTGACGAAGACGCGTTTCTATCCCAGCTGTCGGCGCAGGCGTTTCGAAGCTGCCTGCGCAAGGAGGCGGCGGGCGCGCTAGTGCTCGATGCCAGACGCCTTGCTGCGGCCGAGGTGGTAATCGCGCGGCGCATCGTGCGACTGGCGATTAAGCGCATCGATCCGGACGCTCGTCCAGAGATGCGACATGTGGAGCGAGTCCTTTCCTGCGTTGCCGAGGGCGCCGGCTCGGTCACGCTTCCGGCGGGGATTGACGCACGCATTGAGTTTGGCATGCTGGCGTTTAAGGCGCCGGCGGCTCGCGAGGGCCTGGTCGCGGACTGGGTTACCGTACCCGGTCGTTTGCCGTTGGGCGGGGGACGTATGCTGGTCACAGAACCGATGGCCGTTGAGCCGGGATGCGATATCGTGCGTCGCGCCCGTGAGCTTGCGGCTGCCGGGGAAGTGACAGCTTTGGTAGACGCGGCTGCCCTGGGTTTTGCCGACAGCGATAGTGAGCGGATCCTGGCGGGCTCGCGTGGCAAGATCCCTGTCGAGGCGCGATTGGCGCGCCTGTGGGTGGACGGTCCCGCACCGGGAGACGTGATGTGCCCGTTAGGGATGAGTGGCCGAAGCAAGAAAGTATCCGACTTGCTAGGCGAGGCTCGCATTCCCGTTTCCGAGCGCGCCGGCGTGCCCATGGTGAGGACGGCGCCGGGAGGTGCCGTGGTGTGGGTCGCCGGAGTTCGCGCGGACGAGCGTTTTAAGTGCACGGCCGCAACGCGCGTGGCATATCTGCTTCGTGTGGTCGATGCGGAATAGCGTCCTACGCCAGCTATTCTGTGCGGCGTTGACGGTATTCCCGCGCTGATGGTGCGCGGGCTGGAAAATATACCCCGTGCGCTGCTAGAATGTGTAGTTCGCGTCCATACGGCGGTGTGTGGGCGATTAAGCACAAGAAAGGGTTGTCATGGCTTCTCAACATCCGGATATCGAGAAGGTTCTGTTTACGCAGGAGGATATCGACGGCATCGTTTCTCGCCTGGGCGAGGAGATCACTCGCGACTACGCGGGTAAGGATCTGGTGCTGATCGCGGTTCTGCGCGGTGCCGTTGTCTTTATGGGCGACCTGATGCGCAAGATTGAGCTACCGACCAACATCGATTTCATGGCTGTTTCGAGCTATGGCGACGGTGTGAAGTCTTCGGGCATCGTGCGTATCATTAAGGATCTGGATATCGACATCCGTGGTCGCGACGTGCTGATCGTCGAGGACATTCTGGACTCGGGCCTGACCCTCAAGTACCTGATGAAGAACCTCGAGAGCCGCAAGCCCGCTTCGCTGGAGGTCGCTGCCTTCCTGTGGAAGGACGTTGAGGACCGCACCTCGGCCATCACGCCCAAGTATGTTGGAACCCATTGCCCCGATGCCTTTGTGGTGGGCTACGGCCTCGACTATGCCGAGCGCTATCGTAACCTTCCGTATCTGGGCATTTTGAAACCGGAGGTTTATTCGTAAGATGTCCGACGACCATAACGATAACAATTCCCAGACTCCCCGGGAGCCTAAGATCCCGGGGATGCCCGGAGGCAAGAAGCCCACGCGTACGGGCTGGCTGTATTTTCTTTTGGCTTGCGCGCTTCTGGGCTATGCCTTCTTTAATATGGGTTCCGGCTTTGCCAGCTCCAGCAATACCGTTAAGCTCGCGACGAGCGAGATGGTCAGCGCCATCAAGCAGGATTGCGTCGAAGATCTGACCTATACGGTTCAAGACGGAAGCGTGACGGGTCATTACTGGAAGACAAAAAAGGACAAGGGCGATACGAGCGAGCTCAAGAGCTTCTCTTCGACCTATGTCGGCTCCGATTCGCTTGCCGAGCTCATGGCGGAGCACCCCGATACCAAGTACATCGTCAACACCAACGATCCCGATTTTTGGGGCGACTTGGCGATGAGTGTGCTTCCGACGATCGCCCTTATCGCCATCATGTTCTACTTTATGCGCCAGATGATGGGCGCCAACAACAGGAACATGCAGTTTGGCAAGACCAACGCCAAGACCAATGAGGCCACACGCCCCAAGGTCAAGTTTGAAGACGTTGCCGGAGTGGACGAGGCAGTCGAGGAGCTCGAGGAGATCCGTGACTTTTTGAGCGATCCGGATCGCTATCGCAAGCTGGGCGCCAAGATCCCGCGTGGCGTGTTGCTGGTTGGCCCTCCGGGCACCGGTAAAACGCTGCTGGCCAAGGCCGTTGCCGGCGAGGCGGGCGTGCCGTTCTTTAGCATCTCGGGTTCCGACTTTGTCGAGATGTTCGTAGGTGTCGGCGCCAGCCGTGTGCGTGACCTCTTTAAGGAGGCCAAGTCCCAGGCCCCGTCGATCATCTTCATCGATGAGATCGATGCCGTGGGACGTCAGCGCGGAGCTGGCTTGGGCGGCGGTCACGACGAGCGCGAGCAGACGCTCAACCAGCTGCTGGTCGAGATGGACGGCTTTGAGGAAAGCGAGTCGGTCATCCTGATCGCCGCCACCAACCGCCCCGACATTCTGGATCCGGCGCTGCTGCGTCCCGGTCGTTTTGACCGTCAGGTTACGGTCGACCGTCCGGATGTGAAGGGCCGCGAGCAGATCTTGCGCGTGCATGCCGAGAACAAGCCGATGGACGAGGACGTTAAGTTTGAGAAGCTCGCCCAGATGACCGTTGGCTTCACTGGTGCCGATCTGGCAAATCTGCTCAACGAGTCTGCGCTGTTGGCTGCCCGCCGCCATCGTTCCGTGATCTCGATGGACGAGGTCGAGGAATCGATGGAGCGCGTGATTGCCGGACCGCAGCGCAAGGGTCGCGTGATGACCGAGGCCGAGCGCACCACGATTGCCTACCACGAGAGCGGTCACGCCCTGGTGGGTCACATCCTGGAGCACTCCGATCCGGTCCAAAAGATCTCGATCGTCAGCCGCGGCCAGGCTTTGGGTTACACGCTGCAGCTTCCGCAGGAGGACCACTTCCTCAAGACCAAGAACGAGATGCTCGACGAGCTCGCCGTGTTCTTGGGTGGCCGCGTTGCCGAGGAACTCATGTGCGACGACATCACGTCGGGCGCGAGCAACGATCTGGAGCGCGCGACCAAGATGGCGCGCGAGATGGTCACGCGCCTGGGCATGAGCGAGGAGCTTGGAACGCAGGTGTTTGGTGAGGCGCAGCATCAGGTATTCCTGGGCCGCGACTATGCCGATCATCAGGACTACTCTGAGGAGACGGCGCGTCGCATCGACATTGAGGTCCAGCGCATTATGCGTGAGGCCCATCGTCGTGCGGTCGAGATCCTGGATGCCCGTCGCGATCAGCTCGACCTGATGGCCAAGGTGCTGCTCGAGCGCGAGACCGCCGAGGGTGACGCCGTGAACGCCCTGCTCGACAACGAGTGGGACGCCTACCTTGAGCGCGAGGGCGATATCCTGGCGGCCAAGGAGGAGCGCAATGCCAAGGCGGCCGGCATGCCGACCAAGAAGCGCACGCCCCGTATGAGCGAGGAAGAGCTGGCGGCTGATGCCGCGGCCTTTGCGCAGGCGGCCATGCAGGAGGATGCCGAAGTCGCATCCGATGATGCTGGCGATGACCATGCCGTCGTCGATGCCGACGCCGACGCCGACAAATAGTCTTTGTGGCGAAAGCCTCCGCGGGGAAACCTGCGGAGGCTTTTTCTTTTGAGCGATATGGGGCCGTCTGTTGATTGGGGACAGACTTAAATGAGCGTTTTCACGCATTTAAGTCTGTCCCCAATTAACATTGCTGCGGCACTTTGCTCGGCTAAAGCGTACAATAGCGCCTATGCGAAAGGGGAACAGATGATCAACGAAACTATGTATGCTCGCGGCGCGGAAAGCTCCATCATCCGTGAGATTTTTAGCTATGGCCTTGAGCGCAAGGCGCAGATCGGTGCGGAAAACGTATTCGATTTTTCGCTGGGCAATCCGAGCGTTCCGGCGCCCGCTGCTGTGGCTGAGTCGATTAAGAAGGCCCTGGAGCTGCCGAGCGACCAGCTGCACGGCTACACGCCCGCACCGGGCCTGCCGCAATGTCGTGCCGCTGTGGCCGAATCGCTCAACCGCCGCTTTGGCACGAGCTATGAGGGCAAAGACGTATTTATGACGGTGGGTGCCGCGGCTTCGCTCACCTGCACGCTCAACGCCGTTACGAACCCGGGCGACGAGGTTATTGTTATCGCCCCGTACTTTCCGGAGTATCGCGTTTGGATTGAGAAGGCCGGCTGTACGTGTGTTGAGGCGCTCGCCGATGAAGATACGTTCCAGCTGAGCGTGGACAACGTGCTCAAGGCGATCAGCGATAAGACGGCGGCCGTCATCATTGACTCTCCCAACAATCCGACCGGTGTCGTATATACATGCGACACGCTGACGCGACTGGCCAATGTTCTGCGCGAGGCCAACGCTCAGCGCGATCCCGAGAATCCGATTATGCTCATCTCGGATGAGCCGTACCGCGAGATTGTGTACGGTGCCGAGGTGCCTTGGGTGCCCTCGATCTACGAGCACACCATCGTGTGCTACTCGTATTCCAAGTCGCTGTCGCTGCCGGGCGAGCGCGTGGGGTGGATCTTGGTTCCCAACACCAATCCGCAGGCTGCCCGTCTGATGCCGGCTGTTGCGGGTGCTGCCCGTACGCTAGGTTTTGTATGCGCACCGGCACTCTTCCAGCGCGTAATCATCGATTGCATCGATGAGCCGAGCGATGTCGAGGCCTATGCGCGCAACCGCACCGCGCTTACCGACGCACTAGCGGAGTACGGCTACACCTATGTTGAGCCGGATGGTGCATTCTACCTGTGGGTGAAGGCGCTGGAACCCGATGCGAATGCGTTTTGCGAGCGTGCAAAGAAGTATGAGTTGCTTGCGGTTCCCTCGGACAGCTTTGGTATGCCGGGTTGGTTCCGCCTGGGCTATTGCGTGAGTTACGAAACGATTATCAATTCGCTACCCGCTTGGAAACAGTTGGCGGATGAGTATCGTTAAAAGTAAAGCGCTCTGCCTACAATGTTTTACGTGAAACGGGGTTTGGTGTTAAGCCAGACCCCGTTGTCATGGACGTTGTGTCTTTGGGATGGAGTGGTTTTACGACTATCGAAGGCTATGCGTACAATGAATATAAGCGACGGCCGTGCCAGATAAGGAGACCTGATGCCCTACCTGCTTTCTTGTGACATTCATACCCATACGATATTCTCTGCGCATGCATATTCGACCATTGAGGAGAATGTGTACTGGGCGGCAGAGCGTGGCCTGCAGGTGCTCGGATCTGCCGACCATCTGAGCTCTATGGTTACGGCTTGCCCCAATGACCTGCGCAGTTACCAATTCTTTATCAACCAGGATATCTGGCCGCGCATTTGGAGCGGCGTGCTGGTGCTGCGTGGTGCCGAGGCCGATATCGTTTCGCTGGACGGAAGCCTGTTTGGCGAGGACACTCCTGTCACGCTCGATATTGCCGGTGATTCGTACAGCCGTCAGCATTCGCTGTTCGATTTGGTTACGCGAAATTTGGATTATTTGGTTGCGAGCGTGCATAATCCGCAGATTGCTGAAGGCGCGACGCTGGCCCAGACGACCGAGATGTATATCAATGCCCTGGAGTACCCCAAGGTGTTCATGCTGGGTCACACGGGGCGTTCGGGCGTGCCGTTCGATATCGACGAGGTGCTGTTGGCAGCTAAGGCCAAGCACAAGATTATCGAGATCAACAACCATAGTCTTGAACACGGTGTCGACACTGAGCATTGGGCCGTATGCCGCAAGATCGCCGAGCGCTGCGCCGAGCTGGGCGTGGGCATTGGCGTGTCGACCGATGCCCACATTGGCATGGCCATTGGCAAGCTCGATCACGCGCGCAAGATGCTCGACGAGATTCACTTCCCGCTGGATTTGATCGTGACGCGCGACCGCGAGACGCTGCTGCGCGAGATGGCGGCAGCCGGCGTGTGCGACCTGCGCAAGGGGATGTAGCGGAGTTTATAAACCAAGCGAAGGGGGCGGCCCAGGCGGGTCGCCCCCTTTCCTGTCTCAAAGATCTACCGGGGTTGGTTAGCGGCGCTCGAGGACCGCTACGGTTTCGGTGTGATCGGTATGGGGGAACATGTCGACGGGCGTGATCTTGAGCAGGCGATAGCTTCCGTCGAGGAGCTGGTGCAGGTCGCGCTCTTGGGTCACGGGGTTACAGCTGATATAGGTGATGCGGCGCGGTTTAAGTGCGCAGGCAGCTTCGAGGAACTCAGGGGTGGAGCCGGCGCGCGGCGGGTCGATGGAGAGAACGTCAACGCGCTCGTTGTTATCGGCGGCGTCCAGGATGTAATCGGTGGCGTCGTCGGCCATAAACCAAGCGCTGCGGGTTAGACCGTTGAGCTCGGCATTGCGGCGTGCGTCGGCAATGCCTGCCGGGTTGCGCTCCACGCCGAGCAGCATGATGCCGATGCCCTTGTTCTGGGCATCTTTGGCTGCGCAAAGACCGATGGTGCCGCTGCCGCAGTAGGCATCCATAAGCACGTCGCCCTGACGCAGGTCCATGCCGTCGATAGCGAGTTGGTAGAGCAGCTCGGTCTGCTGCGGGTTGGTCTGGTAGAACGCGGTGGGGGAGATGTCGAATTCGCAGCCGAGCAGCTGGTCGCGCATGCATTCGGCGCCATACACGATGCGGGTTTCCTCGCCGAGGATGGCGTTGCCGGGGCGTCCGTTGATGTTTTGGGCGATGGTGACGATATGCGGATCGAGCGCCGCGACGGCCTCAAAGAACTCCTGCGCATGCGGCAAGTCGCGCTGAGCGGTCACGAGCGTGACCATGACCTGGTCGGTACGCCAACCGCAGCGGAGGACGGCATAGCGGAGCAAGCCCAGATGCTTGTCCTCGTTAAAGGCGGGAATATGCAACCGCTCAGCTTCGCGTGCGATGCCGTTGAGAATCTGACGAGCGCCCGACGCCTCGACAGGGCATTCAGGAACAGCAACGATTCTGTGTGTTCCACGTTCAAAAAAGCCGCAGCGGACAGCACCCTCCTTACCAGGAGCAAACGGAGTGGCAGCCTTATGACGAAAACCACGCGGCGCAGGATATTTGCCCGGGTCGCCCAGGGTGACACCCATACCACGAATAGGATCTACAGCAATGCCTTCACGCTCACAAAGCGAAGCAAAAAGCTCCTCCATAGCAGCCTGCTTGGCGGCGAGCTGCTTCTTATAAGGACGATTGAGCGCCGTACACCCACCGCAAGCTTTCATGATCGAACAGGGAGACTTGGTGTCCACAGCCTTACGCGCAGACGAAACCCGATCTTTATGCGAGCGCTTGGAGCGAGTCTGAGATGCCTTATCCTCGTTCCGACGAGAGCCGGGACGCTTGGCCTTAGCCTTGCCCTTGGCCGACTTACCCTTTGCGTCCTGAGACGACTTGGATTTCTTAGAAGATTTTCTCTCCTCCGACCCCTCAGCCGCCTCGATCAAAGCACGACGAGCCTTACGCTCCGCACGAGATTCTGCCATCAATAACTCCACTAATTCATGAATTAAAAGCTGCAAGCATTGTACCGTGCCAAGCTAGCAGACGATATGCAAGCGCCCATTTCATGTCAGTGATAAGTCCAACGATGTTTGCCCGGCGTGGGCGGGGAGCGGCGCGTAATTAAGTTTATCGCGAGCTCCGCACGCAAAGGAAAGCACTTAATGTGCTTTCCGTCTTGCGCAGGACTGTAGAGCAG
>DBEWUK010000074.1:0-31089 GCA_048205395.1 Collinsella sp.
CTACCTGCGGGAACGATAGGCAACCGGACACACATTCTGTCCGAGCGGTTAAAAGCGGGCACGGAATTTAAACGGCTGAAAAAGGGGCATCGACCTGCGCCGATACCCCTAAAGTAGACACACATTTTGTCCTATAAGCCCTCTTTTATAACGGCAGTTACATCAACCGGCTACGAGATATTGCCCAAGAACGCCTTGGTGCGCTCGCTCTTGGGGTGGTCGAAGACCTCGCTCGGCGTACCCTCTTCCACAATGACGCCGCCGTCCATAAAGACGACGCGGTCGGCGACGTCGCGGGCAAAGCCCATCTCGTGCGTCACGACGATCATGGTCATGCCATCGCGTGCCAGGTCGCGCATGACACCCAGAACGTCGCGAACCAGCTCGGGATCGAGCGCCGACGTGGCCTCGTCAAAGAGCATAACGTGAGGGTTCATCGACAGGGCGCGGGCGATGGCAACGCGCTGCTGCTGGCCGCCCGAGAGCTGGCTCGGCATAAAGTCGATACGCTCGGCAAGACCGACCTTGGTCAGCTCCTCGACGGCGATCTTCTCGGCCTCTTCCTTGCTGCGCTTGAGCACCTTTTGCTGCGCAAGCATGACGTTCTTTTTGACCGACAGGTGCGGGAACAGGTTGAACTGCTGAAACACCATGCCCAAGTGCGTACGCACCTTATTGAGGTCAACGCCCTTGGCGCACACATCCACGCCCTCGACGACAATCGAACCACTCGTAGGATGCTCCAGACGATTGATGCAGCGAAGCATCGTCGACTTGCCCGAGCCCGAGGGGCCCAGGACCACAACGACCTCACCCTTGTGCACGTCCAGATCGATATCACGCAGAACCACGTTATCGCCAAAAGCCTTTTGGAGGTTCTTGATGCTGACAACGACCTCGTTGGAATTCGTTTCACTCATGACAGGACCTCCTTACAGACCGGCGATATGATCGGCGGGCGTCGCGACAACCTGTCCGGCGCTCTTGGTGGGACGCTTCTTTTTGGTTTCGGCCGTCCCCAGAAGTCTCGCCTCAAGACCGCTCACCAAGCGCGCAAGCGGCAGGGTAATGACCAGATAGAACAGAGCGGCAACCACATACGGCGTGATGGAGCCCGTCGTGGCCACGATGGTGCGGGCGTTCATGACGATCTCAACGACACCCACGGCGGCAAGCAGCGACGTGTCCTTGTAGAGCAAGATAAACTCGCTGGTCAGCGTAGGCAGGACATTGCGGAACGTCTGCGGAATCATGACATAGAGCAGCGTCTGGAAGGCATTCATGCCCAGCGAGCGAGCAGCCTCGTTTTGGCCCTTGGGGATCGACTGAATACCGGCACGGAAGATCTCGCACAAGTACGCAGACGAGTTCATGGCCATGACGATAACACCCAGCACATAGTCGTCCACTTTGACACCGGCCAGCGGCAGACCGAAAAACGCGATATAGATCTGCAGGAACGCCGGCGTACCGCGAATGATATTCACATAGATGCCGGCAAGACAGCGCAGGATGCGCGACTTAGAGATGCGCATGAGCGACAGGGCAAAACCGAAGGGAATTGCCAGCGGAAACGCCACAAGCACGATCGAGAGCGACATAAGGAAGCCCTTGAAGACGATCGGCAGGCTCTGGACCAAAATGACCGGGTTCAGGAACAGGCGCAGGAACATATTGGAGTTCCACGCCTCGACCCACGGCTGCTCCTTAAGGTCGGCCAGGAAGTTATCGAAGGCCGTCACGCCCTTGATCTCCACCGACGGAATCTTGGAGATCTTCTTGGTCGAACCGTCGGCGAGCGTATAGGTACCGCTAAAGGCCTCATCGCCGCCCTCGACGGGAAACGTCACACCGTAAACCTCGACGCGGAAATAGCCGCCGGCAGGCGCCGTCTCGCCAAAGTCAATCTTGAGCGTCTGGCCGTCAGCCTTGCACGTGGGCTTCATGGGCGTACGATCCATGAGGTCCTCGCCCGAGAGCATCGTCAATCGCGTGTCATCGGTACCAAACGTCGTGCCGTCGACAAACGTCAGCGAAAGACCGCTCAGCTCCTCGTCGGCATCGGCCTGAACTTCCCAAGTGATGCGCGTCTCGGTGCCGCCGACCACATCGCTACCCGAACCGGTATTGGGTCGGGCGGTAATCTTTGCGGTCTCAAGCGCCTGGGCGGTCGTGGGCACGCAGGCCCCCGCGCATACCAGGGCGAGCGCCACAGCCAGGGCACAGGCCAGCTTTTGGAGCATCGAGGGCAGTGGAAAACGCTGCTCCGCGGCCCCTTTGTTCAGTCGAGACAAGGTGGCTCCTATCGTAGAAGTTGCCGGCAAAACGAGACGGAAACGCTCTCCGTCAAGAGAAGCGCAAAGGCCCTTTCCGCCAAAACGGAAAGGGCCCGCGCGCAATCAAGTAGTTATTTTACTTGATATTGTACTTAGCCATGAGGGCGTCGACGGTACCGTCGTCGGTCAGGTCCTTGATAGCCTGGTTGATGTCGTCCTTGAGCTTGGTGTTGCCCTGGTTGATGGCGACGGCGTACTCCTCGCCGGTGCTGATCTGCTTGATGGTCTGGCAGGTGTTGAACTGCTCGGCGGTCAGCTGGCTGGCAACGGAGCGGTTGGTGACTACGGCGTCGCCCTTATCGGACTGCAGGGCGCTGAAGCACTCGGTGGCGTCCTTGTAGGGGACGATCTTGGCCTTGGGGAAGTTCTCCTGGGCAAAGGCCTCGGCGGTCGAGCCAGACTGGACGATGATGGTAGCGTCGGCGTTGTTGAGCTTCTCGCTGTAGTTGTCGGCCGTGATGTCGGTGTTATCGACCTTGGTCACGATAGCCTGATCGTCCATGTAGTAGGAATCAGAGAAAGTGACTTCCTTCTCACGCTCGGGCGTGTCGGTGATAGCCGCGATGGAAACGTCATACTTGGCGCCCGAAGCGACGCCCGGAACCAGCGTGTCAAAGTCATTGTTGACGTACTCGACATCCAGACCCAGCTTGTCACCGATAGCCTTGATGAGCTCAAGGTCAAAGCCCTGGTAGTCGCCGTTGTCATCCTTGTACTCAAACGGCGCGTACTCGGCAGAGGTGCCGACGGTCAGCGTGCCGTCCTTGACGAGCGCGTACTCCTTGGAGCCGTCGACCTTCTCGACCTTAGCGTCGTCAGAGCTGCTGGAACCGGCATCAGAACCAGAGGTGGCGTTGGACGAACCGCAGCCCGTCAGAGCAAGGGCGAGTGCCATAGCACCCGTGGCGGCAAATGCGCCAAGCTTCTTCAGCTTCATAATCAGTCTCCTTCCGGTGACCTCGTTTGATTCAGAGGTCTGCAAAAACTGTTGGCTATTATGCACCCGGAATTACGAATCTGCAATGAGAAAACTGATTGAAACAAACCCATAACGTGAATGGAATACTCTACTTTGTGACAGTCATTACTGCTGCAATGACCTTAATAGTCTAATTTCAGCTGCATAACCTGCAAGTTCGTTCGGAGTCTCCAAAATAAACGGCAGCGAACGCAAGTGGCCATTCGATACAATATTCTGCATAACCTGCATACCGCCACCAAATTCCTCGCTGCCAAGGTATCCCTTGCCGATGCACTCGTGACGATCTTTATGGGCGCCACAAGGGTTCTTCGAATCGTTGATGTGTACGGCATGCAAGCGATCGATACCCACCACGCGGTCGAACTCGTCGAGTACGCCGTCCAGATCATGGATGATGTCGTAGCCGGCATCGCTCACATGGCAGGTGTCCAAACAAACGCCCAGCTTATCGGACAGCTCTGGGCACTTGGCGGCAACGCCCTCGATAATGCACGCCAGCTCCTCAAAGCTGCGGCCCACCTCGGTACCCTTGCCGGCCATGGTCTCGAGCAGCACCGTCGTCTGCTGGCCCTCAAACATCACCTGGCACAGGGTGTCGACAATCATCTGAATGCCGGCGTCGGAGCCCTGCCCCACATGCGCACCGGGATGGAAGTTGTAGTAGTTGCCGGGCAGCGCCTCCATGCGCCGCAGGTCCTCTGCCATGGCCTCCAGGGCAAACTCGCGCGCCCGCTCTTTGGCTGAGCAGGGGTTATAGGTATACGGGGCATGAGCCACGAGCGGGCCAAAGTCGTTTTGCTCCATAAGCTCGTGCAGGGCCGCCACGTCATCCATGTCAAGGTCTTTCGCCTTGCCGCCGCGCGGGTTGCGCGTAAAGAATGCAAAGGTATTGGCGCCAATGGACAACGCTGTCTCCCCCATTGCCCGATAGCCCTTCGTCGTCGAAAGATGGCACCCGATCGTCAGCATCTCCAGCTCCCTCCTCATCAGTTGCGGAAAAATACGGTCTATTGGTGCCTTATTTTGGCGCAAGCAGACCGTATTCCACCGCAAGTTATAAAAGGGGCATCAAGAGCAAAGGCCTCCAGGCATTCCAAGCGCTGGCGCCATGCCCCCACGCCCTAAAGTTTCAAGCGAATCGCATCGATGATGTGCGCACAGCGCTGTGTGGCGGCTAGGCACATGATGGGGCTTTCGAGTTTCCCCGCCTGAATGAGCTGCGTCGCATGCGATGTCTCACCGTAAAAATCATCGACCTCAAATGGTGCATCGATTTCGAGTACTCGACCGTCGGAGTACTTCACATGGGCGAGCTCGGGGCGATGGAGACGCTCGATTTCCAACGAGCCCCGCTCACAGGCAATCGTTAAGCGGCTTTCATATGTTGCTTTGCCGTCGCACACCATATGAATGGGTATACCGCCGACGCTCATATGGATCTCGTCGGCCCAATCGACGCGACCGCCCGATACGTCACGCCAGCGAACTTCACGGGACGAAACCTCGCACGCGCCCGCGAGCAAATCCTCAAACCAACCGACCGCATAACAGCCCATGTCATATAGACAGCCGCCCTGCAGCGGATCAAGCAGATAGCCCGAAGGAGACTCGCCGTAATCGAGCTTTTGCACGCTTTCAATCGAGACGATACGGCCAAGCTCACCCGACGCAAGCAAGTCTTTCACGCGAGTGCGCATCGGGCAAAACCGATTCTTCATCGCCTCCATAAACAGCACGCCGCGCTCGCGAGAGGTGGAGGCAATCGAGAGAGCCTCTTCCTCACTCAAAACGGCCGGCTTTTCGCACAGCACGGCCTTTCCGGCGCACAGCGCGCGACAGGCCCAACGCGTATGCATGCCATGCGGAAGAGCCAAGTAAATTGCGTCGACATCGGGGTCGGCAATCAGCGCGTCATAAGCCGCATCGCCGTTATCGTCGACCGAGGCATGGCCATGCGCAGCATCAATCGAAAACGCTCGGCAAAATTCCTCGACATGTGCAGGAGTGCGACCGGCCGCAGCCACCAGCCGTGCCCCGTCGACCTTCTTGAGCGACGATGCAAATCGATGAGAAATGTGCCCAGCGCCCAAAATGCCCCAACGAACCCCACGCGAATCATTACATGAATCCCGATGGCCCACGACAGCCCCCTTCAGTTGCGGTGGAATAGTCCCTGTTTAAGCCCTATTCTGCCGCAAACAGGAACTATTCCACCGCAAGTTATAAAAGGGTCACGAGGAGCGCGTTTTGCCGAAGGCCTTAAGCACTGCCGTCACGGGTCCAGGCTGGAAGCGTCGGCGCACGTCATCGAGACGCTCGGGGATATCGATATGCTGTGGGCAGTGGCGCGCGCATTTGCCGCACTTGACGCAATTGCTCACCAGCTTGGCCTCGCTCGTCCGCACCGCGCTCGCCGTAAAATACTGCGACAGGCCCGTAAACCAGCTGTGCGCATAGCTTGCGTTGTAGGCGGCGAAACACCCAGGGATGTTGATGCCTTTAGGACACGGCATACAGTAGCCGCATCCCGTGCAGGGCACGCGATTCGATTTCTCAAACTCCGTCAGCACGTGCGCGATGGCATCGAGCTGAGTAGCTGTCATCGAATCCGGCAGGGCCCGATCGGCCAACACCGCGTTCTCATCAACCTGCGCGGTATCGGTCATACCCGAAAGCAGCATCGTCACCTGAGGATGATTCCACACCCACGAAAGACCCCAGGCGGCAGGAGTGCGCAAATGCGGGTCACGGGCACTATCGAGCACAGCGCGAGCCCGTGGCGGCAGTTTGCCCGCTAAACGCCCGCCCAGCAGCGGCTCCATCACAAACACCGCTAGGCCTCGCTCGGCGGCGGCCATGAGCCCCGCCGTTCCCGCCTGATAGCGCTCTCCAGCGTAATTGTACTGGATCTGGCAAAAGTCCCACTCATACGCATCGAGCATCGTGAGAAAGTCCGCCGCGCTGCCGTGGTATGAAAAACCGATCTGGCGAATGCGCCCCGAAGCCTTTTGGCGCGCAATCCAGTCCTCGATGCCCAGTGCCACCACGCGCTCCCACTGGGCGGGCGAGGTAATGTTATGCATAAGGTAATAGTCGATATGGTCGGTCCGCAGGCGACGCAGCTGCTCGTCGAAGAACCGATCGAAATCCTCCGCGCACTTGCACGAAGCATGCGGCAACTTAGTCGCCAGCAACACCCGGTCACGCAGCCCCAAGCGCTCAAGCGAGGCGCCCACGCACGCCTCGTTACCGGGATAGAGATACGCGGTGTCCAGATAATTAATCCCCTGCTCCACCGCACGGGAAATGATGGCGTCGGCTGCCTTCGCATCCGGGCGTCCCGGCACACCGGGAAACCTCATGCAGCCCAGCCCCAACGCCGAGATACGGTTGCCGCTTTTGGGGTCAACGCGATATTGCACGGCCCCTCCCTTCGCCATCAGCGCCCCGGCAAGGCGAAACACAATGGTCACGCAGCCGAAACATCGTTGAATCGCAATCGAGAACGTATCGTAACGCAGCAGAAATCGAGCTGTCACGGCACCGCTTTAACATCAGCAAAAAGCCCGACGAAAGGAGCCGACCATGCCCGCGCTCGACCTTTGGAACCTTGCTTCCCAGCTCAAAAGCACCGATTATCGCTGGGTCGACCTCACCCATACGCTCTCGTGCGACACCCCGCACTGGTTTGGCTTTAAGCCATTTGAGTCCACCAAGCTCTTCGACTACCTGCCCGGTACGCCCGAGGACATGCTCGCGCCCATGCGTTGCTTCCAATATTCGGTCGCCTCGCAATACGGCACCCACGTCGATGCGCCGCGCCACTTCCATGTTGACGGCCGTTCCCTTGGCGAGATCGAACCCATCGAGTTTATGCATCCGCTCTGTGTGATCGACAAGCACGAGGAGTGCGCCGCAAACCCCGACTTTATCCTAACCGTCGATGACCTCAAAACTTGGGAGGACGAGCACGGTCGCATTCCCGAGGACGCTTTCGTCGCCTTCCGCTCCGACTGGTCCAAGCTCGCCGATCTGGAAAACAAGGACGAGGACGGCCAGCCCCACTACCCCGGCTGGGATCTCGATGCCATTAAATGGCTTGTAGAAGAGCGCAATATCGGCGCCATCGGCCACGAGCCGGCAGACACCGACCCGGCGAGCGTGACCACGCGCGAGGACGCCTACCCCTACCCCGGCGAGCAATACATCCTCTCGGTCGACCGCTATCAGATCGAAGTCATGGACCATCTGGACGAGCTTCCCGCCACGGGTGCCGTCATCTTCTGCACCTTCCCCAAGGTCCGCGATGGCGTCGGATACCCCGCCCGCGTTTTTGCCATCTGCCCCACGGCATAAGTTCCCATGCGTTTGTTCTTCTAAATTCAGCCTCCGGTGCACGCTACACGCCCCAGCGGCATACAATCCATCAGGCGCCCCGCACGCGGGCGCCTTTTTGTGAGGAGATGATTCACATGCAGATCAACAAGGTCGCCTTTATCGGCAAGGGCGGCGTCGGCCTGCTCTACGGCAGCATGATTGCCAAGGCCCTCGGCAATGACGCCGTCGAATACGTTATGGATGACGCCCGTTTTGAGCGTCACGCGGGCGATGCGCTCACCGTCAACGGAAAGCCTTGCGATCTCACGTCCGTCCGCGCCAGCGAGGCAGCGCCCGCCGATCTGGTCATCCTGACGGTCAAGACCACCGGTCTCGACCAAGCACTCAAGACTATGGAGCGTGTCGTGGGACCCAACACGCTCATCGCCTCGCTGTGCAACGGCATTACGAGCGAGCAAAAGATTGCCGAACGCTTTGGCTGGGAGCATACCGTCCTGGGTATCTGCCAGGGCATGGACGCCGTATTCCTCGACGGCGCGCTCACCTTTACCAATGCGGGCGAAATCCGCTTTGGTGCAGCCGCCGGCACCGACCCCGCGACCGTCGCCGCTATCGACGAGCTCTATACGCGCTGCGGCATCGCCCATACCGTCGAGGACGACATCGCTCACCGCATGTGGGCCAAACTCATGCTCAACGACGGCATCAACCAGACCTGCATGGCCTACGGCGGGACCTACGGAAGCGCCACGGAGCCGGGCTCCGAGCAGCGTCGCTGCTTTGTTTCCGCCATGCGCGAAACGCTTGCGGTCGCCAACGCCGAGGGCGTTGAGCTGACCGAGGCAGACCTGACGCAAATGGTGCACCTCATCGAGGGAATCGACCCCGCCGGTATGCCCTCGATGGCTCAAGACCGCATCGCAAGGCGCAAAACCGAGGTTGATGAGTTCGCGGGCACCATCTGCCGCCTCGCAGCCAAACACGATATCCAGGCACCGCAAAACGAGTGGCTCTATCGGCGCATCCGCGATATCGAGAAAAACTGGTAGCGCCAACTCGCCGCATTCAACAGCCTTAACAGCAAAACCGCCGCAAGGGAACCTTTCCCCTGCGGCGGCCTTCATCTTCGTCTACGATCGGCGGCCGATCTCACAACAGTTAGCGTTGCGACCCCGGCACCTCGTCCTCATCGTCGCGACAAAGGACAACACCGGCGCTTCCCAGCAGCGTGGCCGCAATCAGCGCGCCGACCACGATAGGAGCAGCCCCGCATGTCCCCTGAATGCCCGCGACGAGCGCGGCCGTGGGACCAAGGCAGCCAAGCATCAACGCGACGGCGGCAACGGCAATATCTCGAGCATTCACAAGACCACTTCCTCCAAGAGAAAGACCTTATTTCTAAAGAACCAGTGTGCCCCGCATCCATACGCCCAGCGTACCGCCACGGTAAGGGCTCTGTTAACTCAAACGCATACATAGAACGGACGTCCTTACGTTGCCCCTAAAGCTCGGTAAAGACGCCCGTCCGCCAAATATCCGTGATGCAGAAAAATTACCAACCGGTGTAGTAGTCGGTGGTTCCGGCAGCGCAGCCGGAGTCATAGACCTTGCAATCACCCTTGGAGCCCGTAAAGGTCGAGCCCTGGGCCATATCGCCCGCGGCAACAACGTAATAGCCGTCGGAATCGCGCCAGAAGCCCTCAGAATCCTGAGTCCATTCGCCCGTGCGATAGTGATAAAGCACATTGCTGCTGTAATAGGTCTCGCGGCGCCCGTTGTAGTTATTGACACCCGCAGAGCGCGTCAGGCCCGACCCGTTCGCGTAGGACGCGGCAGACGCGTAGGACGGAGTGTAACCGGCGTTGTAGTACGAAGCCTGGGCGACCTCGGCAGCCTCCGCCTCGGCGGCAGCCTCGAGCGCTTCGCGCTTGGCATCCTCAAGCGCAATGCGCAGCTCATCGAGCTCGGTCGACTTGGCGCCGACCTCCCCCATCGTCAACAGGCTATCCGCGCCGTCGATGCAACCCTGCAGCACAGCGCGCTCGTCATCGGTGGCATAGTCACCGTACATGTTCATGATGATCTGAGCGCGCATCTCCAGGGAATCGCGCTTGGCCTCCATCGAGGCGTTCCACTCCTGCATAGAGCCATAACCGTCGCTGCGGTAGTCGACGGGCTGCACCAGCGTCGCTTCGGACGGCGTAGGTCCAACCGTATCGGATAGTGTTGCCGCGTGGGCATCAGTTGCGCCGGCGCCCGCCAAAAGTGCCACGGTCAGAGCGGCGGAAAGGGCGGCGGCTTTCGGTTTTCGTGAATCGATCCTCATGTAGCTGGAAACCTCCGTAGTGCGTTTTTGCTGCGTTTGAGCTGCGTGTGATTCGATCGCGCTGCATAGTACCCCGAGCAAATCGCGACCTGCGGTTTTACTCAAAAGGCGCACGTCAATTGCGTAAAACTCACATCCTCTCAACAGGAGTTTTCCACAACTCAAATGCATAAAGCGTGTCAAAAACCCTGTTTTTGCACCCGCTCTATGCAAAAAAGACGCCTGTGCAACCATTGTTCGCACAGGCGCCTTGAGCAGGCATTTTATGCAGTTATACCTATCGAGTCGCAAGGGGTCCTTGCACAAGTCGCCTTACTCGTCCAGCGCGGCGAAGGCCTGCTTCAGATCCCAAATGATATCCTCGGCGTTCTCGGTACCGATGGAAAGACGGATCGTGGAGGGCGTGATGTTCTGCTCGGCGAGCTCCTCGGCAGAGAGCTGGGAGTGCGTGGTGGTAGCCGGGTGCACGACGAGCGACTTGACGTCGGCCACGTTGGCAAGCAGCGAGAACACCTGCAGATGATCGATGAACTTCCAAGCCGCCTCCTGGCCACCCTTAATCTCAAAGGTAAAGATCGAGGCACCACCGTTGGGGAAGTACTTCTGATAGAGCTCGTGATCGGGGTGCTCGGACAGGCTCGGGTGGTTCACCTTGGCGACGTGGCTGTCACCAACCAGGAACTCAACGACCTTCTTGGTGTTCTCGACATGACGGTCAACGCGCAGCGACAGAGTCTCGGTGCCCTGGAGCAGGACCCAGGCGTTGAACGGGCTGATGCAGGCGCCCTCGTCACGCAGCAAGATAGCGCGGACATAGGTCGCGAAGGCGGCGGGACCGGCAGCCTCGGCAAACGAAACACCGTGGTAGGAGGGGTTGGGCTCAGCGATCTGGGCGTACTTTCCGCTCGCCTTCCAATCAAAGTTACCGCCGTCGACGATCACACCGCCCAGCGAAGTGCCGTGACCGCCGATGAACTTGGTTGCGGAGTGGACGACGATGTTGGCACCATGCTCCAGCGGACGGAACAGATACGGGGTGCCGAAGGTGTTGTCGACGACAACCGGCAGACCGTGCTTCTTGGCGATCTCGGAGATAGCGTCGATGTTGGGGATGTCGGAGTTGGGGTTGCCGAGCGTCTCGAGATAGATGACCGTGGTGTTGTCCTTGATGGCCCCCTCGACCTCTTCCAGGTTGTGGGCATCGACGAAGGTGGTCTCGACGCCAAACTGGGAGAGCGTATGCTCCAGCAGGTTGTAGGAGCCACCGTAGATGGTCTTCTGGGCAACCACATGGTCACCGGCCTGGGCAAGCGCCTGCAGGGTATAGGTGATGGCAGCAGCACCGGAGGCGACGGCAAGACCTGCCACGCCGCCCTCGAGCGCAGCGATACGGTCCTCAAAGACGCCCTGGGTGGAGTTGGTCAGACGACCGTAGATGTTACCGGCGTCGGCAAGGCCAAAGCGGTCAGCGGCGTGCTGGGAGTTGCGGAACACATAGCTCGTGGTCTGGTAGATAGGCACGGCGCGGGAGTCGGATGCGGGATCGGCGCTCTCCTGGCCAACGTGAAGCTGCAGGGTATCGAAACCAAAGGTGTGCTCGGGGTTGTTGATGAACTGGCTCATGATGATCTCCTTGATCGAACAAAAGTAAATAAATTAGAGAGAAGTAAGTCGCTGTCTCCTGATCACGCCGACGGGCGCAAACAGGAGCCCGGCATTCGTCTTGGTAAGCAATTCATATGCGGGCCTCCTTTCGCATCCCGTTCCGTGGTTGGCTTAATTACCTACCGCCTTTGTGTGTTTTGAATAGTACGAGCATTGTTTCGCTCGGTCAATCACTTAAAAGCGCTAACCTGTTATCGGTTTTATAGATAGCAATCGAAAGGATGGCGTCGATGACCCTTCAGCAGCTTCGTTTTCTGATTGCCGTGGCAGAGTCCGGCTCAATCAACGCCGCAGCTCAGCGCCTCTATACCGCTCAGTCCAACATCTCAAACGCCGTCAAAAGCCTGGAACAGGAGCTCCACCTGGAGATCTTTACGCGCTCCAGCCGCGGCGTCACGCTCACCAACGACGGCACCGAGCTTTTGGGCTATGCGCGCCAAGTCGTAGAGCAGGCCGACATGCTCGAGGCGCGCTACGAGGACGGCGGTACCCCGCAAGCCCGCCTCGCCATTTCCGCCCAGCACTACGCCTTTTCGGTCGAGGCCTTTGTCAACGTGGTCGAGCGCTGCCGCGACAGCAAGTTCGAGTTCATCATGCGCGAGACCACCACGTCGCAGATCATCGATGACGTCCGCGCATTTCGCAGCGACATCGGCATCCTCTATCTGGACGACTTTAACGCCCGCGTTCTGCAGAAGGCTTTTGCCGATGCGCGCGCGAGCTTCCATCCCCTATTCGACGCGACGGTCCACGTCTTCGTTAGCGAGAGCCACCCGCTTGCCCGCCGCCCGCAGCTGTCCCTTGCCGACCTTACACCCTATACGCGTTATAGCTTTGAGCAGGGAACCTCAAACTCCTTCTATTACGCCGAGGAACCTTTTAGCTATATCCCTTGCGACCGCAACATACGAATCTCGGACCGCGGAACACTTACTAACTTACTTATCACGTCGAACGGCTACACCCTGTCGACCGGTGTCCTCTCCAATGAAATGCAATGGGGTATGGCATCGATCCCGTTAGCAGACGCCCCAACGATGCACGTAGGCTATATCATGCACGACGAGCGCAAGCCCTCTCTCCTCTTGCAGCAATACCTCGACGAGCTCAACCGCATCATCCATGCCAACTAACTGTCGGAAGACGGGGTAGAAATCGTAGATTGCTAGCCCCCGGCGGGCATGGCGCTACAATGGTCACTCACACGAAACGTACCCAACGAAAGGAAGCCCGTGAAGGTCATCATCTATACCGACGGCTCGGCCCGATCAAATCCGGGACGCGGCGGCTACGGCGCCGTGCTCAAATACACCAACCCCGCCGGCAAGACCTTCACCTCCGAGCTTTCGCGCGGCTATGCCAAGACCACCAACAACCGCATGGAGCTCATGGCGGTCATCGTGGCGCTCGAGGCACTTAACCGCCCCTGCGAGGTCGAGGTCCATTCCGATTCGCAGTACGTCGTCAACGCCTTTAACAAGCACTGGATCGACGGCTGGAAAAAGCGCGGATGGAAAACCGCCAACAAGCAGCCCGTCAAGAACCGCGACCTGTGGGAGCGCCTGCTCACCGCCAAAAGCAAGCACAAGGTTGAGTTCATCTGGGTTAAGGGTCACGCCGGCCACGAGCTCAACGAGCGCTGCGATGAGCTCGCCACCACGGCGGCCGACGGCAGCAACCTCGATATCGACACCGGCTTTAACGAGAGCGACCTGTAATAGCGTTTTCGCGCAGCTTTATATCCCCGCGCGCTACACTCATCCTGTAGACCAAACAACGCAAGGGGGACGTATGCTGCGCATCGCGACCATCGGCACATCCATGATCACCGACGACTTTATCCAAGTCGTCAACGCCAACGACCAAGCCGCGTTTGTGGGCACGCTTTCACGCGACGCCAATCGCGGTACTGCCTTTACCGCCGAGCGCGGTGGCGAGCGAAACTTTACGTCACTCGAAGAGCTCGCGTCCGCCGACGACGTCGATGCCGTCTACATCGGCAGCCCCAATGCACTCCATCACGAGCAGGCGCTCGCCTGCATCGCCGGCGGTAAGCACGTTATCGTCGAAAAGCCCTTCTGCGCCACCGAGGCGCAAGCGCTCGAGGTCTTCCGGGCTGCCGAGGCAGCTGGCGTCGTGGCCCTCGAGGCCATGCGCCCGCTTCACGATCCCGCTTTCCACGCCATTGAGGACGCTCTGGGCGAAATTGCGCCCATTCGCCGCGCCTCGCTGCGCTTTGGCAAGTATTCCTCGCGCTACAACGAGATTCTCGCGGGACGCGCCACCAATATCTTCGACTGCAATATGGCATCGGGTTCCCTCATGGACATTGGTGTCTACACCGTCGAGCCCATGGTCGAGATTTTCGGCATGCCCTCCGGTCTCACCAGCATGGCCACGCTGCTCGACCCCTCAACGCAAGAGCTCACCCATGGCCCCATCGACGGTTGCGGCTCCATTCTCGCCAGCTATGGCGGAGGGCGTATCTCCGTCGAGCTCGCGCACTCCAAAATTACGAATGACCTGCTGCCCTCGCAGATCGAAGGCGAGCGTGGCACTATCCAGATCGACCATCTGTCCACGCCCCGCAACGTCCGCATCGACTATCGCGGCGACGTCGTACGCGGCTCGGCGACCGAGGCACCGCGCGAACAGGGAGACAACGGCCGCGTGCTCGACCTGCCCAAATCGAGCAACACTATGGAATACGAACTCACAGACTTTATCACCGCCATCGGCGGCATCGATAACGTTAAGGAAGAGATTTGGGAGACCCCGGCGGGACGCCACGAGCTTGGCCACTACCGCGATGTCACACTCGTCTCACTGCGCATCATGGATGCCGTGCGCCAGCAGGCTGGCATAACCTTCCCGGCCGACGCAGGCAAGCAGGCATAGCTATGGGCCTCTTCGATACGTTCTTCTCCAGCGTCACCGGCGGCAGTCGAGAGCCTCAAAAACCATCAAACGTCGAGCTCGAGCTGCGCCGCAGGCTTACTGTGCTCGCAAGCGACGAGGCCACTCAAGACACTCCCCTGCGCTATTTCCTGCGCTGGGCGGGGCAAGTCCAGGGCGTTGGCTTTCGCTTTACCAACACCAACCTCGCGCAGGCACGCGCGCTCACCGGCTGGGTGCGTAACATGGAAGACGGCTCAGTCGAGATGGAGATACAGGGGGCTCCGGCAAATATCCTATCTCATCTCGAGGCGCTTCATGCCTCCTACGAGCGTATGGGAACGCGTTTTCGCCTCGTAGACGCCCAGGCCCGAGCCCCACTTGCCAATGAAGACGGTTTCACGCCTCGTTATTAGTATTGTGTGCTAAATACGGTATCATTTACCTACGACCGTTGATAGAAAAGAGGCGAGGCGCATGGCGGTGCAAAGAAGGAATACCAGGCAGCGGAAGCTGGTTCTTGACGCCGTGCGCCAAAGCTATAACCATCCCACCGCCGACGAAATCTACAACGTCGTGCGCGCGCAGGATGACAAAATCAGCCGCGGCACGGTCTACCGCAACCTCAATCTCTTGGCCGACGCCGGCGAGATTCTCTCCATCAAGACGCCGGGCGGCAGCCGCTTCGATCGCACGATCGAGCCGCATGCGCATATCATCTGCACCTCGTGCAGCCGCGTCATCGACGTACCGCTCCCCTTCGATGCCCAGCTCGACGCCAAGGCATCCGAGCAAATCGGCTGGCACGTCACGTCGCACTACACCATCTTCGAGGGTCTCTGCCCCGACTGCCGGTAGATGTTTGGGACATGCCTTAAATCCACCTTTTCGCACTTTGCAGCAAAAAGTAGATTTCTAGGTATGTCCCGAAAACCTACTCGGCGAGCAGGCGGCGCAGTTCTTCTTCGACCGTGCGCACGTAGCGGACGCGGTCGTTGATGCCGCGCATGCTGGGATTGCAGCTCTCCATCAGATAGGGATGGCCCACGACGTTGAGCATGTCGCGATCGTTCTCATTGTCACCAAACGCCATCATCTCATCGGGCAAAATCCCCAGGGCACGACCGTAATCGGCAAGCGCGGAGCCCTTGCCCGAACCGAAACCGATAAAGTCCGTCCATTCGGTTCCCGACGTCATCACGTCGACACGGTCGCTAAAGAGGCGCTCGAAATACTCCAGGGCCGCCGGCTGATCCACCTCGGGCGTCTGGAAGGCAATCTTAATGACGTCCTCGTCGATGTCCTCGGGACGGTCGACCACCGCCACATCACAGTGGACCTCATAGCGCAAATGGTCGACGAACGCATCGTTGCCGCTCATGGTGTAGAGGTGTCCCTCACACGAAAGGGTCACGTCGGCATGGGGATACGCAACCACGGCATTCGCGATATCCATAGCAAGGCTACGCTCCATGGAACGCTTGACAACGGCACGTCCCTCGCTCATCACCAGAGCTCCGTTTTCGCATACATAGGCGAGCTCATCGGCCACCGGGGCAAACAGATAGCGCAAGCTCGCATATTGACGGCCGCTCGCCGGCATAAACACGATACCGCGACGATGCAGCTCATCGATGAGCTCAAAGGCCTCGGAACGCGGCTCGCGCTCCCCCGGATGCAGCAACGTACCGTCCAAATCGCATGCAATCAGCTTGATTCCTTCAAGACCCATATGCTTTCCCCCACAGCATCTCATCAACAGAAAGACGGACTTTGAATAGTTGCCTCTCAAAGTCCGTCTTACTTATACGCACGTTAACCGCGCGCCTTCTTTACGATCGTAAAGTCTGGAGCCATACTCACAACGGCATCCGCCGCACTCGACGCAAAGCGCCGGTCCGAATCGAGTTCACGGGTAACCACCGAGAGCCGAACGCCCTCGACGCCCCGGAGCATGCGGCCCAAAACAGGCTGCACCGGCGTATACATGCGCACGGTATGCTCGTCCGAATCGCCTCGGAAAAGCGGCGTATGCATATTGCCGATCTCCCAGCACGCATGCGCGAGCGCAATCGGGTCCATGCGGTCAACTTCGACCAAATAAACCTCGGCGCTGCGCAGACGTACGACAACCACCACGGGCACCGCACCCGTGTGGTCGATAGCGAGCACGTCACCGTCGGCAAGACGACCGCCGTCGGCAGTATCCAGCCGAACATCGACCGTGCGCCCCAGCTCCGTCACGCCCACAAGCGCGCATACATCAGCCTGGTCCCAATCGAGCAGCAGCTCGTCAACTTCAAAGACGCCGCCCAACTTCCGGCGAAGCAGGAGTTCATAGGACGGATCGTTGAGATTTCCCAAGCATGTCGTCGAAACCAAGCGTTCAGGCATACTCTAACCCTCGACCTCGACGAGCTCGATATCAAAGTTGAGGTCCTTGCCGGCCAGCTCGTGGTTGGCGTCGAGCGTCACGGCCTCGGGCGTTACGTCGATGACCACGGCGGGGACGGGCATGCCGCTCGGCGTGGACAGAAAGAGCTTCATGCCCTTCTCGATCTGCTCGATGTTGGGAACCTGTTCGGCCGGGAAGGTCAAAACCATCTCGGGATTGTGCTCGCCATAGGCATCGGCAGCCGGGATGTGCACGGTCTTCTTCTCGCCCACCTGCATGTCGACAACGGCGGCGTCGAAGCCCTTGATCATCTGACCGGCGCCGCAGGTGAACTCCAGCGGCTCGCCGCGATCGTAGGAGCTATCGAACTGCGTGCCGTCGTCGAGCGTGCCGCGATAATGGGTCTTGACCTTCTTGCCCTGGTTGGACATGGAAACCTCCGTGATAAGGGCGGCGCACAACGTGGGCCGCCATGAACATATGGCGCTAACTATACCCTAGTCATACAATTCAAAGACAGTTTGCAAAGAAACGCTGCAACCGGAGGAACCATGGCATATCCCGTATTTGACCTACACTGCGACACCGCCGACCGCATCGGCTGGGCCACGCTCGATCTCGACCTGCGCTTTACCGCCGGCACCGACGGTTATTTCCCCGGCGACGAAACGCATCCGCAAGATTTCGACCTCATCGAGGGCAACGCCTGCGCCATCTCGCTCGCAAAGATCGGCAACACGCCGTGGGCGCAGTGCTTCGCCACGTTTGTCCCCGACGAGATTCCCACCGCCCACGCCGCGCGCTTCCAGGCGCAGATCATGGCGCACATGAGCGGCCAGGCAATGCTCAACCACGACCGCATGGTCAACGTGCGCAGCGCCGCAGACATTCGTCCCGCGCTCAAGGACGGCAAGGTCGCTTGCATCCACACCATCGAAAACGCCACGTTCTTTGCCGAGGACCCCGCGCTGATCGAGGTGCTTAAGAGCCTGGGCGTGCTTATGTCGTCACTCAGCTGGAACGCGCAGGGACCGCTCGCGAGCGGCCACGACACCCACGCCGGCCTCACCGCCGCCGGCATCGAGGCACTTACGCAGATGGAGCACGCCGGCATGGTACTCGACGTCTCCCACCTCAACGATGAGTGCTTTGACGAGGTCGCCGCCCGCGCCACGCGTCCCTTCGTCGCCAGCCACTCCAACTCCCGTGCGGTTTGCGGCGCCAAACGCAACCTTACCGACGACCAGTTCCGTACCATTCGCGACATGGGTGGCATCGTCGGCCTCAACTACTGCAGCGAGTTCCTTTCCAACGACGCAACCGACAAGACCGCCGCAGACGTCACCTTCGACCAGCTGGCGGCACATATCGAGCACTGGCTCGACCTGGGCGGCGAGGACGTCATCGCGCTCGGCGGCGACTGGGACGGCGCCACTGTGCCCGCTTTCCTCTCCGATGCCAGCAAGATGCCCGAGTTCCAGAACATGCTTTCCAAGCATTTTGGCAAGACCGTGATGCAAAAGCTCTGCAGCGACAACGCGCTTGCCTTCTTCGAGCGTTATTAATTTCACATCCCTTGAGCGGGCCGGCATGCCGAACGGTCGACATGCCGGCCCGTCCCCAATCTGAAGGACCGCTTTTGACGCAGCAGTTTACGATTTCCGTATCCCGACCGGATGGGACGCCCATCCCCGTCGTAGTTACCAAAAAGCGCGTCAAGAACTTCAACCTACGCGTCACATCGAGTGGTGAGGTCCACGCCAGTGCACCGCTCGGCGCCAGCCGCGAGCGCATCGAAGCGTTTGTAAAGCGCAACAGTGCCTGGATTGTCAACCGACTTGCCCAGCGTGAGCGACGTCAGGCGACGGCGCGAGAGCCGCTCAGTCCCTCGTCCATCATTGCACTTTGGGGCAAGCCCGTCACGGTACAGGATGCGCTCGATCACAACTTTGCATCACCCGCACCGCGGCCCAAACAGGCCACCTTCGCATGTTTTATGGGTACCGATGAATCGGACGAAAGCCCACAGCCAAAGCGGCACGCAATCCTCGACGGCCTAACGTCCGATGAGCTCCAAGCCCACATCGACCAGCTCTATACGTCCGAAGTCACATCGGCGCTACGCGATATGGTGCACGCATACGAAATCGCAATGGGTGTCGCCGTTTCCCGCGTTTCCGTACGCAGCATGAAAACGCGTTGGGGCTCATGCACGCCCAAATCCGGCGCCGTTCGCATCGCACGAGAACTTGCCGCCTATCCCGTCGAATGCCTCGACATGGTTGTCGCCCACGAGCTCGTCCACTTGCTCGAGCCAAGCCACAATCAGCGGTTTCACGCCCTGCTCGACACGTACTGCCCCAACAATAGAGCGCTGTCACAGCGGCTCAAGCAGCCACCCATAGAGATTTATTAGAACCGGTTAGCGCACGCGCTCGATCTCGACACCGCAGCTTGCCAGGGGAAGACCGACGGGCGCCCAAGGCTTATCGAGCTTAACGCGCACGCCAAGCAGCAGGGGGTAACGACGTAGCAGCATCGAGGCCACACCCTCGGCTGCAGCCTCGATGAGCTTAAACGTATGCTCGCGCAGATAGCCATCGACATCGTGGCACACCGAGCCATAGTCAATCGAGGCGTCCAAGTCATCGTGCTCTCCCGCTGCACGCAAGTCGGCATAGAGCACCAAGGACACGATGAATTTCTGGCCCAGCGCGTTCTCTTCGGGATACACGCCGTGGTTGGCAAAGACCTCGAGACCGTCGATAGTAATGCGATCGGCATGGCGAAGATCGTCATAGCTCACGTGGGGCACCGCCGTTGCAGTGGATATTTCGCCCCTTCCACGGCGGGCGAGCTCGGCGCCTTCAGTCTTGGTTGCATTCTCGGGCAGTTTCTTGTTACTCATCGCGATCGTCTCCTTCGTTTAGAACCCCGACCGCGCAACTAACTACACGCGAATCGACAGGTTCTTTTTATCATCGCTCCAGTTGCAAGCATTGCGCACGGGGCATGCAAAGCAGGCGCGCGACGCTTTGTCGGCTGCATAGAGCAGACGCTCAAGCGGTTGGCTGTTCACGCGCAGCTTTCGATGGCCCAGAATGGCCGTCTTAATGGCTGCGGCATCGGCCGGATCAAACGCCACATCATCGGGCATGCCGCCGAGAATCGCATCAGCGACGCGTTCGCTTGCAACATCATGGGATATACCCGATTCATACTGTTCATCTTTGCCGATATCGTGAAGAAGTGCCGTGGCGTAGATGACCTCGCGGTCAAATTCGAGCTGTTCCTCGAGATTCTTGATCCACATAATGCGAGCGACATCGAGAAGATGGTTAATGCCGTGGCGGCAGAAGATGCGCCCCGATTCCAACTGTGCAATGTTGCCCAGGTGCCGACGGAACAGCCCGTTGGCACAAATGTAATCAATGCGAGGCATGGCACCAAAGGGAGTCAGGCCCGAAGCCATAAAGCCGCGACGCGACGTCCCCTCATCGGTCTTCGATGTAAAGTCGTTGACGACCCTCATGCTAACGGCCCAGCATCCTAAAGAACCGCTCCTCGAGCGCGGGATCGGTCTCAAAGACGCCGCGGCGAGCGAGCGTCACGGTCTTGGTGCCGGGCTTCTGCACGCCGCGCATGGTCATGCACATATGCTCAGCCTCCATGAGCACAATCGCTCCCTGGGGAGCGAGATAATCCATGAGGGCGTCGGCAACCTGCGCACACAGCTGCTCCTGCAGTTGCAGACGACGGGCATAGACTTCAACCGTGCGAGCGAGCTTAGACAGACCCGCCACGCGACCGTTAGGGATATAGCCGATCGCGGCCTTGCCATAAAACGGCAGCAGATGATGCTCGCACAGCGAGTAAAACGTGATATCGCGCTCGATAACCAAGTCGTTCGAAGCGACGGCAAAGGTTTTGGACAGGTGCTCCTCGGCACTCTGGTCCATACCGCCGGCGATCTCACCATACATACGGGCAACGCGCGCCGGGGTCTCCAGCAGGCCCTCACGAGTTGGGTCCTCGCCTATGCCCTCAAGCAACAGCTTAATGGCGGCCTCGACTTTTTCCTGATCGACCATCTGGGCCTCACTTTTCCGATTTCACGTTCGCGCTATGGTACCACGCCCTTTGGCATCGACCACAAGCTACATAGTATGGGTCGAATAGACCGGATCATCACGCCAAAGTTCAACCGCATCACAAAGCGCAACGCCCTCGCGCTCAGCACGGTCGCGCGTAGCGTTCATATCGATCACACGCTGGTTACTCGAGCCCCTAAAGCGCAATGAGATATCGTACAGATCCTGAACAAACGGGCCATCCACCAACATATCGAGGCAGGCAAGGATACGGTCCGTCGCCTCGGTGTGGTGGCGACCACCCGGCATAAGCTCCTCGAGCACGTCGCCGGTAAAACACCAAATGGTCTTTCCTGACCCCGCAGGATACGCGGCACGAACGCGCTCGACAAACTCAACGAGTCCCGCCTGATTCTCGGGCTCCATAGGCTCGCCGCCCAGAATCGTCAGGCCGTCAATAAAGGGATGATCGAGGCTCTCGATGATCTTGTCCTCGACGGCGCGATCGAACGGCTCGCCCGCAGCAAAGTCCCACGCGACAGAGTTAAAGCAGTTCTTGCACCCACGGCGGCACCCACTCACAAACAGAGAAGTACGAACGCCTTCTCCATCAGCAATGTCGAAATACTTAATGTTCGCGTAGTTCATAGGTAACTCTCCTGGGAGGCCGGGACATATCATCCCGTCCTCAAACATTCTCGGCCTTCGGCCTGCGAAACTGCGGGCGGGACGATATGTCCCGGCCTCATGCAAAGGGTAACTCAATGAACGAAGCGAACATCGAGTATAGGGTTCGAGGTCCAATAAAAACTGGGTTGTGGCTCAACCGCCATTGCAAGCAAATCGCCGCCGCAGGTCAACTCATTTCCGCTAAGAACTTCGAGGAGTGAGCAGACCACGCGCTGCATCTCAGCTACGTCAACTTGGCTGCCCCGTAGCGAGGCCCCGGACCTTTGCTCGATATGAGTTCCGCACGAACAGGAGGCGCCAGTGGCGCCTCCGTCGTGAGCCAGGACTGTCCGAAATAGCGAGTAAAGGTCCGGGGCCTCGCTACGGGGCGGCCTGGGATGGTTATTAGAGATGCAGCACGCGGTCGCGGATCTCCTCGGTTCGGCCCTGGTTCCAGAATTGGGTACCGATGTAGCCGCACGTACGACGAGCGACGTTCATCTTCTCCTGGTCGCGATTGCCGCAGTTGGGGCACTCCCACACCAGCTTGCCGTCATCCTCGACAATCTTGATCTCGCCGTCGTAGCCGCACACCTGGCAATAATCGCTCTTGGTGTTGAGCTCGGCGTACATGATGTTGTCGTAGATGTACTGCATCACGCGGATGACAGCCTTGAGGTTGTCCTGCATGTTGGGAACCTCGACATAGGAGATGGCACCGCCCGGCGAAAGTTGCTGGAACATACCCTCGAACTTGAGCTTGTCGAATGCGTCGATCTCCTCGGACACGTGGACGTGGTAGCTGTTGGTGATGTAGCCCTTGTCCGTCACGCCCGGGATGATGCCAAAACGACGCTGCAGGCACTTGGCGAACTTGTAGGTCGTCGACTCAAGCGGGGTACCGTACAGCGAGAAGTCAATATCGCTTTCGGCCTTCCACTCCGCGCACTTGTCGTTCATGCGCTGCATGACGGCCATGGCAAAGGGCGTGCCCTCCTTCTCGGTGTGGCTGTGGCCCGTCATGTACTTGACGCACTCATACAGGCCGGCATAGCCCAGGCTGATGGTGGAGTATCCGCCCACGAGCAGCTTGTCGATTGTCTCGCCCTTCTTCAGGCGAGCGAGGGCACCGTACTGCCAAAGAATCGGTGCGGCATCCGAAAGCGTACCCATCAGGCGCTCATGACGGCACAGCAGGGCACGGTGGCACAGCTCAAGGCGCTCATCGAAGATCTTCCAGAACTTGTCCATGTCCTGATGCGAGCTCAGTGCGACATCAGGCAGGTTGATGGTCACGACGCCCTGGTTAAAGCGACCATAGTACTTGGGCTTGTTCGGATCATAGTTCAGCGCGTTGGCCACGTTGTTAAATCCGTTACCGGAACGGTCAGGCGTCAGGAAGCTGCGGCAGCCCATGCAGGTATAGCAGTCGCCGTTGCCCGCGGTCTCGCCCTTCGACAGCTTGAGCTCGCGCATCTTCTTCTCGGAGATGTAGTCGGGCACCATGCGCTTGGCGGTGCACTTAGCGGCCAGCTGGGTCAGGTAGAAGTACGGGGAATTCTCGTGAACGTTATCGTCCTCGAGTACATAGATGAGCTTGGGGAATGCCGGGGTAATCCACACGCCGGCCTCGTTCTTAACGCCCTCGTAGCGCTGGCGAAGCGTCTCCTCCACGATCATGGCAAGGTCGTGCTTCTCCTGAGGCGTACGGGCCTCGTTAAGATACATAAAGACCGTCACGAACGGCGCCTGGCCGTTCGTGGTCATAAGCGTCACGACCTGATACTGGATCGTCTGGACGCCGCGACGAATCTCGTCACGCAGACGGTCCTCAACGACCTCGCGGACCTTTTCGGGAGATGCGGAAACGCCGAGCTCCTCGAGCTCGCGGGCGACCTCGCCGCGAATCTTTTGACGGCTCACCTCGACGAACGGGGCAAGATGGGTCAGCGAAATCGACTGGCCACCGTACTGGGAGGAAGCAACCTGGGCGATGATCTGCGTCGCGATGTTGCAGGCGGTCGAGAAGCTGTGCGGCTTCTCAATCAGCGTACCCGAGATAACAGTGCCGTTCTGGAGCATGTCCTCCAGGTTCACCAGATCGCAGTTGTGCATGTGCTGGGCAAAGTAATCCGAATCGTGGAAATGAATCAGGCCCTCATTATGGGCATCCACGATCTCCTGGGGCAGCAGCACACGCTGAGTCAGGTCCTTGGAGATCTCGCCGGCCATGTAGTCACGCTGAACGGAATTGACGGTCGGGTTCTTGTTGGAGTTCTCCTGCTTGACCTCTTCGTTGTTGCACTCGATCAGCGACAGAATCTTGTCGTCGGTCGTGTTCTTCTGGCGCTTCAGGCTCTGAACATAGCGATAGATGATGTAGTGGCGGGCAACCTCGTAGCAGTCGAGACGCATGATCTCGTCCTCGACCAGATCCTGAATCTCCTCGACCGACACGGTGTGGCCCGCGTTCTCACATGCCTCGGCGACGTTTTGTGCCGCGTAAACCACCTGGCGGTCGGTAAGACGAGAGCTCTCCTCGACCTCCAAGTTTGCGGCGCGGATGGCATTGACGATCTTATCGATGTCAAAGACAACCTCGGTGCCGCTGCGCTTGATGATCTTCATCCTCTTGCCTCTTTCGCGTCGTAGCCTCATTGCGCTTCAGAGCCAAACGATGCCCGGCAGGGCTTGCCCCTGTCTTGCGGCGCCGTCGCGCAATCTGTGTTCTCGATAAACCATAAGTCCTCATGCGGACAATCCTCGCGGCCGATCAAGCGGCTCAAAGGCGTGTCCAAATGGGACGAATAAGGTCTTCGTTCTCTGTCCGCCATCTATCATACGACAAAGACGCATCTATATCCTGTATTCTTTTTTTAGTTCAAACACAACATATAGTGTTTCAGCAGGTCAAAGCAATTGGTCATTTTGCAGACGCATTAATTATGAGGGGTTCTTGGCAAGTCGGTAAAACGTTACCAACACGGCTACCTGCATGGCAGTTATAAAACCCCCTTAGTCAAGCCGCTGACAAATCCTACCAAAACCAAGCCGCTCACGCCAAAAGAATCCAAAAGATTATGCTTGACCAACATGTTGCGGTCACGATCGGCCAGGACGTATGCAATCTGCCGGCACCTCTACGGGATGCGAAGACCATCGCGTACGGACCTTGGATCAATATTTGGTGGCTTATTTGGCGGCGTGCTTGGTAGCAAAACAAAACAGCCCAGAGGCAAAGCCTCTGGGCTGCGAACATTTGGTGGGCGTTAGAAGATTTGAACTTCTGACCTCTTCCGTGTCAGGGAAGCGCTCTCCCCCTGAGCTAAACGCCCAAATGGAGCGGACAACGGGGCTCGAACCCGCGACCCCAACCTTGGCAAGGTTGTGCTCTACCAACTGAGCCATGTCCGCTTACGAGGATTAATCTTACGTGATGCCCGCATCCTATGCAAGAACTTTTTTTGAAAAGTTTTGCAACGCCCTCGCGAACCTCGCGAAGACATCAGCCACCACGGAAGGCGCAGGCAAACGCAAACTCGCCGCAAGAGACCCCTACAACTCAGAGAGCATGATCCAGGCAGAGCTGTCCTGCGCGAGCCTGCCGTCTGCAAGCGGTGATGAGGTGAGCAGGACCCTGCCCGCCGGCAGTTCCACGGGCGCTGCGCCGAAGTTCGTCACACACGCCCAGCCGTTGTCGCGGCGATAGGCGATGACGCCGCCCTCAGTGCCCTCGGCACCATCCGCAAGGCCAGTGCGCCCGTCAAGATCGAGCCACGCAAGATCGTTGGCGCGCCCGCGCAGCTTGCGCCGCAGCCAAAGGGCGTCACGATAGAGCGCAAGCATCGATGTCGGGTCCGCTTCTTCCCTATCGGCAGCGTAATCGGAAAACCATGCAGGCTGCGGCAGATGGGGCGCCGTATCGGCGTCCGCCGGTGAAAACCCAAACGATCCGCCCTGCGCGGGATCGTCCGCCGCCACCCACGGCAGGGGCACACGACAGCCGTCGCGCCCCTTCTCGCGCTTCGATCCGTGCGTATTGGTCGCAGTGGGATCTTCGAGTGCAGCCCACGGAATGTCAGCAACCTCAAAAAGGCCGAGCTCCTCACCCTGATACACGTATGCCGAGCCCGGAAGCGCCAGCTCAAGCAAAAGGGCCGCCCGCGCGCGGCGCTCGCCGAGTTCACGGTCCTCGTCATAAGACGACCCGTCGCGTAAGAGCCAGTCGAGCGCAATCTGGTGGTAGCGCGTCGCCTTGATTTGCGGCAGGGCATAGCGTGTCGCCACGCGCGGCACGTCGTGGTTGGAGAGTACCCAGGTCGAGGCGGAATCGGATTCGATGGCCGCCTTCAAGCCCTCCTCGATTGCAGCGTGCATGTCATCATAGGTCCAAGTGGCCTTGGCGAACTCAAAGTTGAATGTCTGGCCAAGTTCGCTGGGACGCGCGTAGAGATACTGGCGCTCGGGCAGCACCCACGCCTCGGCAACGGCGCTGCGCGGCGGATTATAGCGGTCGAACACGCGGCGCCACTCGCGATAGATCTCGTGGACCTCGTTGCGGTCCCACAGCGGATGGGTGCCGTCGTCAACCATGTCATCGCCCTCGGCGAGATGCCACCGGTCGAGGTCATCGCGGTCGAGATCCTTGGCGAGACCGTGCGCCACATCAATGCGAAAGCCATCGACGCCTCGATCGCTCCAAAACGCCAGGACATCGCAAAAGAACGCGTGAACCTCGGGGCATGACCAGTCAAAGTCCGGTTGCTCAGGCGTAAACATGTGCAGATACCACTGACCGTCCGCAACACGCGTCCAGGCGGGGCCGCCAAAGTTGGCATTCCAATTGGTGGGAGGCAGCTCGCCATGCTCGCCGCGACCATCGCGGAAGATATAGCGGGCGCGCTCGGGCGATCCGGGGCCGGCGGCAAGAGCGGCTTTGAACCAGGGGTGCTGGTTGGATGAATGGTTGGGTACGATGTCGACGATGACCTTGATGCCGCGCGCGTGAGCCGCAGCGATCATGTCATCGAAGTCGTCAAGCGAGCCGAGACGTGGGTCGACATCGCAGTAGTCCGCCACATCATAGCCGCCATCGACAAGAGGCGATGGGTAAAACGGACTCAGCCAGATGGCCTCGATACCCAGCCGCTCAAGATAGTCCATCTGCTGGGTAATGCCCGCGATATCGCCCAGACCCGAACCAGTCGAATCCTTAAACGAGCGCGGGTAGATCTGATAGATCGCGGCATCGGACATCCATGAGCGCGACGAGGACTTTTCTGTAGCCATGGGATGAGTCTCCCTTGCAACGAGGTTTTGCGAGATGCCCACGATGATACGCCCAAAGCGAACATTCGCGACAAACAACGCCGCAGCCACGCCCCAAAACCCTCGCCCCCTCTCGGGTTCGAGCCCATGCGATGGGTACGAAAAAGCCCGGCTACCGTAGTAGTCGGGCTGCTGAGTTTGGAGCGGACAACGGGGCTCGAACCCGCGACCCCAACCTTGGCAAGGTTGTGCTCTACCAACTGAGCCATGTCCGCATATGTAAAACAAAACGGGCGCCGGAGCGCCCGGATGTTGCCTGGAGGCGAAGCCCGGATTCGAACCGGGGGTAACGGCTTTGCAGGCCTCTGCCTTACCACTTGGCCACGTCGCCGAAAATGGACCGCCTAAACGGTCCGGGAATGCATTGGAGCGGACAACGGGGCTCGAACCCGCGACCCCAACCTTGGCAAGGTTGTGCTCTACCAACTGAGCCATGTCCGCTTGCGGGTTATTAATTTACGCGAGTTGTCCAAAAGACGCAAGTACTTTTTTCAAAAAACTTGTCTGCCGCATGTTCTTAGTAGCCAAACGCGCTAAAGCGATTGGCTAGGCACACGATTCCAGCGCCCCGCTAAACAGCTTCACCATCTGCACGCGCGTGCCGGCGCCGTCCGTACGACGAGCAACCTCCACGTTATCGACGAGCATACGCATAAGCTTGATACCACGGCCGCGTTCCTCAGATGCAACCGGCTCGCTCGTTTCATCGATAGAATAGCCGGCACCTCGATCAAGCACCTCAACCACAACGCGATCGCCATAGGCCTGAACCGTCAGGACGCACCCGATACCGCCCGCATGGTCATAGGCATTACCCAGCGCCTCCCCCGACGCCAATGCGACATCGTAGCGCTCGTCACGGCGCAACGGAAGCGATTCAAGGAGTTCGGCGATGCGATGTCGGTAGTATGGAAGATTCTCGATACCCTGACGGACCTCGACGCTCTTACTCCAGCGAGGCAGCTCCCCCACCGGAATAGCGGGAATAGACTCCCGTGCCGGCCCCGCGACATGAAGGATATCGACAAGACGAGCAATCTCCAAAAAGCGAACAACTTCACCTGATGCATTGACGAGCGAAAGCAGGCCTTCTCGCCTCATGAGCTCACGAGCGCGCGTAAGCAGGAATGCCAAGCCCGTCGAATCGATAAAGCTAACAGCCTGACAGTTGATGACGACACGACGCACGCCGCGGCCAATCAAAGCATCCAACCGCCGACGCAACGCAGGCACCGTGGCGATGTCGATATCGCCTGGTGGCGTCAAAACCGCTATGTCATTCCACTCATTCATACGACCATGGTTCCCCAAAAAAGCCCACTCGATGCATTCGTTTCCCCAACCGTACGGATTCAGCCCGCCCAGCGTCGTCTATGAACGACCCCGTAAAAACTCAAGGGACACCAATGCAATGTCATCGTCCAGCGCCGATTCGGTAAATCGGTCAAGCTCGCCCAAGACCTTGCCGCAAATGCCCGACACGCCCTCCCCCGAAACAGAAAGCAGAAGGTCGCGCAAGCGCTGCTCGCCAAAGAACGCTCCGGTGCGGTCGCGGGCCTCAATCGTTCCATCCGTATACATGAAGAGCATGTCGCCGGGGGCGAACGTAAACACGCCTGTCTCGTACACCATGCTCTCAAAGGCACCGATTACACCCGATTGGCATCCAAGCAGCTCGACCTCTCCCCCACGAGCCTCGCCGCCACCCAGCGGCATCGACTCTGGCCTGATGACCATGGTCGGAGGATGGCCCGCCGAACAATACGTTGCGCGTCCGGCTTTAAGGTCAATCTTGGCGATAAAGGCCGTCACGAACGTCTCGACCCTCGAAAAGCCCATGAGCATGCTGTTAAGGGAGCGTGCCATGCGGGCCGGTCCAGCGCCCTCCCAGGCATATGCCGTCAGGGCCGTCTTGACGAGCGCGGACATCGATGCGGCCTCAATGCCTTTGCCAGACACATCACCCAGAATCATGACGGCGCAGTCGTCGGGAAGACGAATGAGTGTATAGAAATCGCCTCCGACCAACGCCGAATTCGTGGCCGACAGGTACACCGAATCGGTTGCGATACCAGGAACATCCCCCAGGGAATTTCTCATGCCGATCTGGAGGGTCTGAGCGATATGGCGCTCCTCGCGCTTTTGAGATTCGCCTTCGTAGATCAGTTCAAAATCATGCGCTAAGTGCACCAAGTAGTCATATTCAAGATCATCAATCGGCTCTTGGCTACCATCACGAAGCAGCAGCGCGCGCGTTGTCGGTCTCTTCGCAACAGAAGCAGGAACAATCGCGTCGTTACTGTGCTTGCCATCACCCTCAGAGCGCGGGCGCCCCGCCTCGATGCCGGAGTCGACGTAGAGACCTTGACAAGGCAGACCATGCGCCCTAAGCCAGCCTCCCATAGGCATCGATTCGTCAACGCGAGTTATACGGACGTGTTTAAGGTCCTCGGCACTCGTGCCGCCCAAAACAGACGCCTCAAAGCCATCAGGGCCAGCCCCCAGACGTGCCGCTGGCGTTGTCGTGGAAAAGAAAAGCTTCTCGGGATCGTCCGGCAAAGCAACGCGACTGCCGCCTTCAAAATCTATGACGTAGGAATCCAGACTGGCGTCATACTCAACAGGGCAAAAATGGCAGTTGAGCATATTGCAGATCTCGGACGATACTGCCTGGGTAGCCGCGGCGGAATCGTCTAGAAAGGTAAACAACTCATCACGTAAGACATTGAGCGAGCGGCCAAGCTCGGCCGTGCGACGAGAGCGAAGGCTCGATGCCATGCCGACCAGCTGGATAGACAGGTAATCGCAAATGACCTCGAGTACATTAACGTCATAGGCGAGCGGTGCCTGGGGGCGTTTCCAACCAACTTCCAGCACGCCAAGGATCTGCGTACCGTAAAAAACGGGAAGACAGATCTCGCTGCGGTACGGAGGCATATCCTGCACGCGCAACAGGTGCTTAGAACGATTGTCCAAGTCCATGAACATACCGGAGGCGGCCCTATCGCCCTCAAGGTCCTGTTGAATCGACAAGCGACAGGCACGCGACTCGCGAAGAACATACGTCGGAATACCAGCGCCATACGGCAAGAACTCGGGCAGGTAGCTGTCGTACAGCTCCTTGGAAACACCGCGTAGCTTAAAACCGCCGCTCTCCGAAAAATAGATAGCGGCACCCGAAGCATCGAGCGTTCCTACAAGCTGGTTCAAAACAGTATCAAGCAGGCTGGGTAACTCATCGGAGCCCACAGTGCTCATAATGACCGAGAGCGTGCCAGAGAGACGCTTGTTCGCCACTCTAAGCTCCGATAACGCACGCTTGAGTTGACGGTCGTGAGAATACTGTTCCTCGATACTGTGAAGCGCCACCAGGACACGTGGTGCGCGGCGCCCAAAGATGCGTGGAGGCGTTACGGAGCCCGCACGAACCAAGACGGGGATAAAGGAGCCATCGCTCAGCTTGAGCATCAGTTCGTTCTCGGAGCCATCAGTTTCAAATGGCAGACGATGTTCCGTCGCACGTTCAAAAGCGGACGAGTACAGGACGTCTTTAACATCTCCACCGATGACGTCGGCGCGTTCCTCGCACATCAAACCAAGTAAGCGATTGTTCACATGCAGAATGGTTCCGTCGAGCTCGCAGATGATGACAGCATCGCTCGTGATCTCGACTAGCTGGGCAACGTCTGCCCACTCGTTGCGTTCAAGCGTTTCCATCGTGGACCCCACCGTCTATCGGTAACAAAAAAGCCTCCGAAGAGGCTTCTCAAATGCGATGGTGTCGGAGGCGGGACTTGAACCCGCATGACCAAAAAGCGGTCACTAGCACCTCAAGCTAGCGCGTCTGCCAATTCCGCCACTCCGACATGCTATGTTGTTGATTCACGGTTCGTTTTGTTGGACCCGCGCGTTCAACGAGGAAGATAATAACCTATGATTCGAGAACTGTGCAAGCACTTTTTTCAAAAAAGTTTACGAATTTGTAAATGCGCAGGTAGATCCGTGTGTCCGGCCCCGAATCGGTGTTGCCTCCCGGCGCGTCCTCGGGCATGAGCGATATTTTG
>DBEWUK010000077.1:0-60626 GCA_048205395.1 Collinsella sp.
GAGACCCCCGCGAACTTCGCGGCGGCGGTCGGCCCCATGCCGTCCTCCGTCGCCAGGAGGAAGAGCTCGACCTTCTCCCTGCTGTACATGCGAACCTCCAGTCCGGACCGCCCCGCGGTCCAACTTTCTGTCCGCACCCCCGTTTTTGCTGTTAGATAGCATATTCAGTCCCTAATTCACCGCAACTTATTGGTGGTGGCTTACTGGTAGCGTAGACACTCGACGGGGTCGAGCTTTGCTGCGCGGCGAGCGGGGTAGAAGCCAAAGATTACGCCGATGCCGACGGAGACGGCGAAGGCCAGCAGCACCGTGGCGATTGAAAAGCTCGGTATGATTTGCCCGCTGGCTCCGAGCTCGCCAAGAATCCCGGATCCGGAGGCAAACATCGCGAGGCCCCAGGCTAGCAGATAGCCTATCAGGACACCCAACAGTCCGCCGGTGACGCACAGCGCCGAAGACTCGGCCAAAAACTGCGCGGTGATATCGCGACGACTGGCGCCCAGAGCGCGGCGGATGCCGATCTCGCGAATGCGCTCCGTTACGTTGGTAAGCATCATATTCATAATGCCGATACCGCCGACAAGCAGCGAGATGCTGGCGACAGCACCCATGATGAGCGAGAACGCGCCCATAAAGGAGTTGAGTGCATCGATGGCGCTTTTCATGGATGTCGCCGATACACTGTCGTACTCATCCTCCTCCGCGATGCCCTTCATCGCGCGCACCTTGGACTCGATGGTCTTACAAAGCTCATCCATGTCCGTGCCCTCGGCGGCAAGTGCCGTCACACTGGGGAATGAAGGATTCTCGTCGCCAAACAGCCCGGCGATGGTTTCGCGTGGCATATACAGCGTGAGCGAGCCCATGGAGTCGCTGCCGCCATCAATCACGCCTACAATCTGCACCTCGCCGTTGGACACCTTGATGGTTTTCCCCAGCGCATCCTGTTCGTTGCCGTAAAGCTGATCGGCGCCGCCGCGGCTGATGAGCGCCACGCGCGAGCCTGATTGGGACTCGGCCTGGGAATAGGTGCGCCCCGCAACGAGCTTGCTGGCCCCCACGGCGTCGAGCATGTCGCTATCGACACCCTGTGCCATGACGGTATAGCTTTTATCGCCGGTCTTGTACTCGGTATACGCGCTGTCGACAATGCCGATCTGCTCTATCTGCGGCACCAGTTTTTGAAGCTTCTCGATGTCCGACTCGGTGAGTTCTTGCGACGAATAGATTTGCACCATGCGTGCCGCATTGAGGCCCAGGCTGTTGACCAGGGTGTTTTGGATGCCGCCGATGAGTGAGGTCATGGCGATAACCGAGGCGATGCCAATGACGATGCCCAGGATGGTGAGCAGGCTGCGGCCCTTGTTGGCCTCGAGCGAGTGAAGGGCTTCCTGGATGAGATCGCGGGCGCTCATGCCACCACTCCTTTCAGCGGGTTGGCGGAGGCGGAAATCATGGGCAGGCTATCTACGGCGCTGCGTAGGGTCTTCGGTGCATGTGGAATATACGCGCCGTCATGGATGCGGCCGTCGCGGATGGTCACGGCGCGGTCGGCTTCGGCGGCGATGCCGGGGTCGTGTGTGATGAGCACGATAGTCTTGCCGCGCTCCTGAAGCTTGTGGAATGTTTCCATGACGAGCGCTCCGGTTGCGGAGTCCAGGTTTCCCGTCGGCTCATCGGCCAGGATGATGGGCGGGTCATTGACAAGGGCGCGCGCGATGGCGACACGCTGCATCTGCCCGCCCGAGAGCTCGGATATGCGGTGGTCCCAGTGGTCGACCGGTAGCGTGACGGCCTGCAGCGCGTGCACGGCGCGCATTTCCCGCTGGCTTCGGGGCACATTGGTGTAGGCCAACGGCAGCATGACGTTTTCGATAACCGACAGGCGCGGCAGCAGGTTGAAGCTCTGAAAGACAAAGCCAATGCTCAGGGCGCGAACTTCGGTGAGCTCGTCATCGTCAAGCTCGGCCACGTTGATCCCTTGCAGGTAGTAGTCGCCCGCCGTCGGCTTATCCAGGCAGCCTAGGATGTTCATGAGCGTTGATTTGCCCGAACCCGAGGGGCCAGTGATAGCGACGAATTCGCCGGGATTTACCGCCAGGCTCACGTTGTGCAGGATGTGGGCGCACCCCGCCTCGCTCTCAAAAATGCGGTGCACGTTGCGGATGTCGATAACGGGACGCATTACATGCCCTCATCAGCAGACATGCTGCCCGAACCCGCGCTGTAGCCGCCGTCAGCCGTTGCGTCCGCTCCGGTGTCCATGACGAGCGTGTCGCCATCGCGCAGCTTGGTAACCGGCACGTTGGGGTTGATCTCGTTGCCCTGGTCGTCGCGCTTGACCTGTGTCTTGCCGACTACGGCTTCGTTGTCGTTTTGCGTCACGACGGTCACCTTCACGCGACGGGTTTGCTTGCCCTCGTCATCGGTTGCCACGTTGACGTAATAGTGTTCGCCGTCTTCGGTCATGAGCACCATCGTCGGCACCATTACCACGTCGTCGAGCTGCTCGGTCACCACCGATACCTCGGCTGTCATGCCCGGCTTCAGGCGCGCGTCGGGAGCCTCGATGAGGATGTCGACGTTAAAGGTTGCGCTGCCGCCACCGGAGTTGGAGTCGGAGTTTGCCACCGAGGCGATGGCCGTGGCCGTTCCCTGGCTCACGATATCGGGAAACGCGGGATACGTGACGTTGGCGCTCTGCCCAACGGCGATCTTGGCGATATCCTTTTCGCCCACCTGCACGGTTACCTTCATCTTGGACAGGTCGGCGATCTGCATGCACTGCTTGCCGCCGCTCGTATCGCTTTCGCCCATGATCATGCCGCCTGTTACCGTGGCGCCCACCTTGGCGTTGAGCTCCACGATGCTGCCCGAGCTCGGGGCCGTTACCGTACGGCTAGCGGCCTTGGCGTTCGCCTGGTCGAGGTTTGCCTGGGCCGAAGCGAGGCTGCGCTGAGCGGCCGATACGGCGTTCGTGTCCGCTGATGCCGCGGAGACACCAGCCGCAGCGGAAGCTCCATCGGCGTCCGTCGTTGGGGTGGCCTGCGCGGCAGCTGCGGCTTTCTGCGCGTTGGCGAGGTCTTCCTGGGCGGCTGCAACTGCACGCTGCGCCTCGGCAACGTTGCGATCGAGCTCGTCGTTTTTAATGGTCATAAGCACGTCGCCCTCGTTGACGGATTGGCCTGCCTGCACGTTGATCGAATCGACCGTACCGTCGACAGAAGGGGAGACCACTGAGGACGAAATGGGTTTGAGCTGGCCTTTCGCCTCGACCGTTGTGGTAAACGTGCCCTCGGTCACCATGTCGGTCACAGGCCCGCTAGCGCCCTGTGGCTGCGCATTGATAACCAGGGTTGCGACAATGGAAATGAGCACGATGGCACCTATGACGCCGGCGGCAATACCGCGTCGAATCAGCTTTTTGCGTCGACGTTCGGCACGTTTTGCCTTGAGCTTGGCATACGCCTCTTCATCGGAAATCTCGGCCGTATCGTTCGTGCGTTCGCTCTGCTTGTCGGCATGTACGTTTGTAATCAGAGGAATCGTTTCGGTGGCACCTTCGGGCGTGCGCTCGGTATCATCTGGGCCCGGGGTGATCGTGGGGACATTCGGCATTGCGTCTCCTTTATAGAAAGTACCTCGATAATTATATGCGCCCACCGGTTGGGGCGGGCGCATAGGACGGTTTCTTTCGGAACTGTTAGATTGGTCGCTGCAGTTCCACGTTGTAGGAATGCGCGCGTTGCACTACGAGTGGACAACCACGCACAGGCCGACTTTGATGCAGTCGTGAAGTGCCTTGGCGTCTGCCAGACGAAGGTTGATGCAGCCGTGGCTGCCGCACCATTTGTACGACTCGGCGTTATCGAAGCTCTTGTCGTTTTGCCAGGTGGCATCGTGGAAGCCGATCATATTGCCCTCGAACGGCATCCAGTAGCTCACCGGGCTCTCGTATTTGGGCTTACCGGTCTCGGGGTCCTTGGCTCCGATCAGGGTGCTGCCGCCGTCGTTGCTGTTGATCTGCCACACGCCCTCGGGGGTGGCGTCTTCGCCCGGTTTGCCGGAAATAAAGTTGGCCTCCCAAACGATATTGCCGTTCTCGTCATAGTAGCGCGCGTGCTGCTCGGACAGGTCGACGTCGATATACGCCTTCCAGTCGGGCTCTCCCTTTGCGGTAAAGGTGTCGGCCTTCTGGGAGTACTTGATCTCGATTTCGCCGGTCTGCTTGTTGTTAATGGCTTCCTCGACCTGCTTGGCGAGCGTCGTGCTGTCGATGGACCAACCAAAGTCACCTCCTTCGACGGCGCACTGCTTGCCATCGGCACGCGTCCACCAGCGAGTGGAGCCCACGGTATTAAAGCCGTTGGCGAGCTCGGCTGCCCAGCTGCTGATCTGCGACGTATCGAGCGTGGGGTTGGCCGGATCGGCAAAGCTGATCCACTGCAGCACGGAGCTGCCGTCGACCTTGCCGGCATCCTCGCCGTTAAGCTTGAGGGTCACGTTGACGCCCAGGAAGTTGTTGGCGGCATCGCATGCGGCCTGAATCTGATCATCGGTCAGCGTTCCATTGAGCGGCTCATAGGCACCGTTGCCGAGCTTGGAAAGATCTACGGTCTCGGCCAGCGAGGCAAGCTCGAGCTCGGCATACTTAATGACATGCTCGCGGTTGAGTTTTTCGTTGGAGCGCGCCTTCTCGACGGTAAACTTGCCGGCCTGCTCGTCATAGGAGCTATTGGCCTCGAACGTGCCCGAACGCCCCTCGTTAAACTCGTCGATGGCGGCGCCCAGATCCTTCTCAAACTTCTTTTGGTCAAAGGTATCGGAGAGCATGGACAGGTCGACGTCTTGATCAAGATCGACTTCGTTGGAGGTAGCGGTTGTTTTGGCCTTGCCGCTTAAGGATTCCACAAGGCGGACCGGCCATACAAAGGCTTCGTTGTGGCTGATAATCTCTTTTGCGGCAGCTTCGCCATCGACGATGGGCTCATCGGACTTGGGCTGATAGGTCCAGCTAAAGTCATCGCCTGTCACGGTGAGCTTATAGTGCTTCCATGCCGAATTGACCTTGGTAGCGGCAGACGAAGCGTTGGAGAACGAGACGTCGACGCCGGCGATGGTGGTGTTGGGGTAGGCTAGCTGCGAAAACGCTACGATTCCTACGATATAGACAATGACGATAAGACCCAAGACGACAAAGAGCGTCGTCTTTTTGCCCGACTTATTGTTGCCGGCGGACTTGCGCGCGGGGCCGCGATCGCCTCGGGCGTGCGTGGGGGGCTGCTTGGGCGCATTGCCGTTTGCCTGGCGTTGCTGACGTTGTTGACGCTGCTGGTTCGGGCGTTGGGAAGCGTTTGTCGCACCACGCTGCTGACCGTGGCTCGGCGCGATAGGACGCGGCGACTGAACGCCGCCGGTGTGCCTGCTCGGCTGCTGCGGATCGGGAATCAGTTGAGTTCGATCGTTTTGCGACATCGTATGCATATCCTTCGATTTTCGCCTTGCGGTTCATCGTGTTTTTACTGGGCTTGCATTATAGCGATTGCCCTGCTGTTTGTGGTACGGAAACGGTGGCATTCAAAAGAGGTGGGACATTAGTCCCACCTTTGAGTCGTTCTTTGCCGCTATCCGCACACACCGCATTTTGCACAGGCCGAAAGTGCGGCCGGAGCCTGCGCGATGCCGCCCTTTGCCGTCTCGCGCAGCGTGGCCGGCAACGCGTGGCCCACCGAGAGCATGACATGTGCCATCTGGTCAAACGGCACCAAGCTCTTAATGCCTGCGAGGGCGAGTTGTGCCGAGCTAAAGGCCGCTGCCACGCCAATGGCGTTGCGGTTTTGGCAGGGCACCTCCACGAGGCCACCGACGGGGTCACAAACGAGGCCCAGCAGGTTACTCAGCGCGATGGAACTGGCGTCGAGCGCCTGCTCGGGCGTGCCGCCGAGCATCTGCACCAGCGCGGCGGCTGCCATGGCGGCGGCGCTTCCCACCTCGGCTTGACAGCCACCCTCGGCGCCGGCGACGCAGGCGCTCGTGGTGAGGTTGAGGCCGATGGCGGCTGCGCAGTAGAGCGCGTCCATGACTTGCTCGTCGTCGAGCTGCAGGCGATCGGCGAGCGCCAGCACGCAGCCGGGCACAACACCCGCGGACCCTGCCGTGGGGGCGGCGACAATCACGCCCATGGTAGCGGAGCGCTCGAGCACGGCCATGGCGCGGGCAACGGCGTCGGTCTGGACGGCGCCCATCAGGCTTGCACTCAAATCGTTGCAGCGGGTTGCTTCGACGAGCTTGGCCTCGCCGCCGATAAGCCCGCCGAGCGAGCGTTGCGGATTGGCGATGGGGGCCGTGGTCTCCTCGCGCATGACGTCGAGCACGCGGCGCATGGCGGCGACGGCGTGGGCCTCGCCGGTCAGACGCGCCTCGCGAACGGCCATGACGGCGCCGATGCTGAGCCCCAGTTCCTCGCACGCATCGAGCAGCTGCTCGCCGTCGTCGAAGATTTCCTTGGCCGAGACGCCGGGGGAGATCGACGAGGCAGAACCGGGGAGCTCGATAAACGTTGCGTAATCGACATTGTCGAGCTTGCGCAGCATGGGGACGACGGTGTCGTCGGGCGCGCCGTCGGTCTCAAAGACGGAGTAGGCCTGGCCGCCCACTTCGGTGCGGTAGGTGCGGCAGAAGGCGATGTTTACATGGGCGTAGGCGAGCAGGTTGGTGAGCGCGGCGAGTACACCGGGGACGTCCTTGTGCGCCACGAAGAGCGTGGAATACATGCCCGAGATGTCGACGCCGACGCCGTTAATGCGGCTGATGCGCATCTTGCCGCCGCCCAGGCTCTCGCCGCGGACCTGTGCCGTGGCGCCCGTGTCGTCGACCATGTCGATGTCGACGGTGTTGGGGTGGATGGACGCGTCGTCGCCCTTGATGTCAAAGTGATATTCGAGGCCCTGCTCGCGTGCGAGGTCGAAGGCCTGCTTGATGTTCTCGTCATCGGTGTCGAGGCCCAGTATGCCCGCGACGAGCGCACGGTCGGTGCCGTGGCCGCGGTAAGTGTGGGCGAAGGAGTTCCACAGGCCAAAGGTGACTTTGGTGATGCGGCCTTCCAGCAGGCTGGCGGCAACTTGGGCGCAGCGCAGGGCGCCGGCGGTGTGCGATGAGCTGGGGCCGACCATGACGGGGCCCAAGATCTCGAATGCCGAGGTCGTAGCTAGTGTTTGCGGCTTGCCTGCCATGGGTGCTCCTTCTCTATCCCGTCGTTCCGAGGGCTTTGGTATTTGGTCGCCTGCTCTACAGTCCTGGCTCGCACGGAGGCCACATTAAGTGGCCTCCGGCTCGTGCGGAACTCGCGATCGACCAAATACCAAAGCCCTCGGAACTTAGGATACATGGTAGAGGCGCTCATGCTGCAAAATCCATCAGCTGGAGACCTATTCTGTGCTCCATGTCGACTCATCTTCACCACCGATTAAATAAAAAAGAGGTACCGGTTGTTTCGGTACCTCTTTTTGGTGCGTTTCTATTTGGCTGTAGCTTTAGCCGCGTGCTTACAGGCCGCAGGCTGCTTTGAGTTCTTCGACTCGGTCGGTTTTCTCCCAGGTGAAGTCGGCGTCTTCGCGGCCGAAGTGACCGTAGGCTGCCGTCTTTTCGTAAATCGGGCGACGCAGGTCTAGGTCGCGGATGATTGCGCCCGGGCGCAGGTCGAAGGTCTTCTCTACGGCCTCGACGATCTTGTCCTCGGCAACATGTGCGGTACCGAAGGTGTCGACCATGATTGAGAGGGGCTTGGAAACGCCGATGGCGTAGGCAAGCTCGACTTCGCAGCGGTCGGCCAGACCGGCGGCGACTACGTTCTTGGCGACCCAGCGCGCGGCATACGCGGCGGAGCGGTCGACCTTGGTGCAGTCCTTGCCGCTAAAGGCGCCGCCGCCGTGACGGCCATAACCGCCGTAGGTGTCGACGATGATCTTGCGGCCGGTGAGGCCCGTGTCGCCCATGGGGCCGCCCACGACAAAGCGACCGGTGGGGTTCACGTAGATGTCCGCGTTGTCCCACGGCATGTTCTCAGCGGCCATGACCGGGGTGATGACGTGCTCGATGAGGTCGGCCTTGATCTTGCCCATGTCCTCGATCTCGGCGGCGTGCTGCGTGGAGATGACGATGGTCGTGACCTCGACAGGCTTGCCTTCCTCGTAGCGCACGGTGACCTGGGTCTTGCCGTCGGGACGCAGATAGGCGAGGGTACCGTCGTGACGCACGGCGGCCAGGCGCTCGGCCAGGCGGCTTGCCAGGTAGTGCGGCATGGGCATGAGGGTCTTGGTCTCGTTGGAGGCATAACCGAACATCATGCCCTGGTCGCCGGCACCGATCAGATCGATCGGGTCGGTGGTAGCGCCGGTCTGGGTCTCGAAGGACTCGTCGACGCCCTGGGCGATATCGGGCGACTGCTCGTGGATAAGGCTCATAACGCCGCAGGTGTCGCAGTCAAAACCGAACTTGGCACGGTTGTAGCCAATGCGGCGGATGACGCCACGGGCGATTTCCTGTACGTCGACATAGGCCTGGGTGCGAATCTCGCCGGCGACGATGACGGTGCCGGTGGTCACGAGGGTCTCGCAGGCGCAGCGGACGTTCTCCACGTTGGCGGGCACGCCGTTGGGGGCGATGTAGCCCTGCTCCTGGAGCTCTATTTCTTTGGAGAGGATTGCGTCGAGGACGGCGTCGCTGATCTGGTCAGCGATCTTATCTGGATGACCTTCGGTCACCGACTCCGACGTAAAAACAAAGGACCCGTGTTGGGGCGGGATGGAACGAAGTTCTTCTGACATGATTGTCCTTTCAAAAACGTGTCCCGGCGACCGTTACCATTCCGCCGGGCTCTCTATGCAAGGGCACATCATAGCGCGTAAATCAAACATTCACACCCTTTTCGCACCTACTCATTGGGGACAGACTTAAATTACTCATTGGGGACAGACTTAAATGATCAGCCTTGCCTAAGTGCCGACAGGTTGCCCAAAGACTGGTCATTTAAGTCTGTCCCCAATGAGTAGGTCGGTGCCCTTTGTGCGGAGGTTGCTTTGATGCTTTATACTGATGCGGTTAGACATCCATCCTGCAATCGAGGAGATTTCCATGGCATCAGACGTTCGCGTCCGCTTTGCACCCTCACCGACGGGCAAGCTGCACATCGGCGGCGCCCGCACCGCTATCTATAACTGGGCTTTCGCCCGTGCAAACGGCGGCACGTTCATCCTGCGCATCGACGACACCGACCCCACCCGCTCTACCGACGAGAACACGCAGATCATCCTGCGCGCCATGCGTTGGCTGGGCCTGGACTGGGACGAGGGTCCCGAGGTGGGCGGCGATTTTGGCCCCTACGCCCAGACCGAGCGCCTGGACCTGTACAAGCAGGCCGCCCAGAAGCTTTGGGACGAGGGCAAGGCCTATCCCTGCTTCTGCACCAAGGAGCAGCTCGACGCCGACCGCAAGGCCGCGCAGGAGCGCAAGGACCCCTTCCAGGGCTATCAGCGCCGTTGCCGCAATCTTGATCCCGAGAAGGCCCGCCGTCGCATCGAGGCCGGCGAGTCCTACGTCCTTCGCATCAAGGTGCCCGAGGACCGCGGCGACGTCGTTATCCACGATGCCGTCCACGGCGAGGTGACCTTCGATGCCAAGGAGCTCGACGACTTTGTCATCTTCCGCTCCGATGGCACGCCCACGTACAACTTCGCGACTGTCGTCGACGACGCCATGATGAAGATCACCCATGTCATCCGCGGCGACGACCACCTGTCCAACACCCCGCGTCAGGTCATGGTCTACGAGGCCCTCGGCGCGCCCGTGCCCACGTTCGCCCACATCTCCATGATCTTGGGTGCCGACGGCAAAAAGCTCTCCAAGCGCCACGGCGCCACCTCGGTGGAGGAGTACCGCGACGCCGGTTACCTGTCCGACGCCTTCGTCAACTATCTGGCGCTGCTCGGCTGGTCGCTCGACGGCGAGACCACGATCATCCCGCGCGATGTCCTGGCCAGCAAGTTCTCGCTCGACCGCATCTCCAAGAACCCGGCGACCTTCGACCCCAAGAAGCTTGATTGGGTTAATGCCGAGTACATCAATGGCATGTCCGATGCTCAGTTTGCCGATGAGATCATGGTCCCCGAGCTGCACGAGGCGGGTCTTATCGAGGGTAATGTCGAGTACGGCGAGGATTGGATCGATGCGCTTGCTGCCATCGTTAAGCCGCGCACCAAGATGCCGGCCGACGCCGTGACCGTCGCCGCTCCCATCTTTGCTACGGCCGAGACGCTTGAGTATGACGAGAAGTCCGTCAACAAGGGCCTGGCCAAGGAAGGCATGGGTGCCATTCTGGATGCCGCCAAGGCCGCGCTCGAGGGCGTGGACGAGTGGACGGCTGTCAACATTGACGCCGCGCTTGAGCCGCTTCCCGAGCAGATGGACCTTAAGAAGCGCGTGGTGTTCCAGGCCGTGCGCGTCGCCGTCTGCGGCAACATGGTGAGTCCTCCGCTGGGCGAGACCATGGCGCTCGTCGGCCGCGACGACTGCCTGGCGCGCATCGACCGCGCCCGCACGATGGCGCTGTAATCGCTGCGCAAATGTATGTATCCGAGCCCCGTTCACTCAGAGCGGGGCTCTTGTTTCTGTAGACGTATGGGATAGGAGGTGCTGGGGCCATGGCCGAGCAACTTTCGCTGTTTGGTTCGCCGGAACCAAAACAGGCCCTCGAAAAGCCCGACCGCTCGGCCGAGCAGGCCAAGCCCGAGTCCGCGTCCGAGCCCGTTGCCGCCTACGCGAGCGTGGTCCTCGACATCCCGACCCGTGCGCTGTCCGAGCCATTCGCCTACGGTATCCCCCGGTCCCTTGCCAACGAGGCGCAGATCGGATCCACGGTCCTGGTCCACTTTGGTAACCGTGCTGCCGCGGGCTATATCGTCGACATTGCGCCTGAGCTGGGAGACCTGCAGGGCAACAACGCCCTCGACCTTTCGCGTATTAAGCCCGTCGAAGCCATCCTCAGCAAACCGCTCTTTACCGCCGAGGCTGCCCGTATCGCACGCTGGATGAGCCGCGAGTACGTCGCAACGCTTTCCGAGTGCCTGCGTTTGTTCTTGCCCCCGGGTGGAAGCCCGCGCGTGGTCAAGGGCGGTGACGGCGTGTGGGCCGTTGAGCGCCCCGCCGTCAAGCCTATCCAAAACCGCTGGGTCATGCTCACGCCCGAGGGTTTCGACTATACGCCGCCCAAGACTGCAGTTCGTCAGCGTCAGCTCATTGAGGCGCTCCAGTGCGGCCCGGTCACGACGCGCGACCTCAACCTTCTCTATAACAGCATGTCGGCGACCATCAAGGCGCTCGAAAAACGCGGCGTCGTGGTGGTGGAGGGGCGCCGTGCTTGGCGTGGCTGCAGCGAGCAGACCTCGCTGTCCTCGGCAAGTGGCAAGGCGCCGGTCTTCCTTACCAACGGCCAGCAGCAGGCGCTCGCGCAGATTGAGCGCGCCCGTCTTGACGCCCACGGAGACGTGGTCCTTGTCGACGGCGTCACCGGATCTGGTAAAACCGAGGTCTACCTCTCTGCCATCGAGCGCGTGCTCGCGGCCGGCCGCTCGGCGTGCGTACTCGTGCCCGAGATTTCACTGACGGCCCAGACCGTCGGCCGCTTCCGCTCGCGCTTTGGCGAGACGGTCGCCGTGTTCCACTCGCGGCTTTCGGCCGGGGAGCGTCTGGACCAGTGGGATATGGTTGCCAGCGGTGCCGCGCGTGTGGTCGTGGGTGCCCGCTCGGCGCTCTTTTGCCCGCTCAGCGACCTGGGTCTCATCATCATTGACGAGGAGCACGAGACCAGTTACAAGCAAGGCTCCAGCCCGCGTTACCACGCACGCGAGGTGGCGGCCGAGATGGCGCGGCGGTACCGCTGCCCGCTCGTGTTGGGCTCCGCCACGCCTTCTGCCGAGGCCCTCGACCGCTGCCGCCGTGGCACGTATAACGGTGCCACCTGGACGCGCGTCGAGATGCCCGAGCGCCCGGGACACGCCGTGCTGCCGACAGTCCGAATTGCCGACTTGCGCCGTGAGTTTTCGCATGGCAGCCGCTCCATGTTCTCAAAACCGCTGATGGAAGGCCTGAAGCGTGTAGTCGAGCGCCGCGAGAAGGCCGTGCTGCTGCATAACCGCCGTGGTTTTGCGCCGTTTTTGATGTGTCGCGAGTGCGGCTGCGTCCCCACCTGCAACCACTGCTCCACCGCGCTTACGTATCACGAGCGCACGCACACGCTGCAGTGTCACACATGCGGATCGTCCTGGCGCGTGCAGCCGTATCCCGCGCCCACGAGCCGTTGCCCCAAATGTGGCAGTCGCTACCTGGCAAAAATGGGCCTTGGCACTCAGCAGATCGAGGACGCACTGCACCAGATGCTTCCCGAGGACGTCGCCATCATTCGCATGGATGCCGACTCCACGCGCGGCAAGGATGCGCACAAAAAGCTGCTCGAGCAGTTCGATGCGGCCGATTGCGCCGTGTTGCTGGGCACCCAAATGATCGCAAAGGGTCTCGACTTTCCCGAGGTCACGCTCGTGGGCGTGGTCAATGCCGACTTTGCATTAAAGCTGCCCGATTTTAGAGCGGGAGAGCGCGCCTATGATTTGCTGGAGCAGGTCGCGGGCCGTGCCGGACGCGGCGATCGCCCTGGCGAGGTGATCATCCAGACGTATCTGCCCGAGGACCCGGTCATTCGCGCCGTTGCCGAGCACGACCGGTCGATCTTTACCGACTACGACCTGGACCAGCGTCGCGACGCACTGTATCCGCCCTTCGTTCGCCTGGTCAACATTTTGGTGTGGTCGGCGAATCGTGCTGATGCGCAGGACTACATCGGGCGCATTGCAAAGCTGCTCAAGCGCCGCTGGCATGCCGCCGCTCCTGATTTTTTGCGAGCGGGTAGCGCGGTGCCGCAGGTGTTGGGCCCGGCTTCGTGTGTAATCGAGAGAGCCAAGGACCGTTACCGCTTCCATCTGCTTGTGAAGTCGCCCGTGGGGTACCATGTCTCTGATGATATCGACGCCTGTCTCAAAGAGGTGGGCTCTGTGCGTGGCGTAAGCGTGAGCGTTGACGTCGACGCCTATGATTTGATGTAACAACCCGAAAGGATGGCCATGGAAGCCAACGGAATCGTACTGTCGCCCGACCCTCGTCTGCGCCAGGAGTGCGCCGTCATCGAGGAAATCACCCCGGCGATCGAGGCGCTTGCCGAGAAGATGAAGAAGATGATGTTCGAGAACGGCGGTTGCGGCCTGGCTGCCCCGCAGATCGGCGAGCTCATTCAGCTCGTCACCATCGACTGCGACTACAGCGACAAGAACGACTACGACCCGTACGTGCTCATCAATCCCGTCATTGTTGAGCAGAGCGACCATCTGGTGCCGTTTAGCGAGGGTTGTCTTTCCATTCCTGGCATTAGCTGCGAGATCGAGCGCCCCGACCATGTCGTCGTCGAGGCATACGACTTGGACGCCAACCTGATTCGCTATGAGGCCTCGGGCGATCTGTTCTGCGTGTGCCTGCAGCACGAGATCGATCACCTGCACGGCAATACTATGTTCGAGCGGCTGAAACCCATGCAGAGGCTCAAGGCAGTCAAGGAGTACCAGGACGCCCTGGCCCGCGGCGCTCGACCGGGCGAGACGGAGTAGGTTTGTCCGTCCCCGGGGCGCCCGCCTATATCATCCCGTGCTCAAACATTCTCGCTTTGCTGCGAAACTGCGCGCGGGACGATATGTGGGCGCTCAGCACCGGGAACTGCGTTGTTCTGGCTCGATTCGCCTGGGTGCCGTTGGGCCAGGGAGGGGCGTCTTCGCTGATAATTGCTTTGTTGGAAGAGCTGCTTTTATTGCGGCTCTTTCTTTGGTTTTGGGTATATTTGTCTTTGTTGACTGTTCTTGCGGCTGGGTGCGCTTGCGACCTGGAACGCTTTTTGTAGCCGTCTCGGCTCGTTATTGAGAGGAGACTAACTTTTATGCGTATTGTGTTTATGGGTACGCCTGATTTTGCTGTGCCTTCGCTGACTTCGCTTGTTGAGGCTGGGAACGAAATTGCGCTCGTAATTACTCGTCCTGATGCTGTTCGTGGGCGTGGTAAGAAGCTTGAGCCTTCTCCTGTTAAGGCCAAGGCGCTTGAGCTGGGGTTGCCGGTCGTTGAGGCCAATCGTATGACGCCTGAGGTTGTTGAGGCGCTCCAGGCTGCGCAGGCTGATATTTTCTGTGTGGCTGCCTATGGCTGCATTTTGCCTGATGAGGTGCTGGATATGGCACCGCTTGGTATTGTGAATGTTCATGCTTCGTTGCTACCTCGTTGGCGTGGCGCTGCTCCCATTCAGCGTGCCATTCTTGCTGGTGATGAGGTTGCTGGCGTTTCCATTATGCGCATTGGGCATGGCGTGGATACGGGCGCTTATTGCGCGCAGGCCTCGACCTCGGTTGCCGGTAAGCATGCCGAGGCGCTCACGATGGAGCTTGGTGAGCTTGGCGGTAAGTTGCTTGCCGATACGCTTCCCTCGCTTGCCGATGGCTCGGCTGTTTGGACTGAGCAGGATGAGTCGCTCGTCACTCATGCTGCCAAGATTTCCAAGCAGGAGATGCGTCTGGATCCGCAGATGGCTGCGCTCGATTGCGTGCGTCATGTGCTCGCTTCGTCCGATGCCGCGCCTGCCCGTTGTGTGATTGCCGGCAAGTCGGTTCGCGTGCTCGATGCTGCGCCGGCCGACGTGTCGCTTGGGGAGGGCGCTGTTGCCGTTAAGAGCAAGCGTGTTTACCTGGGCCTTTCCGATGGCGCGGTTGAACTGCTTGAGGTTAAGCCCGATGGCAAGCGTGCCATGGCTGCTTCTGCCTGGGCTGCCGGCCTGCAGGGTGTCGAACTTAGGTGGGGTGTACTGTCATGAGCAAGTTGTCTCCCGCGCGCAAGCTTGCGCTCGATGTGTTGATGGAGGCCGATCGCCGCGGTATGTACGCACGCGACGTGTTGTCTTCCCGTGCTTCCGCCAAGGCCATTGACCAGCGCGATTCCGCTTTTGCCGCTCGTTTGGCGCTCGGTGTCGCCGCCACGCAGGGCATTTTGGATGAGCTGCTCGATCAGTTTTTGGACAAGCCCAAAAAGGTTGCGCCGCGCGTTCGCATGGCGCTTCGCATCTCGGCCTTCGAGATGCTTTACCTACATACCCCTGGGCGAGTTGCGGTGAGTCAGGGCGTTGAGCTAGTTCGCAGCGGAGCTAAGTCTGCCGCCGGTTTGGCCAATGCCGTGCTGCATAAGGTCGCGGACAACGTTGAGGACTTTGCTACTGCGTCCGATGTGGATGAGTCTGAGCGACGCTTGGTTCGTCTGTCGCGCCTGATGGGTCTGCCGCGTTGGCTGTGCGCTCGCATTATGGCGTCGTTTGACACGCCGGAGGGTGCACTTAACTTTGCAGGCAATCTGGCCCCCGCGCCGCTGGCCCTGCATGAGAACGCCTTTGCGACCAAGCTCGATCCGTATATCTCGCAGCTCGTCGCGCCTGTCTTCCCGGGCTGCCATGCCCCGGTTGATGCCCAGGTTACCGTTGCTTCGGGTGTGTTTGAGCGTGCTGCCGCGGTGGCATCTGACCTCAACGCGCAGCTTATTGCCACAGCTGCCACGCGCCCTGGAAGCTGCCTTGAGATTGGTGCCGGTCGTGGCACCAAGACCTATGTGATGATGTGCCAGGCCAAGCGTGCCTGTTATGAGCGTCAGCATACCGCTCTCGATCTGCACGACCGCAAGTGCGACCTGAATCTCGCACGTCTGCACAAGGCCGGTATCCAGGGTGTTCGCACCGTCTCGGGCGATGCCTGCGAGCTTGATGAGGTGCTCACATCGTTTGATGCCATGCTTGGCAAGCCGGTTAAGTTCGACACGGTCTTTATCGATGCGCCGTGCTCGGGCACCGGCACCATGCGCCGTCATCCCGAGATTCCGTGGCGCCTGACCGAAAGGGATGTGACGGCTGAGCTGCCCAAACTGCAACTGACGATGCTCAAGGAAGCCGCCGCGCGTGTGGCTGCCGGCGGCGAGCTCATCTATGCGACGTGCTCGGTCTTCCACGAGGAAAACACGCGGGTGGTGGACGCGTTCCTTGCTTCTCCCGAGGGTGCCTGTTTTAGCGCGGCACCGCTTTCCGAGGCACAGATTCTGCAACTCCCCGAGTTCGATCAGGCCAAGAAGCTCGTATCCGTACGCCAGAACGATCGAGGCCTCTTCCAAAGCGTGCCAGTAAACGCCGACTCCTACGACGGCCACTTCTGCGCCAGGCTGGTCCGCAAGTAACGACTAAGTTGCGGTGAAATAGGGATTGAATAGCGGCTTCTGCCCGCCAAACAGTCCTTATTTCACCGCAACTCATAGAGCCGCCTTTAGCGCAAAGAAATGGCCCCGCGATCGGTGTTGATCGCGGGGCCGCGCTGTTCCTAGTGGCTGTGTGGGCAGTTGGCGCAGCAGCCGCTGGTGGCGTTGGTGCTGGAACCACCGCTGCGTTGGTCGGTGTTGTAGAAACCGCTGCCGTCGAACTTAATGCCGCTGGCCGAGAACGTCTTGGATGCCGGGGCGCCGCAGCTCGGGCAAACGACCTCGGGAGTCTCGGACATGGGATGCTCAACCTCAAACACGTTGCCGCAGCTCGAGCACTTGTAATCGTAGCGCGCCATAATACTTCCTTTTCAGCACAAAGCGGGCAGATCGCTCTGCCCGCATAAATTCAAACGTCTGTAACTGTACCCTATATCGGGGGTTTTATCACGCTTCGCCCCAGAATCTATGGTTGTTGCGCAGGAGCTGTGCTGTTTTATTCTCAGCGGCTGCAATGTCCGCCTCGTCAGCCTGCCAGGTCCAGTTGCCCGTGGCCACGCCCGGAACGTTCATACGCGCGTCGTCGCCAAGCCCCAGGACATCCTGCAGCGGCATCATCACCAGGGGAGCGTCGCTTGCCAGCGCGTCGCTCATCAGCTTGGCCGCAAACTCAACACCGCTCGGCTCGTCGCCGCCGGCAAAGGAACGCGTGCACCAACCGGCGAGCGTCGAGGTGTCGTGCGTCGACGTGTACAGAATCTTGCCGGGCGTGGGGTGCACGCCGCAACGGACGTCGTAATCGCTAAACTCCAGCACGTCCATGCCGGGGAAACCGCAGGTCGAAGCCATGGCGCGAACACCGGGCGTCAGATAGCCCAAGTCCTCAGCGATAAAGTTGAGCGGACCCAGCTCGTCGTAGGCGGTCTGGAACAGGTCCTTGCCCGGGCCCGCCAGCCATCGACCGTCGGCGCAAGCCTTGCCCGCGGGGATACTAAAGTAGCTGTGGAATCCCAAGAAGTGATCCAAGCGCACGCGATCGTAGAGCGAAAACGCGCGGCGCAAGCGATCCATCCACCAGCTATAGCCGTTCTGCTTCATGTGGTCCCAGCGGAACGTCGGGTTGCCCCACACCTGGCCCTCGGGTGCAAAGTTGTCGGGCGGCGCGCCGGAAATCTCAATCGCCTTGCCGGTATCGGACAGCCAGAAGTTCTCGGGTTCGCTCCACGCGTCTGCCGAATCGTCGGACACGTACATAGGAATATCGCCGATAACCTCGATGCCCTTCTTGTGCGCATAGTTCATGAGCTCGCACCAAGCGAGGTCAAAGCGGTACTGCATGTACGCCTGAAGCTCGGCCTCGTTGTGGAAGCGATTGTCGTCGATCAGATGCTCGTTGTAGCGCGCGACATCTGCCGGCCAATCATGGCGCGAATCGCCTTCAAAGTACTTCTTAACGGCCATGTAGACGCAGTACTTCTCGAGCCAATCGGCATTGCGATGTTTAAACGCGGTGTACAGCGGATCGGCATCCTCGCCTCCGCGGGCCTTCCAGGTCTCAAAGTCGGCGGCCAGCTCCTCGTGGCTCTCGGGTAGCAGGTCGATATTGCCTGCAAAGGCCGAAGGACCGGCGTAAGGGGAGCGGAAGAAGTCCGTGGGGTTGACGGGGAGAACCTGCCAGTAGCGCATGCCCATGGCGGCCAGATGGTCGATAAAGCGACGCGTGGGCGCACCGATCGTACCGGGCTTGCCGTCGTCGGTCGGCACCGATGTGATATGGCACACAACACCCGCACCGTGATCGAGCGGCTCCTGCAGGCGCTGCTCGGCGTGGTGATAGATGATCGACGAGCCCAGCGGGTACAGGTCGAGCGTGACCGTGCCGTTGTGAATCTCGCACTCGTGACCGCTAATCACATCGCTCGCACATTCGCCGAGCGCCGGAATGGTCACGCGATGCGAATTGCGCAGGCTGCGGTTGATGATGACGGTCGCGGACTCGCCGTCTTTACCGGTACGGCTGTAGGCCAGCACCTCGTCATTGAGCGCAAAGGCCTTGATCTCGCCGTCAACCATAAACGGCAGCGCGCGGCGCACAGCAGATGCGTTCTTGACGATTGCAAACGTATCGAGGTCGTGCAGGTCTTCCTTGGTCGGCATGGTGCGGCGATTACCCGGATCGGTCAGGCCCTCAAGGCCGTACTCGTCACCGTAATAGATTGAGGGAACGCCCGGGAATGTCATCTGCATAAGCGTCGCGAGCCAAAATCGGCTCTTGGCCAGGCCCATCGAGTTCTCGTCCAGGCGCCACTTGCTGCGTTCGCTCTCGGGCAGCTGCGACTCGTCAGGGCCGCCGCCGAGCACCGAGATAATGCGCGGACGATCGTGGCTCGAAAGCAGATTGAGCGCGCAAGACAGTGCCTCACGCGGATAGTTCTCGCGTAGGGTCTCGATATCCTCGGCTGCCTGGTAGGCGTTCTTGTAGCCCATCAAAAAGCCGATGACCATGTCGCGGAAGGGGTAATCCATGGCCGAGTCGAGCTCGGAGCCTTGCAGATAGCGACGCAGATGGCCGTAGCTGATCTTGTTGGAGGCGTCTTCCCAGACCTCGCCGAGCAGCAGTGCATCGGGCTTCTCGGCGAGCACGGCCTTTTTGATCTCGGCTAGGAAATCGTCGGAAAGCTCGTCGGCCACATCCAGGCGCCAGCCGTGAGCGCCGGCGCGCAGCCATTTTCGAATGACGCCGTCCTTGCCCAGGAGCCGCTCGCGTACCAGTTCGGAGCTCTCATTAATGGCGGGCATATTGCCCACGCCCCACCAGCAGTCGTATGAGCCGTCCTCGTGGAAATAAAACGCATCGCGCCACGGCGAATCCTCGCTCTGCCACGCGCCCACGCCGGGGTAGTTGCCGTAGCGGTTGAAGTAGATCGAATCGTCGCCCGTGTGGTTGAACACACCGTCCAGAATGATGGAAATGCCCAGCTTCTCGGCCGCCTCGCACAGCTCAGTAAAGTCCTGCTCAGTGCCCAGAATCGGATCGATCTTGGTGTAATCGGCTGTGTCGTAGCGGTGGTTGCTCGCGGCTTCAAAAATGGGGTTGAGGTAGATGGCTGTAAAGCCCAGCTCGGCGATGCGAGGCAGGTCTTCCTGGATACCCTTGAGCGATCCGCCGTAGAAGTCCCAGGTCTTGATGGAGCCGTCCTCGGCGCGCTCGTAAACGGGCGGCTCGTTCCAGTCCTCGACCATCCGGCGCTGGATTCCGTTGCGCGGTTTTTCGACCTCGGCCAGCGTGCGCTCGCGCCAGTGCTCGTCGCGGGCATAGCGATCGGGGAAGATCTGGTAGACCATTCCGCGCTCGTACCACTCGGGTCGAACTTCGCGGTGCTTGTAGACGGTGACCTGGAATGACGGCACCTCGGCGTAGTCGTAGGTTACACCCTCGCCGCCGGTGCGTCCCTGCGGTGCGCCCAAGCGGACCTCGGGCTGGCCTTCGATATTGCAGATAAAGCTGTACCAGATAAGACAGGGCTCGGTGCACTCAAGCTCTACGCTAAATATGCCGTCACCTTCGTGCGTCATGGGATACAGAGACTCACCGATCTCATCGACCCAGGTGCGCAGCGTAAGCGTTGCCTGCGCGGGATCGGCATCCTCTAGAATCACGGAGAGCGAAAGGGTAGTTCCTGTGGTCACAGCGCCAAACGGAGTGCGAAACTGCGGCAGACGGCTGTTGTGTATCAATCTCATAGTACGGTCCAGTTCAATAGAATCATGGCCAGCTGGCCATGGGCTTTACGCACAGGATGTAAGTATATCTGTTGTACACAGGCTGTATAAACAACATCCGTTTACCATCGGCGAACGGTTGTCCTAGAAAATCGTTTTACCACCCAAATTATCGCGATATTTAAAAACGTCTATACCGATACTATTTGTAGCCAACCAAAAGTACTTCGGTTTACTACGATGAATTGGATGATCTCAACCACGGTCATTTTGATGATATTAAAACCGCAGGTAGAGGCGTTGCCAATTTCGTAGATTACTCGCCGTGGTCAGCCGGAGCCATTTTGTTGTAGTAAACCGGGCTTCTTTTTACTAGAGAAGTTCAACTAAGAAGAGGGCGCCGGGTTGGGGCGCCCTCTTTTGCGTTGAGGATTAAGTTTGAATCGTCCGAATTAGTGGCGCTTGCGGGTGGCCGTTGCCTTACGGACGGAGGTCTTCTTGGTCGGAGCCTTTTCCTCAGTCTTAGCGGCGGGGGAGACCGGGGCCGCCTTGGCGGGCTCGGTCTTTGCCGTAGCCTTCGGAGCGGTCTTGACCTCAGCGGTCTTCGGCGCAGGCTTGGCCTTTACTGCGGGCTTGTCCTCGACCTTAGCCTCTGCCTTAGGAGCAGCAGCCTTGGTCGTGGTCTTCTTGGCCGTCGTTGTAGTGCGCTTGCGCGTGGTGGTCTTGGCGGCCGGCTTGGCCTCGACGGTTACTTCGGCCTTGGACTCGGCGGGCGTCTCCTCGACTTTGGCGACCGGCTTTGCGGCTGCCTTGGTCGTGGCTGCTTTCGTGGTCGTCTTCGCGGCGGCCTTCGTCGCAGCGGCCTTGGTCGTTGTCGACTTCGTAGCCGTGGCCTTCTTGGCGGTCGTCTTGCGAGTCGTGGTCTTCTTAGCTGCGGGCTTTGCAGCGGGCTTGACCTCGGTCTCTGCCTCAGGAGCAACCTCAGCCTTCACCTCAGGCTCGGCCTTTGCGGGCTCAGCTTCAACCGGCTTCTCCTCGGCCTTGGGCTCCTCTGCGGCCACCGGATCAGGTGCAGCCTCAGGCTCGTCGACAACCGCCGCCGGGCGCTCAATCTCCGGGTGCATAAAGAAGTACAGGTCCAGATATTTATCGGCCGAGCGCGTCCAGCTAAAGTCCTGGCTCATGGCCTGCGTGACCAGCTGGTTCCAGGCGTCGCGGTTATCCCAGAACAGACGCGCCGCGCGGAATACCGCATCGCCCATCTCGTCGCCGTTAAAGTTGCTAAACGAGAAGCCCGTGCCCTCGCCGGTAAACTCGTTGTACGGCTGCACGGTGTCCTTCAGGCCACCGGTCTCGCGAACAATCGGTAGCGTGCCGTAGCGCATGGCGATGATCTGCGACAGGCCGCAGGGCTCAAACTTCGAAGGCATCAGGAACATGTCGGCGGCGGCATACATGCGCTGCGACAGCGCCGGATCGAACTCGATGCGTGCGGCCATGGTGCCGGGGTACTTGTCCTGGAAGTAGCGCAGGCCGTCCTCGTAGTCGCGGTCGCCGGTGCCCAGCACCGCCACCTGCACGCCGCCGGACAGGATGCGGTCGAGCGCGTACATGACCAGATCCATGCCCTTCTGGCGCGTCAGGCGCGTGACCATCACCATGAGCGGACGGTCGTCGCGAACCTCGAGGCCCAGTTCCTCCTGCAGCTTGGCCTTGCACACGGCCTTGCCGGAACGGTCCTCCACGGTATAGTTGGCGGCAATTCGCTTGTCTGTTGCCGGGTCAAAGCCCGCAACGTCAATGCCGTTCAAAATGCCCTGCAGCGCGTAGGAACGCTCGCGCAGTACGCCGTCCAGGCCCTCGCCAAACTCGGGCGTCTGGATCTCGTTGGCATAGGTGGGGCTCACCGTGGTGATGGCGTCGGCATAGCGCAGGGCGCCCAGCATATAGTTGATGCTGCAGGCGTCGCAACGCAGCTGCGAGGCGGCCGCCGGAATGTGCGCCACACCAAGGATGTCCTCCATCACGGTGTCGCTAAACTGGCCCTGGAACGCCACGTTGTGGATCGAGAACACGGTCTTGACGCGGTCATACAGCGGCAGGCCCTGGTAGAACTCGCGCAAAAACACGGGCGCCAGCGCCGTCTGCCAGTCGTTGCAGTGCAGGATGTCGCACTCAAAGCCGGCGGGCAGGTGCTGCAGGCTCTCGGTGATGGCCTTGGAGAAGAACGCAAAGCGCTCGCCGTCGTCAAAGAAGCCGTACGGATAGTCGCGCGCGAAGTAGCGCTCGTTGTCGATGAACATATAGGTGACGCCGTCGTGCTCGAGCTTCTCGAGACCGCAGTACTCATTGCGCCAGCCCAGGCTCACGTAAAAGTCGGAGAAGTGCTCCATCTGCGCCTTGTACTCGTCCTTGATGGTGGCGTACTTGGGCACCATCACGATAACCTCGGCGCCGGCGCGCACGAGCGCCGCAGGCAGCGAGCCCGCCACGTCGCCCAGGCCACCGGTCTTCACAAACGGTGCGCACTCGGCCGAGGCAAACACGATCTGCATCTTTTTGCTGGAATCAGCCATATTGTCTCCCTGTTGCAATTCGAGAATAGCCGCCTGGCGCAAACCGGGCGGCTATTCTACGTGTTACGAGCGATGTTGCGGTGCCAAAGCTAGCTCGCGTTGGTGATATCAGAAGTTAACGGGGCCTTTCCCAGCACCAGGATGTTCTCGGGCGTGCCGCGAAGCTCGGTGTTGGTGGGAACCACGTTGTTCTTGTCCAGGATGGCGTTCTCAACGCGGGCGCCGCTCTTGATGACGCAGCTCTGGTTGATGATAGAGTTCGTCACCGAGGCGCCTTCCTCGACCACGACGCCGCGCGACAGGATCGAGTTGCGAACGGTGCCCTTGATGATGCAACCGGCCGAGATGATCGAGTTGCAAGCGTGGCTGCCGGTCGCATAGCGCGAAGGCGGCACGTCGTGGGCCTTGGTTAGGATCGGGCGCTCGGGGTCAAAGAGCTGGTCGGCCACGGTCTGGTCGAGCAGGTCCATGCTGCGGCGATACAGCGACTTCTCGCTAAACACGCCCACGACCTCGCCCTTGTACTCGTAGCTGCACACGTCGATGTTGCCAAAGTCGCCCTGGAGTGCTTCGAGCAGGTCAAGATAGTCGGCGGCCTGGTAGTGGTCGATGATCTCGAGCAGCGTCTCGCGGTTGACGATGCAGCAGTCCATAGAGGCGTTGTCGCCGTACACGACGCCGGCGCTCACGCCCGTCAGGCGGCCGTTCTCGTTAATCTGCAGCTTGGTCTCGTCATCGACGTTGCGCGTGGCCTTGCAGTACACCACGGTCATCTGGGCACCGGAGTTCTCGTGCGCGTCGATGATGGTGTTGAGGTCCATGTTAAAGATGATGTTGGTGCCCATCATCACAACGTAGGGCTTGTCCGAACGCTGGAACAGCGTCTTGTTGGAGATGATGTCGCGCAGCAGGAAGCGCATGCCGCCCTTGGTGGTGCCATACGCGTTGCCGGGCACCATGAACAGGCCGCCCTTCTTGCGGTCCAGGCCCCAGTCCTTGCCCGAGCCCACATGGTCGATCAGTGAGCGGTAGTTGCCCGGCATAACGACACCGACAGTTTTAATGCCGGCATTCATCATGTTGGACAGAGGGAAGTCGATCAGGCGGTAGCGGCCCAAAAATGGGACGGACGCGATGGGGCGGTCCTTGAGCAGCACGCTGCCGTAGGTCGAAGAGTAGTTAGCGGTGATATAACCGATGGCCTTGCGATTGATCATCGGATCATTCCCCCTTCCCGATAACGACGTCATTTCCAACGACGGCCGTATCCTTGGTGGTATCGACAGAGCCGAGCTTCACGCCCTCTTCGACCGTGGAGTTCTCGCCCAAAATAGCGCGGCAGATGTGCGCGCCGCTCTTAACGTGCGCGCCCGGCAGCAGCACGGAGTCCTCGACCACGGCGCGCTCCTCGATAATGACATCGGTCGAAAGGATCGAGTGGCGAGCGGTGCCGTAGATCTTGCAGCCGTTGGAGACCAGGCAGTCGTCCAGGCGGCCGTCCGGACCAATGTAGTGCGGCGGACGTGTGGTGATGTTGGACATGATGGGGAAGTGCTTGTCAAACAGATCGAACTCGGGGTTGTTGCCCAGCAGGTCCATCGAGGTCTCGTGGAAGCTGGCGATAGTGCCGACGTCCTTCCAAAAGCCGTGGAACTCGTAGCTGTACAGGCGCTTGCCCTCGCCGAGCAGCTTGGGGATGATGTCCTTGCCAAAGTCGTGGCTCGAGCGCTGGTCCAGAGCGTCCTCCTCGAGCGCCTCGATCAGCACGTCGGCCGAGAAGATGTAGATGCCCATGGAGGCGAGGTTCGAATCGGGCTTATCGGGTTTCTCGGTGAACTTGGTGATGCGGCCGTCCTCGGGGTCGGTGGTCAGGATGCCAAAGCGGCTGGCCTCCTCCCACGGCACGGGCATAACGCTCACCGTGAGGTCGGCGTTGTTCTCAATGTGCGTCTTGAGCATCTTGCGGTAGTCCATGCGATACAGGTGATCGCCCGAAAGAATCAGGACGTACTTGGGGTCGTTGGCCTTGATGTAGTCGAGGTTCTGCGTAATGGCGTCGGCCGTGCCCGCATACCAGGCGCCACCGGTCTGCGTCTCGTACGGCGGCAGGATCGACACGCCGCCGTCGCGGCTGTCCAGATCCCACGCCTCGCCGGAGCCCACGTAGGCATGCAGCAGGTAGGGGCGGTACTGCGTCAGAACGCCCACCGTGTCGATGCCCGAGTTGGAGCAGTTAGAGAGCGAAAAGTCGATAATGCGGAACTTGCCACCAAAGCTAACCGCCGGCTTAGCGATCTTTTGGGTGAGTGCCCCCAATCGGCTGCCCTGTCCTCCTGCGAGGAGCATCGCGATGCATTCTTTCTTACTCATCGATTTCTCCTTCTGTCATCGATGTTCCTAAACCCATTAGCGACGGGCGCGGCGCAATGTCACGCCCGTCGAGTAATGCCGTGCTGGCAAAGGGGAGCTCGCGGCCTTTACGCGTGCCAGATCTCGTCGCGGTACTCGCGAATGGTGCGGTCGCTCGAGAACCAGCCGCTCGAGGCGGTGTTGAGCAGGGCCTTGCGGTTCCAGGTCTCCTGGTCGCCATAGCTGCCGGTGAGCTTCTCCCACGCATCCACGTAGCTGCGGAAGTCTGCCATGACCAGGTCGGGGTCGTTGTTGTTCATGAGCTCGTTGTAGATGCTCTCAAAGTTGCCCGAAAGGCCGGCAAAGGTATTGTCCTTGAGCTCGTCCATCACGCGGCCCAGACGGTCGCGATCGTTGTTGAGCGTATCCCACGCAAAGTAGCTGTTCGACGCCCAGAGCTGCTCGACCTCGGGAGCGGTCAGGCCAAAGATGGCCTCGTTCTCGCGGCCGGCCAGATCGGCGATCTCGATGTTGGCGCCGTCGAGGGTTCCCAGCGTAATGGCGCCGTTCATCATGAGCTTCATGTTGGACGTGCCCGAGGCCTCCTTGCCGGCCGTGGAGATCTGCTCCGAGATCTCGGCGGCAGGGTAGATGAGCTGGGCGTTGCTCACGCGGAAGTTGGGGATAAAGCAGACCTTCATGACCTCGTTGACGCGCGGGTCGTTGTTGATGACGTCTGCCACGGAGTTAATGAGGCGGATGGTCTCCTTGGCAAAGGTGTAGCTCGAGGCCGCCTTGCCGCTAAAGATGAAGGTCGTCGGCGTTACGTGGAAGTTGGGATCGGCGATGCGACGGTTGTAGATGTCCATCACCTTCATGATGTTCATGAGCTGGCGCTTGTAGGCGTGGAAGCGCTTAACCTGAACATCGAAGACGGTGTTGGGATCGATGACCAGACCGGTCTCGGCCTTGACGTAGGCGGCCAGGCGCTCCTTGTTGGCGCGCTTGGAGGCACCCACGGCCTTCAGGAACTCGGTGTCTTTCTGGAACTCCTTGAGTTTCTCCAGCTCAAAGGCGTCCTTGAGCCAGCCGTCGCCGATGGCCTCGGTCACGAGCTTGGCATAGGTGGGGTTGGCCTCAGCAAAGAAGCGACGGTGCGAGATGCCGTTGGTCTTGTTGTTGAACTTCTCGGGCGTGAGGGCATAGAAGTCCTTGAGCACGATGTTCTTGATGATGTCGGAGTGGATCTTGGCCACGCCGTTGACGCTATGGCTGCAGATCACGGACAGGTTGGCCATGCGAATCTCGCCGTCCCACAGGATGGCGGTCTGGCGCAGACGCTCCTGCCAGCCCTCCTGCGTGGTGTCGAACGACTCGTGCCAACGACGGCTGATCTCGTCGATAATCTGGTACACGCGGGGGAGGAGCTTGGAGAACATGCCGATGGGCCACTTCTCCAGGGCCTCGGGCAGGATGGTGTGGTTGGTGTAGCTCACGACCTGCGTCACGATGTTCCAGGCGTCATCCCACTCGAGCTTCTTCTCGTCGATGAGGATGCGCATGAGCTCGGGGCCGCACATGGCGGGGTGCGTGTCGTTGGTGTGGATGGCCACAAACTGCGGCAGCAGGTCCCAGTTCTCGCCGTGCTCCTTCTCAAAGGTGTCGAGCAGGCTGTAGATGCCGGCCGAGACAAACAGGTACTCCTGCTTCAGGCGCAGCAGGCGGCCGTGCTCACCGGCGTCGTTGGGGTAGAGGATGGCGCTGATGGCCTCGGCCTCGGCGCGCTCGGCATCGGCCAGGGCGTAGTCGCCGCGGTTGAAGGCCTCCAGGTCAAAGTGCTCCTCGACCGGCTCTGCGGCCCAGACGCGCAGCTTGTTGACGGTCTCGCCGGCATAGCCCACCACGGGGATGTCATAAGGTACGGCCAGGATGTCCTGCGTGTCCACCGTGCGGTAGAACGTGCGGCCGTTCTCCTCAAAGCCCTCAACATGGCCACCAAACTTAATGGTCACGGCCTTGTCCTGACGACGGACCTCCCAGGGATAGCCGTGGGTGAGCCACTCGTCGGTGGCCTCGACCTGGCTGCCGTTGACGATCTCCTGCTTAAACAGGCCGTAGCGGTAGCGCATACCGTTGCCGTAGCCGGCAATGCCCTCGGCCGCCATGGAATCCAGGAAGCATGCGGCCAGACGGCCCAGGCCACCGTTGCCCAGCGCCGGATCGGGCTCCTGGTTCTCGATGACGGACAGATCAAAGCCCATGTCGTCGAGCGCCTCGGCGACCAAGTCGCGTACGCCAAAGTTGAGCAGGTAGTTGTCGAGCAGGCGGCCGATCAAAAACTCGATAGAGAAGTAGTACACGCGCTTTTTGCCCTCGGCGGTGGCGCGGGCGTCACTCTTGGTGGCAACGGTGCGGGCCTTCTCGGCCACGAGCTTGGCCAGGGCGTTAAAGCGGTCCAGGTCGCTGGCGGCCTCAACGCTCTTGCCGCTGATGCTCATGACGGCATCGCGATAGAGCTCGGTAAACTCCTGCTTGTTGTCGAAGATCTTATACATACGTTCCTTTCCCCCGGGGATGTTTCTCCCGGAACGGTTATGACTTGTATCCTACGCCCCCGCGGGGCGCGTAATTACAGCTGTAACGGCTTTGTTACGCATCCTTGGCAGATGGCTTAACAGAAGCAGACTTTGCCTTGGTAGCGCCCTTTTTGGCAGCCGGCTTCTTGGCTGCGGCCTTAGCAGCGGGCTTTGCGGCGGTCTTGGTCTTGGTCTTGGCCTTGGTCGTCGTGGCCTTTGTCTTGGCAGGAGCCTTCTTGGCGGCTGCAGGCTTGGGCTTTACCGAGGACGAACGCTTACGCGTCGCCTTCTTGGGCTCCTCGACCACCGGCGGCTTATAGCTGCTGGGACCGCGGCGCTTGAGCACTACGCCTGCCAGGCCGGGCACCTTCATCTCGATGGAGTCCATCTGCCCGTTCCAGGGATAAGGCTCGCTCGAGCAGGTGTAGGGTTCCTCGCCGGCATATCCGCTGCCGCCAAACTCGGGACGGTCGGAATCGAAGATGACCTCCCAGTCACCCTCGCGCGGCACGCCCACACGGAAGCTCTCGTAGCTTGCCGGGTCAAAGTTGATCAGGATTACCAGATCGTCATCGACGTCCTCGCCCTGACGCACAAAGCTCACGATGGACTGCTTGGAGTTGTCCGCGTCGATCCAGGTAAAGCCGTCGTCGGTGTAGCCGCGCTCGTACAGGGCAGGCTCGGCAGTGTACAGGTGGTTGAGCGCCTTGATAAACGCTTGATGATGACGGTGAGTCTCGTACTCCTCGGTCAAGAACCACTGAATGGACTCGTAGTAGCGCCATTCAATAAACTGGCCGATCTCGTTGCCCATAAAGTTGAGCTTGGCACCGGGATGCGTTATCTGGTAGAAGGCCAGCGTGCGCAGGCCGGCAAACTGGCGCCACCAGTCGCCCGGCATACGACCGATCAGCGAGCACTTGCCGTGCACGACCTCGTCGTGGCTCAGCGGGCAGATGAAGTTCTCGGTAAAGGCGTACATGATGGAGAACGTGAGCAGGCCGTGGTTGCCGGGGCGCCACGGAAAATCGGTCTGCATGTAGTGCAGGGTGTCGTTCATCCAACCCATATCCCACTTGTAGTGGAAGCCCAGGCCGCCGTCCTGCGGCGGATAGGTCACGAGCGGCCACGCGGTGGATTCCTCGGCCATCATCATCACGTCGGGGTAGTGTGCCTCAACAGCGCAGTTGACCTGACGGATAAACGCGCTGGCGTCCAGGTCCTCCTCGGTACCGTACTTGTTGAACTTCTTTTGGCTGGGATCGTCAATGCCAAAGTTGAGGTACAGCATGCTGGACACGCCGTCCATGCGAATGCCGTCCACGTGGAAGTTCTCGAGCCAGTACAGCACGTTGGAGACCAGGAAGGAGCGGACCTCGCCGCGGGCGAAGTCAAACTTGTGTGTGCCCCAGTTGGGGTGAATCTCGTGCTCAAACAGCATGTGGCCGTTAAAGGTAGCAAGACCGTGGGAGTCGGCGCAAAAACCGCCGGGTACCCAGTCCATGATCACGCCGATGCCCGCCTTGTGGCACTCATCGATAAAGTGCATGAGCTGCTGCGGGTTGCCGTAGCGCGACGTGGCAGCGTAGTAGCCGGTCGTCTGGTAGCCCCAGGAGCCATCGAAGGGATGCTCCATAAGCGGCATGACCTCGATATGCGTATAGCCCATATCTCGCACGTAGTCCACGAGCTCCACCGACAGGTCGTCGTAGGTGTAAAACTCGCCACGCTGCGCGGGGAAAGGATCCATGGGGCCGGGGTAGTTGCCGTACTCGTCGGGCTCGCCCTGCGGCGCGTCGCCGTGGCGCTTCCACGAGCCAATATGCACCTCGTAGATGTTAAGGGGCTGCGACATGTGGTTATGGCTTGCGCGGCGCTTGAGCCAAGCCGCGTCGTTCCACTTGTAGCCATCGAGGGTCCACAGCACGCTCGCCGTTCCCGGAGGGCACTCGGCCTTAAAGGCGTACGGATCGGCCTTGTAGAGCTTTTCGCCCTCGTTGGTCTCGATGAGGTATTTATAGAGCTGGCCCTGCTCGGCAACAGGAATAAAACCTTCCCAAATAGCGCTCGTATGCATGGGCACCAGCGGGTTGGCTTGCTCATCCCAGTCGTTAAATTCGCCAATGACGTGAACGCTCTTTACTTCGGGCGCCCAAACGCAAAAACGCCAGCCGCGCGTACGGTTCTGCGTGTCGGGATGCGCGCCCATCTTTTCCCAGCTGCGCTCCCACGTACCGATGCCAAACAGGTAGACATCGTCCTTGGTGAGCTCCGGTGCATGCGGGGCGGCTTTACGGGTAGCAGGCTTTTTGGTTGCTGGCTTTAGCTTTGTATCGCTCACGTTTGATCCCATCATGACGCGGCAGCGTGTTGCCTTGGTGACTAGATGCGAAAGGTCCAAGGCTGCACGAATCGAAGGGACGGCTATAGTTCTATGATTCGTTCCACCTCGCGTGCTCGGTGGAACTTTCGGCAAAAACTACGATAACACCTGTACGTTACTTATATGAACGAAAGTGTTTTTGCGATGGCGTTTAATCGGTAAGCGCCATGTTTATACCACTGGCAGAATTGCGATGGTAAAACTCTTGACAGTTTTACCAATTAGGGTTTCTAGATAGTTGGGTTGACGTTTGGTAAAACGTTTTTAGCAGGTTGTTTACCCTTTGACATCGAAAGGCTCGTTTATGGACCACATCGCCGCCTCAAGTGTTGCTTTTATTTTCGATTGCGACGGCACACTGGTTAATAGCACCCCCGTTTGGGCCTATGCCCAGCCAGAGTTATTGCATCGTCACGGAGTTGACGTGACGGTTGACGATTTTGCCCAGTTTGAGCATTTGTCGCTCGAGGACGAGTGCCAGGCCTACCACGACATCTGGGGCATTGGCGAAAATGGCGAGGAGCTCTATCGAGAGCTAAGCGACATCCTGATTGATGGCTACTCCAAGGTGCCGCCACGCGAGGGCCTGATTGCATTTCTTAAGCAAGCACAGGAGGCCGGTATTGCCATGTGCGTTGCCACGTCCACGCCTGCCGAGCTTGTTACGTCTGCGCTTGCGGGCGCCGGGCTTGATGCCTACATGGAGTTTGTTACCACCACGGGTGAGGCCGGGCGTTCCAAGCAGTTCCCTGATGTGTACGAGCTGGCGCTGCGCCGCCTAGAGGAGCGCCACGGGCACAAGTTTGAGCGCGCGTGGGTGTTTGAGGACGCCGTATTTGGCCTTAAGAGCTCTGGCACCGCCGGCTTTAAGCGCGTGGGCATCTATGACCCGCACGGCCGCATGGAGCGCGACGAGGTTCGCGGCAACTGCGAGATCTTTATCGATAGCTATGAGGACCTGGATCTGGCCCGCGTGCTTTCGTTTGAGGGATAGGCGAGAGCTGTGGCTTGCAAGGTATTATTAGTCTGCGGCTCGCCCGTGGTGGCGAGCGCGGATCTGCTACGTCAGCTGACGGGGGAGTGCGACCACGTTGTAGCCGTGGACCGCGGGCTCGATGCATTGCTGGGCGCGGGACTGGGCTGCGACGTGTATGTGGGGGATGCCGACACGGTGAGCGACGCGGGTCGCGCGCTGGTTGATGCCGCCGAAGCCTTTGAGGTGGAGCGCCATAACCCCTACAAGGACTATACCGATCTGGCGCTGGCGCTCGATTCCGTCCGCCGCCGCTGGCCGGGTGCCGAAGTGGTTGCGACCTGCGCCACCGGTGGGCGTCCCGACATGGCGCTTTCCGTACTGGGGTTGCTTGCGGGCTACGAGGATGCCCCCATCTGGATCGCCGAGGACAAGGTGATCGCCCGCATTCTCCATGCAGGCGAGTCGTGGACCATCGAGGGCGCCGAAGGCAAGACGTTCTCCATCATCGCCATAGCCCCCAACACCGAGGTAAGCGAACACGGCCTAGAGTGGGAGCTAGACCACAGCCCCCTAGGCCTACTAGCCGACACGGGCATCTCTAATGTCGTCCGGAAAACGGCCAAGATCCAAGTCCACCAAGGAACCGCAATCGCCTACCTCTACAAGTAAGGCTCTGCCGCGTGAGGGTTTTATCGGGACGGTGGGTTAATTAGCTATTTTCGGCGAAGCCAAAAATAGCTAATTCAGCCCCGTCCCAGGAAAACCCGTAAGGCAGGGCAACAACCCCCAAAAAAGTCCTTGCATCCCCGAAGATCTTCCCCTATAGTACTACCTCGTCACGGGGGCGTAGCTCAGCTGGGAGAGCGCTTGACTGGCAGTCAAGAGGTCAGGGGTTCGATCCCCCTCGTCTCCACCACCGTGAATGCAAAGCCTCCGGGAAACCGGAGGCTTTTTTCATATTCAATCACTGCGCAAATCAAAGTGACGCCACACCAGCACCCACACCCAAAAAAGTTGCGCAATTTACTTCTCACTTCTGTACATAGTTTGTTAACCCAACATAATTCCTTATTGCATTTCACGCCGTCAGCGTTGCGGCTCGGGCGGTGCGTGCCAACAGCTACACCCGCATTAACCTGCGTTAATGTGAACAAGTTTGCAAAATTACACCCTTAAGCACTGTAAATGAACGATATGTTGCCGCGCGCGGCCTAAATAGGTTTCTAGCCGCCTTGTGCTAGGATATCTATCGTTACAAGGGTTCAAGTGTGTCCACGGCTACAACAAGCCGCAAAGCACAGGGTCGATCAGCATCCGGCCGTAACGGCGGTGCCAGAAAAACCACGAGCTCCAATAGCGTCGTCATGCATATCGCATCGAATGTATCTGTTCTTGTCTATGTGCAAGCTGTACTTTCGAATTGATATTTCATGACAAAGCGCAACAGTCCAGCAGCTGATTGCGTGCGGTCCAGTTTTGTACCCGCTTGACTGGGCCGCACGCAGTCAGCTGGGGACGCGGTCTTTTTGCGATACACGTCCGCGTCTCTAGCCACTGCACTTATACATACCGTTCACGGTGGGGCAGAGCCACGTGCTTGTCTAACTGGGCTCAGGGTTTGAATATGGAGCGCCTTCGCGCACAAGCGCCCTGGCGAAGCCATACGCAAACCCCGTGAGCCACACGTAAGACAGCAAGGGGGTGGTGCTCGTGTGGTATGTGATCCAGGTCATTAACGGTCGCGAAGACGTAATGCGCGAGCGCATTGAGCATATGGTGCCGGCTGGCGCCATGCAGGAGCTCTTTTATCCCCAATTTCAAACCGAGATAAAGGTACACGGCGAATGGGTCAATACGACCAAGCCGCTTTTTCCCGGATATCTAATCTGCGATACGGCAGATCCCCGCACCGTGCAACAGTATCTGCTGCGCATGGACGACTTTGCCCGGGTGCTATCCCAGGACGGTCAGTTTGTGCCGGTGGCAAAAGAAGAGGTCCAGCTTATCGGCAGCTTTACGCATAGGGGATACCGCGTAGTGCCTATGAGTGAGGCCTTAAAAGACGGCGACCAGGTCGTAGTAACGGCAGGTCCGCTGCTGGGCCACGAGGGCCTTATCAAATCCATTAACAGACGCAAGAGCACTGCTTTTTTGGAACTCAACCTGTGCGGCCGACGCGTAACCACCCGCGTTGGCCTCGCCGTGCTTTCAGCCGAGCAGCGCGCAATGCGAAACCTTAAAAAGGCGATCGCCTAGCTGCGGGCGACTGTTTAACGGGACAGGGAGGATCCCCGGGGGCGGGGACGTAGGTTTGAAAGAATTAGTGTCAGATAGAGTTAAACATCAATCGGATGCGCCAATTGGGGCGGCGCTTATAGCCCAAGCTATGAGCGGTGGCGACGTGACCATGCGCTACAAGGCCATGCAGGCCGTGAAGGACTGGGACCGCACGCGTCTAGGCTATAGGGCCGTGAAGCGCGCGTTCGACATCGTCTTTAGCGGCTGCGTGCTCGCCGTCATCGCCATTCCGAGCTTAGTGCTCGCCGCCGCCATCCGCCTGGAGAGCGAGGGCAACCCGTTCTACAACCAGATCCGCGTGGGCCAGACCCACCGCGACGGCAGCCTGTCCACCTTCCGCATGTGGAAGTTCCGCTCAATGTACAAAGATGCCGACGAGCGCCTCGCCGAGCTCAAGGGGCAGAACGAGATCGCCGGCGCCATGTTCAAGATGAAGGACGACCCCCGCGTCACCAAGATCGGCAGGTTCATCCGCAAGCACTCCATCGACGAGTTCCCGCAGTTCCTCAACGTGTTCCTGGGCCAGATGTCCGTAGTCGGGCCCAGGCCGCCGCTGCCCAACGAGGTGGCCGAGTACACCGAGTACGACCTGCAGCGCCTGGCCGTGAAGCCGGGGATCACCGGCTGGTGGCAGGTGACGGAGCGCAACTCGACCGGGTTCGACGGCATGGTCCGCCGAGACCTGGAGTACATCGCCAACCGAGGTGTCATCACCGACCTCAAGATCGTCGTCCTCACGGTTATTGAGGTCATCACCGGCAAGGGTGCGTGCTAATGCTTGAGGATTATTCAAAATTCATTGAACTCAAGCGCGTTCCCGTAATCGATGTTCCGATCACGGGAACCAATATGTCTGAATGTATCGAGTTTCTCGCTCGCCATATAGATGAGCTACATGGCGAGTATATTTGCGTTTCCAATGCTCATACATCGGTTATGGCCCATGACGATCCCTCGTATTGGGCCTGCCAAGCTGACTCCGTCATGTCCGTTCCCGACGGCAAACCTTTATCTGTTGTTGGACGCAAAACAATCGAGTCAATGGGGCGTGTGACTGGACCCGATCTGATGCGAGAGATATTCAGCATTTCCGTGCAGCAAGGATGGAGCCATTACTTCTACGGTAACGAGCAGAAGAACCTCGAGGCTCTCAAAGATTTTCTTCAAGAGGAATATCCGGGTTTGAAAATCGTCGGCATGGAGCCTTCGGTCTTCCGCCCACTTTCCGAAAACGAGAAGCAAGACCTATCGCGACGCCTCGCAGAATCGGGTGCTGACTTTGCATGGATCGCTTTAGGTGCACCCCGTCAGGAAGTCCTCATGCATGAACTTAAAGGCGGCCCCCAGCCGTTGTTGATTGGCGTCGGAGGTGCGTTCAACGTTCTCGCTGGCGTTGTGCCAGAAGCGCCGATGTGGATGCAAAACCTGAGTCTCGAGTGGCTATACAGACTTTTTCAAGAGCCAAAGCGGCTTTTCAAACGATACCTCGTAACCAATACGAAATTCCTCTTTTACCAGTTTACAAAAGCCAAACGCAAGGAAGGCAAATAGATGAACAATTCGACCACCTTTAAAGACAAGACCCTCATGATCACGGGCGGCACCGGCTCGTTCGGCAACACCGTGCTCAAGCACTTCATGAACACCGACCTGGCCGAGATCCGCATCTTCTCGCGCGACGAGAAGAAGCAGGACGACATGCGCCACCGCCTGCAGGAGAAGTCCCCCGAGCTCGCCTCCAAGGTCCGCTTCTTCATCGGCGACGTCCGCAACGCCCAGAGCGTGCGCGACGCCATGCACGGCGTGGACTACATCTTCCACGCAGCCGCCCTGAAGCAGGTGCCCTCCTGCGAGTTCTTCCCCATGGAGGCCGTGCGCACCAACGTCATCGGCACCGACAACGTCCTGCACGCCGCGATCGAGGAGGGCGTCGACCGCGTCGTGTGCCTGTCCACCGACAAGGCGGCCTACCCCATCAACGCCATGGGCAAGTCTAAGGCCATGATGGAGTCCATCATCTACGCCAACGCCCGCAACGGCGCCGGCCGCACCACCATCTGCTGCACCCGCTACGGCAACGTCATGTGCTCGCGCGGCAGCGTCATCCCGCTGTTCATCGACCGCATCCGAAAAGGCGAGCCGCTCACGGTCACCGATCCCAACATGACCCGCTTCCTCATGAACCTGGACGAGGCCGTGGACCTGGTTCAGTTCGCCTTCGAGCACGCCAACCCCGGCGACCTGTTCATCCAGAAGGCGCCGGCCTCCACGATCGGCGACCTCGCCGAGGCGGTGCAGGAGGTCTTCGGCCGCGTGGGCACCCAGGTCATCGGCACCCGCCACGGCGAGAAGCTCTACGAGACCCTCATGACCCGCGAGGAGCGACTGCGCGCCGAGGACATGGGCGGCTACTACCGCGTGGCCTGCGACTCGCGCGACCTCAACTACGACAAGTTCGTCGTCCACGGCGAGGTGGAGACCCAAGCCGACGAGTCCTACACCTCCCACAACACGGAGAGGCTTGACGTGGAGGGCACCATCGCCAAGATCAAGACTGCCGAGTACGTGCAGCTGGCACTCGAGGGCCGCGAGCACGAGGCGGTGCAGTAGGGTGCGCGTCCTCGTCACCGGCGCCAGGGGCTTCGTCGGCAGGAACCTCTGCTGCGCGCTGAAGAACGTCCGCGACGGCAAGGACCGCCGCGAGAAGTACCAGCCGCTCCTCCCCCTCGAGGTCATGGAGTACGACGTCGACTCGACTCCCGGGGAGCTGGAGGAGTACTGCTCCCGCGCCGACTTCGTCTTCAACCTTGCGGGCGTCAACCGCCCCGAGGACCAGGCGGAGTTCATGCAGGGCAACTTCGGGTTCGCCTCCGCGCTGCTGGACACCTTGGAGCGCCACGGCAACAGATGCCCCGTCATGCTCTCCAGCTCCGCGCAGGCGAGCCTGTCGGGCCGCTTCGAGGGCTCCGTATACGGCGAGTCGAAGCTCGCGGGGGAGGGGCTCTTCCGCGAATATTCCGAGCGTACGGGGGCGCCGGTGCTCATCTACCGCTTCCCGAACCTCTACGGCAAGTGGTGCCGCCCGCGCTACAACTCCGCCGTGGCCACCTTCTGCGACGCGATCGCCAACGGCCGCCCCTACACCGTGAACGACCCCTCCGTGGAGCTGGAGCTCCTCTACATCGACGACCTGGTCGACGAGATGCTGGGCGCGCTGCTCGGCGAGGAGCACCGCTGCGGATACGAGGGCCTCGACCGCGTCGACGGTGACGAGTTCTGCTACGTCCCGGAAACTGACGTCAAGTCGCTAGGCGAGATCGTCTACCTGCTCGACTGCTTCCGAGACAGCCGCGAGACCCTCTCGGTGCCCGACCTTTCGGAGGGCTCCTTCTCCAAGAAGCTCTGGAGCACGTTCCTGTCCTACTACGAGCCGGGGCACTTCGCCTACGGCCTCAGGCCCAACACGGACGCGCGCGGCTCGTTCACCGAGTTCCTGCGCACGCCCGAGCGCGGCCAGGTTTCTATCAACGTCTCGAGGCCCGGAATCACCAAGGGAAACCACTGGCACATGAGCAAGTGGGAGAGGTTCCTAGTGGTCTCCGGCACCGCGTCAATCAAGCTGAGGAAGGTGGGGGAGGACGCCGATGGCAACCCGTTCCCCGTCGACGAGTACATCGTCTCGGGTTCCGACATGCGCGCCGTGGAGATGGTCCCCGGCTACACGCACTCCATCACCAACCTGTCCGACACTGAGGACCTCGTGACGGTCATGTGGGCCAACGAGCCCTTCGACCCCGAGAGCCCCGACACCTACCACGAGGAGGTCTAGCCGCATGGGCAAGGACTATTCCGATATCAAATTCAAGGACGACGGCCGACTGAAGCTGCTCATCATCGTGGGCACGCGCCCCGAGGTCATCCGCCTGTCCGAGGTCATCAAGAAGTGCCGCCGCCACTTCGACTGCCTGCTGGCGCACACCGGGCAGAACTACGACTACACGCTCAACGGCATCTTCTTCCGCGACCTGGAGCTCGCCGACCCCGACGTCTACCTGGACGCCGTGGGCGCCGACCTGGGAGAGACCGTGGGCAACATCATCGCCGCGAGCTACAGGCTCATGGTCGAGGTCAAGCCCGACGCGCTGCTGATCCTGGGCGACACCAACAGCTGCCTGTCCGCCATCGCGGCAAAGCGCCTGCACATACCCATCTTCCACATGGAGGCGGGCAACCGCTGCAAGGACGAGTGCCTGCCCGAGGAGACCAACCGCCGCATCGTCGACGTGATCTCCGACGTCAACCTGGCCTACTCCGAGCACGCCCGCCGCTACCTCAAGGACACCGGCTGCGTCCCGGAGCGCACCTACGTCACCGGCTCTCCCATGGCGGAGGTCCTGCGCGCCAACCTGGGCAAGATCGAGGCCTCCGATATCCTCTCCGAGCTCGGGCTGGAGCCGAAGAAGTATATGCTGCTCTCGGCGCACCGCGAGGAGAACATCGACACCGAGGCCAACTTCACGAGCCTTTTCACCGCGATCAACGCGCTCGCGGAGAGATACGACATGCCGATCCTGTACTCCTGCCACCCGCGCTCCCGCAAGCGCCTGGAGGCCACCGGCTTCGAGCTGGACCCGCGCGTGCGCATGCACGAGCCCATGGGCTTCCACGACTACAACTGCCTGCAGATGAACGCCTTCGCGGTGGTCTCCGACTCCGGTACCCTGCCCGAGGAGTCCAGCTTCTTCGCGAGTGTCGGGCGCCCGTTCCCGGCGGTGTGCATCCGCACCTCCACCGAGCGCCCCGAGGCGCTGGACAAGGCGTGCTTTACGCTCGCCGGCATCAGCGAGCGCGGCCTGCTCCAGGCCGTCCGCACCGCCGTCGAGCTCGATGCGGAAGGGTCTCTGCCCGAGGCGCCCGTTCCCGACTACGCCGACGAGACCGTGTCCACAAAGGTGGTCAAGATAATCCAGAGCTATACCGGCGTCGTTGACAAGATGGTGTGGAGGAAGGCTTAGCCATGGGTCTCGTCTACAACATTCTCGACGGTGTTTCACGTGCCTATAACAAGCTTCTTCTAATGCCCTCGTTGCGCCGCTCCTTTGCTGCATGCGGCGAGAATGTGACTCTCGGCCGCCGCAGCGAGATAGTCGGAGCGGGCAATATCTACATGGGTCATGACGTGTACCTAGGCTCTGGAACAACGCTGCTCACGACCCGAGCGAAAATTCGCATCGGCGACTATGTCATGAGCGGACCCAACCTGACCGTTATCACCGGCGATCACCGCACCGACATCCTCGATCGCCCCATGATGGAACTAACCGACGAGGACAAGCTCCCCGATAACGACCAAGATGTCGTTATCGGTAATGACGTGTGGATGGGTAGCGGAGTGACGATTCTCAAGGGCGTCCACGTTTGTGATCATTCCGTTATTGCCGCCGGTGCCGTCGTAACCAAAGATGTAGGGCCTGAGTACTCAATCTGGGAGGGGTTCCCGCTCGCTGCCTAGGTTCGCGGCTTAAAGGATAACGATGGCTTCAGCTAAGAATAAAATACACGCGAAAGTTCTAATGGTCGGCCCCGACCTTTCTTTGCACGGTGGAATTGTTTCCGTCGTGCAGGGCTATCTCGCCGGAGGCCTTCCTGAGGCATGTGATACCTTCGAGTACCTGGGGACGGGTGTCGGCTTTTCAAAACTCGGTAAGTCTCTCGCATTTACCCGGGCGTTAATGCGCTATGCGATGATCATGCCATCCTATGACATCATTCATTTACACATTAGCGCCCGTGGGTCCTACAAACGTAAGTCAATTATGGCCCGCATGGCCCACAAAGCAGGCAAGTACGTGATACTGCACGATCACGATGGCGAGTTTAAGAAGGCTTTCGAAGAGGGCGGAGATTCCTACCGTCGTGATGTAAGAAAGACCTTTAGTATTGCCGACCGAGTTGTGGTTCTGTCGGAAGAGTGGCGCGACTACTTTTCGGAAAACGTTTGCGACCTGGAGAAGATTGACGTTGTTCATAACGGTGTCAAAGTTCCGGATCAGCCGTGCTCACCTTGTTCGCGTCAAGACATCCTATTTTTAGGACGTCTTGACGCGAACAAGAGCCCTGACGTTCTCTTGCGCGCGTCAAGAGAAATCCTGTCGCGTTTCCCCGACACCAAGGTCGTATTTGGCGGAGACGGAGAGGTCGAAAAGAATAAATCTCTTGCGGCAGAGCTCGGTATCGCCGACCGCTGTGAGTTCCACGGCTGGGTCGCGGGCGCAGAACGCGAGGAGCTCTTCGAGCGTGCCGCGGTGTACTGCCTTCCCTCCAAAAACGAGGGGCTCCCAATGAGCGTTCTTGAAGCCATGGCCAGAGGAATTCCAACTGTCGCCACTCCCGTTGGCGGAATTCCTCAAGTAATTAATGATGGTGTTAATGGGGTCTTGATTCCGGTAGATAACCATCAAGCCCTGGCCGTTGCATTGAATCATCTTCTCGAATCAAGCGAGCTTAGAAAAGAAATGGGAAGTTTGGCCCGAAAAAAGATACTCAGCTCATTCGATATCAATCTGCTCTTGAGCGAAATACTCGGCATATATTGCAATGCTACCAGCGGTAATTAGAGGATTAAATTGAATTCAAAGAAGTTAACACATGAAGCTGGACACATTGTCTTTGTTCATCCTTCCTTGATGGGTGGCGGTGCCGAGCGCGTCTCTCTTGCGCTCGCATCATACTTCATTGCTCATGGCTTTAGGTTTTCGTACCTGTTAACAAAGAGCCCACTCGTTGATTACGACCTTCCAAAAGGAGTCGAGGTAATTTCACGATTCGCTAGTCCCTCGGTCAAACCCCTGCAGCAGATTCGTTACATACGTGGCACCATGAAGGCCAACCCTAAGGCGACCTTCATCTCTTTCCTGCCGCATCAGAACATGTATACGCTAATAGCATCCACGGGCCTGCCCAATAAGGTCGTCGTATCAGTCCGTAATGACCCGCGTTTCGACTTCCCTGGCAACACCGTGCTTCCCAAGGTGCGTGACGTGCTCTATCGCAAAGCATCGGCTATCGTATTCCAGACTCATGCCCAGAAGGATTTGTTTCCGCGATCCTTACAGGAAAAGGGCGCGGTCATCCTGAACCCCATATCCAGCTCTGTTCCCGAGCCCTTCGAGGGACCCAGACGCAAGGCCATCGTGACCTCGGGACGGTTGGAGGAACAGAAGAACCACGGTATGACAATCAGAGCGTTCGCTGAGTTTCATAAGTCCCACCCTGACTACACGCTCGAAGTGTTCGGCAAGGGAAGCTTGAAAGCCGAACTCATTCAGCTCGCAGATGACCTCGGCGTCGCAGATTCTGTCGTCTTCAAAGGCTTCAGCCCAGACGCCCTTGAAGACGTGCGAACTGCGTCAGCCTTCGTCATGTCGTCGCGATTCGAAGGACTGTCGAACTCCATGCTCGAGGCGCTTGCTATGGGCGTACCCACGGTCTGCACGCGCTGTCTGGGCGGCGGAGCCGAGGCGGTCATCGATGACGGCGTAAACGGTCTTCTCGTCGACGTCGACGACTTTGCTGCCGAGGCGCGCTCATTTGACCGGTTAGTAGATGACCTTGAATTTGCGCAAACCATATCGACTCGGGCTCGAAGGCTCCGCGACGAGCTCTCGCTCGAGAACATCGGAAACTCCTGGCGGAGGCTGATCTCATAGCCATCATGAACAACACACTCTTCAATGCCTCGGCGGCATCTCCCGTCAAGGACGGTGGCCGCAAGCAGGCGGTCATCCAGTACTTGCTCTGCTACTGCGTGCTGCTCACGGGCAACTCGTACCTCATGTCATACTTCATCGAGCCCTACGTCAACTACCTCGCTGTCGTCGTCATAACAATCGCGCTTCTCGTCCCCAAGTACTGGCATTTCCGCGATGTGGCGTTTGTAACGAGCGTCCTCGTGATGTCCATGTTAGTAAGGGTCACGGCTGGCGGTGCGGGCATCTCAGTATTCACCCGATATGCGTTAACCATTGGCCTTATCATACTCGCCATCAAGGTATCGCCAGCGGACTTCCTCAAGCGAATGCTCCGAATCGTGTGCTTCCTCACTGCGGTGAGCCTAGTACTCTACTTCGCCCGTCTCGCAGTCCCCGGCCTGTACTATAGGTTGCCCTTTTATGAGTTCGAGTCGCAAGGCACCTATTACAGCATGGCGGCGGCGGAATCCGTGAACTTCCACACCAAGGGCCTTTTCCTGTGCTGCGTTCGCGAAGGCGAAACGCGCAACATTGGCATCTTCACCGAGCCTGGCGTCTTCCAAGGGGTCCTCACAGCCGCCCTCTTCTGTGTCGTGTTCATGTACGAACGGCTGAGCGTCAGCCCCAAGGAGCGTGCCGTCTCTGCACTGGTCATCCTCCTCGGCATCGTTACCTGCGGATCTACGACCGGATTAATTTCTTTGCTTGCCATGCTTGCGTTCTATTTCATCCTCCCCTCCGGGGACCTGCGCAAACGAAAAGTCTCGGCGAAGGGTGGCTTCAAGCAATATCTGGTTCTCTTGGTGTCGTTGGGTCTTATGGCGTTGGTGTGCGACTACTACGTGCGCGGCGACGCATCCATCCTCGTTGAGTCCGTATTCAGTAAGCTCTTCAGCTCCGAGGGCTCCTTCAGCGTAAACCAGGGCAACGGCGCTGTGAGAATCGACTCGGTCGTGGCGTCCCTAGAGCTCTTGTCGCAGCACCCTTTCGGAGTCGGATTCGACGAGGTCCAGGCATACAAGGGCGCGCTGTCGGTAGGCGCCGGGTTGTTTACCACTACGGCCGCATTGGGCTTCCCGTTCGCCCTCGCGTACCTCTACTGGCTTTTGGCTCCCGTATTTAGCTCGCGTATTGGCGCCGCCGCCGTCTGCAGTTATCTGTTCCTGTACTTCAACTTCGCGGTTTCACAGTCGCTCGTACTGACGCCGCTGCTCGTGTCCATCTCTGTCTATCTCGCCCTGTGCAACGAGAAGGGGGTGACTGCCGATGAGGATAGCGTGGCTGTGCAACGCACCGGTGCGCGCGATAAGCGAGGCGCTTGGGCGTAGCGGATCGGTAAATAGTGGGTGGCTCGACGGCGCCTTCGCCGACGTGATGTCTGTCGGTGAGCATGAACTCATCATCTTCTATCCTCAGAAAGCCGAGCCAAGGGTGGAACGGTCCTCAGGTACCGGTTTCGAGGCCCACGGCTTTTTCTGGTCAAAGGGAGACTTCCGTGAACGCGGTGCCGCAAAAGGCTTGTTCACCGAAGTTCTTGCATCGACCAAGCCCGACGTTGTACACATCTTCGGCTCGGAGAACGAGTTCGGCGAGCTCATGGCACAAGCGGCCGGGGACTGCGGGCTGTTAGACAGGACGGTCGTCTCAATCCAGGGTCTCGTGTCCGTTATCAGCCGCCAGTTTATGGCCGGTTTCCCGGATACCTGGCTCAAGCGCAGGACGCTCTCTGAACTCAAGAACCGTTGCTCCCTTTATGAGCAGCGCGAGAGCTACCAGAGGCGGGGCCAAAGTGAGGAGCGCCTTATTGCGTCGGTTCACCATATCATTGGGCGCACGAGGTGGGATGAGGGCTGCTGTCGGCTTGTGAACCCAGACATCGAGTACCACCACGTTGGGGAGAGCCTTCGCCCTGAGTTCTACGATGCAACTCCGGCGAGAGATGCATCGTCGCATAGACTCTACTTCAGCCAGGGCTCCAAACCTATCAAAGCCATGTACCGTCTCGTCGAGGCTCTTCCCGCTATCGCGCGGCGGGTGCCCGACGTGCGGGTCGTCGTCGCGGGCTCTTCCGGCCTGCGCACAGACCCCATGAGAGGCTCCTCCTACGATCGGTATCTTGCGAGGAGGATGGATGAACTTTGCGTTCGCGACCGTTTCGAGTTCGTGGGTTCGCTCGGCCCCGACGAGGTTGTCGCCCAGTTGACGCTCTGCTCCGCCTTCGTGTCGACCTCGGCGATAGAGAACTCCCCTAACTCCATGGGTGAGGCCATGATGATGGGACTGCCCTGTGTCGCCACCTTCGTGGGCGGCGTGCCCGACATCGCGGAGCACGGCAAGGAGGCCCTGCTCGTGCCTTTCAATGAGACCGAGCTTATATCAGATGCCCTCATCCGTGTCCTCACTGACGATTCGCTCGCGCACGCTCTCGCTGATGCGGGCAGGAAAAGGGCCAACATAAACCACTCGAGAACTGTAAACCGGGACGCGCTGCTCGGAGCATATGCCCGCATCGCGGCCCATGTCGTCTGGAATTAGCTGTATGGCGGATTATTCCGAGAAGAACCTCAAGAAGAACAGTGTGCTGCTTGCCGTCTACAAGGCAGTGAGCATGGTGTTGAGTATGCTGTACGTGCCCGTTATCTTGGGCTACTTGGGAACTGGCCTCTACGGCATCTGGGCAACAATCCTGAATGTAATCTCTTGGGTAAATTATTTCGATATTGGTATCGGCAACGGCCTTCGCAACAAACTCAGCGCCGCCCTGGCCAAGGACGCCGATGATTCGAAGGTCAAGTCCCTCATATCAAGCGCCTATGTGCTGCTGAGCGTCGTCGTCCTGGGCGTGATGGCCGTGGCGCTCGTCGTTTTCCAGTTCATCGATTGGAACGCGTTGCTCAACATCCCTGAGTCGCTTTACGGCAACGCCAAAGCCGTCGTAGCGGTCAGCTTTGCGCTCATGTGCATTGGCTTCGTGTTCTCCATTTGCAAAAGCCTCTTCTTTGCGGTGCAGGAAGCGCACATTGTTAGCCTGCTCGGCGTTGCCCAGCAGGCGTGCATGCTCATGAGCGTCCTCACGCTCGGATTATTCGACTCCGACAGACTCATGTCAGTTGCCATTGCCTACGGGCTCTCTGCACTCCTCATCGAGCTTGTGTTCACGTTCACATTCTTCAGGAAGCGTCGCCCCTGGGTGCCGACCCCGATGGCGTACGACAAGGGTATGGCTAGGGACGTCACCGGGCTCGGCGTCCAGTTCTTCATCATCCAGATGGCATCACTGGTCCTCTCGAGCACTGACAATGTCATAGTTTCCAACATCTTCGGACCCGAGGCAGTCACCCCGTACTCCACTGCCTTCAAGCTATTTACCGTCCCCGTGAGCTTGTACGCGTCCATGATTTCACCGTACTGGTCCTCCATAACGGCGCGCTATGCGCGAGGTGACGTTTCGGGCATCAAAGGCAACGTTCGGCACATGGAGAAGTTGCTCGCCTTGCCCGCGACCTGTTGCCTCGTGCTCGCCCTTGCCTACACGCCCATCACGGACATTTGGCTAGGGCAACACCTCGATACCTCGACCGATCTCGTCTGGCTTATGTTCGCATATTGCCTGGTGTACAGCTGGAACGCCATCTGGTCGCAGGTGTCCAACGGTATGGCGTGCATGAAGATGATGATGGCGCTGGCCGTGGGACAGGCGATTGCGAACATTCCGCTTTCGTACCTGTTTGCAGGCATGCTCGGATCGAGCTCGGGCGTTCTGCTTGGCACAATCGTCACTATGCTCAGCTCCTCGGTCGTATACCCCGTCTACATCAACAGAAAGCTAGCGAAGGAGTCGGCCATTGAGCAGTAGCGACCGCATCCTCTACGTCGTCCAAGGCATTCCTGGCAGCAATGCACCCACCAAGCATGCCTTCGCTATCGCCGATCTTCTCTCCATGTGCGGCTACGAACCCCATTTCATGGTGGCAGGCATCGCCGACCCGAAGCTGCCCGCCCTCGCCGAGGAATTTGACTACCCAGTCGAGTTTCCCAAGGGCCTGACCCTCGGCGGTCGCCAGCTGGCCGCAAAGTACGCCGAGCGCCTCGTTTCGTGTGCGAGCATCCCCGCCTTCAAGGAAACCATGGCCCGCGTAAATCCCGCAGTCGTCATCTACTACGGAATCCAGAACCGCCTCGCCAGGGCCATTGAGCGTAGGTGCCGCAGCGTGGGCGTACCGGTCCTCGTCGACGAGACTGACTGGTTCGAGACTCACTTCGACGGCGACCTCGCCAAATGGATCGTAGCCAAGTCGCGGGAGAGACGCGTCATCGACGCCGACGAATCAGTCGATGGGGTGCTAGCTATATCTCCCTTCTTCAAGGAGCACTTCGAGGAACTCAAAAAGGCCCAGGGTGCCCCGCGCGTTATGTTTCTCCCGCCGCTCAACCGCTCGAGCGACGCACTAGACGAAGTTCCGCCACCCGAGCTCGCCAAGAGGAAGTCAACCCGCTTCTTTTACGCAGGGTCTCCCGCAGGCAAGGACTACATCGACTGCTTCGTTGAGGCCATGGCCTCCTGCGCAGGTTCCTTTGAGACTGAGCCCGAGCTCGACGTTGTTGGCGTGAGCCAGAGGGAGGGCGAGATCCTGCTGCACGGCCGTGGAGCGGGCGCTGCAGTCAGGTTCCACGGCAGGCTCCCGCATGCTGCCGTCATCGAGATGCTCCGCAGCGCGGATTTCGGCATCCTGTTCCGACAGCCCGCGCTCTACGCCCGCGCTGGCTTCTCCACCAAATTCGCGGAATGTATGTCCAACGGAGTACCCATGCTTTGTAATGCCGTAGGCGGCGCCGATCTCGTGCTCTCGCCCGGCGTCGACGGCATCGTCGTTCCCGACCTCAAACTAGCCTCGCTCGCCGAGGGCGTCAGGTGCGCCTGCTGCATGTCAGACGACGAACTGATCGACATGAAGCGCGCCACGCTTGCTAAATCCAAGGAGCTCTTCCAGCCCGAAAATTACGTGGCGCAGATGAATGGGTTCCTGGGGTCTCTACGGGGGGCGTGCAGCCGATGACGGCACTGTGGTCGCCGGCGTCCCGGCCCGCCCTATCTGTACGGTAGCGGAGTATCGCGACAAGCACGCAAATGAATTATTTATGACTAAGCATATGTCCTGTGACGAGAAACATGCCTACGTCGAGACTCGCCTGCGCAAATGATCGAACAACAAGAAGGAACACGCCAATGCAAGCTGTAACCGCGAAAGTAATGCACGAGGCTGCGCGTACTGCTGTGTCATTTATGTACGTGCCGCTGCGCTCCCGCGCCCTCATGTGCGACATCCTCGCGTCGGCGCCTGAGTTCGAGGAGATGCAGACCACCATGCAGGGGCGCTGGTCCGACGTTCTGCTCGCATTACGTACGCGCAACTACAAGCTGTGGAGCCTCGCCTGTTACTTCCTCTAGCGGGCGTAAGCGCTCTTTTTGATTTAGCACATTGACAACGAAAGAGGAGAAATGGCAAGAAAGGTATTGGTAACTGGAGCCGCCGGTTTTATCGGCGCGTTCCTCGTCAAGAAGCTACTCGAGGAGACCGATGACGCGATCGTCGGCCTCGACAACCTCAACAGCTACTACGACCCTGGCATCAAGCATGCGCGTCTGCGCATGCTGGCCGAGGCCGACACAGATGGCCGCTTCACCTTCGTGCGCGGTGACCTTTGCGACGCCGCCCTCATCGAGCGCCTGTTCGCTCAGAACTGCTTCGACGTCGTTGTGAACCTCGCCGCACAGGCAGGCGTTCGCTACTCCATCGAGAACCCGCGCGCATACCTCGAGAGCAACCTCGTGGGCTTCTTCAACGTGCTCGAGGCCTGCCGCCACCATCCGGTGAAGCACCTCGTCTACGCCAGCTCCAGCTCGGTCTACGGCGGCAACAAGAAGGTGCCGTTCTCGGAGGAGGACCGCGTCGACTCGCCGGTGTCGCTCTACGCCGCCACCAAGAAGTCCAACGAGCTCATGGCCGCCGCCTACTCGAAGCTCTACTCCATACCGGCGACCGGCCTGCGCTTCTTCACGGTGTACGGCCCCATGGGCAGGCCCGACATGGCCTACTTCGGCTTCACCGAGAAGCTGCGCCGCGGCGACACCATCAAGATCTTCAACATGGGCGACTGCCGCCGCGACTTCACCTACGTCGACGACATCGTCGAGGGCGTGAGGCGCGTCATGGACGCCGCCCCCGAGGTGAAGATGGGCGAGGACGGGCTGCCCCTCGCCGCGCACCGCGTCTACAACATCGGCAACTCGCACCCCGAGAACCTGCTCGACTTTGTCGACACGCTTCAGCGCGTTCTGGTGGAGGAGGGCGTGCTCCCGGCCGACTACGACTTCGAGGCCCACAAGCAGCTCGTGCCCATGCAGCCAGGCGACGTGCCCGTCACCTACGCCGACACCACGGCTCTCCAGCGCGACCTGGGCTACAAGCCCGCGACGCCGCTCGAGGACGGCCTGAGGGCCTTCGCCAAATGGTATTACGATTATTACAAATGTTAATCGTTCTTAAGTAAAAGGAGCTTGAATATGAAGATCGCAGTCGCCGGTACCGGCTATGTCGGCCTGTCCCTCGCCGTCCTGCTCTCGCAGCACAACGAGGTCCACGCGCTGGACATCGTGCCCGAGAAGGTCGAGAAGATTAACAACTACCAGTCGCCCATCCAGGACGACGAGATCGAGCGGTTCCTGGCCGAGGCCAAGGCCGGGGAGCGGGATTTGAACCTGAGCGCAACAGCTGACGCGACCGAAGCGTATGCAGGCGCCGAATACGTCGTGGTCGCCACGCCCACCAACTACGACTCGGACAGGAACTTCTTTGATACTTCCTCCGTTGAGGCCGCCATCGCCGCCGTTCGCTCGGTTAACCCGGACGCCTGGATCGTCATCAAGTCGACCATCCCCGTCGGCTACACCGCGGGCCTGCGCGAGAGGCTGGGCGACAGCAAGATCTTCTTCAGCCCGGAGTTCCTGCGCGAGAGCAAGGCTCTCTACGACAACCTGCATCCCTCTCGTATCGTGGTGGGCGCGCCGAAGGACGACCCCGAGGCCGTCGCGGCCGCCGAGCGCTTCGCCGGCCTGCTCGCGCAGGGCGCCGACCCCGCCGAGCTGGAGCGCGTGAACGCCGACGGCACCGTGGGCATCCCGGAGCTCGTGCTGGGCACCACCGAGGCCGAGGCCGTCAAGCTGTTCGCCAACACCTACCTGGCGCTGCGCGTGGCCTCCTTCACCGAGCTCGACACCTACTGCGAGGTGCGCGGCCTCAACACCAGCGACGTCATCGACGGCGTCTGCCTGGAGCCGCGCATCGGCAGTCACTACAACAACCCCTCCTTCGGCTACGGCGGCTACTGTCTGCCCAAGGACACCAAGCAGCTGCTCGCCAACTACAAGGACGTGCCGCAGAACCTTATCGAGGCCATCGTGGACGCCAACCGCACCCGCAAGGACTTCATCGCCGACGAGGTGCTGCAGATGGTCTGGGACCGCGTCTACGCCGGCAAGGAGAAGCCGGTCGTGGGCGTGTACCGCCTGACGATGAAGTCCAACTCCGATAACTTCCGCGCGAGCTCGATCCAGGGCGTCATGAAGCGCGTGAAGGCCAAGGGCGTGCCCGTGGTGGTCTACGAGCCCACGCTGGACGCGCCGGAGTTCTTCGGCTCCGAGGTCACGCACGACCTGGAGGCCTTCAAGGCCTGCTGCGACGTGATCGTCGCCAACCGCTGGAGCGACGAGCTCGCGGACGTGGCGGACAAGGTCTACACGAGGGATCTGTTTAAGCGGGACTAGGGGAGAGCGGCTTGCGCAGATCTTCCGCAATCTAAATACAGAAACTAAGTTGAGCACGGGGTGTATCGGCTGGCGCCGATCCACCCCGTGCTTGCCATCTCGCTATTTACAATAGCCGCTGATGCCTCGAACTCGGTGCTTGTCATCAGGGATGACAAAATGCAGCGATTAACTATTGTCATAGTTAATCGCTGCATTGTTTAAATCCATGCCGATGCCATCATGGAAAACATTGCGTACAACGCGGTCTGTGTAGACATGGGCAAGGCCAGCATATGGCAGCGTCTTTGGGCGGATCGATAGCAACATAGCGGCACCGGGGCGAATGTCGGCCCCGGTGCCCACGCACCATATCGGCGGTGTCCTTTCGCGATATATTTCAGCGCTCAAGCGAGCAAATACTCAAAGCTGACGGCGAAGGAACTGCTTGCAGAAACTAAACTGTTTCTAGGTTGTATGTACGAAAGGAAGCGGCTATGGATGAATATACAAAACTTTCCATCCATAATCATTTTAATAACAGATCGGCCGATTTGACCATTGATCGCCCGATAGGTAGTGAAGCGAAATTTGATCTGCAAACTGGATATGATCAGATAAGAGATGCAAAAGCTGCCGATTATCAATTGCTCGCTCAAACGAATTCAAACAATCTCGATGTAGCAGCTTATCTCCTTATGAAAAAAATGGCTGCTTTACATAATATAGAGTTGCTGCCTGGCGTAGAAATCAATCTATTAAATTGGACGGATGAGAGCAAGGTCCTTCACGTTGTTGTTGTTCTTGACCCCGACTCTCAGCTACTTTCGTTCTCAAAGAACCTCAACTCGAACTTCATCTTCAATGGAAGATATGCACTCACAATAAACCAACTATGTGAGTTGCTATGCGACAGGCGCGCGGTTATATGTGTCCACGGATTAAAGCAAGACGATCGTGGGCTTGCGGGTAATCCCCCAATGGCGCAAGAATTGCTAAGTATGAATAAATATTTCCCTGTCGCTATTGAAGACAACAGGTCATTTCACAAGTTATCACTTGAGCAACATATCAAGGATTTTTTGACTGAAGAACAAGTCAATTGGTTTGAAGCTGCAGCAGATGTCTCATCTGTTGATAGGTCTGCCTTCGACGGACTGATTTCACCTACTTATATGTGGGCAGGTGCGAGTTTTGACGACTTGTTCTACTCTGTGCTAATGGGCGATTGCCGCATGGTTCGAAAGGAAGATATTGTAAATAGGGTTTCCTATGTATCCCGCATAGTTATTGAAGACGGCATGGGCCTGAAGCATTCGGAAATTAGCTGCTCGCAAGGACTTAATTGCGTAATTGGCCCATCGGGCAGCGGAAAAACCCTCCTTCTTGATATCTTGAGTGCGAAGCTCAGGAATGCTCATCTTAGTGAACAAACTTCAAGTGTTGCAGACTACGATAATATTTATGAATCTTATCAAGTGCATCTATATGGACCCAGCGGTGAAGAGATTGACGCTTCGGACGGTTTTGAAGTAGTTGAAGGTGAAAACCTCTATAACAAAGTCATTAAGGCCTACAGTTCGGAAAAAAGTGAGCTCATTAACGATATGGGCCTAGGAATTAATTCCCATGATTTTACTAAGCTAGTTACCAACTTTACGGCTGACATGAACAGTTACCTTGCTGATTTGGCAAGCGCTGATAAAGCAAGGGCCGATGCGGGAGATGCTTTAGCACAGGCGAAAAGTGCTGCGCGATTCCTGGCAGCAAATGAGGTGACGAGCGCGGACACTATTTCTTACAACCTAAATCCGAGTGATGCCGCTGCCATTTCTGAATTGGATATTAAAATCCAAAACTGCTCTAACGGAATCAAGACTGCAACGGAGAATTTTAATAAGTTAATCACTATTGCTAGTGAGAATGATTTGTCTCATGGCCTGCAGACACAACTTATCCAGTTGCGTAATTCCTTTTTTCTTGAATTGGAAACAAAAGCTAATAATTTAAAGTTTATGCACCTTGCCAAAACTCTTGATAAGAGAAAAAGAGAACTAATTTACGAAGCCGTTCAAACCTATAACGGCAAAGTGAGCGGGCAATTTCAGCAAGTTAATCAGAAGAAACAAGTATTAATAGATAAACTTTCTGAACTAGCCTCTAATCTTTTGGAAGCGAAGAAAACGGAACTTTGCCTGCTGGTGCCCGTTATAGACAAAGAAGCTGCTACTAGATCAATTTCATTAGTAAGTGAAAATGACATTGCGCGACTGAAAATTGAAGACGTCAGATTATCCATAAATGACGAAAGTCGTATGAAGGAAGTATTTCCTAGCCATGTGCGCACAAAAGCGACTAACGGTAAAGCTAAGGTCGGAGAGTTTTCATACCCCTTGGACCTAACATCTCAAGCGTCGAACAAGTCGATGCTTGAGCTATTTTACAAAGCGGGTATTAAGAACGGTCTTGTCATGAATCTACCTCTTGAAGATGTAATTGAATATGCAATCGAGCTTCGGGATATGAACAGCTGCTACCGTTCTATTGAGGAATACTCAGCTGGAATGCTTAGCAAAATATATGTTTCCTACTTTCTCGATCGTACAATTCAAAAAGAAGGCAGCAATACAATTGTTTTATATGATCAACCCGAATCTAACATGGAAAAGGAATTCCTGCTCCGTACTTTGGGCGACAAATTAAAGGAGTTGAGAAAAACTCATCAAATATTTGTAGCAACTCATGAGCCTCTGCTAGTAGTTAACGCTGATGCAAATGAAATAATTTTGGCAAACAACGATAAAAGAATTGATGCAACCAATTGCATCTCATATGAAAACCGATCGTTTGTAGGGGCGCATGGAAAAAGAGAGCTTGTCGAGAGCGTCGCAAGCTTGATAGATGGCGGCACCGACGCCGTAAAACGGAGAAGCACTATCTACGAAGGGATGGTTCATCGATGACAACCATAGTTGTAAATAATAAGGGTGAGCTGTTTATAGACGGGAATCCGAAGCTAATCGACGATCTGACTCAAGATTTTCTTGAGAATCTCGTCGATGATTCCCTTAGGGACGAAGTGTCATTTGATATTGATGGCGATATGCCCCTCGCGGCTTTTTTCAAAGAAATACAAGATGGTACTAAAGCAGGCTCTGCGCTTAGAAAAGCGATGGAAGAGCAGGAACAGAATGACGCCAACAGTGTCACCGCTGCTGATGTTCCCGCTAAAGGGCCTGATAGCAATCCGTTCGGGAACAGCTTTTAATTGATTGAAATGCTATCTCGTTTTTTCTTTAGCGAACTTTATGTCGCTATTTATCGCAAGCTTTATCTTATAGCACCCTGTAGGAAGGTTCTCTTTTGCCAAAAAGTAAAGTGATAACTGAAGCAGTCGACTCCGTCGTTCCCTTGGAACAAACTCTTAGGAGACTAGAGGTTCTTGCTCACGATGTTGGCAATGAAGAACTTGAACGCTGGGCGGAATGTGAGCTTGCAGGCTATACAGATGGTGAAGTCCCAAGTTACAGAGTTTCTAAAGGTCTTAACTTCAGTTATTCGGGGATTAATAATGGCACTTTTAAGGTAAACAGCGCGCCGCTGCAAATTTGTTTCCTTAGCGAGAAGACTCTGAATGATCTCAAGGAAGTGCCCTTTGCCGAGGGCATATCCAGCGTTGAAAGATTGGCCGAAGGCGATTCGACAGTCCATCTCGACCGATCATATTTAGCGAGCGAGGTTTTAGAGCGTTCTGGCGGCGGTATTACGTGTCTCTCTATTTCTCAGAACTTTTCGCCAGATTTTTTTAATGGAATAAAAGGGGAGGTAACTACTCGTGCCATTAAGGCGTTAATGATGCTTGAAGACGAGTATGGATGCCTTGATGAACTTGGTATCGAGATTAAGTCCAAGAGAGAAACAGCAGAAAACAATACGGTAATTAATAACACTGTTTTAAATACTAGGGCTCCCGGTGCTGAAGAGGTTAATTCTGCTGAAAAGGAGTGTTTTGGATCAAAGGTTGCCTGGAATGTCCTGGTGCCAATAATTACAGCAGTTGCGGGTTCTCTGGTAACGGCTCTGTTGATTCGTTATTTCCAATTGTAATGAGATATTTAATTTCTGAGATAGCGCGGAAGGGTGTCTATAAGGACGGGGAAAGTCGGTCGCAAGCATCTACCGCCTGACGATGAAGTCCAACTCCGACAACTTCCGCACGAGCTCCATCCAGGGCGTCATGAAGCGCGTGAAGGCCAAGGGCGTGCCCGTGGTGGTCTACGAGCCCACGCTGGACGCGCCGGAGTTCTTCGGCTCCGAGGTGACCCACGACGTGGAGGCCTTCAAGGCCGGTTGCGACGTGATCGTGGCCAACCGCTGGAGCGACGAGCTCGCGGACGTGGCGGACAAGGTGTACACGAGGGATCTGTTTAAGCGGGATTAGAGATAGGCTGCTTGGGCCGAGACGGCTATAACCTTCCATTAGTTTAACTACGTTGAGAGCGGGTGTATCGGCTGGGGGCGATTCACCCGCTCTTCGGTGTTCTTGCCAATTGCAATTACAGTTGCTGCTATTGCGAGTTCAGCACCCTCTGTCATGAGGCAGAAAGCCGCCGCTAGGCGTGAAAGCAAGCCTCTTCAAATTCATGCTTCTTTTTGCTAAGACTCAATAGCTACATACTTGTTGTCACCAAGATGATTTAGCGAATCTAATTGGCATGAGGTACAGTATCCGGTAGCAAAGCAACGACTAAACGGCCTTCAATTAGCAACTTATGAATCAGATTTGTTCCATGATCTTTGTTGTCAAGAGTTGCCCCATAAGCAGTCAAAAGCGCAATTGCTTTTGACATTACATCTTTCTTTGCCTCCTCAACGGTTCCGCAATCTCCAGATTTCTTCTCGTGCGGCCTGAAAAAGAAGATCAATTTCGTTTCTCCTTCATATAGGTTCACCGCATCAAAAATTGCCTGAAAATATGAATAGTCAGCTTTTCCCAAAGAGTGACCGTAGAACTTTATAACGCGCGTACCATGCCCATAGGTGCTTGCGTTGGTGGGTACTTCAACAATTTTTTCAATATCTGGCGGATTTAATGCCATAACTCGATATGTCTTTGTAAAGGGCACAACGAGCTCGTTGCCCATTATGCGAGAACCGTCAATCCCAAATACAATTTCACCGCCAAGTCTTCCGTGTACATTAACGTAGTTGATCGCATGTTCTTTCGAGCGGAAATCCTCTGCGACCCGAGTGTAATTAAAGCTAAGGACGCTTTCCTGAATATCATATTCCTCTTCAGGCGGACGCTCATATTCCATCAGTTCGATCATGAGTTTTGATGCACGGTCTTTATAGTCATCCGACTTCGAAACTGCCTCCTGAAGGTATTTCGAAAACTCCTCTTCAAGAATATGAAGGTCCTTCATGGTTCTATCCAGTAGACTGCTAATGGTCCAATGACACCAGTGATTTGGGAAGCGGTGGAACAGCAGAAACGCAACCACCTCTTCAACATTTTTTGAATCAAATTTAGTTGGGTCGTGATTCACCAGAAAGTTAAGGCACTTTGAAAAGAGTGTGCGTTCTGACAATGGCTCAAAACCGTCGGGTGCCATCCAATTTGAGATGGCACCCTCTATGTCGCACCAATTGGCATTTGGCATGCCCTTTAGTATGTAATCCCATATCGTAAGGGTGTAACTTCGAGCTTCGTCACCTTTGCATTCTCTTAAATCTATATTTCGGGCATTAATATAGCTGCTGAACCCAGACGGCAATCCACACTCTAAGTCGAATCCGTTACCAATGATAATTAGCTGATGCCAATTGGGTCGAGAATCAGGAAGATTAAATTTGGGATATTCATATTCTGATTAATGGCAGGCAAGCTGAAATTCTGTGCACCTTGCTCTGTGATGTTTGTCATCTATTGTTCTCCCCGCGTCGTCTTTAATTGGCAATATTCTACTCATCGGTTATTTAAGATTCGTTCCTATTCTCCTGCGGCTTTATACCGGAAAAATCACTTAATTAAGAATATGGCAATTGGTGGACGCGGGCGTCTACAATGTGACGATGAAGTCGAACTCCAACAATTTCCGCGCGAGCTCCATCCAGGGTGTCATGAAGCGCGTGAAGGCCAAGGGCATGCCCGTGGTGGTCTACGAGCCCATGCTGGACGCTATAGTTATGTTGTTCAACTTAAGCAGTTTCTCAATTGGTTCATTTGAAACTGCTCGTACATATCTCTGGAGACCACTTTGAAAAATTATTACCAAGTTAAGGCCGTCGCTTCAGCTCCTCCGAAAGGGCTTATTGCAGTTGGAAAGGTTGTCTGTGTTATTGGGCTCCTAATTTCACTCGGGGGTCCACTTTTAGCTTGGCTGCTTAGCTTTTGCGTAAATCACGTGCCGTCTTTTCCGTTTATATATCTTGGATTGTTCTTATTTATCGATGGCCTGCTGTTAGTCTCGAGCGCGTCGAGGCAGCAAAAGGAACTGTTGAATCTACGCCAATCTCTCCTAAAAGATAATCCGCAGATCACTGTAAGCGCCGAAGAGTTCATGTCTCAGCGAAAGGCTCTGATTCGGCAAGACGAGGTGACGGGGGTCTTCATTATCCATAATGTAACCAAAGACCTTTTTACTACGTTGGACAAAGAGCAAAAGCGATTGATCGGGCCGCCCTGCAGTTTCTCGTTATGGGCAATTGTGATGTGTACGCCGACTTCAGATACGGCGACTCGTTCGATGTGCGTATTGTCGCGCTGCCTGGAAGTCGTTATGAGAGCCTCACTGAGTTAAAGCACTCGGATATTCTGGCGCTTGAATCCGCTGGGGACGAGCTTTATTGAGGTTAAATGCCGTCGTCGCAGAGGCCAAATACTCGAATCCAGAAACGCAGATCGCCGCAGGGCAGAAAAACGGTGTCTGCAGCTTGTACCTAAATGGCAACGATAGGGAAAGCCATAAAAGGGCGTTGCGCTATATGCTTGATAACGGGCTGATCAGGAAAAGGAAAAGCGGCAAGCCGTACAACATCTCGTTCAAGTACGACTCGCAAACCTATGCGGGAAAGTACAAGGGGAGTGACTTCTCCGGAGAGATAAAGCTCGCGGACTTCGTTGATCTGGAGACGGGGGAGTTTGTTTAGGGGGCGGAACGAGCGCTCGCTCTACTTATATTCGTCACCCATCACTAGCAACAGTGTCAACGCGCAGTGATGACCCAATTCACATTACCAATAGGCTCGCTTGAATTAAATCTCAATTTAGAGTAGATATTTGTTCAAAACAAACAAATATCGCCTTTAAAAGCATATAATTGTTCTTGTAATTTCAGTACGCCTGTGATAAACGAACAGTAGCTAGAAAGATTCTGACGATGATCCTCAATTTTTCTTTTAAGAATTACCTCAGTTTTCGAGATGCACAGCAGTTTTCATTTGAACCAATTTCCGGTAAAAAAGAATTTGGTCCCGTACGCGTCGCCGCGGTGTATGGCGCCAATGCTTCGGGAAAATCCAATTTTATTGACGCCCTGAATTTTGTCTCGTATTTCGTCCGCACGGGCTTCGCGGCAGGCGATGCGCAAACACGAATTCCAGTTATTCCTTTTTTGCTAGATTCCAACTCCATCGACGACGATACCGAGTTTTCTATTGACTTTACTTCCGGTAATGAAAAATATGAGTTCTCGTTTGGGTTAAATAAAAATGAAGTTACTTACGAGAACCTCGTTGTCTATCGATCAAAGCAACCCTCCCTTCTATACGATCGCACTTCGGTAAATGGAAAGCAGTCCATTAAATTCGGAAGTTCCTTTACGGGCGCAAAAAAGCAGCTATGGGATATTACGCGCAAAAACTCTCTCTTTTTATCTGCCGCGGCAACTGCTGGCAGCACGGTAATCCAACCGGCATTTAAGTCGCTTGCTTACGATGTAAAGCGCTATGATGCGACGCAATACGCCAACGAGCTAACGGAGATTAAGAAATTATTTATCAAAGGCGATTCGCGAGCCCGAGTATTATCCCAGCTTATTAAGTTTGCCGATATCGGAATTGACGATATCGATGTTCGCCAACCGGAAAGCGTCTTCGGTTTAAAAGGGCCGTTCGTTGATCTTAAAGACATTCCAGAAGAAGCGCGGAATATAATTGAAGAAGATTTTAAATGGTCATTTTCTTATGACCTATTCTTCCATCATAAAGGGGTGGGGGATGGACTTTGGTTCAACTCAAACCAGGAATCCGAAGGAACAAAAGCGGCTCTAGCGTTTTTCTTCGTGGCTCTAAACTCGTTAAGCAGCGGAAGTCTGGCGCTCATTGATGAACTAGATTCGAGCCTTCATCCCACGCTCCTACGCGACTTTGTTTCGCTGTTTTCTGATTCTGAAACAAATCCAAATGGTGCGCAGCTCATCTTTTCTACTCATGATGTCACCTTGATGACGCGAACGAGCCCCATGGAAGAGGTGCTTGAACGCGATCAGGTCTGGTTTGTTGAAAAGGACTCAGAGGGAACTTCTCAATTAATTGCCGCAATGGAGTATTCTCCTCGCGCAAATGAGAATCTGGGCCGCAATTATTTGAACGGTGTCTATGTGCCACTGCCCAACCCAAGCTTTCATCAACTTATGGCCCAACTCATGAAAGAAGGCGCTGACATAAATGGCTAAGGCAGAAAGGAGAGGGCTTGCTCGCGGACGCAAAAAGCAAACGAGAGCAAAGCGAAAGCGCCATCTGATTGTGTCCAACGGCAGGGTGACCGAAACCGAATACTTCAACTTCCTAATTAATGAAATGGATGTTCACGGAAGTGTGCAATATAGGTATATCGACGGAGATCCACTAAAGGTAGCGAAGAAGGTGTCCCGTGAGCTCGAGTCAGATAAAAAGGCCGTTAAAGCAGGCGAAATAGACGAACTAAATTCTGTATGGATTGTTGTTGATTCGGACGAGTTCAGGAATCTAGCTGCTGCAGAGCGCGAAGCTAGGGTCAAAGGAGTCAAACTTGCAATTTCAAATCCATGTTTTGAAGTATGGCTTATTGACCACGTTTCGTCATGCCCTGAAAGTTATGCATCGACTCCTCAATGCGAGAAACGGGCGCGCGATCTTGGCGTACTAAAATCCACAGACCCCAACAGGTCGTCCGCGTCAAAGTACAAGTCTGTAAATCTAGAAATGATTAGCAGCAACAAGGGCCAAGCTTTAGTCAATGCTGCTAAGCACAATACAGACGATAAGCGTCGCGCAAGGCAGAGCAATCCGGACAACGTCTCCTCTTATCAAGTGTGGACGGACTTACCTGAACTTATAACTGACGTATTTGATTCTGGTAAATAACAGGAGATGGAGCCTGCGCATTTATTCGTGCGGGCTTCATCTCCTTTCACCGACTGGCAAAACGATTTACACCTAATTTCCGGGATCGTTTACTGGCAATTAGTTCGTCACTCGCCCGATCTCGCTACACTAATAACTGCTGCTACCAGGTAGTTTTCTGGCGCAGCTTCCATTGGCTCTTGCGAAGATCGGAGCGGTTATGTTTGCCACCGCGTTCCACACCAGCCGTCACTACATCCTGTTTACTGCCATGGCCTGCCTATGCGTTTTGCTGGGCGGGCCTTCTTATGCCGCGGGCGCGGAGAGCCTGTTCATTGCGGGCGACACGTACTGCGAGCCGGGCGCGTCGGGCCCCGGGTGGGCCTGGACCGATGCCGACCATCTGGAGCTTAACGGCTACACGGGCGAGGCCATCGGCGCCGACGACGACCTGGTGGTGACTCTGACCGGGCAGAACACTGTTGTCGAGACGAGCGCGCCCGACGTGGACATTTCGCGTTGCGGCATGGAGGTGTGGGGCGATCTGACGCTCTGCGGCACCGGGTCGCTGGTGGCCACGGGCTCGCAGTGCGGGATCTACGTGTCGGGGACGCTCGCGGTGGACGGCTGCAAGGTTGACGCGCGGGCCGACGGCGCCGGCATCGCGGATGCGCGGGTGGCCGGCGTGATCGCGGACGGACTCGCCGTTAGCGGCGGTGGGCGCGTTGTCGCCGCGGGTGCGGGCTCCGGGGCGGGCGTGCGCGCCTATGGTGTGTGCCTGCTGGGTGGGGCTGCTGGCGGTGGCGCGGCCGGGCGGATTACCGTCGATGCATCCTGGCTGGATGCATCGGGTATCGACGGCGGCGTCGCCTGCCTGGGCGGGTCGCTTACATCCGCGCGCTTTGTGGCGCCTGCGGGCGGGACCTTTGGCGCAGGCGGCGTGGTGGATGCCGACGGGTCCGTGGCAGCGCATGTGACGATCGAGCCCATAGACACCACGGCGTCGGCGGGGGAGACCGGTGGGCCCGATGTGCCGGGCGATGGTCCGTCCGCCCCTGGCACTGACCCCGCTACCGGCGATCCCGCTGCGGATCCGTCGACGAAACCCACACCGAAGCCCGCGGCCGCGACTAAGACGGTGACCACGACCACAGTGATCAACACCACGGCCGCCAAGGCCTCTAGGCCCAAAGCCGCCACCGCGACGACCGCCTCGCTCCCCAAGGCCGGTGATAACTGCTGGATCGCCGCATCCCTAACGCTTTTCTTATTCGGCATAGCGCTCCTATGCGCCGCGATTCGCTGCTAAAGCGCTCGATTTCCAGAAGCGAAGAGAGAATCGAACCGTCAAGCCCAAACCGATCTCTAGCAACAAATCCTCAGCTAGATATAGTTTAGGCCGATATCCAGTATCCAACTAAGCTCACTTCCCCTATGTCCCCTTTGGGGGCAGTCACTGTTGCTATGCCTTGGTGCTAAACTCGGAGGCCTAAGGAAGTGGTTCGTATGTACTTGAGCGATACTAAGATTCAGGAGCTAATCGACAGCAAGGTGCTTCTCAATGCCGATACTTCGAACATCGGACAGGTTACGTATGACTTGCGCACCGAGGGATTCTACATCAACGAAAGCAAGCAATCCGAGGTAGAGCTTGGCCCCGGAGATTCGGCATTCGTCTCATGCGTTGAATGTGTTGCGTTGCCAAACGATTTGACCGCGAGCGTGCTTCTGCGCAATTCACGCATTCGCCAGGGGCTTTCTTTGGATGCGCCGCTATATTTTCCCGGGCATGGAACACGGCTGTTCTACCGTGTTACAAACGTAAGCGGTAACACTATTACGCTCGATAAGTCTAAGGGTATAGCGCAGGTCGCATTCCAGCACGTTGATGGCGTGGTGGCCCATCCTTACCACGGCGCTTTCTCTGATGAGCTCAACTTTAACGGACTTGCAGATTAATCAGACGTCTATGCCGGGGAACTTAAAAAGGTCGAGGACAAAAAGGAAGAAATCGCCAATATCGAGTCCCGTATCTATGGCAACGTCCTGGCCCTCTTCGCCATTTTCGCCGCGATCTTTACGCTCGTAAACGTCAACGCCGGAGGTCTGTCCTCCAATATAACAACCGTCAACTTTGTTGCACTTGACCTGCTGATTATTGGCGGTTTTCTGATTCTTGCATCCGCAATCGAGACCTTTCTTGTTAAAGACAGGGAAAAGAAGGTATCGCTGCCTCTCGTATTGGGCATTGCCTGCATTGTCGTGGCAGTGGTTCTTGCATTTCAGTAAGTAGGGTGGCTCAAGTCGTGGGAGGCTTGACTAAAGGTACGATCAATTGCTCCTGAGTGAGGGTATTGGGGCTTATAGGACAAAATGTGTGTCTACTTTAGGGGTATCGGCGCAGGTCGATGCCCCTTTTTCAGCCGTTTAAATTCCGTGCCCGCTTTTAACCGCTCGGACAGAATGTGTGTCCGGTTGCCTATCGTTCCCGCAGGTAG
>DBEWUK010000004.1:0-15556 GCA_048205395.1 Collinsella sp.
GCCTTCACCATTACCTCCCCCCCCCCACCACTTTCACCCCAACCTCGGGCACCTGGGAAACCTTTACTAAGTTGCGGCGATAACACCGCCTTCATTTCCTGTAGTTGTTTTTTATCTCCTAAGGAGAGCGACATGGAGAACAAGTACGTCTGCTCTGTCGATATCGGCGGAACAAAGATCGCGACTGCCATCATGGAGTACCCGGCTGACGGCAGCGTGCCCCATCCCGTTTTTGAGGCCGAGGTTCCTACCGAGGCCCAGGAGGGCGGCGAGGCCGTCTTCCAGCGTATCGAGGCGTCCATCAAGGCTGCTCTCGAGGCGAATCCCGATGTCGAGGTCCTTGGCGTCGGTATCGGTGCCGCCGGCGTCGTCGATCCCAAGACGGGCGCCATCGCGTATGCCAACGAGATCATGCCCGGCTGGTCCGGCGTTCAGTTGGGGCCGCGTCTGCGCGAGGACCTCGGTCTTCCCGTTGCCGTCGTAGGCGACGTGCAGGCTCATGCTCTGGGCGAGGCCCACTGGGGCGTCGGCAAGGGCAAGTTCTCCGTCTTGTGTCTTGGCATCGGTACGGGCATCGGCGGCGCATATGTCGAGAACGGCCGCGTGATGCAGGGCTTCCATGGTGCTGCTGGCCATATGGGCCACATCGAGTGCTCGGCTGCCGCCGGCATTCCGTGCGCCTGCGGGCGTTCCGGCCATCTGGAGTCGGTTGCTTCGGGCACATCCATTGGTCGAATGTACGATGAGCGTTTTGGCCGCGTCGACCCCAGCCGTCCTTCGGTCGGTCGCGATGTGAACGACCTGTGCCGTGCGGGCGACGCAAAGGCGACCGAGGTCATCCATGACGCCGGCTTTGCGCTGGGCGCCAGCTTGGGCTCGCTCGCTAACATCCTGGACCCTGAGGTCATCGTGCTTTCGGGCGGCGTGATTCACCAAGGTCCCGATTGGCGTTCGCAGACGTGGAAGGATTCGGTGCACGAGGGCTATGCCAGCCAGGCGCTCGATCCGCTTCAGGACACACCGATCCTCATCGGTTCTCTGGAGGGCGATGCTCCGCTCATCGGTGCTGCTGAGCATCTTCTTGCCTCGTTGAAGTAAACGTATCTGCTGTAGGAGCCTCCCGAGACAACACGCCTCGGGAGGCTGTTCTGAGAAAGGTTGCAGCCTTATGACCGTCGATCCTTTGATTCAATCCCTGAAGGGCAAGCTCGTCGTGAGCGTTCAGGCGTATATGGGCGAGCCGCTTCGTACGCCCGAGACCATGGCGCAAATGTCTCGCGCTTGCGAGCTCGGCGGCGCTGCCGCCATTCGCTGCCAGGGCCTTGCCGACATTGCCGCCATTAAGGGTCGCTGTGAGGTTCCCGTCATCGGCCTGTGGAAGGATGGGCACGAGGGCGTTTACATCACGCCGACGCTGCGTCACGCTCGCGCCTGCGTTGCTGCCGGTGCCGATATCGTGGCGATCGACGCCACCGATCGTCCGCGCCCAGATGGCAAGACGGTCGAGGATACCTTCCGCCCGCTGCACGAGGAGGGTGTGCTCCTGATGGCCGACTGTGCCACCATCGAGGATATTCGTCGTGCTGTCGACATGGGCTTTGACCTGGTATCCACCACGCTTTCTCATGGCGTCGCCGCCATCGACTGCACCATGGCCGATGGCCCCGACCTGCCGCTCCTGCGTCAGGCGACTGAGGAATTCCCCGGCCTTCCCATCATTTGCGAGGGTCGCGTGCATACGCCCGAGGAGGCTCGCGCCGCGATCGATGCTGGCGCCTGGGCCGTTGTCGTCGGCACCGCCATCACGCACCCCACGAGTATTACGAGTTGGTTCAAGGCGGCGCTTGAGGCGTAAGACAGGCCTCGTATCCGCTCTGGGCGCTATACTCAATATAGGCAATTGACCGCGCGGGATCCGGGTTGCTGGGTCCCGCGCTTGTTTTCGGGAGGCAGCACATGCAAAAGGGAGATGCCATGGATGCGGCGGAGCGCTCGGAGCGTATCCCCGATATCGTCATCATCACCGGAATGTCTGGATCGGGCCGCACACAGGCCATGCACGTGTTCGAGGACATGGGCTATTTTTGCATTGATAACCTGCCTCCGCGTCTCATCGCCCAGCTTGCCGAGCTCGTCGGCATCAATACGGGCGTGGGCAGGCATCTCGCCGTCACCTGTGACCTGCGCAGCCAGGGCTTGTTCGATGAGCTGCTCGATGCCGTTGCCGCACTCGAGGAGCGCGAGATGAGCTGTGACATCGTGTTTCTCGAGGCCTCTGACGAGGTACTGATCCGTCGTTATAGCGAAAACCGCCGCCGCCATCCCATTGCCAAGCCGGGGGAGACTACGGCCGATGCGATTCAGCGCGAGCGCCTGCAGCTGCAGGGTGTGCGCGATCGAGCCGATATGATCATCGACACGAGCCGCCTGCGTACCTCTGCCCTGCGCAACAAATTGCGCATGGCGTTCTCCGAGTTGTCCGACCAGCAGCTCATGGACGTTCACGTGTTCTCGTTTGGCTTTAAGCACGGTATGCCCGTTGAGGCGGACATTATGATCGACGTTCGCTTCCTGCCCAATCCGTTCTACGATCCCGAGATGCGCACCATGACCGGTCTCGATAAAAAGGTCTCCGACTTTGTTCTGGACCATCCCAAGACCCAGGAGTTCTGGAAAGCTTGGACGCAGCTGCTCGATACGGTCATGCCCGGCTATATCGCGGAGGGCAAGCCACAGCTTTCTATTGCCATCGGCTGCACGGGCGGTCAACACCGCAGCGTTGCCATCGCCGAGGGCACGGCACGTTATTTGGAAGGCGCCCAGTATCACGTGAGCATTTCCCACCGCGACCTGTCGCGCGCCAACACGAAAGCATAGGCCTGCATGTCGTTTACCGCCGAGGTGCGTGACGAGCTCGCGCGCTGCGAACCCGAATGTGAATACTGCGATTTGTCGACGCTTGCCGCCCTCACGCGCGTGAGCGGTACGCTCTCGCTTACCGGCTCTGGGCGGTATCGTTTGACGGTTGCGACTGAGACGGGAGCCGTCGCGCGCACGATGATCACGCTGACGCATCGTATCCTTAAGCTCAAAACGGAGTTCACCGTCCGCAAATCTGTATTGCATAAGGTTCGAAACTACCTCATCACCTTGCCCGATCAACCCGACCTGGACAAGGCTCTGGTGCTGCTGGGCATTCTCGACCGCAGGGGAGGGCTCGTCGCCGGTGTTCCCCGGCACATCGTTGCCCGTCCCTGCTGCAGGCTTGCCTACATCCGCGGCGCGCTCATCGCCGGCGGTTTTGTGGCCGATCCCCGCGGCGACTTTCATTTGGAGATCGCGGTGCAGGGCGAGCAATATGCCAAGGGGCTTTGCGATCTGTTGGAGCAGATTGAGGTCCATGCTCGTGTTAATGCGCGGCGGGGGTCATATGCCGTGTACATTAAGAGCGCCGAGGAAATCGAGCATCTATTAAAGCTGATTGGTGCCAAGCGCAGCGTTGCCGAGATTGAGGAGGCGCGCGCGGTCAAGTTGGTTAAGAACGATGTGAACCGTCGCGTGAACGCCGAGCTCGCCAACCAGACCAGAAGCGCCGGTGCTGCCCAGCATCAACTTGCGCTTATCGATGAGCTCGAGCAGCGAGGCCTTCGCGATGCGCTTCCGGACGCCTTGGCGGTCTTTTGCGACCTGCGCGAGCGCTATCCCGATCTTTCGCTGCGTGATTTAGGGGAGATGGCTGACCCTCCCTTGTCGAAGTCGGCCCTCTACCATCGTGTTTTACGGCTTGAAAAGCTCATTGAAGCACACAGGTAGTTTGAAGTATCGACTTATATATGGATTTAGCTGCTATTTTAGTCTTTAAAACGTTTTAACGTAAATTTGATTTTCAATTTCGAGCATTCTCGTGAATTTCAAGTCAAAAAAAAGGTATATTAGGCGAGTGGTTAGTTTGTGGGCCTCAACGGCGGGCGCTGTAGCTTGCGGGGGCCTTACGAAAGGAGACACAATGGCAGTAAAGGTTGCTATTAACGGCTTCGGTCGCATCGGTCGTCTGGCTTTCCGTCAGATGTTCGGTCATGAGGGCTCCGAGATTGTCGCTATCAACGACCTCACCTCTCCCGATATGCTCGCTTACCTGCTGAAGTACGACTCCACGCAGGGCAACTACGCTCGCGATCACGAGGTCGTTGCTGGCGAGGATTCCATCACCGTTGACGGCAAGGAGATCAAGATCTACAAGGAGGCCGACGCCAACAACCTGCCTTGGGGCGACCTCGACGTCGACGTCGTTCTCGAGTGCACCGGCTTCTACACCAGCAAGGCTAAGGCTCAGGCCCACATCAACGCTGGCGCCAAGAAGGTCGTCATCTCCGCTCCGGCTGGCAGCGATCTGCCCACCATCGTGTACAACGTCAACCATGAGACGCTGACCGCTGAGGACAACATCATCTCCGCTGCTTCCTGCACCACCAACTGCCTCGCCCCGATGGCCAAGGGTCTGAACGACTTCGCTCCCATCGTGTCCGGCATCATGACCACCATTCACGCCTGGACTGGCGACCAGATGCCGCTCGACGGCCCGCAGCGCAAGGGCAACAAGCGTCGTAGCCGCGCCTGCGCCGTCAACATCGTCCCCAACACCACCGGTGCTGCCAAGGCTATCGGCCTGGTTCTCCCCGAGCTCAACGGTAAGCTCATCGGTGCCGCCCAGCGCGTCCCGACGCCGACCGGTTCCATCACCAACCTCTACGCTGTCGTTGACAAGAAGGTCACCGTCGACGAGGTCAACGCTGCTATGAAGGCCTACGCTGCCACCATCTCCGAGACCTTCGGTTACAACGAGGACGACATCGTCTCCACCGACATCATCGGCGAGACCCACGGCTCCATCTTCGACGCCACTCAGACCATGTGCTCTGACCTCGGCAACGGCCAGACCCTCGTTCAGGTCACCTCTTGGTACGACAACGAGAACTCCTACACCTCTCAGATGGTCCGCACCATCAAGTACTTCGAGAAGTTCGTTGCTTAATTTAGCTTTTAGCGAATAGCTCGTTGAGCGTCTAAAGAAGGGCGCGGCCTTATAGGGCTTACACCCTAGGGTCGCGCCCTTTTTATAAGAAATCGTCTGCCGTAATGGGAGGCAGACACGTACGAAAGGTAGAAGCAAACATGGCCTTTACCAAGAAGACCGTCCGCGACATCGATGTCGACGGCAAGCGCGTTCTCGTCCGCGTTGACTTTAACGTGCCTATCAAGGATGGCGTCGTTGGCGACACCACCCGTATCAAGGCTGCCCTGCCCACCATCAACTATCTCGTTGAGCACAATGCTCGCGTCATCCTCATGAGCCACCTCGGCCGTCCCGATGGCACCGGCTTCCAGCCCGAGCTGTCCCTCGAGCCCGTCGCCAAGAAGCTCGCCGAGCTCTCTGGTCTTGACGTTGCCTTTGTTGCCGACACCTACGGCGAGAAGGCTGCCGAGGCTGTCGCCGCCGTCGAGCCGGGCAAGGTTCTCGTTCTCGAGAACGTCCGCTTCGATAAGCGTGAGAAGAAGAACGATCCCGAGATCGCCAAGAAGCTCGCTTCCTATGGTGACGTCTTCGTCCTCGATGCCTTCGGCACCGCTCACCGCGCCCAGGGTTCCGTCGTGGGCCCCGCCGCTTACCTGCCTGCCGTCGCCGGCTTCCTGCTCGAGAAGGAGGTCGACACGCTGACCGGCATCTTCGCCGAGCCCGAGCGCCCCTTCGTCGCCATCGTCGGCGGTTCCAAGGTTTCCTCCAAGATCGGCGTTCTCGATCACCTCATCGACTCTGCTGACACCCTGATCATCGGTGGCGGTATGGCCTACACCTTCTTCCTGGCTCAGGGCCTGTCCGTCGGCCAGTCCCTCAAGGAAGAGGACTGGGTCGAGCGCGCTGGCGAGATGCTCAAGAAGGCCGAGGAGAAGGGCGTCAAGATCCTGCTCCCCATCGACAACCGCGTTGCCGATCACTTTGGCGAGGACGCTGTCCCCGAGGTTGTCGCTTCCGACGCTATCCCCGACGATCGTGAGGGTATGGACATCGGCCCCAAGACCGAGGAGCTTTACGCCGAGGCCGTCAAGGGCGCCAAGACTGTGTTCTGGAATGGTCCCATGGGCGTCTTCGAGTTCGACAACTTCGCTCACGGCACCCAGGCTATCGCCGAGGCTGTCGCCGAGGCCGACTGCACCTCGATCATCGGCGGTGGCGACTCTGTCGCAGCTGTCAACAAGTTCAACCTGGCCGACAAGATGAGCTGGATCTCCACCGGTGGTGGCGCTTCCATGGAGCTCGTCGAGGGTAAGGCCCTGCCCGGAGTGGAGGCGCTTCTCGATGCCTAATCGCACCCTTCTTATTGCTGGTAACTGGAAGATGAACAACGATGTCGCCGAGGCCGCCAAGCTCGCCGACGAGCTGGCTCAGGCTCTGCCCGAGGTTCCGGCCGGCGTCGAGGTGCTCGTCTGCCCTCCGACCATCGACATCACCACGGTTCATGACCGTATTCAGGCTGCCCCCATTGCCCTCGGTGCACAGAACGTGTACTGGGAGGCCAAGGGTGCCTTCACCGGTGAGTCCTCTTGCGACATGCTCAAGTCCGCTGGCTGCACCTACTGCATCATCGGTCACTCCGAGCGTCGTGATTACTTCCACGAGACCGATGAGGATCAGAACAAGAAGGCCAAGGCCCTCGTTGCCGCCGGTCTTGTTCCCGTCTTCTGCTGCGGCGAGTCCCTCGAGGTCCGCGAGGCTGGCACCTATGTCGAGCACGTCGTGAACCAGGTCAAGGCTGGCCTTGCTGGTCTTGAGATCACCTGCCCCAAGCAGGTCGTCGTCGCCTACGAGCCCATCTGGGCCATCGGCACCGGCAAGACCGCTACCGCCGAGGACGCTCAGGAGGTCTGCGGCGCTATCCGTGAGACCCTCAAGGAGATGTTCGGCGAGGAGCTCGCTAACGGCATCCGCGTTCTCTATGGTGGCTCTGCCAAGCCCGGCAACATTGCCGAGCTCGTCGCCAAGCCCGACGTTGACGGCGCCCTCGTGGGCGGCGCTTCGCTCAAGGCTGCCGACTTCGCCTCTATGGTCGTCAAGGCAGGCGAGTAGGACATATGGCACAGCGTCATCTTCCTGCACTCCTGATCATCATGGATGGTTGCGGCCTGGCTCCGGCCGATGGCGAGAACGCCGTCGCCGCTGCCAAGACGCCCTTCCTTGACAGCCTGTATGAGAAGTACCCCCACACCACGCTCGGCGCTTCGGGCGAGGACGTGGGTCTTCCCGATGGCCAGATGGGCAACTCCGAGGTGGGTCACCTCAACATCGGTGCCGGCCGCATCGTGTTCCAGGAACTTTCGCGCATCAACAATGCCATCAAGGACGGCTCCATCGCCAAGAACGAGGTTTTCGTCAAGGCTATGGACGACGTCAAGGCTGACGGCAAGACCCTTCACCTCATGGGCCTTATGAGCCCTGGCGGTGTTCATTCTCACATGAACCACGTCGAGGCTCTGGTCAAGATGGCTGCCGAGCATGGTGTCAAGACCGTTCGCGTCCACGCCTTCATGGATGGCCGCGACGTTGACCCGCAGTCCGGTGCCGGTTACATGAGTGAGTTCTGCGCCTTCCTGGCTAAGATCTCCGAGGAGACTGGTTGCGACGCTCGCGTTGCCACCGTCTCGGGCCGTTATTGGGCCATGGACCGCGATAATCGTTGGGAGCGCATCCAGCGCGCCTACGACGTCATGGTCAACGCGTCCGATGCCGATACCGACCCCGTTGCCGGTATCAAGGCCTACTATGAGAAGGATCCGCGCGGCGACGAGTTCGTCGAGCCCTTCGCTGCCCACAACGAGGGTATCCACGAGGGCGACGCGGCCATCTTCTTCAACTTCCGTCCCGACCGTGCTCGTCAGATGACCCGCGTGTTCACGGACAAGGAGTTCGACGGCTTTGAGCGCGAGCAGATCAAGCTTTCGCACTTTGTGACGATGACCGAGTACGACCCGACGTTTGACGTTGAGGTCGCTTTCCCCAAGACGTTCCCCGAGAACGTTCTGGCCGACGTTATCGCCGACAATGGCCTGAAGCAGCTGCACACCGCCGAGACCGAGAAGTACGCACACGTGACGTTCTTCCTCAACGGCGGCATCGAGGAGCCCAAGGAGGGCGAGGAGCGCGTGCTCGTCGCTTCCCCCAAGGTCGCTACCTACGATCTGCAGCCTGAGATGAGCGCTCCCGAGGTTACCGAGAAGCTCGTCGCCGCTATTAACGAGGATCGCGCTGATTTCTACATCGTGAACTTCGCGAACTGCGACATGGTTGGTCACACCGGTGTCTTCGACGCCGCCGTTAAGGCCGTCGAGGCTGTTGACGATGCCTTGTCCAAGGTTGTCCCGGCGATTCTCGCCAAGGGTGGCTTTGCGCTGATCACCGCCGACCACGGCAACGCCGACCACATGTTTGACGTTGCTTCCGACGGTTCCAAGCATCCGTTCACGGCTCACACCACCAACCGTGTGCCGTTCATCATCGTTGATGAGAAGGCACAGCTCACCGGTATCGAGGACGGTCGTCTCTCCGATATCGCCCCGACTATGCTTACCATGGCTGGTCTGGAGCCTTCCGCCGAGATGACGGGCCGCGTGCTCGCCGCCGAGGCCTAAGAGAAAACGCCAAGCGTTTCTTTGAAGGGGGTTGTCCATATTCGGGCAACCCCCTTATTTTTGGTATTTCTGCCATATCTGCCCCGTCCCCAAATGGCAGGTGGGGGAGTGTCGGGGGTTGTGGTACAGTACTGGAGTTTGAATTGTTCTATTAAGGAGCTTATCTATGGGTCCGTTCCAGATTCTTCTGTTTGTCGTTTGGGCTGTCTCTGCCGTGGCGCTGACGATTCTCGTCCTGATGCATTCCGGTAAGGGCACCGGCGTTTCGGATATGATCGCTAGCTCGCTGTATAACTCCAGCTCTGCCACGGGCGTCATGGAGCAGAACCTCGATCGCCTGACGGTAATTATGGCCGTTGTTTTTGCCGTGTGCGTCGTCCTGTGCATGTTCTTCTTCCCGCAGGGCATCGTCGGCTACTAAGCATCGGCGTATATACGTTTGCAATGGGTCTCGCAGGTGCGGGACCCTTTTTGTTTACATATTTGTAACAGAGTCAAAATATCCCCACATACTTCGCCCAACTAAAGAAATTCTCGACCGTTAACCGGAATTAGCCCCAAATCGTGCATAAAATGCGCTACTGTATTGCAAAACGTTGGTCCGTTGTGCATAACCAGCCATAGCAGCGGGCGGCGTTTTGATGGTTCGGATCGGATTGTCTCGACATATGTCCGACTGAACATTTCTTTGTCCTATCTCATAAGGAGGATGGCATGGCTGATTCTATGTTCCACCAGCCCGTTATGGGTCGTCGCGCCTTTGTTGGCGGCACCCTCGCTGCGAGCTCCATGGCTTTTCTTGCCGCATGCGGCAAGAAGGGCGGCGACGCTTCCGGTTCTGAGTCCGGTTCGACGCTGAACTTCTACATTAACAACCCGGTCTGCATCGACCCCTACAATGTCCAGGAGGACCAGGGCACTCAGGTCGAGTACCAGCTCTTTGACGCTCTGACCTCTTATGACGCCGAGAAGGGCGAGATCGTTCCGCTGGCTTGCGAGTCCTTTGAGGCCAACGACGACGCCACCGAGTTTACCTTCAAGATCAAGAAGGCCAAGTTCCACAACGGTGACGACGTTACCTCCAAGTCCTTCAAGCTCGGTTGGGAGCGTCTGGTCAACACCAAGTCGGCCATCGCTACCGAGTACGGCCCTTCCGAGGTCTCCTATCACCTTTCCATGGTCGAGGGCTATGACGACCTGCTTGCCGGTAACGCTACCGAGCTCAGCGGTGTTACTTGCCCCGACGATGAGACCCTCGTCGTCAAGCTGTCTTCCGCTTACGCCGACTTCCCCTTCGTCGCCTCTCACCCGGCTCTGGCCCCGGTTCCCGAGTGCGCCGAGTCCGATGCCAAGAGCTTCTATCTTGCACCGGTCGGTAACGGCCCGTTCATGATGGACGGCAAGTGGGAGGATGGTCAGGAGATCAATCTCAAGAAGTTCGACGATTACTATGGCGACAAGGCCAAGATCGATGGCATCCACTTCCAGGTCATCAAGGACATGGAGACCGCTTACAAGGAGTTCCAGGCCGGTAACCTCGACGTCTGCGACGTTCCCGTTGCTCAGATCGACGCCGCCAAGAAGGATCGCGGCGTGTCCAAGGACGGCTACACCATGGGCGACGGCGAGCGCATGCTGCTCGGCGCCGAGCCTTCCACCTACTACCTAACCTGCAACAACACGGCCGAGCCGTTCAACAACGCCGACCTGCGCAGGGGTATCTCCCTGGCCATTAACCGTGAGGCCATCTGCAAGACCATCTTCAAGGGTACCCGTACCCCCGCCGACGGCATTGTTCCTCCGGGCATCGATGGCTACAAGGAGGGCGCATGGGAGTTCTGCGCCTACGACGTCGACAAGGCCAACGAGTACCTCGACAAGGTTGCTCCCGCTGACGCTAACGGCGATCGTGGCATTAACGTGACTCTGTCCTACAACCAGGACGGTGGCCACAAGGAGATCATGGAGTCCATCATCGGCGATCTCGCCAAGGTTGGCGTTACCGCAACTTCCGATACCCCTGAGTGGTCTGCCCTGCTCGAGCAGTATCAGAACTTCAACTATCAGTTCGGTCGTCTTGGCTGGATTGCCGACTACCCGATCATGGATAACTTCCTGTATCCGCTGTTCCACTCCGACTCCCTCGGTGGCGACAACCGCTCTGGTTACAACAACCCCGAGTTCGACGCCAAGGTCGACGAGGCTCGTACTACGGTTGACGACGAAGAGCGCGTCGCTAAGATGCAGGAGGCTGACGCTATGGTCGCTGCCGACTGCCCGGTCATCCCGGTGATGTTCTACACGCACACCATCGTCGGCTCCGATCGCATCAAGCACCTCTATGTCGATCCGCAGAAGCACGCCGAGCTGGGTACCGCTGAGCTCGCCTAAGAGTTTGCAGCTTCCGTGAGGGTCAAGTATTTACGTAGACCTCATGGGAAACATACAGTTCTCCCTAACCTGGGGTAAACTGGCTGATGGTAATTTTGGGATGCCGGTCTGGCGATCGGCATCCCATTTAGGTTAATCCCTAGATAGGGGAGTGGTATGGGTAAGTACATCGTTAAACGTGTGCTTCAGTTCATCCCGGTGTTTTTGGGCGTTACGCTGATTCTGTTCGCCCTCCAGAATATCGTGCCGGGAGATCCGATCAAGCTGATCGGTGGAGACAAGGCTCTGTCCCCCGAGGTGGAGCTTCAGCTTCGCGTCCGCTATCACCTAGTCCAGTCGGACGAGGACGGCAACGCGATTCTTGACGAGAACGGCGACCCCGTTCAAACGTCGCTCGTGGACCGTTACTTGTATTACATGAACGGCCTGCTTCATGGCGATCTGGGCAATTCGTACCAGCGCAAGCTGCCGGTTACGGAAATCTTTGCCCAGAAGTATCCGTATACGGTCAAACTTGCCGCGTGCGCCATCGTGCTCGAGGCAATCATGGGTATCGGTGCGGGTATCATTTCGGCGGTAAAGCGTTATTCCTTCTGGGATATTTTGGTAACGCTCACCACGTCGATCCTCGTTGCCGTCCCGGCCTTCTGGCTCGGTATGTTGCTGCAACTGTTCTTTGGCGTCATTCTCAAGGACGCCACGGGCGGTGCATTCTCCATGCCGATCTCGGGTGCCGGCGGTTCCAGCTCTCAGTATCAGGATTGGATGCACTATGTGCTTCCGACCATTACGCTGGCTTCGGTTTCGACCGCTTACGCCGCCCGCATTATGCGCTCGCAGCTGCTTGACGTCATGAACCAGGATTACATCCGTACGGCAAAGGCCAAGGGTCTCTCCAATCGCGCGATCATCATCAAGCACGCGCTTAAGAATGCACTCATCCCCGTCGTTACCTATATTGGTGTCGACTTTGGCGGCATGCTTTCGGGCGCCATCCTGACCGAGACGGTCTTTAACTGGCCCGGTATCGGCTATGAGGTCTATCGCGCCATTAGCATGCGTGACTGGCCCATCGTTATGGGCGGCGTTACGCTCATTGTCGTCGTCGTCATGGTGATCAACCTGCTCGTCGACATTAGCTATGCATTCCTCGACCCGCGCATCCGCCTTGGCGGTCCGTCGGATAAGGCCTAAGGGAGGTACGTCTCATGCAGGAAACTGATTCTCAGTCTCAGGAGCAGGCTACCGCCACCAAGGCCGCCTCTGCTCCCGCCAAGTCCCGCACGCTGTGGGGCGACGCTTTTAAGCGTCTTCGCAAGAACAAGCTCGCCGTTATCGGTGTCTGCTGGATCATCATCGTCGTTGTGGTTGCCCTGACCGCAGATCTGTGGGCTAAGCCCTGGCTCGGTTCGCCGACGGCTTCCGACTCGACCACCATGGCCGAGACGTCGCTGCTGGCTCCGTGTGCCGAGCACCCGTTTGGCACCGACGCCCTTGGTCGTGACATTCTCGTCCGCGTTATCTACGGTGCACGTGTTTCGCTTTCCGTCGGTATTATGGCCACTGCGATCTCCACGGTGATCGGTCTGGTTATGGGTGCTCTGGCTGGTTTCTACGGCGGTATCTGGGATACGATCATCATGCGCTGCGCGGATATCTTCCTGGCATTCCCGTACGTGCTGTTCGTTGTCGCCATGATCGCTGTTATCGGCCGTGGTCTTCAGAACGTCTTTATCGCCATCGGTATTCTCGGCTGGCCTTCGATTGCGCGCGTCTTCCGATCCGCAATCCTGACGGTCAAGGAAAACGACTATGTTGACGCTGCGCGCGCGATGGGTGCATCTGATGCTCGTATCGTCGTGCGTCACATCTTCCCGAACTCCGTCGCTTCCATCGTGGTCTACGCGACCATGAACATTGGTGGCGCCATTCTGACCGAGTCCGCTCTGTCCTTCCTCGGCATGGGCGTTATTCCGCCTACGCCTTCGTGGGGCTCCATGATTCAGGACGGTCAGCAGTATCTTCTGACTGCTCCCTGGATGATGATCATGCCCGGTCTGGCAATTCTCTCGACGGTGCTCGCCTTCACCCTGCTGGGTGACGGTCTGCGCGACGCCCTCGACGTCAAGATGAAGGACGCATAAGGATGAAGAAGAACAAGAACTATGTGGACCTGAAGGACCAGCCGGTTCCCGAGGGCCAGCATCTGCTCGAGGTCGATGACCTTAAGATGTATTTCCACACCGAGGATGGCGTTGTTCGCGCTGTCGACGGTGTCTCCTACACGCTCGATCGCGGCGAGACCCTGGGCGTCGTCGGTGAGTCCGGCTCCGGTAAGTCCGTGACCGCCATGACCATCATGGGTCTTATCTCGATGCCTCCGGGAAAGATCGAGGGCGGCGACGTTCGCTATCGCGGTCGTTCTATCCTCGAGATGACCGAGGAAGAGATGCAGCACATTCGCGGTAACGACATCGCGATGATCTTCCAGGATCCTATGACTTCCTTGAACCCGGTCTATAAGATCGGCAAGCAGGTGGGCGAGGGTCTTCGTCTGCACCGTGGCTACTCCAAGCAGGAGGCGCTCAAGCGCGCTACCGAGCTTTTGGACCTCGTGGGTATCCCCGAGCCCGAGAAGCGCGTCAATGAGTATCCGCACCAGTTCTCTGGCGGTATGCGTCAGCGCGTCATGATTGCTATGGCTCTTGCCTGCGATCCCGATATTCTGATTGCCGACGAGCCCACGACTGCCCTGGACGTTACCATTCAGGCTCAGATTATCGAGCTCATGCAGGAAATGCAGGAGAAGAACGGCAACGCCATCATCATGATTACCCATGACCTGGGTGTCGTCGCCGATATGGCCGACAAGATCATGGTTATGTACGCCGGTCGTCCCGTCGAGTTCGGTACTGCTGAGGAAATCTTCTACGAGAGTCGCCACCCCTACACCTGGGGCCTGATCCGCTCCATCCCGGAGCAGGCTATCGATGAGAAGAAGCCGCTTACGCCGATTCACGGCAACCCGCCTTCGCTCATGAACCTGCCCGAGGGCTGCGTCTTCTCTCCTCGCTGCCCCTATGCGACGGACAAGTGCCGCAAGCAGCGCCCCGAGCGCGTTGTCACCGAGTCTGGTCATTACTCTGCGTGCCACTACTCCGGTGACCCCGAGTTCCTCAAGAACGCCCCTGAGACGTCCCGTACGCGCAAGGATTCCAAGAAGGGAGGCGAGGCGTAAATGGCAGGCAATAACGAGCGCACTCCACTGCTGAAGGTCGAGCACCTCTCTAAGGAGTTTCCCGCAGAGTCCGGCATGTTCGCCAAGCGTTTTTCCAAGCGCGTCGTCTCTGCTGTAAATGACATCTCTTTTGAGATTTATCCTGGCGAGACCTTCGGTCTGGTTGGCGAGTCTGGTTGCGGTAAGTCCACGACGGGCCGCACCATCATGCGCCTCACCAAGCCGACGGCTGGCAAAGTGTTCTTCCAGGGCAAAGATGTTGCCGAGATGAGCAAGCATGAGATCAAGGACATGCGTCGCGAGATGCAGTTTATCTTCCAAGATCCTTATGCTTCGCTCAACCCTCGTATGACCATCGGTGAGATCGTCTCCGAGCCCATGACCATTCACGGCGTGGGCACCAAGGAGGAGCGCATTGAGCGTGTCCGCGAGCTGCTGGACGTCGTTGGTCTGAACCCCGAGCACATCAACCGCTATCCGCACGAGTTCTCGGGCGGCCAGCGCCAGCGTGTCGGCATCGCCCGCGCGTTCGCTCTGAAGCCCAAGCTGATCATCTGCGACGAGCCTGTTTCCGCCCTGGATGTGTCCATCCAGGCCCAGGTTCTGAACCTGCTCAAGGAACTGCAGGACAAGTTCGGTACCGCATATCTGTTTATCGCCCACGACCTGTCCGTCGTGCAGCACATCTCCGATCGCGTTGCCGTTATGTATCTGGGTAAGATGGTCGAGGTTTCGGACTGGAAGACGCTCTACAGCGAGCCCCACCATCCGTACACGCAGTCGCTGCTGTCTGCCGTTCCGGTTCCCGATCCTGATATCCAGAAGACCCGCAAGCGCATTATCCTTGCCGGCGACCCGCCGTCACCGCTGGATCCGCCGACCGGCTGCCGTTTCCACACGCGCTGCCCGATCGCGCAGGGTATCTGCTCCGAGAAGCTGCCTGAGTTTAAGGAAGTTGCCCCGGGCCACTGCTGTGCCTGCCACTTCGCGGAGCCGTTCCCGATCAAGGAATCGCACATCGACCTGTAGTCGGTTGTTCTCGTCCGGGCCCGCGCTGGACTTAGTTTTCAGAACGTCCTCGACCCTGGAAACCCCCTTCGCCTGCTCCTGCGGAGCCGCGGATAAGGGGGTTTCCTGGTCTGCGTAATGTTCTGAAAACTATGTCCAGCACGGGCCCTGTGTTACCACTGCAGAGGGGTGCGATTCCTTGATCGCTCACTTAATCTAATGGGAAAGATAGCGAGG
>DBEWUK010000049.1:0-43792 GCA_048205395.1 Collinsella sp.
GCGGGGACGCAGCGTGCTCATTTCAAGCCATCTGCTCGACGACCTGGCAGACCTCACCAACTCGTTCTACTTCATCGAGGCCGGCACGCTCGTGGAAAAGATCAAGTCGTCCTCGCAGACGCTCAAGCAGGAATACCTCGATACATACGAAGGAGGTGAATGACATGATAGGCAAGAGCTATGCAAAGATAGCGATTGTTGGCTCTGTACTTTGTCTTGCAATGGTTCTATGTGCATCATTTGCGAGGTATAGGTCCGAGCAATCGTTTATCGATGGCGCTGAGAACGGTTTTGGCATAGACGGGATGTATGTCAACGATGGCGCGACCAGGCCGTCTATGGCGATTCTTGCAGGCGAAGACATGGAATGGCAAATCTGTAATGGCGATGGCTCTTGTCTGAGTGGTCGTTTGGCCGCAACGAGCGATCCGAATTCGTTCGATCTTCTCGACGATGATGGAGCGGATTGCGGTTCTGTTCACCTTTCATATGCATCGCGAGACGGGATGGACGGCATTCTCTACGTCTCCCACGAAACTGGCGATTTCAAGATGCGCAGGACTAACCGAGTGCCGGCTTTTATCGAGGAGTGAGAGTTCCCAGCGGCCTGCCGATCAGGCCGCCGGGGTATCGAATCCCGCATTCATCCGTACACACACGGACGAATTCGGAAAGCAACCGTGGTATTCCTACAGGAATCGAATCCGTGAGGTCGTTGTCCTGGATACCTGGGATCCAGAGAGCGGTAGATACCTGTTCGACGGTCTGACCCAATCGACCTATCGAAACTCGATACATCGGATTGCACGACCCTGGAGGGCATGTTCAGGGGATGCTCAAGCGTCACGGAGCTTTTTGATCTCGACCGTCTTGACACCTCGAACGTCGAGAACACGTCCTACATGTTCCTCAACTGCCTGACGCTCAAGGCCGTCAGCATCTTGGGATGGGAGGCGTCCGGAATCACAGACGTCGACCAGATGCTCAGTGGCTGCTCTACCTACATCCTCGCAACCGAGGAGCAGCGCGAGTTCCTGAACAAAATCACCGGCTCCACGCAGCACGGAATCTGGACCTGCAACCTTTCTTAGCCCAGATCAAAATACCGGTTGTTTCCAGAAATCCTCCAGGCACCTTCTAGAGGATTTCTGGAAATGCAAATAGCTTTAGATTCCGAGCGTGTCGACCGGAGCAATAACGATGCCTTCGCCAGTTACGTGAGCCGGCATACCAAACCCGATGACGATGAGTTTCGCCGCAGGTGGCCTCTCCCCGCGATCGACCAGCTTTCGCTCGAGTCGAAGCAGATTTTCCACTGCCTCTGGGACTTGGGGGCTCCCAAGCTTGACCTCAATGGCAACCCACGAGCCGTCACGACGATGGACAATCGCGTCGACCTCCAGGTCGTCAGCGTCGTGGTAGTGAGATACGGTCGCATCGCTGGCTGCCGCGTAAACCTTGAGATCGTGCAGCACGAGGGATTCGAAGAGCAAGCCAAGGGTCTTCGGATCGGATGACAACGACTCCGGGTTCGCGCCGATGAGGGCGACGGCGAGCGATGGGTCAGCAAGGTGCCGCTTTGCGCCCTGCCGCAACTTCACCGGCGACCTGAGAGCCGGATGCCACGCGGGGACATCGTCGACGATATTGATACGGCGCAGCGCGCCCATGTAACCGGTAATCGTATTCTTTGAGACGTCAACGCCCAAATCCCTTTCGATGGACTTCATGCCGGCAAGGGTCGATTCATTGCGCGCAAGCGAGGAGAGCAAGGCCCTTACCTTAACCGGGTCGCGTTTCACTCCATCCGCCCTCGAAACGTCAGACTCGCAAACACCGTCAATATAGGCGGCGGCTATCCGCATCGCGTCGGCAGTCGTCTTACCGACCGCTTGGGGCCAACCGCCGCGGCAGAGCAAATCCGCGATACCGGCGATACCGGCGATGGATCCGAGTGATGCCGCAACGGAATCGCCATCGAGCAGCGCACCAAGCGAGACCGCTCCCGACGAAATACCGAGCTCGAAAAGCGTCATGGTATCCATCCGCAAACGGGCGATTCGACCCACACCGCTGTGCATCGGCTGGTTCTCGGCTCGCGGCGTCGCAGATCCGGTGAGAATGAACTGTCCTGGCTCCCCTCCCCTGACATCGCATTCGAATCGCACGGCATCCCATAGCTTCGGTTCCTCCTGCCATTCGTCGACAAGCCTCGGGGTCGGTCCGACAATTGCCTGGGCCGGATCGAGACGAGCGAGCTGGAGGGCCGCAAAACCGCCAGATGGGTCGGAGAGAGATAACGATGACTCGGCAAATCTCTGAGCTGTCGTTGTCTTTCCACACCATTTCGGCCCCTGAATGAGCACTGCACCAAAAATGCCAAGGTCGCGCTCGACCAAGCAGTCAACACAACGTCCTATGTACCTATCCATCGCCTGTCCCTCCAATCATCCACTTGAAATTATACTGTCTATCTGCGTCGTTGGGACAAATAACGATGACTTATTGGGACAAATAACGATAACTTATTGGGACGATTGACGATGGTTCGTTGGGACGATTTCAATTTTTCTAAGGCACCAATCAACAGCCGTGACCATATGACTGTGCGCACATGTTAGCATGGTCATATGGTCACATATTTGCAGCCGCGATTATGCTGCGACAACTCAACCGTTAGCGCTTATTAAACAGCCGACCGGGCAGCCCGGGCAATCTGGTCCCGGCTCTCCCGGTCGTATTCCTACGATATCGCCCCTAGATCACCAATGTGTCAGATAAAGAATGAGGCAATGGTTATGATCACGCCTACGGCAGATGCAACGACTACGCCTTTTTTCCTCTCCTTTAGTCCGACGAATAGGGTTGCCGTAAAGTAAAGGGCGGAAATGCAGTCTATGGCAAGCAAAACGAGTTCCTTGGGCGGTTTCAGCAAAAGGTCGCTAGCAAAGAGTAATGCAAGCAGGGCAAAGCCGATTGTGTTCAAGTATCTCGATTGATTTTGCGACAACATGGCAACTTCCTTTCAGAACATGCAAATGAAAAGTCGGTACGATGTCATTGCGGTTGCAAAAAAGCCGCCGCCAGGACCGGTTGTCACGAGACCGGCGATAACGCATTTTCTCGGTTTCCAGCTCATGACAGACCACTCTCTCATGGTGAAACGCATACATTATGAGATATGCACATTATCTCGCTAATTAATTTCAATATCCATCATCTAACACTAAAGAATACTGACTCACTGATTCAGTGACGATGCGTTTTTACCCTTGCGTTCCCACTCGCGTAATCGCCTCGACGCGTCGGCGGTCGGAAGGGCCTCCGTCTCGCAATCAGCGACCTTGTAACCGTATCTGCCGAGCCAGGCAGCAAGTGCATCCCAATCGACGCGCTTCCAGTCGCCGCCCGGCGCGTGCTGCATCACGAGGCCTCCGGCGACCACGAGCCCGTGGATATGCTCTCCTTGCAGGCCTGCGATGATTCCGCCGGTGCATACGATGCTAGGTCGCTGTGCCGGCACTGCGCAAACGTATTGGCCTTTGTGCCCCTTTTGGCAACTTTAGCATGGCTGTAGGTTAAACCAACCCACAGCCATGAGTACGTTAACGTAGTACTATGCTAATTACACGGATAAGGCAGGGGTATTTTTCTTTGGCGAATAAATTTGGATTTCATGGCAAGGGGGGTGGCGTTAAGGTTTTCATCGCTATATCAGTTGCCGTGTTCGCATTCTCTGCGCTATTTCTAAAAGTGGAGCGTTGCCAAAAAGATAGCGGAGGTGACTATTCACATTTGTGGTTCGTGAGCGGATCGGTGTTGAACGTTGACAGCTCTGGCGATTTTACCATGTCGGTCGAAAGCGAAGATCCATATAACGACGGGTCTGATCGTCTGACCATTCTGGTTGATTCAGAACATACGCGCTATGTAAGCGATAGCCCCGTGAGCGTTGGGTCTAAAGTCAAGGTAGGCTATTTTCTCGATTCCCGAAAGAGAAATACGATTCGCTGCTCTTCTGTGGATGTGTTGGAATAAATTTTGAGTAACTATCAGTAAAAAGCTGCGAGCAAAGGCCGCTCCACGTGGGGCGACCTTTTTGGTGGATAGACGTTGCGGAGGATGATCGATTGAGGTTTTTGCTCCGCATGGAAACCGAGTGAGGATTCTGTCCCGCGAGGGGCGTGTTTTGAGGCTCTTGGCGGTACGTAATTCTCGTTCGGCGTCTTGACGGGACAAAACCCTCGGTTGACTTTTCGTTATGCACGGAACCGGGACGTCCGTCGTAACGGTGGTGCTCTTGTATCCGTTTGAAATCGAGCGAAGGAGTACCGCTATGGAGCAATCGAGCCTATTTGATGACGGTGTGGACATCGATCTCGAAGCGCCTGCGAGCGTGGACGCCGCCGTACCAACCGATGCCCGTGCCCAGGCGGCAGCGCGCGTGGCTCAGCACTGATAGCGGTGCGTATGTGGCGAGCGTCGTCGAGGACGGTCCCGCCGCCAAGGCCGGCATCCAGGAGGGCGATGTCATCACCAAGCTGGACGATGACGAGATTACGAGCGCTGATGGTCTGATCATCGCGCTGCGCAGCCACGAGGTGGGCGAGAAGGTCGAGATCACGCTCATGCACGGCAAGGACGAGAAGAAGGTCACGGTCGAGCTGGGCTCCGACGAGGAGCTGCAGAACCAGCAGCAGAACGACAGCGCGACCGACACCGGCAACGGCGGTATTACCGACGAGCAGCTGCGCCAGTATCTGGAGGAGCTGCTAGGCCAGCAGGGTCAGGGCTACGGCCAGGGCTATTAACGAGCCGTATCGCACATATCGAAGGATGACGATTCCAATACGGACGACACCAAAACCGGCATCGACGGCTCCATGGACGATTCGGATTCCAAATAGGCCCTGTTAGTTGAGCTACTTCTTTGCCGGTGTCGTATACGAAACCGCTATACCCGCGGCAATTGCCATGAGACAGCTCACGATGAATCCGAACTCATACTTCAAAACGTTTGTTGCGGTCAGGGCGATAATCAACACAGTCGCAATTTGCAGAATTATCATTATTACGAAGAGATTGATTCCTTGTTTGGCCGAAGTCGCTGAGTGAGTTTGGCTTTGTTGATTCAGGTTGTAGCTGACAGCAAAAGCGATCAGTTCGCTTGATACGGGGCCGACTACATAGAAAAAGATTGCGTCAATGAAGCCTATAGTGTTGTAAGTGTTGTAAGTTGTTTCGCCGGAAAAAACAGCGTATAAAGCATATCCAAATCTTGGCTGATTCATGTATGAGTAGGAGAAGACCAAGAGCGTCAATATTGCTACTACCAGAAGTGCATTCAGGATAAATCGTTTGCTTTTCATCGATCGCTCCTTCCGGGTGACTCTTATATGTAATTCTACAACAGCCATTATTTTTAAAGAATATGACTGTCCTAAATAACGTGCACTTTCGCTGGAGGGTCGCTGTTTGGCGGCCCTCTTTTTTGCACAGGCGCGGTGGGATGGTAATATCGGGCGGGAGTCAGCCGCTCTGATAGAATCGTCCCTGCTGTCGGCAGCCCTCGTGCCGGGCAGAGCCCTCCATTTGATGGGAGGTGATGCCCATGACCGATCTGATTGATTTCGTGAAGCTCCTGACCGCTTTGGTCTCGCTCCTCACGGCGCTTATCGGACTTTCCGAGGCACTTAAGCAGCGTACGAAGCAAAAGGCGGCAAAGCGCACAAGATCACATATAGCCCGGGAAGGGAATACAGGATCGATAGTCCAAGCCCCCCCCATCAACCGCAGTGCTTTGCGTAAGAATCAACTGAACCCAAACGGCAATTATCACTGAGCAGGTTGTCGATAAAAGAAGACTAGAAATATAGCACGCAACAAAGTCCCGTCGCATTCGAACAGAGAAATCCGCGAACTCTCTTCGCCGCGTGGAAACAATAAGGTACACAGAAATTGCAATAGAACCAATCAGAGAAAACAGCGGAACAACCAGCAATTCAAGCTTATTACCCCATCGATCAACCACACCCCCACTCCAATGAGCGGGAATTGTATCAGGGAGGACTGACCAAGCCGCCCATAGAATCAGAAATGGACGAATAGAGAGGATGAAAGATGATAACACTGCAGTAATTTTTTTGAGGCTCTCATCGATTCCGCATCTCCTTGCGCGCTCACATTCCACTCCGCCTTAAATCAAGTTTAAATAAAAACTTGAATGCAAATTTGTTTTAATTAGTATGGAAACTATATCCATTTAGTTCTAATTTGTTCGTAGTATCAAATCGATACCGACACTAGCGTGACACAGTCTTTCAAGACAGCTATTCAACATTGGTGGTCACCGCTATGGACAATGTGAACCACCTAAACGAGCTTTCAATACAGTCCCAGCTTAGCACCCTTGAAAAACTGGTCGCGGACGCGGAACAATCTACCGACGCAAGACGCGATTTCGAAGCTCAGCCTCGTGCCGTATTCCAGAAATATGGAATTACAGCCCTCCAAATCAAAGCGGGAAATCGAAAAGTCTCTGTACGAACTGGTGGAGTCAACCGAAAAGGAGGCGCGTGTCCCCGTTGCACGCGCAGTATATCGTCGTATCCAGCTCCCACCGTCCGAGGCACTTGGACGGTGGGAGTTCCGCATCCCCGGGAAAGGAAAAGCGCGGCCCATCCGGACCGCGCCCGCGCCCTCCTCCCATTTCACCCCGCGACGTAGACCGTTCGGCCCGTCTCGCAGTCGATGGTCCCGGCATCCCCGAAACCGACCCGGACGGCCGCCCATCCGCCGGCGGCTGCCAACGCGTCGGCCTCGGACCTCGCGGCGGCGATGAGGCGCTCGAGCTCGGTCGAGCCCGCCGGCGCGGTCCCCACCTCGAACGCGCCGCCGTCGCCTCCCGACTCGTACTCGACGACGACCGTCGAGCCGAGAGCCTCCTCGAGGGTCTCGCTCAGGCCGCCCATGCCGTCGAGGGCGTGCCCGGCGACCGTGGCCAGCGGGTAGCGGGCCATCCCGGACGCCGCCGAGCGGTCGGCCATCCGGACCGTGCCGGCGGCCTCGAGCGCCTCGAGGAGCGCCGCGGGCACGTCGGCGTCGATGGCGATGTTGCCCCGCCCGCGGCACCACTCGGCCGCCGCCGGCACGCTCGCCGTGAGCACGCCCCACTCGGCCATGTAGCCGCCGGAGCGCGGGTCCGTGGCGTCGAGGAGGAGGACGGCCAGGCCGCCGCCCACGTACTCCCCGGCCACGAGGGCGAGGCGGACCGCCTCGCCCATGGAGTCGAACTCGACCGTGACCATGCGGCTACCTCCTCCTGACGGCGCTGAGCGGCCTCGGGGAGAAGTGCTCGTCGCGCTCGACGGCGGCGAACCCCATCTGGCGGTTCAGCTCTTCCATCTCCTTGATGCTGAAGTAGCCGAGCTCGTCGTCGTAGCCCTCGACGAGGCCGAACGCCTCGTCCGTGCCGTCGAACTCGAGCAGCCACCAGTCCCATCCGTTCACGCACGAGAAGTAGTGGGCGTAGACCGTGGGGTCCTGCGCCCCGTCCTGCTCGTAGAGCCTCGGCACCGTCTTGGCGATTTCCCTCGTCATCAGCTGCTGCATCTTTCCCTCCGTTCCGGGCACGTGGCCCTCAACATCTCGCCCCTGCGGGCAAAGCCGAATGGCGACGCCGCGCGTCGTCGTCGGCTTTGCTCCCTGCAAAGCCGCACCGGAGCGAAGACGGGTCAAGGGAGGTCCATGACGACCTCCACCAACCGGAGCGGAGCGGAGGTTTGTGCGGGGTCTCATGGGCCCCCTTGACGCGGCGTAGCGGAGGTGCCACCCGGCCGCGGAGCCGTGGCCATACGGCGGCGCATGCCGGATACCGGCGGCAGCAAAAGGGCCCGCCAGCGGCGGGCCCGAAGGGGAGAATATGGATTACGCATCGTTTCCGGAAAGGGGCATCCATGACAGAAGCCGAGCAGAACCAGATCTTCGATATCAGCTACGAGATGCGCGGGCTCGCGGCGACGCTCCTCGCGGCATCCCGCGGCGACCTCCAGGATCCGGAGAGGATCGTCGAGTACGTCGCAGCCCAAGTCGAGCGCTTTGCCGACGATCTCGTGTCGTGCATTACAGGAAAACCTTTCGACTCCGACGAGCGCCTTGATGGCCTTACGCCTAGCGGACGTTTTTGACGTACGACGTTTACGTTCCGGCGACGGGCCTACACCCCCACGTCGTTCTTGGTGAGGGTGTTGTCGAACGCCCAGACCCACCAGCGCAGATGGTCCTCGGCCCCGTGGATGTCGTCCTCCTCGTGGTAGTGCTCGAGCATGAGCTGGGTGCGCCACTGGCCGAAGCGAACGGTGTAGGTGGCCGTCTGGGCGTTCTGCACGATGGCCCCGAAGGGCTCGATCTCGAGGATCTGATCGATGGTGAAGCAGCGCCCGTCCGGCCAGCAGACGCGGATGGGGACCATGGTCCCGTCGGCGTTTGCGCGGGCGTAGACGTCGACGTACTGCTTGTGGACGCGCCGGCCTGGCCTGTCGCCTCGGGCGCGCACCGTGATGCCGCCGCCGAAGTCCTTGGTGTGATCTGTCACGCGGGCGTCACCGCCATGCCGCTGCCACGCTCGACGAACCAGTCGCCGTGCTCCCACCAGACCGTCTTGCGCTGCTTTGCGATGCAGACGTCGTAGCGCACGCAGAGATTGCCGAAGAGGGCGCGGCCGAACTCGGAGCGGAAGTAGATGGACTCGACCTGCCAGGAGCGGCCGTCGGGCCAGTGGATGGTGACCGGGTCGGACGGGCCGCGGTCGGGGTCGTCGGTCCCGTTGACGTCCACCGGGATGTAGATGCGGCGGTCCTCCGTGGGGATGCCGCAGGTGCCCGCGAGGGAGTGCTTCTTCATGATCATATGCCTTACCTCCCGTACGCGTGTTCGTGTTTCATTGGTACTAGTATCGAACGGGCGTTTGGTTTTGTAAAGCGAACAAGGTGTGGGAGTTGCGTGGCGGTGTCCGGGCGGGGTGGCAAAAGGGCGAGTGCTTGCGTTGGTCTATCATCTGATGCCAATACGAGCGAATGGGAGCCATCTTGTTTACTTACTATCATGTCGATAAATGGGGGAATCTCGTCGCCGTCGATCTGCTTCCCTACATCGTTGCGGCCGTTGTCTCGATTGGTCTCATCTGCTGCGTCGTCTCTCTGGTGCGAAGAGTCCTGGCGAATCCCTTTCACTACCCATACTTCGTCGAGCGGTTCGATGTCTCCGGCAGACGCAACGTGAAGATCGACGACCTGATAGACCGCTTTATGCTCGAGCCCGCCAACTGGGAAAAGATCGTCGCGGAGCGCTCCTACATCCAGGAGTGGAAGGCGCAGCAGGAGGAATACCTGAAGACCTGCAGCCTGCAGAAGCGCCGGGAGCGGCAATACGCCGAGACGCTCGACGACGCGCACGCGTTCCAGTTTGTCACGTGCCGCGAGCAGACACGCTACAGGCAGAGGAACTACGTGAAGACGTCCTACAAGGTGTCCGTGGACGATAGCGTGATGGCCGTGAGCTGGGACTGGGTTGTGAACAGGCGAAACCGCCTCGCCGCTATTAACGACGAAGCGACGCTCAGGGATTACCATGCTCGCAACCAGCGGAAGCTGATGACTAAACAGCTGCGCGAGCAAATAGCGCGAAGGGACAACTACACCTGCCAGATGTGCGGGAAGTACATGCCCGATGGTGTTGGATTGCACATCGACCATATCGTGCCGGTCGCTAGGGGCGGTAAGACCGTGCCGTCTAATCTGCAGGTGCTCTGCTCGAAGTGCAACGGGCGGAAGGGCGCGAGCTAGCCGCTTGCTCGCTATTCTTCGAAGAAGTCCGTGTCCACGGCCTTGATTTCGTAAACCTGCCTTGTGCTTACGCCGACACCGTAGTCGATCATGAGACCAGCGAGCGCTGGGCCGTCGACGAGCACGACCGTCTGGCCGAGTAGACCTTCTGCATAGCGTCGTGCCTCCTTCGAGAACCGGGCAGTTGTGATAAAGAGGCCTTTCGAAACGCCTTTTCCCGAGAGGGCGCCGACGAACGCCTGTATTTCGGGTCGGCCGACCGTGCGCTCCGGGTCCCACCGCTTGGCCTGATAGCAGATGGTCCCGAATCCCAAACGGTCCTCGCGCACGATGCCGTCTATGCCCTCGTCGCCGCTCTTCTTGGTAACGTCGGCCTCGGCATCCAAGCTTTCTCCGTAACCCATCGCAACGAGCAGCTTTCCCACCAGATGCTCAAAGAAGTACGGATCCTTTCCCATGATTGCGGTGAGAAGATCGTCCGACAGCGCGCTTCGAATCTCGTCGTAGGCTGAGTCCATGGACTCTTGGGGCGAGTCCTGATCTTCCTTTTCCGGAGCGTCCAAGGACCCGGCCGCCTCCTTAGCTTTGTTTGCCGCCTGATAGCCGTCTTTCCAACTTTTGAACGGCGGGCAGTTCTCGTAGAGCGCCTTGGCCGTGAGGGGGCCGGGATGGGCAGCGAGGTATGACCTGCCCTCTGCCGTGATGCGGTAGGTCCCCTTCTTCTCCCCGTATTCGAGGAGTTTGGCCTTCTCCAGATCGGTGATTCCCCAGTACACGCGGTCGTAGAGCCTCAGCCGCCCGCTCTTGAGGCGCTCGGCACGCTCATCGCCCGTCATGTCAAATGTGGTCGCCACCGCCTCTTGAAGATCGGAACCGGTTAGGCACCCGTCGCTTTTCGCCAGTGCCTCAAGGATGGGCCGCATGGTCTCATGCCATTTGGGCATCGTCATCGCTCGTCATCCCCTTCATTTCAGCAAAATCAGTAAATGGATCAACCGCCGCTGCGGTCAAGGGACCTGTCGCCTGCGGCAATGACCTGAGCTCTCCTGCAAGTCTCCTGGACCCGCCCTTGAGACTGACGAACGTGAGGCCGCCCGAGACGAAGCCGCCAATGACCGGGACGACCTTGCTCACTGCGTCGCCGAAACTGCTTTTGGTGACCTTGACGCCGATCCCGGTAAGCACCTTTTTAATAATCGGATAGTAGCTTGTATTCATAAGCGCCTTGTTGGCGACCTTCTTGGCGACATTTGACTGGACCGTTTTGGAAAACGCCGTCAACGCGGAGTTGGCCCCGCTCACCCCGACCATCACGGCCAGGAGAAGGGCGAAAGCCGCCAAGGTCTCATCATCCATCTCGTCGCAATCGTCGATGAATGACTGCCAACCGTAGAGATAGGCCAGCTTCTGCATGATCCTGAAGGCGTGAACATAGTACTGTGTCACGTCCGCCGGAATCGTTCCGAGCATCGCGAGCCCTCCGGGCAATCCCGCGGAGAACGAAAGGACGGTCGATTTCTTCGTCTCGAAATCAATGACGTCCCTCGCGATGGAGTCGACAAGGTCAGAATCCATCCCGGCGGCGGCTGGGCTCGTTGAAATCGCGAGCTCTACCTGCTCGTCCGCAACGCCCCGCTTACGAAACTCTGAGCGGAGGAAATGGTCGCGCTCGATTGCCACGCCTTTCAGCCTCATAACCTTCTTGAGGAAGGCGATGGCATATCTTTGGGCTTCCTCCTCCTGTCGATCGGCCTCGGCCCTTAGATCTCCAATGCTCTCCTTCACGGAATCGGGTTCGGATGGTATCGTCTCCCCCTTCGGCTTTATGACGTTCCCCTTCACGCTACTCACCGACCTTCTCGGCATAAAGCTTGAATAGATGCGAAACAACCCTCTCTTCATCTCCGCCAAAATCAACGCCATAGGCAGATTCGACAGCAGCATCGAGCCGTGCATGAGCCTTCATGAGATCGGAGAAGAAGAGGGCTTTATCGGGGCTATACATGTCGGCAAGAGTTGCCCCGCGTTGAGCGTTTCTCGCCTCAAGCACATCCCTAGCACACTGGCGTATCTCATCCTTCTGACTCGCAGATGGAGAAGGCCAGACAAAATTGTTATAGACGATAGTGTTCGAGTATTGATAATCGCTCTTTAAGCGTCCAGCAACCTGCCTCATCCATGCGTTGTGAAACTGACTTGAGATGATTCCAAAATCATACAAATCCGCCTCTTCGACAAAAAAGAGCTTGTTTCCAGGAATAGTGCCGTTGGTTATGAATCCGACCGGAATGTATTTCCTCCGTCCGGAAGACACCTGTGGAACGGCCAGGAATGCGCCATCGGCAGGCGCTTTAACCTCATCGAACTCCCACGGGGCACAGGCTCTCTTTTGCGTGCCAGAACGCGGAGAAGCCAACCTTAGTTTGCGGATTTCATCGAACCGATCCCTTATTTCTTTGGGAAGTTTGGATAGCTCGGCTCCCGATAGTCCAGCAAACCACAAGCAATACCTGTTAATGCCCTTGATAAACTCAGATCCCATTGAAAATGGCCTAATGTACTGTTCGAGAGCAGGATATGAAGTCAGTAAACGATGCGCCTCAGCCTCATCGAGGGTTAAAAATCCCCAATCACCAGCGCCGCCACCTCGCGACATCTTCGGAACAGAGCAGAGGGGCTGCCTTCGCTTTTCGACAAAGACGTCCGGAGCATTCGAGAGGTAGCCGTTGATGTTGTCCGCTTTTGTTGCACCCGTTGAGCTAAACAGTAGAGGTTGCATATCGGGACTTTTAGAAAATCCGACAATGACAACATGGACATTCGCTTTATCAGATGCTTGGGAATCCCAAACGAACGTTTTATAGGCGAAATCGATATGAACGCCATTGTCGAACAGGGGCTTCCACAGGGGCTCAACCTGCTGTCCCTGACAGATAGAGTTAGTTGAAACGAATGCACATCGAACACGATGCCCATCCATATATTCAGCCGCTTTCTTATGCCAGCATGCAACATAGTCGAGCAAACCAGCGGATTTGCCAAAAATCGCCTTCCTATCTTCCTTTTGAGCGTCTTCAAGGCGCGAACTGCCTATAAAAGGAGGATTTCCGAGCACATAATCGACCTCATCCGCTGATACGACGTCATTCCAGTCGATACGAAGGGCATTCGCGTTAACGATGCCCTCATAGTCCGTGAGCGGAAGTTCCTGGTAGACGCGCTGCGTCACTTTTGCGGTGTCAGCGTCCGCCTGCTTCTCGGCGATCCAGAGAGCCGTGCGGGCAACGCAGCAAGCGAAATCCTCCAGCTCAATACCATGGAAGTTCTTTAGGTTGACCAGCACGTCGCGATCGCCGGAATCCTCAAAGCTGAATGACGTCTGCTCACCCTGGAGCTCGAAGAGGATGCGGTTCTCCAGCTGCCTCAGGCACAGGTAGCTCTCCGTCAGGAAGTTGCCTGACCCGGCAGCCGGGTCGAGGATAGAGACGCTACCGATCTATTCATGCAGGTCCTTGAGCGCACGGGTCCTCGCACCGCCCGCGACGGGCTTGGCACGGGCCTCCTCGAACTCAGCCTTGAGGCCGTCGAGGAAGAGCGGGTCTATGACCTTGTGGATGTTTTCGGGGCTCGTGAAGTGCTGGCCGTTTGCGCGGCGGTGGTCGTGGGACAGCGCGCCCTCGAAGATGGAGCCGAAAACCGTGGGGCTCACGCCCGACCAATCAAACTCCTGGCACCCCTCGACGATGAGCGTATGGCGGAAGTTCTCGGACAGGGGCGGAATCTCCGTCTTCTCCCGGAAGAGGCCACCGTTCATGTAGGGCAGTTTCTTCAGCCAGGGCTCGGCGTACTTGTCGCGTTCCTCGTCCTTGGTGTCGAGCCAAACGAAAAGGTCCTTGAGGCCGCGCCTGAGATCGCCTGCCGAGAAGTGGGCGACGTAGTCGCGGAAGGCGTTGGGGACCACGAGTCCCGAGTCCTCGCAGAACATGAGGAACATGAGGCGCGTCATGAGCACGGAGAGCGCATGGTGATTCTCGGGCGTGTCGGGATCATCGAACGCCTCGGCGACCTGGTCATGGAGTTTCGACATGATCTTGCCGGCCTCGACGGAAACGGCACGGGAGATCGTGGCCGGGGCCTCCGCCCCGCCCTTGAGGAACTGAATGGCCGCGAGGTTCTTGGGGAGCTCGGCGAGCGGCAACTTGAAGAGAGGCTCCCGGCATAGCGAGTCCCGCTCGCGGTCGAAGACCCAAAACTCGGCAAAATTGCAAGCGATGATGTAGCGAGGCTGTTGGGAGAGGGGCATGCCCTGAGCGTAGGCGTTGCCCTGCTTCGCGGGCGTCACCTTGCGGCCCTGGCGCGTCTCCTCCTTGGCGAGATCGATTCCCAGCGACTTTTGCTCGACAAGGGTTTTGGCCGATGGTATGAAGACGTCGATATACCCATCGTGCGTGCTCGCATCGGTGGAGACGGGCTTCTCGAACTCAAGTCTCGAGACCGCATCCTCCACGCCCAGGACATTCTGATAGAAGTCGATCCAGAACCGTTGCGTGTCCTGGTTCTCATTTCCCTTGTTCGCCCACCTGCTTGCAAAAGCTTCTGCATCGGCTTTCTTTCCCGGCATACGGACCCTCACTTGATAGCCTTTTCCACTGAGGAAGATTCTACGGGTTCTTCGCTTCTATTTAGCTGGTTTTAGTTTTATTGGCATCTGTTTTGCCTTGACGGTCGTTGCAATCTGCTCATATTCCGCTCAGGAGTCCTCGCTGCATTGTCAAGATAAAAGAAAACAGCCCAGAGAAACAATGCCTCTGAGCTGCTAAAAGTCTTGGTCGCGGGGGCAGGATTTGAACCTACGACCTCCGGGTTATGAGCCCGGCGAGCTACCAGACTGCTCCACCCCGCAATGTCTGGGCGCCTCATGTGCGCAAGAAAGAATATTACGTGGGAGTTCGGTAAACGGCAAGGAAAATCTCGTAGAGCATAATTCCTTCATATTTAAAACCCTTCAGCCCCTATCGCCGTGAACGAATCGCAACCGAGCGCCGACGGCACGTATACAATGGTGCGCGTCCTTTTACGCCGACACCGGGAGTAGACATGCTGCTCGCTATCGATATGGGAAACACGCAGACGGCCATGGGCCTGTTTGACGGAGACGAGCTGGTGCAGTCGTGGCGTATGCCCACCGACCGCTCCTATACCGCCGACGAGATCCACGTGCGCCTGATGGGCTTCTTTAAGATGTACGACCTCTCGCTCGGCGCGGTCGACGCGATCGCCTTTGCCGGCGTGGTGCCACAGCTCTCGCGCGAGTGGCACGCCGTGGCCAACCGCATCGCGGCAGACGCCATCGTCATTGGGCCGCAGACGGCGGCCGTGACCAAGCTGCGGGCGGCGCGCCCCCAGGCCGTTGGTGCCGACCGCATCGCCAACGCCGTCGCTGCCGAGACCTTCTACGGCGCCCCGGCGATCGTGGTGGACTTTGGCACCGCGACCAATATCGACGTCATCGATGAGGACGGCTATTACATTGGCGGAGCGATCGCGCCGGGCATCCGCATCTCCATGGACGCGCTTGCCGCCCGCGCTGCCAAGCTCGCCAGCGTTCCGCTCGAGGCGCCGGAGCACGCCATCGGCCGCGATACCGAGGAGTGCATCAAGGTGGGCGCCGTGATGGGCGCCGCCGCCATGGCCGAAGGCCTGGTCGCGCGCATGAAGCGCGAGCTGGGCCGTGACGATGCCACCGTTATCGCCACGGGCGGCCTCGCCGGCATCGTAGCCGATTCGACCGATGCCTTCGACGTGGTCGACGGACAGCTCACCATCAAGGGCATCTGCGAAATCTACCGCCGCATGCAGGAGCTGGGATAGAGCAGGGGCTTAAGTCGAGCACGTCCGATGCCACCCTGTAGTCGCGCAAAGACCCTCCCCGGCACAGGCCGAGGAGGGTCTTGTTGTCATCGTTGTCTTTGAGCGCTGACGCCTCGCGCTACAGCCCGCGAATGCGCACGGCCTCGGGCGGAAACTCCTGCTCGCCGGCGTCGGTCTTGATGGTTGCGCGGCCCCAGATGTCCAGGCCCGCAAACACACCCACCGCGAGCGGCAGGCCGTTGGGCGACACCGCCGCAACTTGTCGTCCCAGCAGCGGCACCATGTCGAAGTACTCGCCCAGCACGGGAGCCAGCGGACCGGCAGCACCCTGCGGCGTGTTGGCGACAACCGCCCAGGCGTCCACGCGGGTCAACACGGCGGCAGCCAGCGCTTCAACCAGCGCTTCGTCAGCCACATCCACGCCAAGCTCGCCCAGCGCCGCGCGCTCAATATCCACCGTCACGGCACCGAACATGCCTGCGGCACCGGCGCCACCGTTGACGGCGACGCGTGCAAACGACGTTTCAAACGTGGGCGCGCCGCACACAATATCGCTCGGCCACTGAATGCCCACCTTGCCGGCAAGGCCCAGCCCCGGTGCCGCAGCCGTCCCCACGAGCGCGTCCATCATGCCCATCGCGGCCACAAACGGCAGGCCGTGGAAGGCATGCATGTTCACGTCGGGGCGAACGACCAGCGAAAATACCAACGATGCGTCGCCGGCGCTCCAGGCGCACCAACCCGCGGACTTGCCCTCGCGACCCGCATCGCGCGCCGCGTCGAGCTCGGTACCGACGGCAACAGCGTTCATCTCAATCATCTACATACGCCCCAATTCGCCCACGATATGGCCCACGCGATCCTCAGGCTCCTTGACCTCGACGCCGTTGTAGCGGAAGAACCGCGCCGGGTCGTGCATCAGATCCTCGAGCGGCACCAGCACAAAGTCACGCTCGCCAATGAGCGGATGCGGCAGGCGCAGCTTCTTGCCGCCATGGGTCTCGCCATCCATCCACAGCAGGTCCAGGTCGATGGTGCGCGGGCCGTTGACCTTGGCCTTCTTGGAGCGGTCGCGGCCCAGCTCGGCCTCGATCTTCATAAGCTCGTCGAGCAGCACCAGCGGCGCCAGCTCGGTCTTAATCTCGATGACGGCATTGGCAAAGGCGTCCTGGCGCGTCTCGTAGGCCGGTTCGCTCTCGTAGATGCGTGAGCAGTTGGACACGCAGGTGAGCGGGATTTCGGCGATCATGTCGCGTGCGGCGCGGATGTTGTCGCAACGATGCCCCAGGTTGGAGCCCACGGCCACAAACGCGCGACGCGGCTGCGGCTTAGCAACAGCCCAGTAACCGTTCAGGAACTGCGCAAAGCCCGCGACGTCGTGCACGCGCACAATGTTGGCACCGGCCTGGATAGCGCCCAGGCACACGCCGAACGTGGCGGCATCGCGCTCGGCGGCCTCGGTCACGCCCGAGACAGCGCCCACAAAGCGCTTGCGCGACACGGCGCACATGAGCGGATAGCCCAGCGACGCCATCTTGGCGGTCTCGCGCTGGATGACGATATCCTCGTTGGCCGTCTTGCCAAAGCCCGGGCCCGGATCGATGCAGATGCGGTCGCGCGGCACGCCGGCGTGGATGAGTGCGCGGGCCTGATCGGACAGAAAGCCCATGACGCGGCGCATGATGGGCGCCGAATCAGGCAGGGTAAAGCGGCGAAGCTGCGAGGTGGGAACATAAGCCTCCTCGCGGCGGGCGCTGCGGCGCATCATGGCGGCCAGGTGATCGCTGGGCTCCGGCGAGGACTCAGGGTTCGCGGCGGCCTCGGCGACAGGGGCGGCCTCTTCGGCAGCCGGTGCCTCCTGCTTCTGCTCGTCCGTAGGCTCGGACGCGGGCTCCGGATCGCCAAACGGCAGCGAGGGCTGCACCACGCCACCCGGCAGCTTGGCCTCCGTCTTGGGCTCGCCCAGCAACTTGCCACGGCGACGGCGGGCAGGCTTCTCCGCCTCGCGCGCGGCCTCAGCAGCTGCCTCGCGCGCCTTCTCGGCAACAAACGCCGCGGCAGAGGTATCAAGCTGCACCGTCGCGTGCGTACGAGCGGAAGCGGCGACCTCGCCGGCGTGCATCACGATAACGCCGCAGGTGCTCGTCTTAACAAATTCGACCATCTTGGGGTCGGTGAATCCCGTCACGTCGTTGACGATCGAGGCGCCGCAGCGCACGGCCGCCTTGGCAACCGCCACGTGGCGCGTGTCAATCGAGACGATGGCGCCCTCTTTGGCCAGCGCGCGTACCACGGGCAGCACGCGGCGAGCCTCCTCGTCGGGGTTGACCGGGGTAAAACCAGGGCGCGTGGACTCGCCGCCCACGTCGATGATGTCGGCGCCGGCGTCGAGCATCGCCAGGCCGTACTCGATGGCGGCATCCGGGTCGAAGTGCTCCCCGCCGTCGCTAAACGAATCGGGCGTCACGTTGAGGACGCCCATGATGCGCGGACGGTCAAAGCTGAGCTCGTACTTTCCGCACCGCCATGTCTTGCTATCGTTCGCCATGAACATCCTCCTCAAATGCCCGCGCCGCCGCGCTCGGGCGCAGACGGCGGGGTCGCTTTGCAATCAGTCTTTCTATTGTATCCGCGCACACGGGCTAGAACGCAAACGCGGCCGCGATGTCGCAAGAAATCAGCAGGTCGGCATTTGCATCCTGATCGGTGGGAGCAAGATTGCAAATGGCCAGCGTATCGCCGGTAAAGTAACGCGTAAGGCCCGCCGCCGGATACACCACGAGCGAGGTCCCGCCCACAATGAGGGCATCGGCCGCGGCGATGGCGGCAACGGCGCCGGTCAGCACATGCTCGTCGAGCGGCTCCTCGTAGAGCACCACATCGGGCTTGATGTGCCCACCGCACGCAGGACACACGGGTACGCCCGCGGCGTCCTCGTGCTCGCGCGAGCAAATCCACTCGGCGCTATAGACCGCGCCGCACGACTGGCAAATGTTGCGATGGACCGATCCGTGCAGCTCGAACACGCGCTGCGAGCCGGCCATCTGATGCAGGCCGTCGATATTTTGCGTCACCACGGCATTTAGCTTACCGGCGTGCTCCAGCTCGGCCAGCTTGGTGTGGCAGCGGTTGGGCTTGGCGCCAAGCGTAATCATCTTGGTGCGGTAGAAGTCGAAGAACTCGGCCGGATGTGCCTCATAAAAGCTATGCGAGAGCATAGTCTCGGGCGGGTAGGCAAACTGCTGGTGATACAGGCCGTCCACGCTGCGGAAATCGGGGATGCCGCTCGCCGTGGAAACGCCCGCGCCGCCAAAGAAGACCACGCGCTTGTGGGTGCCAAACAGCTCCGCCAGCGCGGCGGAGGCCTGTTTGGAGTCCGTTATCGCCTGCGTCATATGAGTCCTCCGTCCGTGTCTCCGGGACGGCGGCGTTCGCACTATCACTCGCGGACTCCGCCCCGCTCTTGTTGCGTTAATCTTAAGCCTGCCAACCCCGTCGAAAGGACACCATGCCTCAGACTTACACTTTCGCCTCGTGGAACGTCAACGGCCTGCGCGCCGTGCTCAAAAAGGACCCGAGCTTTATCCAGATCGCGCAAGAACTCGACGTCGATATCCTGGCGCTGCAAGAGACCAAGCTGCAGGAGGGCCAGGTCGATATCGACCTGCCCGGCTATCACCAAACCTGGAGCTACGCCGAGCGCAAGGGCTACTCGGGCACCGCGGTCTTTAGCCGCCAGGAACCGCTGCGCGTACTGCGCGCCGACGCGCTGTTACCCTACGCCGGCGAGGGCGAGGCGGCCGAGCTCGTGGCGCAGGCCACGACCGAGGGCCGCGTCTGCGCGCTGGAGTTCGACAAGTTCTGGTTTGTGGATGTCTACACTCCCAACGCGCAAAACGAACTCGCCCGCATCGACGTGCGCATGGCCTGGGACGATGCCTACCGCGGCTTTTTGAACGCGCTCGAGTGCGAGACCGGCAAACCCGTCGTGACCTGCGGCGACTTTAACGTTGCGCACGAGGAGATCGACCTTAAGAACCCCAAGTCCAACCGCGGCAACGCGGGCTTTTCGGACGAAGAACGCGGCAAGTTTACCGAGCTGCTCAACGCCGGCTTTACCGATACCTGGCGCACGGCTAATCCAGACGTCGAGGGCGTCTACAGCTGGTGGAGCTATCGCTTTAATGCCCGCAAGAACAACGCCGGCTGGCGCATCGATTACTTCTTGGTAAGTGATTCAATCGCCAATACCGTACGCGACACCGGTATCCGCGGCGATATCTTCGGCAGCGACCACTGCCCCGTCACCCTCACGCTAGAGCTCTAGCCCCAAGTAATTCCTCTAGGGGACAGAGGAAAACAGATCATGTGACCCCTCTCCCCCTATAAGTTGCGGTGGAATAGTTCCTGTTTGGGCAGCAAATAGCCAAAAACGAGAACTATTCCACCGCAAGTTCGTGAGGAAACGCGAAATGCCTTACAGCCCGTATTTCACGACGACACGGTTAATGCGACGGCACCAGGGCTTGTACAAGGCGGCCAAAAACACGCAGGTCGCGAGTCCGTGCGTGATATCGAACGGCACGGCGGTGGCAAGACGTGCCACGGCACCTGCCCAAGTAAGCGGCTGTACAAAACCAATGATGTCGTAGGCGTTGATCACAACGCCGTACAGCAAACCCGAAGCAAAGCCGTAGGTCAGCAGCGCCGGCATACGCACGGTGCCATCGGCGCGGTCGAATGCACCCGCATACGCCAGCGCACCGCCAACGTATCCCACGAGCCCCCAGGCATACATCTGCCACGGCGTCCACATGCCCTGCCCAAAAAAGAAATTGCTGGTCAGCGCCGCCAACGCACCGACCATAAAGCCGTTACGACGACCGAGTGTCGCCCCGGCGATAATGGCGATGGCACTCACGGGTTTAAAGTCGGGAATGGGTCCAAACAGGATGCGCCCCGCCGCCGCCAGCGCCGCCAGCACCAGCGTGGGCATAATCTGACGCAGGCCTGGACGCGATGCCTCATAGCCCGCAAAGAACAGCGCAAGCACCAACGCCACCACAACCAGCATGGCCAACGCTGCCTGCTCAACACCCGCCAGCAACGCGGCAGCCATCACCGCCGGCACCGCCAACAACAGCGGGATCTCCAGTTTTGCAAGCAAACGCGAGAAACGACAGTCCGTCATCCCATCACGCCCTATAGAACACGTTGTCGGCAAAGAAGTCGGCCGGGGACTCCATGCAGGCAATCTCGCCGTCAAACATCATGGCGACGTCGTCGGCTACCTGCTCGGCAAAGTCCAAATCGTGCGTAGCCATGATGACGGTGCCGCCAGCCTTCGCATGGTCACGCAGGGCGCGGGCGATGGTGCGGCGACTCTCCAGGTCCAAGCCCTTCGTGGGCTCGTCAAGCAGCAGCAGCTCGGGGCCGATCAGCAGCAGCTTTGCCAGTGCGAGCAGCTGGCGCTGTCCGCCCGAGAGGTCGTAGGGGTGGCGCGTCTCCAGGCCGTCCAGCCCCAAGCTCGCCGCGCGCTCCCGCGCCACGGTCTCGTCATATCCGCAGGCTGAAGCCCATTCCATCAGCTCGTCGCACACCGTCTCGGCAACCAGCAATGCTTTGGGATTCTGAGGCAGCAACGCCGCCGAGGCCGCTCCGCGCACCATGCGGCCGCGCTGCAGCTTGGCGGTCTTCGCCAGCACCGAGAGCATCGTCGACTTACCGCATCCGTTGCCGCCCACGATCGCATGCACCGCACCGGCCGAAAACGACGCATCGAGCCCACGCAACGCCCAGCCGGACGCTCGATCGTAGCGAAACCAACCTTCCGACAGGGTGGTAGCCGACCCAGCGTGCATTTTTTGGAGTATTCTGCTTCCATCCGTGCGCGAGAAGGCTTCCAAGCCGTTCTCGAGCGACGTTTGCGCCACAAATTCGGACGATTTGTCCAATTCCAAACTTTTTTTCGCGCTCGATACGCCCCCGGGCGGCTCCAGAGAGCCCAAATTGTCCTCACGCCTGCTGAATACTCCGTTTTTTGCACATCGGATGGCACCCCACCCCAACGTGTCATCGGAAAACAGCGACTCTCGGCGTCCCAAAGAAGCCATATCCGCCACCTCGCGCACGCGACCGCCCTCAATCCGGTACGCACACGTCGCGTATTCGAGCATTGGGCGCGGCTGATGCGTCGCCACAACAACCGTGCAGCCCAGCTCGCGATTCACACGAAACAGCGCGTGCAGGAAATTCTTCTCGGCAACGGGATCGAGCTGAGACGTGGGCTCGTCGAGCAGCAGCACGCGCGGGCGCAGCGCCAGAACGGCCGCCAACGACAGCAACTGTTTGCGACCACCCGAAAGCGTGTCAGTATCGCGGTGAAGCCAATCTTCCAGCCCAAAGAAATAGCTGGTCTCAGCTACGCGACGGCGCATCTCATCACGTGCTAGCCCCAAGTTTTCCAGGCCAAACGCCATCTCGTGCCACACGGTTTCGCACACGATCTGGTTCTCGGGATCCTGAAACACATAACCCACGCGCTCTGCCGATGCCCGCACGTCCATGTCGGCAACGTTCTCGCCCAGCACGCGCGCATCGCCAGTGCGCTCGCCCGCTGGAGCGATCTCGGGCTTGAGCAGCGACAGCAGCGTCGACTTGCCCGAACCGGTACCGCCAACAAGCAGTGCAAACGCACCTTGGGAAACACGCCAATCAAGCCCCTCGAGCACCGGTGCCTTGACCCCGGGATAGGCAAAACTAAGGCCTCGCACCTCAATCGCTGGCGCGGCCGAGCCATATGCCACACCCGCCGCCGAGCTCCTATCAAACCGAGCCATCAGCCAAACCTCTTCTCATCAATCGCGTGCAACGCGCAAGGCAACACCATCCAGGCGGCGTACACGACATAGCCTGGCCACGGCGCCGGCACCGAGAGCTGCGGATAAAACGAATACTGCGTCGTCGCGGTCCACGCCACCGCCACCGCGGCAGCGCCAAACAGTACGAGCCCGGCCAGCGCGGCAACGTCACTGCGCCCCAGCCGATACCGCGCATACGTCGTACGACGCGTCGCGGCACCCCACCCGCGCGAGCGCATCGCGTCCGCGCGCTCCAGCGAATCTTCCATGCCCCAGCCCATCAACACGCTCGACGCCCGCAGGCGCGATCGCACGGGATCGGTGGGCGCGCGGCCCGGCACATCAATCGCATCCTGCACCGCCATCACCGTACGACCGCGACGCAAAAACTGCGGGATAAGCCGCATGCACATCGAGATCATGAGCGCGATCACCGGCGCGGCATTACCCAGCAGCGCGAGCACCTTGTCGTAGCCAAGCATCGACGCCGCGGCCTCAAACCACAGTACGCTCGCCACAAACAACCCGCCCATGCACAGGCCGTATACCATACTCTCCAAATACACCGCACGCATGCCAATACGGAACAGCTCCGTCGAGCCCGAGGCGCTAAACAGCGGATTGAGCACCGCGATGATCAAGATCACCGGCAGCTGCCAGCGAAGCGCCCCCAACGTACGCGCGGCGCCGCGCATCGCAAACCCGTACGCCAGCCCGCCCGCAAGCGACAGTGCAATCAGCACCGGCTGCATCGAGAACATGGTGAGTCCCAGCGTCAGCACCATGTAGAGCGCCGGCACCGCCGGATGCGACATCGAAAATGCCGCGACGGGCTCGTGGCCCGATTCCTCTCGCATGATATCCACGGGCACCTCCCATCCCTCGCTCAAACGCCAACGCCGCAGCGCCAACGCCATGCACAACCAGCGCAAACACCACGCCGGCGGCACCGACATCAGCGGCAATGCGCCAATCGTTACGCGCTCAACATATGCCTGCGGTATCATATTGCGCCGTGTATCGTTTCCAAACACACGTCTCTATAACGTAACAGGAGATCACATGGACGCAACCGCAATTATCCTCGCTGCCGGCGAGGGCACCCGCATGAAGTCGAACCACTGCAAGGTTTCGCACAAGATCCTGGGCAAGCCCATGGTCCAGTGGATCGTCGACGCTACCATCAAGGCCGGCTGCAGCCGCGTCGTGGTCGTCATCGGCAGCCACGCCGACGAGATGCGCGCCCTGATCGACGGCGCCTACGCCAGCAGCGCCACCAAGGTCGAGTGCGTCGAGCAGACCGAGCGCCTTGGCACCGGTCACGCCGTGAAGGTCGCACTCGAGGCCTGCGGCATCACCGAGGGCCCGGTCGTCGTGCTCAACGGCGACTTGCCGCTCATCACCGCCGACACCGTCGCCAAGTTCGCGCAGACCGTCGCCACCGGCGAGCTCGCCTGCACCGTCATGACCATGACCCCGCCCGATCCTTTCGGCTACGGCCGCATCAAGCTGGGCGCCGACGGCCAGATCGAGCGCATCATCGAGCAGAAGGACTGCACGCCCGAGCAGGCCGCCACGCTGCTGGAGTGCAACGCCGGCTGCTACGCCTTCGACGGCGCGCAGCTCGCCGCCCACATTAACGAGATCGGCAACGACAACGCGCAATCCGAGTACTACCTGCCCGACATGCTCGAGATTCTCAAAAGCCACGGCCAGGCCGTCTCCATCTTCCACTGCGATGACTACCGCGATGGCCTGGGCGTCAACAGCCGCATCCAGCTCGCGCAGCTCACCGCTATCGCGCGCGACCGCATCAACGAGCACTGGATGGCCGAGGGCGTTACCTTCATCGACCCCACGCAGGCCTGGATCGGCCCCGATGCCGTTATCGGCCGCGACACCGTCGTGTGGCCGCAGACGCACCTGATCGGCCACGTCACCGTGGGCGAGGAGTGCCAGCTCGGCCCCAACAGTCGCCTCACCGACACCACCGTCGGCAGCGGCTGCACCATCGATGAGACCATCGCCATCGAGGCCGTCATCGAGAACGGCGTCGACTGCGGCCCGCGTGCCTACCTGCGCCCGGGCACTCACATGCTCGACGGCTCCAAGGCCGGCACGCACGTGGAGATCAAGAAGTCCACGATCGGCGAGGGCTCCAAGGTGCCGCACCTGTCCTACATCGGCGACACGACCATGGGCTCCGGCGTCAATGTCGGCGCGGGCTCCATCACCTGCAACTACGACGGCGTCCACAAGCACAAGACCGTCATCGGCAAGGATGCCTTCATCGGTTCCGACACCATGATGGTCGCGCCCGCCCAGATTGGCGACGGCGCACTCGTGGCCGCCGGCTCCGTCATCACCGAGCCGGTCCCGGCCGACGCACTCGGTCTGGGCCGCGCCCGTCAGGTAAATATTGAGGGCTGGGCCGCCGATTATCGCCGCCGTCTGCACGAGGACGACGAGGCATAACGTTTCGCCAAGCACAAAAGGAGCTGTTCCCTGGGGACGGCTCCTTTTTCTATCGTGACCTGCGCGGCCGGATGAGTGGTCGGTTCGTGTCCGTTGACGGTAAAGACGTTATCAAGACCCGATTAACCCCGCCGCACGGTTACAATGCAAAAAGGCATCTATATGGCATTCGATGTATAAAGGAGAAGGGTAATGCCGATTAATGATCCCGAGAAGTCGGAGAATATGCGCAAGTCCATCCGCGTGTATTCCGGTTCCTCCAACCGTCCCCTCGCTCAGAAGATCGCTGAGTACCTTGGGGTCGAGCTTTCGGGCCTTACGCTAAAGCAGTTCGCCAACGGTGAGATTTACGCCCGCTACGACGAGACCGTCCGCGGCGCCGACGTCTTCCTGATTCAGTCTGTGGCCGGCGGCAACGTCAACGACATGCTCATGGAGCTGCTCATCGCCACCGACGCTGCCAAGCGCGCATCCGCCCGCTCCATCACCGCCGTTATCACCCACTACGGCTATGCCCGCCAGGACCGCAAGGCCGGCCCGCGCGAGCCCATCACCGCCCGCCTCGTCGCCAACCTGCTCGAGCGCGCCGGCGTCAACCGCATCATCACCCTCGACCTGCACCAGGGCCAGATCCAGGGCTTCTTTGATATCCCGGTTAACCACCTGTCCGCACTGCCGCTGTTTGGCCAGTACTACAACGACATGCACTTCGACACCGACAACCTGGTTGTCGTCTCCCCCGACGTGGGCCGCGCCAAGGCCGCCAAGAAGCTGTCCGACATGCTCGGCTGCGACCTGGCCATCGCCCACAAGGGCCGTCCGCGCCACAACGCCGCCGAGGTCATGGGCATCATCGGTGACATCAAGGGCAAGACCTGCATCATCAACGACGACATGATCGACACCGCTGGCACCCTGTGCGCCAACGTCAAGGAGCTCAAGGCTATGGGTGCTGGCGACATCTACGTCTGCGCCACCCACGGCATCTTCTCCGGTCCGGCCATCGAGCGCCTGAACGACGCCCCGATCGTCGAGTGCGTCGTCACCGACGCCATCCCCGTCGAGGTCGGCGGCAAGATTAAGACCATCTCGGTCGCCGAGGAGTTCGCTCAGGCCATCTCCGCCGTTTACCACGAGGAGCCCGTCTCCACGCTCGTCGGCGGCGACTTCGCGCTGTAGTCGCATCGTCCTTGTAACCCGGCGCATCGCCGTCGGAACAGAAGACACCCCCGCGCTCCCCCTTGCTTCGCAAAGGTCGCGCGGGGGTTTCTTCTGTTCCGACGGCTCGCTCTGCCGCGGCCGTGCTTTTGTCTGGTGGGATTTCGCTGAAACGAAGTCTCGCCTTCGGCGGGCGTGGTAGCCTTTGTCGTTGATTGAACTATTTACGTAACGGAGGACAAACATGGCAGCTGCACAGCCGCTTAAGATTCGCATGGTTGCCGGGCTTGGCAACCCTGGCGAGGAATATGCCGAGACCCGCCACAACGCCGGCTTTAAGGCAATCGACGAGCTGGCCCGTCAGGCCGGCGTCACGTACTGGAAAAACCAGGCAGGCGCCGAGGTCGCGCTCATTAATATCAACGATGCCGAGGAAGAGAACGGCAAGCGCCAGATCGTGCTGGTCAAGCCGCAGTCGTATATGAATACCTCGGGTGGCCCCATCTCCAAGCTCTGCCGCGAGTACAAGATCAAGGCCGAGGAGCTACTCGTGATTCACGACGAGCTCGACATTCCCGCCGGCGACGTACGTGTTAAGGTGGGCGGCGGCCACGCCGGCCACAACGGCCTGCGCTCCATCATCGACAAGATGGGCAGCCGCGACTTCAGCCGCATCCGCACCGGTATCGGCAACCCTCCCGGCAAGATGGCCGTGGCAGATTACGTGCTCAAGCAGCTGCGCGCCCGCGAGGCCGAGGACTTCCAGAACACCTGCGCCCGCGCCGCAGATGCCGCCGGTCTGGCCATCGTCCACGGCGTAATCTACGCCCGCGATCACGTAAACGGCGCCGCTTCCGCCAACGGCAAGCACTAAAACCTACTATTTAGGGACAGGTTTATTTTGGCAGGTTTTATCTACGGAAATGCCGTGGTGGCTGCATCGCAATAAACCCCGCACTGCCATACACACATAGCGCCCCAAGGGGGCCGGCCTCATCACAACCCGAGGCCGGCCCCCTTTGCCGTTTTACCTGATAAAACCGACCAAAATAAACCTCTCCCCCTTTGGTAGGCCAAAGTGGATAAACCCTGCTCCCAACCGCCGAAGACACACGTAAGTGACATGTCCATGAGGGTATAATTTGCACCGTATGTCTGCACAACGCCTGTGCGCGTACGGTTTTACTCGGGCTACCGTCCATTTCCGTGGAGGCACGGTTCGGCAGCTCTAACAAGAGAGGGGTTCTATGTATAAGATCCTGGAGAAGACGCAGTTCTCGGAGAAGGTGTTCAAGTTCCGCATCGAGGCGCCCGCAATCGCCAAGCATGCGCACGCTGGACAGTTCCTCATGGTTCGCGCCAACGAGACGGGCGAGCGCGTCCCGTTTACCCTGGCCGGCTGGAACGGTGACGAGGGCTGGGTCGAGTTCATCTTCATGGTGATCGGCAAGACCACCGAGATGCTTTCCACCTACGAGGCCGGCGAGTCGCTGCGCGACGTCGTGGGCCCGCTGGGCGTTCCCACCGAGATGGCCGAGGGCCCCTGCGCCGTCATTGGCGGCGGCGTCGGCCTGGCAATTGCCTTCCCGGTCGCCAAGCACCTGGTCGAGACCGGCCACGAGGTGCACGCCATCATGGGCGCCCGCACCAAGGACCTCCTGCTCATGGAGGACCAGTTCCGCGAGCTCCTCGACGAGGACCACATCCACATCACCACTGACGACGGCTCCTACGGCGAGCAGGGCGTTGTCACCGCTCCGCTGGAGCGTCTGCTGCAGGACAAGGCCGTGAGCCAGGTCTTCTGCGTCGGCCCCGTTCCGATGATGAAGTTCTCGACCCTCACCGCCCAGAAGTACGACACCCCCATCACCGCGTCCCTCAACCCCATCATGGTTGACGGCACCGGTATGTGCGGCTGCTGCCGCGTCGAGGTGGGCGGCGTGACCAAGTTCGCTTGCGTCGACGGCCCCGACTTTGATGCCACCCTGGTCGACTGGGATGACCTTCGTGCCCGCCAGGCCGCTTACCGTTCCGAAGAGGGCGAGTCCCTCAAGGCCTATGAGGAAAAGAGCTGCGCATGCCACTAGTTAACGGTCGTTTCGTTGCCGATATGAAGTCGCCCCGCACCCCCGATAACGAGGAGCCGGCTGCTGAGCGCGCCTGCGACTTCCGCCCCGTCGACAAGGGCTTCACCGAGGAGATGGCGCTGGCCGAGGCCGAGCGCTGCCTCAACTGCAAGAAGCCGTTCTGTGTTGAGGGCTGCCCCGTCAACATCAACATCCCCCGCTTTATCGAGCAGATCCGCGAGAAGGACTTCGGCGGCGCTCTCGATACCATCCGCGAGGACTCCATGCTTCCCGCCATCTGCGGCCGCGTCTGCCCGCAGGAGAACCAGTGCGAGGGCAAGTGCATCCGTGGCAAGAAGTCCGAGCCCGTGGCCATCGGCCAGCTCGAGCGCTTCCTGGGTGACCGCCCCGAGCTCGCGTCCACGCCCAAGATGGCTCCCAAGAACGGCAAGAAGGTCGCCGTCGTCGGCTCCGGCCCGTCCGGCATCACCTGCGCCGGCGAGCTCGCCCGCAACGGCTTTGACGTTACCGTCTTTGAGGCATTCTTCACCGGCGGCGGCGTGCTGGTCTACGGCATCCCCGAGTTCCGTCTGCCCAAGGCAGTCGTCAAGCGCGAGATTGACGGCCTGGAGGACATGGGCGTCAAGTTTGAGTACAACTCCGTCGTGGGCAACATGGCCACGGCCGAAGAGCTGTTCGAGCAGGGCTTCGACGCCATCTACGTGGCGACCGGCGCTGGCCTGCCCAAGTTCCTCAACGTCCCCGGCGAGAACCTGCCCAACGTCTTCTTCGCGAACGAGTACCTCACCCGCGTGAACCTGATGAAGGCCAACAAGTTCCCCGAGTACGATACCCCCACCAAGCACGGCAAGAACGTCGTCGTCTTTGGTGGCGGCAACGTGGCTATGGACGCCGTCCGTACCGCCAAGCGTCTGGGCGCCGAGCACGCCATCATCGCTTACCGCCGTACCGAGGACGAGATGCCCTGCCGTCGTGCCGAGCTGCACCACGCCAAGGCCGAGGGCGTCGAGGTTCTGCCGCTCGTTTCCCCGCTCGAGTTTGTCGCTGGCGAGGACGGCTCCGTGTGCGCCGTCAAGGTCCAGAAGATGGAGCTCGGCGAGCCCGACGAGTCCGGCCGTCGTCGCCCGGTGCCCATCGAGGGCGCCATCGAGGAGATCCCCTGCGATGTCGCGATCTCGGCTATCGGCACCAACGCCAACCCCTTCGCTGCCAAGATCGGCGGCAAGATGGAGCTCAACAAATGGGGCTACATCGTCGCCGACGAGGAGACCGGCCAGACCACCGATCCCCGCATCTGGGCCGGCGGCGACATCGTCACCGGTGCCGCTACGGTCATTCTGGCGATGGGCGCCGGCAAGAAGGCCGCCGCTTCGATCACCAAGAGCCTGCTGGGCGAGTAATCACCCTCAGCGCTAGCCATCAAACGGCAAAGTCCCCGTCGAGCACACGCCCGGCGGGGACTTTTTCTATACCGGCCGCCCCAACCACCACAAAGGCACCTGTCCCCTTTGTGGTAGTTTTTGGTCGGCTAGCCTTCGAGTTGGGCCACTTTGTAGCGGTAGGCAGCGACGATAACGTCCTTGCAGCCCTCGCGGCCCAGCTTGGCACGGTTGACGACGATGTCTTTACCGCTCGTCATCTTCCACTTTCCGGCACTGTAGCGCTTATAGAACGCCTCGCGCGCCTTCTGCTGCTGCTTGACCAGCTTGGCACCCTTCTTTTTGTTAAGGCCACGCTTCTTGCGCACGATCTCGACGCGGTCCTCAAAGGGTGCGGTCACCAGCACGGCAATGTGGTTGGGGTTGTTGCGCAGCAGGTAATCGGACAGGCGGCCTTCGATAATGCAGCTCTCGGTCTCGCCCAAATCCAAAATCACCTGGCTCATCTTTTGGAACAACTTATCCGAGTACGAACGCGCATCGTAGCGGTCGGGCAGAAACGCCATGTTCTCCACGGCCAGGCGCTCGTCGTAGGCAGCCATCTTGTCGAGCGATTCGCCCGCGCGCAGCGACGCTCGCACCAGCAGCTCGTTATCGTACAGCGGAATCCCCAACTCGTCGGCAAGCATGCGACCAATCTCGTGGCCCTCGGCGCCAAAGTCGCGCGCGATGGTAATGACCACAGGATTCTTCTTATTCTCCAGATCGCTCATCGCGATTCCTTTCTAACAAATGAGAAAAGGACTGTTAATCCCTTATTCCCACGATACCGTACCTGGGTTTTCCTGGTGCCCAAGATTGGCCTGAAAGAGGAGCGACGCGTACTTTGATACGCGAGCGACGGTTTGAAGGCCAAGGTTGGGTGCCAGGGAAAGCCAGGCTACGCTGCTACGATACGGCGTTGATAAGCCCTCACCAGCAACGAGATACTAAAGTTGAGTACAAAGTACATCGCAAACACCAGGCCGTAGAGCATAAGCACCTGCGATAGGTCGATCGCGTGGGCCATCACGACGTTTGCCGTGTACATGAGCTCGGCCACGTTAATGCCCGAAAGATACGAGCTGTCCTTAATGACAGTCGTGCACTGGCTAAACAGCGCCGGAATGATCGTCTTAAACGTCTGCGGCAGAATGATGTAGCGCATGGTGGCAAAGAAGCCAAAGCCCTGGCTCTGCGCTGCCTCAAACTGGCCGCGCGGAATCGAGTTGAGGCCGCCGCGCACAATCTCGGCCATAACAGCGCTGGTAAACAGCGTAAAGGCGATGGTCGAAATCACAATGTCCAAACCCTGCACCGTAAAGTAGATAAACAGGATCCACAGCAGGTTCGGCGTGCAGCGGAACAGCTCGATATAGGCGCTCACCAAAATACGGAACGGGCGGGGCGCATAACTTTTAACGAGCGCCAGCACCGTGCCAAAGATGAGCGAGAAAAAGATCGACAGCGCCGAGATCTCGATCGTCTTAACAAAGCCGCCCCAAATGTAGAGCAGGTTGGTCGCGTTGAAGATTTCCATGCGCTAGGCCTCCTCTACGTTATCGAGCCCCAGCTCGGCCAGGCTCACGCCGCGCGGACGCTCCTTGGAGCGGCGCTCGAGCCACTGCACCAGCATGGCGAGCGGGAAGCAGATGATGAAGTACATAAGGCAGCAGACGATGTATCCCTGCAGGTAACCGTACAGACTCACAAAGTTGTCGGAACGGTACATAAGGTCGCCGCCGGCCACAAGCGCCAGCACCGACGTGTTCTTAACCAGGTTGAGCGCCTGGTTACACAGCGGCGGCAGAATGATCTTGAACGTCTGGGGCAGCACGATGTACCAGTACGCCTGCGCACGGGTGAAGCCCTGGCTCTGGGCCGCCTCCATCTGACCGCGCGGAACCGCCTCGATACCGGTGCGGATGACCTCCGAAATGTAGGCCGCGTGATACAGGCCCACACCCAAGAAGCCCAGCACGAACGGCGCAATGCGCACCGGCTGGTCGGCACCGGTTATGGCCTGCAAAAACTGCGGACCGGCCATGTACATAAAGAGCACCTGCACGGGCAACGGGGTGTTCTGGTAAAACTCCACGTACACGCGACTAATGGCGCGCAGCACGCGCGAGCGAGTGGTAGAGAACACGCCCAGCAGCGTGCCCAGCACCAGCGACAGCAGCAGACCGGCAACGACCACCTGCAGCGTCACACCAAAGCCCTCCCAGAAGGGCCCCATGTTTTGAAATGTCGTCGACCAACGGTCGGCGTCAAATAATCCTTCGAGCATTTGATTCCTTCCTTGGACGATGCGCCTATACAAGACCCCAGGTCTTGACCTCTTGGTCGAGCCAGCCGTCGGCCAGACGATCGCAAATCACCTGATCGACCACGGCCGAAAGGTCGCAACCCTTCTTGGTCGCCACGCCGTAGCCCTGCTCGCCAAACTTGACCTCGGGCTGCAGCAGCTCAACGGTCTCGTTCATGTAACCGGCCAGCGTGGAGCGGTCCATGGCAAAGACGTCGATATTGCCGGCGTCGAGGGAGCTCTTGATGATGGGGTAGCCGCTAAAGGCCCTAAACTCGGGCTTGCAGCTAAAGCCGTTGTCCTTGATCATCTGCTCGATTAGGCTCTGCGTGGTAGCGCCCTGGCTCACGCCAATGACCTTGCCGTCCAGGTCCTCAATCGAGGTAAAGCCCGAACGCTTCTTGACCATAAGTCCCACGTAGTCGATGCGGTACGGCGTCGAGAAATCCCAGCTCTCCTTGCGCTCGTCGGTGATGGTGTAGGTCGCCGCGACCACGTCAAGTTGGCCGTTATCGATCAGCGGGCCGCGCGTCTTGGGCGTTACGTCGGTAAACTCAACAAGCTCCTGAGCGCGAGCCTCCTTGTAGCTCACGCCAAAGACGGCAGCGGCGATCTGGTAGCACAAATCGACTTCCATGCCCTCAAAGCTGCCCTTGGCGGTGTCGTAATAGCCATAGCCGGGAACGTCCTTCTTAACGCCGGCATTCAGATGGCCACGCGACTTGATGGCCGCAAGCTTGGACCCTTTGTCGGAGCCCTCGCCGCTGGTGGAGTCGCCGCAACCGGTAAGCACGGTCCCCGTCAGCGCAAGCATGCCGGCGCCCGCCAGCTGCAAAAAGTGACGGCGCGACATGGCCGCCCTCGTCATATCCGTCATGTCCATCACCGCGCCTAGTGCAGAATCTTGGACAGGAACTCGCGGCAACGCGGGTTCTCGGGGTTATCGAAGAAGTGCTCGGGCGTGCCCTCCTCCAGGATGCGGCCGTCCTCCATAAAGATGACGCGGTCGGCCACCTGGCGCGCAAAGCCCATCTCGTGCGTCACGCAGATCATGGTGATGTCCTCCTGCGCGAGCTCGATCATAACGTCCAGAACCTCCTGGACCATCTCGGGGTCGAGCGCCGAGGTCGGCTCGTCAAACAGGATGATGGGCTGCTTGGTGCACAGGGCACGGGCGATGGCGATACGCTGCTGCTGACCGCCCGAGAGATTCTGCGGATACTCGCCGGCCTTATGAGCCATGCCGACGCGCTTGAGCGCGGCGATGGCGATCTCGGTCGCCTCCTCCTTGCTCTTCTTTTGCAGCTTGATGGGCGCGAGCGTCAGGTTGCCCAGCACCGTCATGTTGGGATACAGGTTGAACTGCTGAAACACCATGGAACTATACTTGCGAGCCATCTCCAGGTGATTCTTTTTGGTGAGCGGCGTACCGTCGATGACGACCTCGCCCGAAGTGGGCTCCTCCAGATAATCGACGCAACGGATGAGCGTCGACTTACCCGAACCGGAAGGCCCGATCATTACGAGCTTCTCGCCGCGCTTGACGGTGAGATTGATATCTTTGAGCACATGCAGGTCGCCAAAGTACTTGTTGAGATGCTTGATCTCGATCATGTCTGCCATGAATGTCCCTTCCCTGCGTTTACACGAGTTGAACTATTGTACGGAAAGAACCACGTTTCCGCAGCCCACACTACATTCCCGTAAAGAACCCGCAACCTTTAACCCATTCATTGGGGACAGACTTAAATGAGTACCCGCTCATTGGGCACTCATTTAAGTCTGTCCCCAATGAGCGCCCAATGACCAGACAGGGGAGGCGCCCTTCATCGGCCAACAAAAAGGGCGCGACCGCGATGGTCACGCCCCTCAGCATCGGCTATGTGTCGGCCGGCACTTACGCCAATTTTGCGCCGACGATCTTTGCTGCTGCCGGCTTATCGAAGTTGCCGCCGGTGGCCTTGCCCAGGGCACCCATGACCTGACCCATCTGCTTCTTGGACGTGGCACCCAGCTCGGCGATGACCTGCTCAATCAGGGCCTCGAGCTCCTCGCCCGAAACCTGCGCGGGCAGCAGGCTCTCCAGAATCTTGACCTGCTCGGTCAGGTTGTCGGTACGCTCTTGGTCGGTGCCGGCCTTGATGGACATCTCCAGCGTCTCGCTCGTCTGCTTGATCAGACGCTTGATCATGCTGTTGACGTCTTCCTCGGTCACATCGCGGCGCTCGTTGACCTCGATATTCTTCACCTCGGCCTTGACCTGGCGAATGATGGACAGGCGAACCTTGTCCTTGGCCTTCATGGCCGCGATCATTTCTTTCTGCAGCTCTTCGTTGGTCATCTGCAAATCCTCTCTAATTGCGTGGGCGGCACTCGCGCGAGCACCGCCCCATGATTACTTAGTCGTCGACGAATCGTCGGTCGAACTCTTGGTGACGCCCTTCAGGCTGACGTTGTACGGCACGTCCTTGGGCATGGGGTTAACGGTGATGTCAGCGTCCTTCTTGTACTGCTCCAGCCACTCGCTGTACGCAGTGCTTGCCGCCTGCGTCTTCACCACGTTGGAGACGTACTTCTTGATGTCCTTGGGCACCTGGTTGATGTCATCGACCTGATTATCGACATGGAAGTAGTCGGTGCACTTGATGATGTGGTAACCATAGGTCGACTCGACGACTTCGCTCACGTCGCCCTTGTTGAGCCCCTCGAGCGCCGTCTGGTAGCTGTCGACGAAAGTGGTGAGCTTATCCCAGCCCACATCGCCCTTCTTCTCCTTGGAACCGGTGTCCTCGGAGTACTGCTCAACGGCGTCCTCAAAGCTCAGCTCACCGGAGTTGATCTTGTCCAGGCACTCCTGCGCCTTGGCCTTGGCGGCAGCCTTGTCCTCGTCGGAAGCGTCGGAATCAACCTTGATCAGGATGTTCGACGAGCGGCGAGCGTCGTTGTAGTTAGACAGGTTCTCGTTGATGTAATCGACGATCTCGCTGTCCTTAGGCTTGCTGGTGGGTGCCACGGCATCCTTGAGTTTCTGCTGCGCCAGGCTCTCCTTGAGCGAATCCTTGTAGGTGTCCTCGGTATAGCCGTAGGTCTTGAGGGTCTTCTTAAAGGCCTTGGCACCGCCCGCGCTCTTGCACGCGTCCTTCCATGCCTTCTCGACCTCCTCGTCCGACACCGTCACGCCGTTCTCCTTCTGTGCCTGTTGAAGCAGAATCTGCTGCGTGTAGGAGTCGATGAGTTGCTTGCGGTACTTCTTGGGCGTGAGGTCGTTGTCAACCAGATACTGCGCCCAATCCTCATCCTTGGTGTAGCCGTAGGACGTGCGCATGCTCATGATCTGCTTGGTCACGGTGTCCTCGGTAAGGTTGGTGCCGTTGATAGTAGCAGCGACACCGCCGGTCAGCTTGTAGCCCGAGGTGTCCTCGGCCTGCGACATAAGGCCGGAGCACGCCATCGCCGAGACGGAAAGCAGCATCGCCAGCACGCCGATGACCACCAGGACGATCTTGACGGTCTTGGACACGTATGTCTTGCGCTGCTTCTTGCGAGAGCTGGAGGCAGCGCGGGCCTGCTGCTCGGGCGTCGGCGCGGTCTCGGAGTTCTTTTTCTTATTTGCCATAGTTGGCCTTTCGCATAACGAATCGAACAAACGCCATTGTGTCACAACGCAGCCCCCGCGGCACGCTTGGTGCATTGGGGACAGGTTAATCTGCACCATTTTGGTGCAAAGGGGACAGCTCTGGCAGCCGGCAGTTAGGGACAGTCCCCAAGTGCCGGCTTAGCCCCACCTTAGAAGTGACGGCGGATGGCGTCGACCATACCCTGGGACGTGGTCTGGCCGAGCACATCGGCTGCGGCGTCGGCATCCATAAAGATATTCATGAGCGCCTGCAGGGCCTCGACCTGGCCGCCCGGCTCGGCGATGCCCAGATTGATGACGATCTGCGCCGGCACCGGAGCGCCCATGCCAGCCATAGCGTTAAATGTCACGGGCGCGGCGGGCTTCACCACCGCGATATAGGGCTTGGCCACAAACCCCGGATCGGTATGCGGAATGGCAATGTTTACCGCCGGCATGGCAAGACCCGTGGGATAGGCATCCTCGCGCGTGCGAACGGCGTCGAGCCAACCGGATGCAATGTAGCCACGTGGTGCAAGCTCGCCCTCAAGCCGCGCGAACATCTCATCCGGCGTCGCACACTCCCAATCAAAAAACACCAGCTCAGGCGTAAACAGCGCTTCGTTATCCACCATGCGCTCACCTCTCTCACCTAGTCATCGGAGGCGTTCTTGAATGACTAGTCGTTAAAGACCATCCCCGATGACTACCCAAAACAAAAGGTGGCCACGCGCGCCTTGGCGCCAATGACCACCCTGACTACTCGGCTAAATTGTACTGTGCACCGCTAGCCGCGAGGCGCGTCAATTGCGACCTTGCCGCTCTCCAGCACGTGGACGCGGCCGTCGGCGAGCATCTGCACGACCTCGGGATACAGCACGTGCTCAATCGCGTGGATGTGCTCCTCGAGCGTGTCGACGTCCCAGCCCTCCTCAACAGCCAGCGCGCGCTGGGCGATGATGGGGCCGTTGTCGTAGATCTCGTTGGCAAAGTGCACGGTCACACCGGTTACCTTGACGCCGCGCGCAAAGGCATCGTCGATCGCATGCGCGCCGGTAAAGCTCGGCAGCAGTGCCGGATGCAAGTTGACCACGCGGTTGGGAAACGCCGCCAGCAGCGGCGTGTGCACCATGCGCATGTAACCGGCCATGACCACATATTCGCAGCCGCGCTCGAGCAGCTCGTGCGCGATGATCTCGTCGGCGGCGATGGGGTCGGCATAGACATCCTTGGACAGCGTAAGCGTCTGGATGCCCGCGCGCTCAGCGCGCTGCAAACCCTTAGCCGAAGGACGGCTCGACACCACAAGCTCAATCGAAGCGTTGAGTTTGCCGGCAGCGATCAGATCGATCAGCGCCTGCAGGTTGGTACCCGAACCGCTGATGAGCACACCGATCTTGAGCGGCTCGGCCGTATCGGTGCCGGTCGGACGGGTATAGGGCACAAAATCCAGGCCCTCGGCAGCAGTCATCTGCTCGTTAGCGCTCATCGGAGTACACGACCTTACCGGAACCCTCGACGCACTCGCCCACGCGGAACGGCTTCTCGCCCAGCGCGACCAGAGCCTCGGTCACCGCGGCCTCGTCCTCGGGGGCGACGATCAGGCACAGGCCAACGCCCATGTTGAAGGTCTTGCATGCCTCGTTGGGCGCGAGCTCGGCCTGGCGCGACACGTAGGTGATGACGGGCGGAACGTCCCAACCCATCTCGGCACCGTTGCGGGTGACCACGGCGTCGACGTCGTCGGCGAGCGCGCGGTTGAGGTTCTCGGTAATACCGCCGCCAGTGATGTGGGCGATGGCGTGCACTGGAGCGCCGCCGCGGAGCAGCTCAAGAACCGGCTTGACGTAGATGCGCGTGGGGGCCAGCAGGGCGTCAGCCAGCGAAGCGCCACCGAGCTCCTCGAGCGGACGGCTCAGCTCCTCGGCCTTAGCGGCGGCCTCGGGCGTGCCCGGCTTAATGCCGTCGACGCCAATGACCTTGCGCACGAGCGAGTAACCGTTGGAGTGCACGCCGGTGGAAGGCAGGCCCAGGATCACGTCGCCGGGGCGGACGTTTGCGGGGTCGAGCATCTTGGGACGGTCGACGACGCCCACGGTAAAGCCGGCAAGGTCGTAGTCGGCCGGAGCCATGACGCCGGGGTGCTCGGCCATCTCACCGCCCACGAGCGCGCAGCCCGCGAGCTTGCAGCCATCGGCCACGCCCTTGATGATCTTTGCCATGTGCTCGGCCTCGATGTGACCGATGGCAACGTAGTCCAGGAAGAACAGCGGCTCGGCGCCCGAAACCAAAATGTCGTTGACGCACATGGCGACCAGGTCCTGGCCCACCGTCTCGTGACGGTCCATGATCTGGGCGAGCACGAGCTTGGTGCCCACGCCGTCGGTACCGCTGATCAGAATCGGGTCTTCCATATCCTTAAGCGCGGCGGCCGAGAACAGGCCACCGAAGCCGCCGATACCGCCAATGACCTCGGGGCGGTTGGTGTCCTTGACCATCTGCTTAATCGCGTCGACGGCGCGGCCGCCCTCGGCGGTATCGACGCCGGCGTCCTCGTACGTCACATGCTTGCTGTCGCTCATCTGAGCCTTCCTCTCCCACTACCGTCCGCCGCGCGGGCGCCAAACGGTGCTCATAGTTGCGTTCATTTCGGCGTGCGCCATAACAGCACGCGCCGCTCAATCAACAAAACAGCAGGTAAAACCTACCAAAATAAACCTGTCCCTACATGGCAGGTTTTAGGCCTCGCCGTGCTCCTCTTCCCAGCTGCGGTCGTCGTATTTCTCGACCACGGCGTCGTCGTCAAAGTGCAGCGGCTTATCCAGGTTGCGGGGCTTAAAGCCCTCCATAAACTTATCGCGGCCAAAGCTCTCGGGAATCGCCACGGGGTAGCGGCCGGTAAAGCACGCATCGCAGTAGCCGCCCTTGGGCATGACCTTCAGCAGGCCCTCGACCGAAAGGAAAGCCAGCGAATCGGCGCCGATGTACTCGCAAATCTCGTCGACCGTCTTGTTGGCGCTAATAAGCTGCGACTGCACGTCGGTATCGATGCCGTAGAAGCACGGCCAGATGACCTCGGGCGAGTTGATGCGGATGTGAATCTCCTTGGCACCAGCGTTGCGCAGCATCTTGACGAGCTGCACCATGGTGGTGCCGCGCACGATGGAGTCGTCGATGACGACCAGGCGCTTGCCCTCGATGTTATCGCGCAGCGGGTTGAGTTTCATACGCACGCCCATGGCGCGCAACTCCTGCGTAGGCTCGATAAACGTACGGCCCACGTAGCGGTTCTTGATGAGGCCCTCGCCAAAGGGAATACCGCTCTCGTGCGAATACCCCTCCGCGGGCGGCAGGCCGGAGTCGGGCACGCCGATGACCAGGTCGGCCTCGACGGGCTCCTCGTGTGCCAGCTGACGGCCCATGTCGTAACGGCAGGCATAGACGCTCTTGCCGTTCATGATGGAGTCGGGACGGGCGAAGTAGACCTGCTCAAAGATGCAGTTGGCGGGCTCTTCGGCTGCAGGCACGCCCTGCTCGGATACCAGACCCTCGGCGCTGATGCGCAAGATCTCGCCGGGACGGACGTCACGGACGTACTCGGCACCCACGATGTCGAGTGCGCAGGTCTCGGAGGCAACGACCCAGCCGCCGGCGCGCGTGACATGGACGGCGGAGTCGACCGTCGCGGCGCCGTCCTGCGACGGCAGCTGCGAAACGGATGCGGCATCGGCCTGGTCCAAACCCTCGTCCACCAGCTTGCCCAGCACGAGCGGGCGAATGCCGTGCGGATCGCGGAATGCGTAGAGCGCCTGCTCGTTGATGAGCGTCATGGCGTAGCCGCCGCGCACGAGCTCCATGGTCTTGCGAATGCCCTCGCGCAGGTGGCCCGTACGCTGAGTAAAGTAGCCGATAAGCTTGGTCGCGACCTCGGAATCCGAATTGGAGAGGAACGGCACGCCCAGCTCGATCAGCTGGCGGCGCAGCTCGTCGGTGTTGACCAGAGTGCCGTTGTGAGCAAGCGCGATAATGACGCTGTTGATGGTGGAAAGATGCGGCTGCGAGGCTTCCCAGCTCTTGGCGCCGGCGGTGCCATAGCGCACGTGGCCCACGGCCAGCTGGCCGGAGAGCGTCGACAGGTCGGCGTTGGAGAACACGCGATCGAGCAGTCCCAGGTCTTTGCGAACCATAACCGTGCCGCCATCACCCACGGCGATTCCCGCCGATTCCTGGCCGCGATGCTGTAGCGCGCGCAGACCAAAGTACGTCAGTCGAGCCACGTCGCGATCGGGCGCCCACACACCAAAAATGCCGCATTCCTCATGCAGCTGGTCGGAGTCCGGATCATACGTCGACATGGTCTTCACCTGTCCCGCGGCGCGCTCGGCCGCGTGGATGGTTTCTTGAGACATGGCATCCCCTCAGAGCCTCGTTATTTGGCGTTACCTGCCCTATTATACGCACGGCAAGACAAGCACTCCCGCGCATGAACAGCGCTTTTTAAAAGCCCACCGAGCTTATAATCCGTTTTGCAGCCAAACATTTTATTGGGCAACCGCCTCGGGGCCGACGATCCCGCATACTTCCGTTGCGACGCGTCTCGCCCGCCGTTGGGGCTTGCATTGTTGCAATTGGGACGTTCGTCCTGTCTTTTGGCAGGTCGGCGGCGTATCCTTGTACCTACAGCAAAACGAGAAAGGTTATGTATGGATCGAAACGAACTCGACCCCAGCGTCCCCAGCGCCACGGAGGTCAAGAAGATCCCCCTCATCATTAAGGTATACGCCGTCCTGTGCATCCTGTCCGGCGTGGGCACGCTCCCGTCGGTCGGCGCCTTTATGTGGCAGGTCATCACCGCACTCATCAACGGCAACGCCGCCGCCAAGCTCGGCGACAACACGCTCGTCGCGGTCGGACTGATTGTCGCCGGCATCATGCTCTCGGCTGCCAGTGCCGTCATCTTGATCATCTTTGGCCTGGACCTCATCAAGAACCAGCGCCGCAATGCCGCCCGTCTGTCCTATATCCTTATCGCGTTTACCGTCGTCGAGCTTTTGGTTGACGTGATGCTCCAGGGCATCGGGCCCTTCTTGCTGCGCCCTGCCATCCAGCTCGGCATCCTCGTCGCGCTTTCGGCCACCGTCGACCCCACACTGCGCCAGGAGCGCGAGCTGCAGCGCCGCCTGCAGGAGATGCTCGACCGCGACGCCGCCGCCGAGGGCATGCTCGGGCGCGATGAAACCGGCGAGGGCTACATCAAGCTCAACTACTTCAACCTGTTCTGGGTATTCTTTGTCTGCTGCGTGCTCGGCCTGGTCCTGGAGGATATCTGGCATATGACCGTCAACGATCCGGGTGTCTACCAGGACCGCGCCGGTATGCTGTTTGGCCCCTTCAGCCCCATCTACGGCTTTGGTGCCGTGCTCATGACCATGGTGCTCAACCGCTTCTATAAAAAGAACCCCATCATCATTTTCCTGGTGAGCGCCCTGCTCGGCGCCAGCTTTGAGGTGTTCGTGGGCTGGTTTATGCAGACCGCGTTTGGCGTGGTCTCGTGGAGCTACTCGCACATAACGCTGTTCGGTATGCCCGACCCGCTCGTGGTCCTCACGGGCGGACGCACCTGCACGGGCTTCGCCTGTCTGTGGGGCCTGGGCGGCCTCATCTGGATCAAGCTGCTGCTGCCGAGGCTGCTCAAGCTCATCAACATGATTCCGTGGAAGAGCCGCTACTCGGCTACCGTCATCTTCACCATCATTATGCTGGTCGATGGCGTTATGACGCTGCAGTCGCTCGATTATTGGTATCAGCGCGTCAACGGCACGGAACCGGATATTCCCGTTGCGCAGTTCTACGGCAAGTACTTCGATAATGACTTTATGGAAAACCGCTTCCAGAGCATGACCATGAGCCCCAAGGATGCGACGCGCGTGTAGCGCCCACCGCGCCCAAAACGCAAAATGCCCGCCGGTATCAACACGTACCGGCGGGCATTTTTATAAACGAGCCTTCTATCGACGCAAGCCTCTACGCCTCGCGCTCGACCTCACTCACGCATTCATTCTTGATGGTGCCAACGAGCGCCTGCAGCGCATCGACCACGTGCGGGCGAATGTCCCCGCCGATGAGCACGAGCATGATGTCGTCACCTACGGCAAGCTCGCCGCTTGCCAGCCACACGCGCACATAGCCGATACCCGGCATCGCGCGCGTGGCCTCGATAGCAGCCTGTACCTTGCTGGCGTCGTAGCCAAACACCATGCCGCCCACCTTGTGGCCCGGCGCCACGCCATCGGTCTCGACACCGCGCGCCTCGGCCTTGGGCGTCGCGCGCACCACACCGTTATGTGTCAGATACATACCGCACGCAGGTGCCGACGAATCGGCCTTGGCCTCGCGCAGCCAAACATCAACCGAAGGCATCGTTTTGCCATTCTCGAACATCATTTCCCCTTTCACCGTCATTGAGTAGCCCATTATCTATTCCTCGACCGGCGTGAGCACCATGACGGCACGCGTGTTGCTCAGCGATAACGAACGACAGGTCACAAGCGTTACAACCTTGGTTGCCGAAGCGGCACGATCGGTGGCATCGCTCGCCACGGCAGAGGCACCGTCGAGCATCTCGGACAGGTAGTTCTTGAGCCCGTCGTCGCCCTCAAAATTGGGCGTGCGCGCCTTGGCATACGTGTCCTCGACCACTTTGGTCGCCAGTGGTCGCAGCTTATACGTAGCATCCCGTGTGATGTAATACACAAACTCGATGCTATCGAACGTCGCCTGATCAGTGGTGTCCGAAATCACGTTGAACATCGATCCATCGTTCATATGGTGGCCGTAGATTGTCGTCTGCTGGTCAACCATGCCCGGCGCGATATCGTCGCCGTCCAGGAAAATCGCACCCGATGCATTGGACGTACCGTCAAACAGCGTGTTGAGGTATTTAGAGTTGTTGCCTTTGGCCTGCACCACGGGATAGTTGATGTTGGTTCCCGGCACATAAATCCAACCCACAACCTCGGGATTTGTCTGGGCAAGCGCATTAAAGTCGATAATTGGCACGCCACTGGCGTCCTTGTCGCTCACATATTGTTTTTCGATCTTTTGGTACGACTCGCTCGCCTGCTTGTAACCGATCTGCGCATTGATAAAGATGGCAGCGGCGGCGACAATCAGACCGATGCCCACGATGATGAGCAAGATGGGAATGATGGATCGGCGTTTCTTACGCGGCTGCTCGGCATAGTTGGACGGCACGTCACTCAGCTGCCTCGTCGTCCGAGCCTGCTTCTTTGCCGTGCCATATGACGAAGGGCGATACGCAGCCGGCGTATCCTGGCGGCGATGGGACGTCGGCGTTACGGAACGCGGCGCGCGCGGCTGCTGAGGAGAGGATGTCCGACCCTGCTGTGCCGCATGGGCAGCACCCGGCTTCGACGGATCGGGAATCTGAAAAGCCTTGAATCGTTTTCCCTGATAGTCGGACATGGCTCTCCTTATACTGCGGCGAAACGGCGGAACGTCTAGGCGTCGGCCATCTCCTGCTTCATCTTCTCGATAACCTTGCGGTACTCGGGGTCGCATGCACCCAGAATCTGCGTGGCGTAGATGGCGGCGTTCTTGGCGCCGTTGATGGCAACGCAGGCCACGGGCACGCCCGAAGGCATCTGCACCATCGACAGCAGCGAATCCATGCCGCCCAGGTCACTCGTCTTCATAGGCACACCGATGACCGGCAGCGGCGTAAAGGCAGCCACGACACCACCCAGGTGAGCGGCCTTGCCGGCGGCGGCGATAATCACTTTGATACCGCGATCGGCGGCAGTCGAAGCCCACTCGTGGACCTTCGCCGGTGTGCGGTGTGCGCTCGCAATGACAAGCTCATAGGGCACGCCCAGCGCCTCGAGCTCGGCGGTGCAACCTTCCATAACGCCCAGATCGGACTTGGAACCCATGATGATCCCGACAACCGGCTTTTGATCTGCCATAAACAAAGACCTCCTGTTGAGAGCGGTGACGCGGCGGATCCGCGACCCTTAACTACTGAGAGTAGTATAGCTGCTCCCGTCCCTGCGGTCTGCGGGTGCCCCGCGGCGGTCTGGTGTTTTCATCTTCACTCCGGTTGCTTCGCAAAGTCGTTCAGATGAAAACACCAGACCG
>DBEWUK010000030.1:0-8310 GCA_048205395.1 Collinsella sp.
GGCAATCTGGGGCCCGTCCCCAAATACCTATAAATATGCAGGCCAGCGATATGTTAACGATGCGCCAGCGGGTGCGCTGCCAGATAGACCTCGGTCAGTTGCGTACGATCGACATGCGTGTAGACCTGCGTGGTCGATATATCGGCATGTCCCAAGATCTCCTGCAGCACACGGAGGTCTGCGCCGCCCGCAAGCATATGGGTGGCAAAGGAGTGACGCAGCGTATGGGGATGGAGTCCCACCAGTCCCACCTGGCGCCCGTAGCGCTCACAGATGGCATGGATGCCCTGGCGCGACAGACGGCGGCCGTTCTTATTTAAAAAAACCGCCGAGGTCTCGGTTCCGCGGGCATGGGCCGCCAAGCGAGAACGCCCCTCAGTTACATAGAGCGTCAGAGCTCGCGCCGCGCTTCCCACCAGCGGGGACAGGCGTTCCTTTGAGCCCTTACCGCGAACGAGCACAAAGCCATCGTCGATATGGATATCGCCCACATCGAGCCCCACCAACTCGCTCACACGCAAACCGCATCCGTAGAGCACTTCCAAGATGGCATGGTCGCGCAAGCCCATCTCGCCCTCGGGGAAATCTTGATCGAGCAGCGCCGAGACATCCTCCACCGATAGATACTCCGGCAAACGCTCAGCCTTTTTAGGAAGGCGCAACGCCGCCGTTGGATTTTGGGCCACAGCCCCATCGCGCACCAAAAAGGCATGCAGGCCCTTCACGGCCGCAAGCGCACGCTCCACCGAGGCATCGGAATAGCCCCCATCGCGACGGTCGGCGACAAAGCCCTCCACGACCTGACGAGTCACCTCTTCAAAAGACACAATACCCGCCCGCTCCAGATAGGCGCAGTACGTCGTCAGGTCACGACGATAGGCCGCAATCGTGTTGCGCGCCAAACCCCGCTCGACCGCGAGGTAATCGAGATACTCCCCCGCCGCCACGGCGAGCGACGAGGGAGTAGCTTCGGTATGTTCTTTGTTCGCCGGCACCCTTAGTCCGTAGCGAGGTTCATGGGCGTCACCTGCAGGCGATCGACACCCTCGTGCTGACCGATCGAGGCACGCACGAACTCTCGGAACAGCGGCTGCGGGTTGGTCGGGCGGCTCTTGAACTCGGGGTGAGCCTGGGTTGCCACATACCACGGATGCGCGTCGCGCGGCAGCTCGACCATCTCGACCAGGCGCTCGTCGGGCGACAGACCCGAGATAACCAAACCGGCGTCCTCGAGCTGGTCACGGAAGGCGTTGTTGAACTCAAAGCGGTGACGGTGACGCTCGTAGACGAGCTCCTCGCCATATGCCTCGCGAGCGAGGGTATCGGCGGCGAGCTTGCACGGATAGGCGCCCAGGCGCATGGTGCCGCCCTTCTCGGTCACGTCCTCCTGCGAGCTCATCAGATCGATGACGCTAAACGGGCCGTCCGGATCGAACTCGGAGGAGCTGGCGCCGGCAAGGCCGACGACGTTGCGGGCGAACTCGCACACGGCCACCTGCATGCCCAGGCAAATGCCCAGATACGGAATCTTGTGCTCACGGGCAAACTCGGCCGCGAGGATCTTACCCTCCAGGGCGCGCTTGCCAAAGCCGCCGGGGACCAGGATGCCCGAGGCGTCGCCCAGAACCTCGGAGACATTCTGCTCGTCGAGGCTCTCGCCGTCGACCAGCTGGACGTCCACATGGCGATCGTAGAAGACGCCCGCATGGTGCAGAGCCTCGATAACCGACAGGTACGCATCGGGCAGCTGCGTGTACTTACCCACGACGGCGATCTTCACCTTGTCGGCGTGATGGTTGGCGTGATTCTGCTTGCGCAGGAACTCGTTCCACTCGCTCATGTCGCGCTCACGCGGATCCAGACCCAGGCGCTCGCAAATGCGCAGGTCAAAGTCCTGCTCGGCAAGCAGCTGCGGAACATCGTAAATGCTCGCGCAATCCTCGTTGGTAAAGACGCAATCGGTGTCGACGTCGCAGAAGCTTGCGATCTTTCCGCGGATAGCGTCATCGATATGGTGGTCGGAGCGCAGCACGATGATATCAGGCTGGATGCCAAAGCTGCGGAGCTCCTTGACGGAATGCTGCGTGGGCTTGGTCTTGACCTCGTGGGCGGCGGCGATATAGGGAACGAGCGACACGTGGATGTAGCAGACGTTCTCGGGGCCGGCCTCCTTGCGGTACTGACGGATGGCCTCGACAAACGGTTGGGACTCGATGTCGCCGATCGTGCCGCCCAGCTCGGTGATGACTACATCGGAGCCGGTCTGCTCCTCGATGCGGCGGAACTTGTCCTTAATGGCGTTGGTGACGTGGGGAATCACCTGCACGGTACCGCCCAAAAAGTCGCCGCGACGCTCACGGGCGATTAGGCTTTTGTAGATGGCACCGGTCGTAAAGTTGGAATCGCGGGTCAGGTTCTCATCAATAAAGCGCTCGTAATGACCCAAGTCCAGATCGGACTCGTAACCGTCCTCGGTTACAAAGACCTCACCATGCTGGAACGGGCTCATGGTACCGGGGTCGACGTTCAGATACGGGTCGGCCTTCTGCATCGTTACTTTGTAGCCACGCGACTTGAGCAGACGGCCCAGCGAGGCCGCGGTGATACCCTTGCCCAGGGACGAAACCACGCCACCGGTTACGAACACATGCTTGGTCATATTGAGTTACCTGCGCTTCCCGTAGAAGTTGTTTATCCACATCTTACGGGTCTTCATTGTAATACTCGCGCCGCGGACCATTCGCAATTTTTCTCGCATGCGATTGCATTTCTCAATCTTGAAACAAAACGCCGCCCGGTTTCCCAGGCGGCGTCGCTATGGCAAGGGTTACATGCTGCTATCGATCAGCAACCTCGTCCTCGAGCATTTCTTGAACGAGCATGCCGGTACGGACACCCTCAAGATACCACTTGCCATGTTCGGTGAGGCAAATGCCATTTGCAAGCTGACCGCCGTCGTCGCTATAACGCGAGACGACGTCAATCATGCCTTCGGAATCCAAGCGATCGATTGCGGCGCGGGCACGATACGGCGAAACCCCCACGCGCTCGGCAAGCGTTTTGCGCGAGAAACCATACGGCCCGCCATTGTCTTCGGTTTGCTGGTCGATCTCCATCAACACCAGCACCTCGACACGCTTCATATCGTTGACACTCGCACGACCCTTGCCCGCCATAGCAGCCTCCTCAAACCGAGCACGAGCATCTAACGCGCCGTGCGCGACCGACACACCTCACGATGGCAGGTAATATCCATCATGCGGCATCCCGCTAAGGATGAAACAGTTACGGTTATTGTATACCGCTCTAATTGTTTCTAGGCAGGTAAACGGCTATTTTTCGCCGAAATAGGCGCTTTATTGATCAAAAAGCCGTACCGGGCGCTAACCCGATACGGCCAAATGCAATGCAATTACCGCGGTGCTTCAAACTTAGCGATGGAAGAAACCGCGGCGCTCAAACTTGGGCTCGCAGCACACGTTGATACCCAGTTTGCGCAGTACCGTCTCGTCCGTCGGCGAGATAATCACACTAAAGAAGGCATCGCAACCGCGCAGCTGCTCCAGGCCCGAAAGGACGCGAGCGGCCGTCTCACTCGTGGCCGAGGTGATCGACAGCGCCATAAGCGTCTCGTCGGTGTGGAGGCGCGGGTTTTTGCTGCCCAGGAAATGCGTCTTGAGCTTGCTGATGGGCTCGATCGCCTCATCGCTAATGACCTCAAGCTCAAGATCGACGCCCGAGACATGCTTGAGGGCGTTCATAATGAGCGAACTTGCGGCGCCCAGGCGCGTGGAGGTCTTACCTGTCACCACGGAGCCGTCCGGCATGACCATGGCACCCACGGGACCACCCGTCAGCTGCTCCCTGGTGAGGGCCGCCGAGCGCGCCGGTGAGTAGTTCTTATCGATGCCGGCTTTCTTCATAATAATCTTGAGACGGTCGACTTGCTCATCGCCCACACCGGTACGGCGCACATTTTCGACCGCGGTAAAGTAGCGGCGGACGATCTCCATCTTGGAAGCGTCGCGGCAGGCATCGTCATCGGTGATGGCAAAGCCGACCATATTGACGCCCATGTCCGTAGGGCTCTGGTAGGGGCTCTTGCCCAGGATCTTTTCCATCAGGGCACGGACTACCGGGAAGGCCTCGACGTCGCGGTTATAGTTGACCGTGGTCTTGTTGTAGGCCTCAAGGTGGAACGAATCGATGATATTGGCGTCATCGAGGTCAGCCGTGGCGGCCTCGTAGGCGATATTGACCGGATGCGTCAGAGGAAGATTCCAGACCGGGAAGGTCTCGAACTTGGCATAGCCGGCGGCGGTACCGTGCTTATGCTCGTGATACAGCTGCGAGAGGCAAGTGGCGAGCTTGCCCGAGCCGGGGCCGGGTGCCGTCACGACAACGAGCGGACGCGTGGTCTCGACAAACTCGTTCCTGCCGTAGCCTTCGTCGGACACGATCAGATCGACATCGTGCGGATACCCCTCGATGGGATAGTGCAGCTTGGCGGGAATACCGAGCGCGTTCAGGCGGTTGCGGAACACATCGGCAGCGGGCTGGCCGGCATACTGGGTGATGACCACAGCCGCGACGGCAAACCCATTCCCTCGGAACAGATCGACCAGGCGCAGCACATCCTCGTCATAGGTAATGCCAAGGTCACCACGAGCCTTGTTTTTCTCGATGTGGTTCGCGTTGATCGCGATGATAACCTCGACATCGTCGGCAATGCTCTTGAGCATGCGGAACTTGCTGTCCGGTTCAAAACCCGGTAGCACGCGGCTCGCATGATAGTCATCGAACAGCTTGCCGCCAAACTCCAAATACAGCTTGCCGCCAAACTGCGAGATGCGCTCCTTAATATGAGCGGCCTGCAGCTCGATATACTTCGCGTTGTCGAAACCCTGGCGCATATATGGCTCCCGTCCCGTTTCCATTTAATGTTCTAGGCGATTATAGCGGAGCAGACCCTCCCCAACGCCCAAGCAATCAACTGGCACCAACCAAACACGCCATCGATAAGTTGCGGTGAAATCGTTCCCGTTTAACCCCTCAAGACGGCCAAACAGGAACTATCCCACCGCAACTTCCCCTTTTTGGTTCAAACAAACCTGGCCTTTGTATCAATAATAGAAACGTCGCAGGTGGAGCATAAGTCAGCGAAAGCCCGCCAGAGCGAGCAAGGTGACGTGAAAGAGGAGGGCATAGGCCTTTTGGCCATGCCCGACGATTGAACGTCAGATTGCCGCTCTGGCGGGCTTGCAGCGTCGACCGGTTCCGCGGTTTGGTAAAACCGCGGAACAAAAAAGCGCCCCCTCCCGCGCACGGAACGGAAGGGGGCTAAAGGTAGGAGTCTACCGGTGGGTTTACCCCACCGGACAGACGATGACCAGGTGATCCTTTACAGGATCGTCAAGGTTTCCGTGGGGTACCCGTTGGGTACTTAGAGCAGCACGCAGGCGACGGTCAGGATGACGGCGCAGACGACGGAGAGCGCGACGATGAGCTTAAGGGCAAACTTGAGCCAGGTCGTCCACTCGATCTTGGCCAGGGCGAGACCGCCCATGATGGCGCCGGAGGTCGGGGTGAACAGGTTCACGACACCGATGGCGGCGGAGAAGATCATGACCATGACCTCGGGCGAGAAGCCGAGCTTAACAGCCAGCGGTCCCATGATGGGCATGGAGACGGTGGCCATACCGGAGGTCGAGGGGATCAGGAAGGACAGGCCGAAGTAGACCAGGAAGCTCATGGGAGCGAAGATCACGCCGGACAGGCCAGCCAGGGCATTGGCGGCAGCGTCGAGGACGAAGACGTCGAGGCCGGTGTTAGCCATGAGGACGGAGATACCACGGGCGAGGGCGATAACGAGAACAACGGACATCATGTCGGCAGCGCCGGTGATGAAGGTGTTGACGATCTGCTTCTCGGACAGGCCACCGATGATACCGATCAGGACGGCCATGAGGAAGAACCAGGTGGAAGCCTCGTCGAAGTACCACTGGCCAATGGGCAGGCCGGTGATCAGGGCAGACCAGCCCTGGACGACGGCGTTACCGTCGGCGTCGTAGACAGCGCCAGCGTCGAAGAAGTTGGCGACGCCCTCGTTGAGGTCGGCCAGCGGAATGAAGCCGACGATCATGACGACGAAGGTGAAGGCGAAGGCGATCAGAACACCCTTCTGACGACCGGTGAGCTTGACCTCCTTGTGGACCTCGGAAGCAGCCTTGCCGTGAGCCTCTTCGGCGTCCTTGAGCTCCTGCATCGACAGGATGGTGGAACCCTTGTCAGCCTTGACCTTCTTGGCATAGTTCATCACGAAGACGATGGACATAGCGGTAGTGACAATCCACAGGACGGCACCGAGGCCGATGATGATGGACTGGTTGACCTCAATGCCAACGCCGGTCAGAGCGTCGACGGCAGCGCCGACGGCGAACGGGTTAACCGTGGAGCCCAGGCAGCCGCAGCCAGCGCCGAGCAGGACGGTAGCGGCGCCGACCATGGGGTCGAAGCCAGCAGCCATCATGGTAGCGGCGAGCAGGGCGTAGAAGGGAACGGTCTCCTCGCACATACCATAGGTGGTACCACCGAGGGAGAAGATGAGCATAAGGACAGGAACGAGCATGATCTCGTTGCCCTTAAGCTTCTGCACCAGAACGGCGATGCCGTTGTCCAGAGCACCGGTCTCGGTCATCATACCGAGGAAGCCGCCCAGGATCATAACGAAGAGGCAGACGGGCAGAGCGTCAGCGAAGCCCAGGATCGGGGCGGTGCAGAAATCGCTCAGGCGGGCTGCAGTAACCGCGCCGCCGGACGTGCCGGAGACGATAACGGTAATCACTGCAACAATTGCCAGCAGAGCTAGAAGAATGGTGAACGATGAAGGCATACCGCGCTTTTTCTTAGCGGTCTCAGTCATGGTTCTCATCCCCCCTTCATAAATCATTTAACTTTCTCGCGCGAAGCGGATCTTCCGTGCCGTGCCCACCGCCCGACGCGAGATATTTACCAGACAAAGCCGCTCGGGGTGTGCAGCAAGACACCCCGAGCGAGATGCTAGATGCTCTTACTTGAGCGTGGCGTACATGACAGCCTTGATGGTGTGCATGCGGTTCTCGGCCTCGTCGAAGACCTTGGAAGCGGGGCTCTCGAAGACCTCGTCGGTGACCTCCTGCTCGGTGATGCCGAACTGCTCGCACTTCTCGGCGCCAATCGTGGTGTTGGTGTCGTGGAAGCTGGGCAGGCAGTGCAGGAAGATGGCACCCGGGTTGGCCATGGCCATGACCTCGGAGGTAACGCGATACGGGGTGAGCTGAGCGATGCGCTCGGCCCAGACCTCGTCGGGCTCACCCATGGAGACCCACACGTCGGTGTAGATAACGTCGGCACCGGTGACGCCGTCCTTGACGTCGGTGGTCAGCTTGATGGTGCAGCCGTTGGCCTCGGCGATGGGCTTGCAGGCCTCGATGACGTCGTCGGCGGGCATGCACTCCTCGGGGCCGCAGGCCACGAAGTTCATGCCGAGCTTGGAGCAGACAACCATGAGGGAGCGAGCAACGTTGTTCTTGCAGTCGCCCATGAAGACGAGGGTCTTGCCCTTGATGTCGTAATTGAAGTTCTCCTGGACGGTCAGGATGTCAGCGAGCATCTGGGTGGGGTGCCACTCGGTGGTCAGGCCGTTCCAGACAGGCACGCCGGACTTAGCAGCGAGCTCCTCGACGTCGTCCTGGGCAAAGCCACGGAACTCGATGCCGTCATACATGCGGCCGAGAACGCGGGCGGTGTCCTCGATGGACTCCTTCTTGCCCATCTGCGACGAACCCGGATCGAGGTAGGTGACGCCCATGCCCAGGTCCATGCCGCCGACCTCGAAGGCGCAGCGGGTACGAGTGGAGGTCTTCTGGAAGAGCAGAACGATGTTCTTGCCCTCGAGATAGCGGTGCGGAACGCCAGCGCGCTTCATATCCTTGAAGTTCTTGGAGAGCTTGAGCAGGTACTCGATCTCCTCGGTGGTGAGGTCGAGAAGCTTGAGGAAGCTACGGCCGGAGAGGTTAACACCCATGGTTCGAATCCTTTCGAAGAAATGAATTACGTAAGTATTAGTGTTGCCCGTTTGACGGGCGAAGCCGGTGCGGTTGTAGGGGGACCGCACCGGAAACGGAAAGACTTAGAGGTCCTCGCGCCAGAAGGGCATGCTCATGCAGCGCGGGCCGCCGCGGCCGCGGGAGAGCTCGGCGGAGGGCACGACGAGAAGGTCCAGGCCCTCCTTGTACAGCACGTCGTTGGTGACGGTGTTGCGGGCGTAGA
>DBEWUK010000034.1:0-2705 GCA_048205395.1 Collinsella sp.
TAAACCCCCCGCAACTCATGAGGGTACGTATGGGCTACCATGGTGGCACCCTAGCGAAAGGACGATGTATGGCACATGTCGATGACCAGCGCGTGGCGCGCGTGCTCGACGCGCTCGAGGCTCAGCACCCCGGCGCGCAGCTGCTCGTAAATGACCCGTGGTCGATTTATTACCTGACCGGTTTTTACGCCGATATGTTCGAGCGCTTTTGCGGTGTGCTGCTCGCGCGCGATGCCGAGCCGGTGATCCTGGTCAACGCGTTGCATCAACTACCCAAGTACGACAACGCCCGCGTCGCCTACCACTCCGACACCGACGTCGTGGCCGACGCCATCGCACGCGAAGTCAATCCGACCAAGCCACTCGGCATCGACACCGTCATGCGCTCGGGCTTTTTAATGCCCCTCATGGAGCACCATGCCGCGAGCGAGTTTTTCCTGGGCGACTTTGCCGTGACGGCCGCACGCACGTACAAGGACGCTGCCGAGCAGGAGCTCATGCGCGCGTCCTCGGCCGCCAACGATGCCGTGATGGCCGACGCAATCAAGCTTGTCCATGAGGGCGTGACGGAGCGTGAAATTGCCGATCAGATGCTCGGCCTGTATCGTAAGCACGGCTGCGAGGGCTTTAGCTTCCCGCCCATCGTGAGCTTTGGCGCCAATGCCGGCGACCCGCATCACGAGCCCGATGACACCGTACTCAAGCGCGGCGACGTAGTGCTGTTCGATATTGGCGGGCGTCGTCGCAACTACTGCTCGGACATGACGCGCACGTTCTTTTGGGGCGAGCCGGACGAGGAGACGGCGCGCATCTACGACATCGTGCGCCGCGCCAACGAGGCCGCCGAGGCGCTCATCGCACCGGGTGTGCGCATGTGTGACCTGGATCGCGCCGCGCGCGACGTGATTGAGGACGCTGGCTACGGCAAGTACTTCACGCACCGCCTGGGCCACTCGATCGGTCTTCAGGACCACGAGCCGGGCGACGTCTCGCTGGTCAACGAACAGGTTATCGAGCCAGGCATGACGTTCTCCATCGAACCGGGCATCTACCTCCCCGGCCGCACCGGCGTCCGCATCGAGGACCTAGCCCTAGTTACCGAGTCCGGCGTCGAGATTCTCAACGCCTACCCCCACGATCCGGTCCGCCTAGACTAGCCTGGTCCCCAAGCCCCCAAACTAAGTTGCGGTGGAATAGTTCCCAGATTGGCCTACAGAGGCATAATCCAGGAACTATTTCACCGCAACTACCAAAGGGCCAAGTCAGATAATTTGACAGTATAGAGATGCGCCACGAAAACGGGCTATCTACTACGTTTAACCCGCGTGGGTCGACCATGCGGGTCTTTTTTGAAAAATGGCAGGCCTTCTACCTGCGGTTTTAATTTTGCTTTTTTCGGCATGGTCGAGGGTAACGGGTCAAACGTAGTAGATAGGCCCATATCGTGGCGGGCAGGTCAATTCGAGGCACAGGGTGGCTAATTTGGGTTAGCGGAACAGGCCGGCTACTTCGCCGGCTAGGGTGATGGTGCCGGCGGCTACGAAGGGTTCGCCCGCGGCATCGAAGGCAGCGAGGGCCTCGGACACACTCGGGTATACGCCCGCGAGCTTATCGGCATCAACGAGGGCAGCAAGCTCCTCTGCCGGCAGGGCGCGATCGGAATCGGTCTGGGTCACAACCACGCGCGGGAAAGCCGGGATCAACACGTCAACGATGCCTGCCACGTCCTTGTCGGCAAGCGCAGCGCACAGCAGCGTGGGACGATTCTCCACGCACGGGTCGATCTCATCCAGCGCGCTCACAAAGTTCTCGCAGCTCTGAGGGTTATGACAAGCGTCAATCAACTTGAGCGGATTGGTCCCCAGCACGTCAAAACGACCCGGTGTGGGACAGCCCATAAGCGATGTATCCAGAGCATCGTGGTCGAGCTCGCGACCCAGATACCCCTCGCAAAGCATAATCGCACACGCGGCATTCTGCGGCTGATAGGCCGGCTTGACCATGCTCGACGTATAGATCGCACGCGGCGTGGTGCAGCTAAACTCAACCGTGTCGCCCACGTGTGCCGGAACCTTGGTTGTGGCATGGTTCACCACGAGCGGCACCACACTGCACTCACGGCAACGGGCATCCATCACGCGCTGAACGCTCGCCTCATGCGTACCCTCGCCCAGAACAACCAGGCGCCCGGGCTTGATGACCGCAGCCTTCTCCCCCGCAATGGCCTCGAGCGTATCGCCCAAAATACGTGTGTGGTCGAGCCCAATGCCCGTAATAGCGACGGCCACGGGATCGGTCGCACTCGTCGCATCCCAACGCCCGCCCATACCCACCTCGAGCACGGCAACATCCACCGCGGCCTCGGCAAACACGACAAGCGCAGCGGCCGTCAGCAGGTCAAACGGCGTGATGGTATAGGCGCGCTCCCCCGCCGCCACACGACGAGCATTCACACGACGCCCCGCCTCGACAGCTGCCGAAACGCCACGGGCAAACGCCTCGTCGCTCACGACGCACCCATCAACCTCCATGCGCTCGGGATAGCGCACCAGTTGTGGCGACGTATACAGCGCGGTTTTGAGCCCCTCACCACGAAGAATGGCAGCCGAAAAACGCGTAGTCGAAGTCTTGCCATTGGTACCGGCAACCTGGATGCAATCGAAATACTCGTCCGGACGCCCCAGCTCATCGAGCATATCGACAAC
>DBEWUK010000035.1:0-7046 GCA_048205395.1 Collinsella sp.
GAACAGGAGTCGCTCGAGCTCGTCGGGCGGCAGGTTGAGGAGCTCGTCGCCGGGACGGTGCAGGCAGACCTTCCTGAGCTTGCCGATCTCGGAAGGCACGTGCAGACCTTTCGTCATGGCCTCCTACCTTTCTTTCGGGCCTTACTGGCCGAATGTATCAGCGCCCCTCCGTATGGGACGCCGCTTGCTGACAGCTCTAGTTATATCCAAAAACCACCTGCAATTCCACCTCGCCCCCGAACGGTCAGCAAAGTGCGATGAACGGTATATCTCATATGATTCCCCCATGATGCACTTCGGTTCTCTAAAGCAGGTTTTCAAAGGTAAATGTTCTTTTTTCTAAGGAATTAAGCTAGATTGCACAAATATTTTCATGTTTAGGAATTGCATAGCTAAAACGGTTTTCTGCATATATATGTCGTTTGTCCATGATTCAATTTGGATTCGATTATATTCAGCTCGCAATCATTCTTATTCATACATCCTCACCAATTGAGTATGGATATAGATTGTTTCTAAACGAGTTGGGCAGTTAGTTGCATGCCTTGGCAGCGTAAGAAGTAGGTAAAGATACCGTTCGCGCGATGCGTCCGTGCCACAGGTCGACTAAATTGAGACAATAGTGATTAGTGTTAGGCTACCGTCCCTTGTGGGGACTGAACGGACAGATGCATATGCCGAGCAAAATCGAAAAGAAGCAAGCCGCCGCAAAGCTGCGCAAACCGCCGCGCGACTTCTCGTACACGCAAAACCGAGAGCTCAGCTGGCTACGCTTTGACAACCGCGTGCTTGACGAAGCCTTCGATGAGACCGTTCCGCTGTTCGAGCGTCTAAAGTTCGTGTCGATTTTCGAGTCTAACCTCGACGAGTTTCTCATGGTGCGCGTGGGCGGCCTGTCCGATCTGGCAGAGCTCAAAAAACAGCCTGTCGACAACAAGAGCAATATGACCGCCTCCGAACAGGTCGATGCTGTCATGGCCGAAATGCCCGGGCTCCTTACTCGTTGGGAATCCATCTTTAAGAGCATCGAAGGCAAGCTCGACACCTTGGGCGTTCACCGCGCCCGCATCGATTCGCTTACGCCCGAGGAGCGCACCTTCGTAACCCGCTACTTCCAGGCCTACGTGTCGCCGGTCATCTCGCCGCTGGTCATCGATCCGCGCCACCCCTTCCCCAACCTGCGCAACGGCGCGCTCTATCTGGCCTGTGGTCTGGACGGCGCCACCGACGAGGAGAGCCTGCTGGGCCTTATCGAGATTCCCGCCTCGATGAACCGCGTGGTCGAGATTCCCTCGCCCACCGGCACCTACTCCTACATCTTGCTCGAGGACGTCATTCTCGCCTGCCTGGACAGCTGCTTTGGCTCCTATAAGCCGCTGGATCGTGCGCTGATCCGCGTCACCCGCAACGCCGACATCGATCCGGACGGCGAGGGCGTCGAAGAGGAAGAGGACTACCGCCAGCACATGAAGCGTATCCTTAAGAAGCGCCTGCGCCTGCAGCCGGTAGTGCTCGCCGTCTCGGGGTCGCTCGAGAAGGCGACGCTCAAGACTATCCGCAAGGCGCTCGAGCTCTCGCGTCGCTCGGTCTTTACCTGCGATATCCCGCTCGACCTGGGCTACGTCTTTGGCATTGAGGGCAAGATTCCCGAGCACCTGCGCAACGAGCTGCTCTTTACGCCGTTTAAGCCGCAGCCCAACCCCAACATCGACATGACCCGCTCCATCCGCGAACAGGTGCTGCAGGGCGACAAGCTGCTCTTTTATCCCTACGAGGCCATGAACCCCTTCCTGGATCTGGTGCACGAGGCCGCCTACGACCCCGAGTGCATCTCGCTGCGCATCACGCTCTACCGCGTGGCCAAGCAGAGCCGCCTGTGCGAATCGCTGATCGATGCTGCCGAGAACGGCAAAGAGGTCACGGTGCTCATGGAACTTCGTGCCCGCTTTGACGAGCAGAACAACATCGAGTGGGCCGAGCGTCTGGAAGAGGCGGGCTGCACCGTCATCTATGGTTCCGAGGGCTTTAAATGCCACTCAAAGATCTGCCAGCTCACCTATCGCGAGGGCATGGCGCTCACCCGTCTCACGCTTTTGGGCACCGGCAACTTTAACGAGAAGACGGCCAAACTCTACAGCGACTTTATGCTCATGACCGCCCATCCCGGCATCGGTGAAGACGCCAACCTGTTCTTCCGCAATCTGTCGCTGGGCAACCTGTGCGGCGACTACCGCTTCCTGGGTGTGGCGCCCGTCGGACTGAAACCGCTCATCATGCGCGGCCTGGATCGCGAGATCCAGCGCGCCCTTGCCGGCGAGCCCGCCCGCGTGTTCTTTAAGCTCAACTCGCTGACCGACCGCGAGGTCATCGACAAAATCGCCGAGGCATCGTGCGCTGGCGTGCGCGTGGACATGATCATCCGCGGTATCTCATGCCTCAAGCCCGGTGTTCCGGGCAAGACCGAGAACGTGCATGTCCGTTCTATCGTCGGACGCTTTTTGGAGCATGCGCGCGTTTACGCCTTTGGCGTGGACTCGGACATGATCTATCTGAGCTCGGCCGACATGATGACGCGCAACACCGAGCACCGCGTGGAGATCGCCTTCCCCGTGCTCGACCCCACCTGCCGCGCCCTAGTACACGAGTACATGGGCATGCAGCTGCGCGACAACGTGAAGGCCCGCCGCCTCACGAGCGACGGCACCTGGGTCCCCGTAGAGCGTGCAGAGGGTGAGAAACCCTTCAACTCGCAGGAAGCTCTACTGGAGCGTGCCTATCGCAACGCCGAGGCCGCGCCCGAGCCCGTCATTGAGGCGGAACCTGCCCCCGAGGCCGAGCCGCAGCCAGTAGCACCCAAGGTCCAAGAGGTCCAGGCGACCGTCATTGAGCCCGAGCCTGCACCTGCACCTCGACCCGAGACGCAGGTCACCAAGCCCGCACCCGAGACGAGCGCCCGTCGCGATAAGCCCGCTGGCAAGACCAAGGCCATCGAGCGCCATCGCCCCGGTCGCGTGCGCATGGGCCTGGGCCTGATCGGCCTGGGTCTTAAGACGCTCATTACCGGCAAGACGAAATAGTCGTTTGTAGAAGCAGTTTGTAGAAGCGCCCCGCATTTGAGGAAAGCCTCAGATGCGGGGCGCTTTTCCCTGCTACCATGGTGCGAACAACAACGCGAATGACAGGCAGGAATATGAAGCTCACTATAGAATCGATGACCTACGGCGCCGACGGGCTGGCGCACGCCGACAACGGCAAGGCCGTCTTTGTGCAGGGTGCCGTGGCAGGCGACACCGTCGAGGCCGAGGTCGTACAGGACGGCAAGTCGTTCATGCGCGCCCGCACCACCGAGATTCTGGAGCCAAGCCCCAATCGCATTCAGCCTCCCTGCCCCTTCGTGGGCATCTGCGGCGGCTGCTCGTGGGGCAATCTCTCACGCACGGCACAGCTCGCCGCCAAGGAGCAAAACCTGCGCTCCACGCTCGAGCGCATCGGCAAGTTCGCTCCTGAGCAGGTCGATGAGTTGGTACAGCCCATCTGCCACACCAAGGACGACTGGGGCTACCGCAATAAAATCGAGCTCGAACCGACCGTCGTCAACGGTCGCGTGCGCCTTGGCATGCACGGTGTCGACCCCAGCAAAATCGTGACCGTCGATACGTGCCCGCTGTTCGATAAGCGCTTCCCGAAGGCGCTCAAATCGGTCGTCGGCGCACTCAACTATCTAAGCGGCAGCCATGACTTGGGGCTCGAACGCGTGGGCATTCGTGCATCGCGCCGCACCAAGGCACTCGAGGTCGCACTCTGGACGCCCACAGGCTCTTTTCCGCGCTCGCAGGTCTCCCGCGTGCTGGCGGACGCCGCTCACCCCACGAGCATCGTGCGCGTGATGAGCAAGGGCGAAAAGAAGGCCCGCCGTGTCTCCAAGGTCGAAATGCTCGCCGGAGAGGGCTCATGGACCGAGAATATCGCCGAGGGTCAGATGCGCTTGTCTGCCCCGTCTTTTTTCCAGGTCAACACCAAGGGTGCCGAGATTTTGATCGATCTTGTCATGGAAGCGCTCGACCCGCAGGAAGACGAGCTTGCCGTGGACCTGTACTGCGGTGCCGGCACCTTTACCCTGCCGCTCGCCCGCCGCTGCGACTTTGTCGCCGCCGTCGAGGCCTACGGCCCCGCTGTGCGCGATCTACGCCGTAACCTAGAGATCAACAAGCTTGACAACGTCGACGTCATTGGCGGAGACGCGGTGCGCGAGTTCCCCGACCAGGATGCCGACGTCTTGGTGGTCGACCCGCCGCGCGCAGGCCTCGCCCCCGAGGCGATCAACCTTATCGCCAGCACGAGTGCTCGCGATGTCGCCTACGTGAGCTGCGACCCGGCCACCCTGGCGCGCGATCTCAAACGCTTTGTCGAAGAAGGCACCTTCTCCCCCGTAAAGATCACGCCAGTCGACCTGTTCCCACAAACCTTCCACTGCGAGACCGTCGTCCACCTTAAGCGCAACTAGCCACTTAATCATTGCTCAGAAAAATCATTGGGAAATCGAGCGTGGCAAGCGGAGGTCTTCGGGGTATAAGACGGCTAATTGTATGCCGCCTATGAAAGGAACCCTCATGCCCAGCGTTGCCGTTCTCGCCGCCGATGGCTTTGAAACTATTGAATGCTTGACCATGGTCGATGTCATGCGTCGCGGCGGCGTGCGTGCCACGCTCATCTCGATTATGCCCACGCGTGAGGTCGTAAGCTCGCTGCAGATCCCCGTGACCTGCGATGCGCTCTTTGATGAGATCGACTTTGACGAGTACGACTGCGTCGTGCTACCCGGCGGCCTACCCGGTGCCACCAACCTGCGCGCCGATCAGCGCGTCTGCGACGTGGTCTGCGAGTTCGCCGCGACCAAGCACGTCGCCGCCATCTGCGCTGCCCCGTTTATCCTGGGCGAGCTCGACCTGCTCGAGGGGCGCCACGCCACGTGCTTCCCTGGCTTTGAGAAAAGCTTCCCCGAAGGCGCCTATACCGGCGAGAAGGTTACGCAAGACGGCAACATCATCACCGCCAGCGGCATGGCCCAGTCGCTCCCCTTTGCGCTTGAGCTGCTGCGCACGCTCGCCGGCGACAAGACCGTCGAGAAGGTCGCCGAGGGCATTCAGCTATGATTTTGGCTTCGCAATCACCGCGCCGCATCGAGTTGATGCACGAGGCGGGCTATGACATTCGCATCATTCCTGCCGATATCGACGAAACGCCGTTTGATGGCGAGGCCCCGCTTACGCTCGTTGAACGCTTAGCACGCGCAAAAGCCGCCGCCGTTGCCGCCGAGCATGCCGAGCCCAATGAGCTGACGGTCGCGGCCGACACCATCGTCACCTTTGACGGCAAGATTCTGGGCAAGCCGGCAACCGAGGACGAGGCGCGCACCATGCTCCGTGAGCTTTCGGGCCGCACGCACCAGGTCGCAACCGGCGTCTGCATCGTTAAGGCAGGCGATACGGCAGCCCCGCATGCCGCCGAAAGCCTGTCCTTTGTCAATGTGACCGATGTGACGTTCTACGAGCTCACCGACGAGCAGATTGAGCACTACGTCGCCTCGGGTGAGCCCATGGACAAGGCCGGCGCCTACGGCATTCAGGGCACAGGAGGACGCATGCTCGTGCACGATATTTCGGGCGACTTCTATAACGTGGTGGGCCTACCCATCGCACGCGTCGCGCGCGCGATTCAAAAACTCTCGTAATTGCATCTGGCGCTGGGTATCCCCCGGCGCCTACAATTTTGGCGTACCGCACGGATCCCGACCGGGCACAAGGCGCGGCGGAAAACCGATAGGAGAAAACATGGACACACTGCTTGAGGCCATTGACGTCTGCGATGTCGATGGCTTTTGCTATGGCAACTACACGGACGAGGAGGCCGGCACCGGTTGCACCGTAATCGTGGCACCCGAGGGCGCCACCGGCGGCGTTGACGTTCGCGGCGGTGCCCCGGCATCGCGCGAAACCGACCTGCTGCGACCCGAGAACACCGTCGACAAGGTCCACGCCGTCTGCCTTTCGGGCGGATCGGCCTTTGGCCTCGAGGCTGCAAGCGGCGTCGCTCGCGAGCTTGAGGGCCGCGGCATCGGCCTTCCCGTCGGCCCCACGCAGGTGCCCATCGTGTGCTCCAGCTGCATCTTCGACCTCGCCTTTGGCGATCCCGCCGTTCGCCCCGACATTGAGGCCGGCATCGCCGCCGTGCGCGAAGCACTCGACAACACCCCCGCCACGCTCGAGCAGGGCAACGTGGGCGCCGGCACGGGCGCTACCGTGGGTAAGCTCATGGGCCCCGCCACCTGCATGAAGGCCGGCCTTGGCGCTGCCGCCGTGGCGCTCGGCCCCATCAAGGTGGGCGCCGTGGTCTCGGTCAACGCCTGCGGCAACGTGGTCGACCCCTTCACCGGCGAGTGGGTCGCCGGTATGCGCGCCGCGGCCGATAGCGACCAGATCGTCGACATGGAACTCGCAGCCTTTGCCGCCGCCGGATCCATGCAGATGCCGCTCGACCGCACCAACACCACCATCAGCTGCATCGTCACAAACGTGGAACTCACTAAGGCACAAGCCACCAAGGTCTCCCAGATGGCCGCAGACGCCTACGCACACGCCATCCGTCCCACGCACACCACCAACGACGGCGACACCATCTACACCCTCGCCAGCGGCAAACTGGGCGCCCAGGCAAGCGCCGCCGTTCCCCTAGACCTGCTGGGCATGCTCGCAGTAAGGGCCCTGGAAACTGCCATCGTAAACGGAGCCAAAACCGCCAAAACCTCCCACGGCATCCCCGGCGCCGCGAAGTAACCTAACCTGACCGGTTGCCCGGTGGGGCTTGGTTATGTTTGCTGCTCTACAGTCCTGGCTCGCACGAAGAGCACATTAAGTGCTCTTCGGCTCGTGCGGAACTCGCGACAAACATAACCAAGCCCCACCGGGCAACCTACCAACCAGCTTCTTTTCAGCCCAGGCCCCTGGGTACCGCGCGTCGCAGATCTTCAAATTCAACTAGCTGACAAT
>DBEWUK010000038.1:0-54813 GCA_048205395.1 Collinsella sp.
TGGATACCCTCAACCATGCCGGGAAAACAAAAAACAAAACCGCAGGTAGAAGGCCTGTCGATTTTCGAAAAGGCGGTCATGGTTGGCCCCATCGAGTTAAACGTAGTAGATGGCCCCATTTCGTGGCGGACCATCAAACGAACGCCGATGCTTGTGCTGTAGCCGCTCCGATCATACGTAAGTTGCGGTGGAATAGTTCCTAGATTCAGCCATTTGCGGGCTAAGCAGGAACTATTTCACCGCAACTGAATTTCAGGCCAGGCACCCGCAGCAAGAAGACGAATAGCCTCGGCGAGTGTGTAAACGAAGGGCCCTCCGCCCCCGCCCGACGATTTCGATTGGCGACCTTTGACGGAGTCAAGGGAGGAGCCATATCGAAATACGTCGGGCGGGGTCGGAGGGCCCGATGGGATGGATTTCGGCCGAGGCTATTCGTCGCCGAAGCTGATGCCCAACGCCTTGGCCTCACGCACCAGATCGCTCTGGGGGTCGACATACTTGAGCTTGCCGGCGACATCCTCGAGCGGCATGTGGCACATCTTGCCGTCGCGCAGAGCAATCATGTAGCCAAACTCGCCGCGTAGGCAGCCGAGTGCCGCCTCGACGCCGCACTGGGTCGCAAAGATGCGGTCCTGAGCGTCGGGCTGGCCGCCGCGCTGCGTGTGACCGGGGATGGCGACGCGGGTCTCGCGACCGGTCTTGGCCTCGATCTCCTTGGCGATGTCGTACACGATTGACGGGCTCGTGCGCTCGGCGAGCTTCTTCTTGTACTCCTTCTTGGACAGCGCCGCGTCCTCCTTGGAGATAGCGCCCTCGGCGACGGCTACAATCGTAAAGCGGCTGCCGGTCTCCATGCGATGCTCGATGGTCTTGATGACGTTTTCCATGTCGTAGGGAATCTCGGGGATCAGGATGACGTCCGCACCGCCCGCGACGCCGGCATACAGCGGAATCCAGCCAACCTTGTGGCCCATGATCTCGATGACAAACACGCGGCCGTGACTCGAGGCAGTGGTGTGGATGTCGTCAATGCACTTGGTGGCGACGTCGATGGCGCTCGTAAAGCCAAACGTCAGCTCGGTGCCCCAGGTGTCGTTATCGATGGTCTTGGGCAGGGCGATAACGTTGAGGCCCTCTTCGCGCAGGCGGTTGGCGGTCTTGGTGGAGCCGTTACCGCCCAGCATAAACAGGCAGTCGAGCTGCAGCTTATGATAGGTGTGGACCATCGCCGGCACCTTCTCGACACCATCGGCTTCGGGGGTATCCAGGCGCTTGAACGGCGTGCGGCTCGTGCCCAGGATGGTGCCGCCGCGGGTGAGGATACCGCTAAAATCGGCGGGCGTCATGACGCGAAACCTGCTGTAGATAAGTCCCTGGTAGCCGTCCTCAAAACCGTAGATCTCGATAGGTTCTTCGCTATTGGTCATGAGCGTTTTGACGATGCCGCGCATGGTGGCGTTGAGCGCCTGGCAGTCGCCGCCACTAGTAAGAAGACCGATCCTGAGCATGATGAATCCTTCCGGGCAAGTTATAACATGCGCATAAGTTTACCCCCGCACACTGTTGATACGGGGGTAAAACGTGTTAGCTCAAGCGTATGGAAATGTAAGCAACGTCAGGGAGCGTAAGGTCGACGGGCCTGGCTCCTTACAGTGCGAAGGCATCGACGTTGCCCCAGTGGCGGCGCAGCGTGATGGCGGCAGCGGGCTCGGTATTGTCAAAGACGACCGACCATTGCGTATTGCTGGTGATGTCGTCTGGATTGGGCTCTTGTGCTGCGGCACGCAGGGCTTTCCACACGACCGCTTCGTCCTGAGCACCGACATGGGCGTCAAGGACATCGGCGACTGCGACGGCGCGCTCTTTACCATGGCCCAGCTCGCCATTCTTTTGGTTGGGCAGCACTTCGTCGCCATAGCAGGCGTAGAAGTTCGTGACCTGGCGAACAGGGGTCGCTTTGAAAGCGCGGTCCGGATCGCGCGGATCCCACTCCACCACCCGCGCGTCACCGGCGGCGTCGTTGATAAAGAAGTGGTAATCGCGTCCTGCCATGGCGTGCATGTCGTAGGCGGAAAGCAGGTCGACAGCCTCCTGCGTGGTGGCCGCGCGGTCGAGCACCAGACGGATGGCGAGCGAGGTATTGATGACGGGGCGTTGCGTGTCCTGGTCACAGGGCTTGGAATCCAGGGTGAGTACGGCAATGGACACGCCACATTCGTTGACGCCGTCGAGCTGGGCAAACGGGCCCATGAGTGCGGCGGCACGTCCGGCGACGGAGTCAAGCGGAGTGTTATCGCCCAGGTTGTTAAGGGCGGCAAACCCGATGGAGGCATAGCCATCGCGTGGGTGATTGCGCACCAGCAGCGCCGAGGTGTCGTCCTTAAAGTCGTAATTGCGACCGGTGCGCACGCGGCCTTCGGCATCTACGGCGACAAAAGCGCTGCAGGCAAACTGGGGCGCCTGGACATGTGCCGGCACACCGGGCAGCACCTGCGCCACCACGGCATCGATGTAGGCCTGGTCGTCGCGCACGCCAGCGGCGATGATGCGATCAAGATCGTAGTCGTAGGCGATGTCGATTGCGTACAGGTCATAGCCATCCGCGTAGCCGGTCAAGCGTTTGAGCGACGCGGCGGACTTGATTTGCTTGTGATAAACGATACCGGTGGCAGCGGCAAGGCCGACGGCGACTCCCGCGACACCGCAGGCGATGGCAATGTTACGTGGCTTCATGACGGCTCCTCTCGTCCTGTTAGCGCAATTGTCGCAAAAGGGGCGCGGGCATGATGGCTCAAGTTGGTGAGCGGCGCGGAATTAAGCACGGAATGAAGAGTGCGGCGCTGGCGTGGCGGGGTATGCTGGAGGGGACCATCAACCCAGCGAAAGGGGAGAGCATGACGGATCAGGAAACGCCCGAGCGCGCGCACGTGACGGCCGACGATATCGAGGCCGCCAACGACCTTATCGACTTTATCGAGGCATGCCCCAGCATGTTCCATACGGCGGCGACCATTATGGCCGAGCTCGACGAGGCGGGCTTTACCTACCTGCCCGAGAACGCGGCATGGGACATCGAGCCGGGCGGGCGTTATTACACGCAGCGCAACACCTCGAGCGTCGTTGCCTTTAAGGTGGGCGAGGACCTGGCTGCTACGTGGGGCGAGGACGGCGTTGCCGGCGACTATCATTTTCAGCTCACGGCGTCGCACAGCGATTCGCCGACGTTTAAGGTCAAGGCCGTGCCTGAGCTTGACGGCGCGGGCGAGACGCTGCGCCTGAACACCGAGGCCTACGGCGGCATGATCGACTACACCTGGTTCGATCGCCCGCTGGCGCTGGCTGGACGCGTGTTGGTACGCGAAGGCGACCGTATTGAGAGCCGCCTGCTTTCCACCGAGCGCGAGGTCGCTATTATCCCGAGCCTTGCCATCCATATGAATCGTGGCGTTAATGAGGGCTTTGCGCCCAACCGCGCCGTCGACCTGTGCCCGCTCATCAGCGCCGGTGACCTTAAGCAGGGAGATTTTGACGCTCTGATTGCCGATGAGCTGGACGTTGAGCCCGAGCAAATTTTGGGCCGCGATCTGTTCCTGGTCAATCGTCAGGATGCGCGCATTTGGGGTTGGGCCGACGAGTTTATCTCGACGCCCAAACTTGACGACCTGGCCTGCGCCTATACCTCGCTGCAGGCATTTTTGGGTGCCGAGAATGCGCACGACGTTTCGGTTTTCTGCTGCTTTGATAACGAGGAGGTTGGCTCCGAGACCAAGCAGGGCGCTATGTCGACGTTCTTGGCCGATGCGCTACGCCGCATTAACGGCTCGCTGGGCTTTGACGACGAATCGTACCATCGTGCACTTGCTGCCTCGATGCTTGTAAGTTGCGACAATGCACATGCCGTGCACCCCAACCACGCCGAGAAGTGCGACGCCCGCAATCAGGTGGTGCTCAACGGCGGTATCGTCATCAAGGAAGCCGCCAACCAGCACTACTGCACCGATGCCTTTAGCCGCGCGGTGTTCCAGGCCATCTGCGATGACGCCGACGTACCCACGCAGGCCTTCGCCAACAAGAGCGATATGGCCGGCGGCTCCACGCTCGGCAATCTGTCCAATATGCAGGCGAGCATGCATGCCGTGGACATGGGCCTGCCGCAGCTGGCCATGCACTCGAGCTACGAGACCGGCGGCGTGCGCGACGTGATGTACGCCATCCGCGCCCTCACCGCCTTCTACGAGCGCGACCTAACCATCAACGGAGCCGAAAGCGTGGAGCTCTAAATGCGAGCCGAAGAACTGAAGGCCGAGCGTGGGGCTCAGCTTATTGATCGGGGTTTACAGCTGTTCGTCGCCGCTTGCCATGAGTCAGGGGTCGACGTGTCCAAGGCGCGACCAACGGGTGCTGAAGAACTCAAGCGTAACGCCTATTCGGACCGCTATGACGAGGAGACGGACTGGCTCTAATAAGCGAAGTGTCGAAAAGGCTAGATGTATGTTTGATATCACTTTGGCGAGAGCGTCGCAGACAGAACTACCGGTATGGCGCAAGCCAACCTGACTCCATTGCGCCAAACCTACCAAAAAGGGACAGGTTCATTTTGGCAGGTTTTATCTGGACAAATGCCGCAATGCCAACAGCTGGACGGAATTGTTAAGACACCGCAGGTTGAGCAAGCGTCAGCGAGCGATGTCCAGAGCGAACAAGTTGGCATGAAAAAGGCAAGGCATAGACCTTCTGGTCATGCCTTGCCTTTTGAATGACAAATTGTCGCTCTGGGCGGCGCGCAGCGTCGACCGGTCCGCCGTTCGTTAGAACGGCGGAACCCTAGTGTTCGATCCAGCAACGCAGGGTCTCGCCGGCCTGCAGGTGACGCAGATTCTCCGCGGCGATGTCGACCACATTGTTGAGCGTGGCGGCCAGGTGGAACCAGCCGGAGACGTGCGGTGTGATGAGCATGTTGGGCGCATTCCACAGGGGGCTTGTCGCAGGCAGCGGCTCGGGATCGGTGACGTCGACCGCGGCGCCGGCGAGATGTCCCGACTCCAGGGCAGCAACCAAGTCGTCGGCGACCACAAGATCGCCGCGGCCGCCGTTGGCAAAGAAGGAGCCCGGCTTCATCGCGGCAAAGAAATCGGCGTTCGCCAGGCCGCGGGTCTCGGGCGTGCTGGGCATAAAGGATGCGACGATGTCAGCCTCGGCCAGGCGCTCGGGCAGGGCGTCCATGCCGTCCATGTCCTCAAACACAATGGGGTAGACGAGCGGGTGGCGCTTGATGCCGCGGACGTGCGCACCCATGTTGCGGCAGAGCGTGGCAAAGTGGCCGCCAATGTCGCCCGCGCCCAGCACCAGCACGTTGGCATTTTTGAGCGAGGTGACCGGCCCCAAATCATCCCAGCGATGCTCGCGCTGCAAGTCGTGATAGCCGGGCAGGCGCTTCATCATGGAAAGGACCATGGCAAACATGTGCTCGCTTACGGCCTGGCCGTAGGCGCCCACCGAGCAGGAGAGCTTAGCGTCGGCTGGCACGGTGCCGGCGGCCAAGTAATCGTCATAGCCCGCGGTCTGCAGTTGCAACAGCTGGAGGTGCTCGCACGCGGTAAGCAGGGCAGGGTCTATGTTGCCCAAGATCACGTCGGCGTTGGCGACCTGCTCACGCGTGATGGCGTCGGCGCTCGTGTAGATAAAGTCCTCGCCCGGAGCGCTCGACTCAAGAATTGCGCGATGACGGTCGTTGACGGGCAACAAAACCAGGATGTTCACAAGCAGTCCTCTCCGCTCGACCTGCCAAAAAGGGACAGGTTTATTTTGGCAGGTTGTATCAGGCAAAACGTTCAAATAAAAACGCCGGATGCAAGACGAGCGTGCCCGTCAGCATCCGGCGCATCCACGGCTACCAGCTCAGCAGCTCGTAACCATCCTCGGTCACCACGAGCTGTACCTCGCACTGGGCCGAATCGCTGCCGTCCTTGGTGCGCACGCACCAACCGTCACCCTTGCTAATCTTGATGTCGGGCGCTCCGGCATTGACCATGGGCTCGATGGTAAAGACCATGCCCGGAGCCATGATGGTGTCCACATCGGGCGCCTCGGTGGTAAAGCCCACAAACGGGTCCTCGTGGAACTCCTTACCGATGCCGTGTCCGCCGTACTCGCGCACCACACTAAAGCCGGCGTCCTCGACCGTCTTTTGCACGGCCTCGGCCATAACGGACAGCGGCAGCCATGGCTTGACGGCTGCCAGACCCGCCTCCACGCTGGCGCGGGTGACGTCGACCAGGCGCTGGCGTTCGGCAGAGACCTCACCGATGCAGAACATGCGGCTCGAGTCGCTAAAGTAGCCGTCTAGGATCGTGGAGCAGTCCACGTTGATGATGTCGCCCTCGTGCAGCACGTCCGTATCGCAGGGGATACCGTGGCAGACCACGTCGTTGATCGAGGTACACACGCTCTTGGGATAGCCCTCGTAGTTGAGGTCGGCCGGCGTGCCGCCGTGCTCGACGGTGTAGTCGTAGATCATCTGGTCGATCTGGTTGGTGGTCATGCCCGCGGCGATGTGCTCGCCTACGTAGTCGAGCACGCCCACGTTGATGGCGGCGGAGCGCTTGATGCCCTCGATGTCGGCGGGCGTCTTGTAGAGCGTACGGGGCAGAACCTCCCAGCCCTCCTCCCACAGGCGCTCGAGGCGCTCGTCGAAGGCGCTATGGCATTTCTTATATTTCTTGCCGCTGCCGCACCAGCAAGCGTCGTTGCGGCCGGGTACGGGTCCTTTGTCATACATGGCTAACTTCCTTTCATTCGCAGCTAGTATAGCCCACTCACGCGTCCATAAAAGTTGCGGCGATATAGTTCCGATTTAAGCGGTTTAACAGCACAAATAGGAACTATATCACCGCAACTGATGGGGCGGGATGGCGGGCACTAGCTGCTGCGTGGTTTTGCTAGTAGCTCACCTGGCAGGGGATGCCGAGGGCGCGCACGCATGCGGCAATCTTGTCGAGCACCTCGGGCGCCGCTTTGGCAAGGCCGGCGACCGGTGTCTCGCGCGCCACCGTGTAGATGGTTGCTTCTTGTGGGCGAATGCGCTCAAGTGCCGCGAGCCAAGGGCCGACGTACTCCTCGCCGGTGTTGTCGATGAGCTTGCCCCGGTACTCGCCGGTCAAAAAGATCGTCTGGATAATGACATGACCGTCAAAGCTTGCGAACGTCTCGATCTGGTGCTCGACGTCGTAGGGGCCAACAGGCTGGTCGAGCAGCTGGATAAACGCCGGGTCGACGGTATCGAGCTTGAGGATGTTGTCGTCGACCATCATGAGCGCATCGTGTACCTCGGGGCGGTCGGCGCGCGTGCCGTTGGAGAGTACAGCGATCTTGGTGTTTGGGGCCAGCTGGTCGCGAAGCGCGACGGCACCAGCGATGGCCTGCGGAAACTCCGATGCGGCGGTGGGTTCGCCGTTGCCGGCAAACGTGATTACATCGGGGAGCCCGCCCTCAGCTGCCATCTCGCGCAGCTTGGCCTCGAGCGCGTCGAGTACCACGGCAGCCGTGTTATACGAATCGTGGCAGGGGCGCTCGGCATTGAGGCCGTTTTCGCAGTAAATGCAGTCGAACGTGCAGATTTTGCCGCTGGCCGGCATCATATTGACGCCGAGCGAGAGACCAAGGCGACGGCTGCGAACGGGCCCAAAGATGGGGCTGGCATTCAAAAACGTAGACATAGGCATATGCTCCTCAAGACAATTGTGCCTAAGCATAGCATCGGCTTCAAAGCAAGGTACGGGCCCTTGCTTTACAAGTTTCGTTTTTTCACGTCGCTCATTATGCGGTGCCATGAAAAGCCTCGGGTCGGGTACAGTTAATCTGTTAACAAGGCGTAAGGCAATGCGGGTCCATCCAACCGTACTGATGTACAACTGGATGGGCGTTGATGATGGGGGCACAACATGGATTTTACGGTCGAGAATGCGGGCACCACGATTGCCTGTCGCGAATATGCCGGCCCGGATGTGTCGCCTGACACTCCTGCCTTGGTGTGCGTGCACGGCGCTTGTGTCGACGGCACATTTTTCGACAGCATCGCTTGTGAGCTCAGCCGCAACTACCGCGTAATTGTCTACGACCGCCGCGGCTGTGGTGGCAGCAGCGAAGCGGCAGACGGCAGCTATGATCTTGCCACTCAGGCCGCCGACCTGCAAGCCGTGATCGAACACGTTGGCGCTCCGACAAATGTGCTTGCGCATAGTGCCGGTACGTTGGTGGCGCTGGAGCTTCTTCGCGCCGAACCCCATCTCGTCGCCCGTGCGATTCTGCATGAGCCGGCTGTGTCGGCCGAAGGCGCCGGCATGGGCGCAGCTCCGGTTTTGCTCGATATGATTGCGGCTGGAAAGGTTTCAAGGGCGCTCCGGCTTTTCTTGGGAGCCCTCGGCGACTTGGACCCCGAGGCTCCTGGGACGACCGAGGCAGAAGCCAGGCATGCCCTGCGCAACGGCCGTAGTTTCATGGCAAACGAATACGGGATTACTATGACCTGCGTTCCCGATTGGGATAGCGTTCGCGCGTCGAAAACGGTGGCCGCCGTGCTCCTGGGCGAGCTCTCGATTGGCACGCCCCGCGAGGCGGGCACGAGGATGGCGGCTGAGCTTTTGGACTGTCCGCTCGTAACGATTCCCGGGGCGCACAACGGCCTGCGCGATCGCCCAGTAGCGGCTGCCCGGGCTGTCCGTGGCATCCTGGGGTTCTAGCACCCGCAATAGCCAAAGCAGGCTCCATCCGCAAGCGTTTCGGCCGTGTTAACAAATGTGCTCAAAACCTCATGTCTGCGGCTTCGATCGCGCCGTCTGCCAACTCATAAAAATGTAGCAGCATTCACGTGCTTACCTGCATCGGCAAGGTGTTACCCTTGTAACATTTGGAACCCATCGCTACCATGCGAAACTATCGAAAGGGCCCCATATGCTCAATAATCACGAGGTCAATCTAACCGACGAGGAGGCTGCCGCCGAGGTCGCCCGTGTCGCGAAGACCTACCCCGTGGTACGTTTGCTGTCGGCCGATCAGATTAAGAGCGAGCCTAACTGCCTGCTCGCCGGCGATCGCTGCCCTTGTCTGCGTCAGTCGAGTCTTGAGGCCTTGGCAGATTCGGGTGAGGTGTCGGAGCAACTGCTCAACGATGGCGTTGAATACCGCGCCCGTCTGCGCCCTCTAAAGGTCGAGGGTGAGCCTCATGTTTTGCTGATGGTGCGTCCGATTGATGAGCAAGAAGCTGCAGAAGAGGACCTTGTCTACACCGACGTACTGACGAGTGTGCGCAATCGCCGATATTACGAGGAAAAGCTCCGTAGCGCCCGCATGAAGGCCGGCGTCGTGGTGATCGACCTTGATGATTTTAGGGTCTTCAACGATACGTGTGGCCGCCATGCCGGCGACCTTGCACTCGGTGCCGTGGCAACAGCCATACGCAGCGGAATTCGTTCGACTGACGAACTTGTGCGCTATGGCTGCGACAAGTTTGTGGCCGTCATGCCCGATATTCCCTCCGATGACTTCGCCCGTCGCCTGCGTCAGGTATCCGATGCCGTTCATGCCACGATTATTCCGGGCCATGAGTACGTGAGCTTGACGGCATGCGTTGGTGGCGTTCGTATTCATGGCGAGACGGTCGATGAGGGCGTTGGCCGCGCTGTCCAGTTACTGAGCCGCGCTAAGGCAAAAGCCGGTACGGTCGTGACCGATGCCGATTCCATCGAGGCCTTCCAAAGCGAAAAGCCTTTGGTGCTTATTGTCGATGACTCCGAGATGAACCGAGCCATTCTCAACGAGATGCTCAAGGACGAGTATTGCATCCTCGAGGCTGATAACGGTCGTGCGGCGCTCGACATGGTCGACCGCTATGGCGATGAGTTGTCGCTTGTGCTGCTGGACATTGTCATGCCGGGCGTGAGCGGCTTTGAGGTGCTGGCCGATTTGTCGCGCCGATCGGGTATCGACAATCTGCCTGTCATCATGATTTCGAGCGAAGATTCCGATGATATGGTTCTGCGCGCGTACGAGCTGGGCGCCTCGGACTATATCAACCGCCCGTTTGACTCCCGTGTCGTGCGCCGCCGTGTGAGCAACACCATCCGCCTATACGCCAAGCAGCGCCGCCTGACGAACCTGCTGTCCCAGCAGTACAACGAGCGCGTCAAGAACAGCCGCATGCTCATCGACATCATGGCCGGCGTCATGGAGCTTCGCAATGGCGAGAGCGGCAGGCACGTTACGAATATCGAAAAGCTGACCGAGCTGCTGCTTGACTGTCTGGTCCAGCGTAGCGACAGTATCTCCCTCGACAATGAGGAACGCTCCACGATTGCTCTGGCTTCGGCGCTGCACGATATCGGCAAGATGGCGATTGACGATGCGATTCTCAACAAACCCGGACGCCTTACGCCCGAGGAGTTCGAGATTATGAAGACGCATACCACGATCGGTGCCGACATGTTGCTTGAGCTGGGCCGCCATCACGTTGGCAATGCGCTTATGGAATATGCGTACCAGATTGCGCGTTGGCATCACGAGCGCTGGGACGGCAAGGGCTATCCCGATGGCCTTAAGGGCGACGAGATCCCTATTGCCGCACAGGTGGTTTCGGTGGCTGACGTGTATGATGCGCTGACGAGCGTGCGTGTGTACAAGGACGCTATCCCGCACAAGGAGGCAATCCAGATGATTCTGGAAGGTAAGTGCGGCACCTTTAACCCGCTGTTGCTCGACTGCCTGCTCGAGGTGCAAGACCGTATTGCCGAGACGTTGGCACGCCCCGCCGACGTCGTCGCGTTTCCCACGATTTAGTTTGACCAAAGGAGTTTTTAATCCATGATTTCCATGCGTGAGGCGTATGAGAAGATCAGCGCCAATTATGATGACGCGTGCGCTCGGCTGATGGGCGAGGAAATGCTTGCCCGCTTTGCCCTCAAGTTTTTAGATGACGAGAGCATGGACAGGTTGGAGGCTGCCATGGCGGCAGGAGACGCCGAGGAAGCGTTTATGGCAGCGCACACGCTCAAGGGCGTGAGCCAGAACCTGGGATTCGATAATCTGTACGAGCCGGCGGTCGTGGTGACCGAAGCGCTGCGCGGCGCCGATGCCGTTGACGGCGCTCGCGAGGGAATGCATGCGTTGCAGCAGCAATATGCGGCTACGATGTCGGCCCTGCGCGAGGCGGCCGAATAAGAGCTTGCGAGCCTTGATGACTATGAGAGTGGATAATCTCCCGTTTTAGGCCCGGTGGTGGCCTCGAAGTGGGAGATTATCCACTCTCGTTCGATACGTGTCCAAAAATCCACTCTCACCCCTTCTGATTAGTGAATGGGCTATGCGCACTGGCGGGGCTTTCCGCATGCAATCAATATCGTTGTTCGATAAACTGTTCGAATAACGATAGAGTCGATGAGGGTGAGTGTATGTCTAACAGCGTTCAGCGTATGGCCAAAGCGGGCGAAAATATCAGGAAGCTTGGCTTTTGCATGGCAGCCGTTTTTGCAGGGATGCTCGTCGCTTTTGCCGCGTTGGTTGTTTACGTGATCTGGTATGCGGTTGCAAACGTTGCTTCTGTCGATTCTTTCGGCGTCGTGACGCTTCTCGATGGCGGGTGCATCGTTATCCCAAGCGGACTGTGCCTGGCACTCGTCGTGGGTATTTCGCTTGTCGTTCTGTGTGGGATCAGCCGTAACATCTCGCGAGGCGTCTCGCCCTTTACCAAGACGCATGTGCGGCTTATCCGTGTTCTTGCGCTTGCCTTTGCTGTTAACGCCGCGGTTTCGCTTATTGGTGCCTACGGATCGGTCAATCTTACCATTGGCGGACTGGAGCTTTACGTCGTGCCTCATTCCTTCGTTATTGAGATTTGCCAAGGCGTTGCCTTTGATGCGGGGTCGCTTATCGGCGCGGCTGTCTGTCTGTGTATCTCGGTGATCTGGAGTTATGCCTCGCTGCTCCAAGAGCAGTCTGACGAGCTTGTGTAGGAGGAAGCATGAGCTATCTCATCATCGAGCTTGAGACGCAGCTGCTTAAGACCGGAAAGACCAGTGCTGATCTGATTCGTGCCACGGGGCATACTCCGGCTAATATTTCTAAGCTAAGAAACGGAAAAATTAAAGCTATTCGCCTTAAGACGCTTCTCGATATTTGCGATGAACTTGACTGTCAACCGGGAGATATTATTCGGCGGGTGAGTGAGAAAGAGCTTGAGGAGCTTATTGTTGAGCGTGCAAAAAATGTCGTGAGACAGATGCGGGATGGTGGAGGCAACGAGGCGTCGCTTCCGACATCAGTCTTCGCTGTCGATTTGAGTGACGAGTAGCTTAAGGCGAACAACTAAAACGAAGTATCAGCGTGAAGGGACCCGTGTCTAACACGGGTCCCTTCTTTTAGATTATCTTGACAAATATGTGTTATTGAAAAACAATAACAACCATGGAAAACGATAAAAGAAAGAAGGAACGATATGAGCGGTTTTTCTATCAAGCAGAACGGGGGTCCAATGAACGCATCAGCGATAAAGTTATCAAAAGTTTCAAAACGCTACGGGAAACGGCACGTTTTGCATGACGTTTCCTTCGAGGTGCATCAGTCTGAGCTCTGTGCCCTTGTTGGTGCAAACGGGGCGGGTAAAAGCACGCTTATTAAAATAGTGCTGGGCCTCTGCGAGTCGTCGTCGGGGAGCGTGGAGCTCTTTGGAGGCAAATCAAAAAGAGAGCTTGGCCTGATGCGGACGCGTGTCGGCTATGTGCCAGATTCCAGCGGAGCATACCAATCCCTCAGTGCGGTTGAGAATCTCCAAATCCGATGTTCGGAATGGGGGCTTGATGCGAATCGTGAGATTCCTCGCGTTTTGAGCCTAGCCGGGCTGGACGTCGAAGAGAAAAAGAGCGTGAGCAGTTTTTCTCTGGGAATGAAACGGCGGCTGGATATAGCTACAGCTTTGTTGGGTGACACTGATCTGCTTATTTTTGATGAGCCAGCAAACGGGTTGGACCCGCTGGGCATCGAGAGTATATGGGCCCTTATCGGTCGATTGAATCGAGAACAGGGTAAGACCATGCTCATCTCTAGCCATGATTTGGATGAGTTGGCATCAGTCGCAACAAGTTGCGTGTTTATCCATGACGGCGAACTGCTGAAAAAGGAACCGATGGACGTCATAAGGGATGAGGCATCGTCCCTAAAAGAGTATTACAGGCGCTTGATGAAGGCGGTCTCGCTATGAAGCGGGCGATCCATCCCATAAAGGCAGATATGATGCGTTTGCACAGGATGTTTCCGGCGAAGTTTGGTCTTACGCTTATGCTGGCGTTCGGCCTTCTCTTCTGTGTCTTTCTAAAAAACGGAACAACGTTGCTCGCCTTTGGCAATAGCGTTTTTGGGGAGGATATTGGTTTCTGCTGGAATGTAATCGATCCTTCTGCACCCGATGAGTCCCTTGTGCGCAGTGCTTTTGCCGGCACCTCCCTGTTCGTTCCGCTCATCGTTTGCCTGGCGATTTTACAGGAGCGCGGCTATGAAGAGGGATGCCGAATTTCTTCAGCAAGAGGTCTTGCCCGCTTTAACGGGGCTCTGGCACATGTACTTTCGTCTGCTTCGATAATTGGCGCAGCATATAGCGTGCTTTGCCTTCTTCTGTTTGCAATAGCCATAATACGTGGTGGGCAAAGCTGTACGCACGATATGCTGGCTGCATTTTTGCCTGCGATGATAATCAACGCCGTATTGGTGATATCGGTTGCGTTGGAGACGGTGACCATCTATCGGATTGCAAGCAGCGCCGTATTTAGCGGGGCCGTGGTAATAATCGGATTTGTCATGAGCTTGACGCTCTACGGAACTTACCTTCAGACGCCCATACCGTCCTTGCGATGGATTTTCTTTCTTCCGGGGCCGTACCTCGGAGTCGGATGTGCCCTTGGGTATAGCGATATGGGGCAGCTGACGCTTCTGGGATATGGCGCGGCAGCCAGCTGTCTATCGGTATTGATTTACGCTCTCGTGAGCTTTCGTGCTGGGGGTGTGCTCAATGGCTCGTCAGACTAGAAGATTCCTTCATTCAGAATTGAAGCATGTGAGCAAATGGACGTACGCCTTAATCCTGGTAATTTATGCGTGCATGGTGGTATTGCAGCTTAATTCTTTCCCGATGTGGTTCTGTAGCCTCCGTGAGAACAGTTTCTTGGGCTTTTTCCCAGACCCGACGCTTCGGCTATCTGCAGAGGATGTCCTTCTATTTGGTAATGCAGAGGTTTTTCGCGGTCTGCTGTTCAACGTAGCCCCGTTGGCTCATGCATTGTTCTTTCCGTTCATCGCGGCTTGCATTGTGCCGCGCTTTGTCAGTTCGGGCTTTATTGAGGAACCGTGGGGGTTGTCGGAGGCTCGGGGAGGGAAGCGTGTGTGCGCTATCGTTGCGCGAGTGGTGCTGTCTTCTTTTGCCCTTTTGGGCGCGTTTATCCTGTCGAGTGTCGTTTTGTACTGTCTTAACTGCGTAATCGTTTTGGATGCTTGGCAGTATTTCAACCTGAATATTTTATGCTATCGACTTCTTCTGGCGAGTGTCGTCTGCCTTGCATACGTGGTCTCTTGCGTGATTGCTGTTTCCTATTTTGGATCCGGCTTCGGTCCGATTGGCATGCTGCTGCTTGTCAACGTTGTAGCGATCTACATACAGCTCGGGGCCAATTCCATGCTTCCGCTTCCGTCCTCGATGCTCATGTGGATTTGTGGCGTAACCCCGTTGGGGAATAGTCAATGCATTTCGATTCTAATTGACTGCCTAATTAACGTAGCAAGCGTTTTTACCATTTGCTTTACCGTAGACCGATTGCGGTCGAGATTTCTTTGATTGTTTGTGAGGGATAATCATACCGAGCGTACCAAATACAGGGGGGGCGGGCACCGTGGCTGGTGTCTGCCCCCCTGGCATAGGAGGCTTTAACCTGAGTGGTTCGCGAGCTAGCGTGCCTGCTTTACTTTGGCCGCTGCCTCGACAAACGACTTCCACAGGTTAAAGTCGGTCTCGAGCGTCTTCCACGTGTACTCAGGGTGCCATTGCACGCCCAGACAGAACGGTTGGCCTTCGACTTCGATGCACTCGGGAACGCCGTCGGTTGCCTTGGCGACCAAGCGCGTGCTTTTACCCAGACGATCGACGCAGCAGTGGTGTGCGGAGTTGGTCTGGATCAGCCTGTGCCCGCCAAGCGCGCGCTCCAGCAGCGAGCCCGGCATGACCTCGACAGGGTGTACGGGATCGTTGAGCACGTGGGTGTGACGCCACTGCGTGCGGCCCTCGCGCGCGCCCAGGCTCGGCACGTCCATGCACAGGGTGCCGCCGGTGGCGACATTGAGCAGCTGCGTGCCGCGGCAGGTGGTAAAGAGCGGCTTTTTGGCGCGGAGCACCTCGCCGACCAGCTTAAACTCAAAGCAATCGCGGATCTCGCAGCAGAGGGTGGGGTCGTAGGGTCGATCATCGCCCCAACGTTTGGGATTGACGTCCGGGCCGCCGGGGATGGCGATGCCGTCGGCGATATCGACGTAATGGCGGATAACCTCAATGTCTTCGGTAATAGACATCTGTAGTGGCAGGCCGCCGGCGGCAAGGATGGCATCGACAAAGACGCTTGCGATTTCCTCGTTGGGGGAGAGCGTCTCGCTTAAAAACGGCTTTGCATCTTCCCAACGCGGCGCGACGAGGATGAGCGGACGGTCGGCGGGGGCGACTTCGACATGCGGGGTATAGGACGAGGAAGTACGGGTTCCGATCATAGGTGCTGCTTTCGAATCTGAAGGTGACAGGGCGCATGAGAGACGTGGGACAACACTTTCAATGGATTTGTCCCACGGGGTGGCTGGCTAGTGGCCCTTAATGGAGTTGAGGAAGTCCTGGGCGCGCTTGGTCTGGGGGTGGTCGAAGAACTCGTCGGGCGTGCCGGTCTCCACGATCTGGCCGTCGGCCATAAACACGACGCGGTCGGCCACGCGGCGGGCGAAGTTCATCTCGTGCGTGATGACGATCATCGTCATGCCCTGCTGGGCCAAGCGCACCATGACCTCGAGCACCTCGTTGATCATTTCGGGATCGAGGGCGCTTGTGGGCTCGTCAAAGAGCATGGCCTTGGGCTGCATGGCGAGTGAACGGGCGATGGCCACGCGCTGCTGCTGGCCGCCCGAAAGCTGTGCGGGTACCTTGTCGGCCTGCTCGGCCACGCCCACGCGGCTCAGCAGGTCCATGGCGCGCTCACGGGCCTCCTCCTTGGACACGCCCAGCACGTCGACCGGCCCCAGCATGACGTTCTGCAGCACGGTCATATGTGCGAACAGGTTGAACTGCTGAAACACCATGCCCAGCTCGGCACGCATGCGGGCAAGGTCCTTGCCTTCCTGCGGCAGGGGCTCGCCCTCGATGAGGATCTCGCCCGAGTCGATGGTTTCCAAGCGGTTGATGGTGCGGCACATGGTCGACTTGCCCGAGCCCGAGGGCCCGATCACAACGACGACCTCGCCGCGGTCGACCGAGAGATTGATGTCGTTGAGGACGTGTAGATCGCCATAGTGCTTATCGACGTGTCTGAGCTCGATCAGCGGCTGATTGCCGGTGGAAGAGGTGCTCTGTGCCATGGTGCTCGGCTCCTTATGACTCGAAATGGTAAAGCGTTAGCGGATGATGGTCGCGCCGGTCTTGTGCGAAACATAGACAGCGGCCTTGTTGATCGCGACGTTGATGAGGATGTAGATGACCGCGATAACCAGGTAGACCGACACGAGGGCGTCGTAGTTGGTAATGAGCACGCGGGCGTTTTGCATGAGGTCGGGGTAGCTCACCACATAGGCGACGGTGGTGTCCTTGACCACAACCACAAGCTGCGAAATCAACGACGGAATGATAAATCGAATAGCCTGCGGCAACACGATTTTAAAGGTGATTTTAGCCTTGGAGAGACCGAGCGCCTGGGCGGCCTCGACCTGGCCGCGCGGCACGGCGTTGACGCCGGCGCGGAAGATCTCGGCCAGTACGCCGGCTGCGGCGAGCGCGACGGGAAGCGTGAGCATCCAAAACGACGGCAGCGCGATCTTGTACTGGGGCAGCACCAAAAAGAAGAAGTAGATGAACAGCAGACTCGGTACGCCACGGAAGAAATCGGTGAGCACGCGGCAGACCAGCTGCAGCGGCTTGATGTCGCTGGTGCGGCCGAGCATAAGGGCTAAGCCCAGCACCAGCGCGATGGCGCCGGCGGTGAGTGCGACTTTAACGGTGCCCTCAAAGCCGGCAAGCAGGAACTTCCAGGTGGTGAGGTGCGTAAAGAAATACCAATAGTGAACCGAAAGCTGACCGGTCACATAAAAGCGCTGCAGCACGAGGACGACGAGCGCGGCGACGGCGACAAGCGAGATGGCGGTGCCGATGCGAATCTTGGCGTGCATCTTGGGGCCGGGAGTCTCGTAGAGCGCATCGCGCATGGTAAGTGCAGGGGAGGAATGTTTGCTCATCGGAGGATCCTCACCTTCTTATCGATGTAGTTGCCAATGTGGCTCACCACAAAGGCCGTGCCCAGGTAGCCGAGCGCCGAAATAAAGAACGCGGCGACGCCGCCGAGCGAGCGCGTGTTGATGTAGCTCACCACGCCGGTGAGCTCCTGCGGTTTAAGCGGCACCTGGCTGCCGAGCGCGGTGGTGAGCATGACGGCGATAAAGAGGTTCGTCATGGGCAATACGCTCGAGCGCAGCGCCTGCGGAATCACGATCTTGGCGAGGATGCGGCTGAAGCTCATGCCGAGCGAGCGGGCGGCTTCCACCTGGCCGACGCCGACGGTGTTGATGCCGCTCATAAAGTTCTCGGAGCCAAAGGCCGAGCCCAAAAGGACCGTGGCGACGATAACGCAGGTGCGGTAGGGCAGGACGACTTTGAGCGGCGGCAGCGCATAGACGACGATGATGAGTAGCGCGATGCCGGGGATGTTACGGAAGACCTGAACATACAGGTCGCCAAAGACGCGCAGCGGCTTGAGCGGCGACACGCGCATCACGGTGACGGCGACGGCCAGCACCATGGCGATGGCAAACGACTCAAGCGTCATGCCCCAGGTTGCTAGCAGTGCGTCGATATAGTTCTGGCCATAGAGCGACCAGAGCTCGGAGAGACTCATGCGGACCTCCCGCCGGTAAGGAAAGGGGCTCCCGTGTGTACGGAAGCCCCGACAACTCAGTGAGGAAACAGTTTACCGCAATAAAGCGCATCATGCGTTTCCGTATGGTTTCGTTGCGGTCGTTACCAGGCTCGCTGCCTAGGCGCCGATCTCGGGCAGCTCGGGAACATTGGTGTCGCCCGTACGGTCACCGATGCAGATCTGCCACAGCTCGGTCCAGGTGCCGTCGTCCTCGATCTTTTTAAGGAAGTCGTTGACAAAGGCGACGCCGTCGGAATCGAGCGGCAGGCCGATACCATAGGGCTCCTTGCTGCCGAAGGGCTTGCCGGCGATCTTGTACTTACCGGGCTCGCGGACCAGGGCGCTCTGCTGCATGTTGTTATCGATGACGTAGGCGTCAACGCGGCCCTGCTGGAGTGCCTGGCGGGCCTCCTCGTCGGTCTTGAACTCCTGCTGGCTGGCCTTGGGAGCGAACTCCTCCAGGATGGCGGGGCCGTTGGAGCCGGACTGGACGGCGACGTTCTTGTCGGCCAGGTCGTCGACGCTCTTGATGTCGTCGTTATCGGCGAGCACCAGGATAGCCTGCTGGGTGTAGTAGTAGGGACCGGCAAAGGAGACGAGCTTCTTGCGCTCATCGGTAATGGTGTAGGTGGCAAAGACGGCGTCGACCTGGCTGTTCTGCAGGACGGACTCGCGCGTGTCCGAGGTCACCTGGGTGATCTCGACCTTGTTCTCGCCCAGAATGTAGTTGGACAGGAGCTGTGCGATGCCGGCGTCGAAGCCGCGGGTCTGACCGTCCTTCTCGTTGAGGAGGGAGAAGAGCGTGGAGGTCTGAACGCCACCGATCTTAAAGACGCCGGCGTCCTTGACGGCGGTCGCCCAGGTGCTGGCGGCGATGGCGTCGTCATCGGCCTTAGGGCCGTCGTTGACGAGCTTGTCGAATGCCTTGGCATCGAGCGTGGTGGAAGCCTCGGTATCCTCGGAGCTCTTGGAGGAGCCGGCGGCGGAACCCTTGTCGGCCTCGGCGCTGGTGTCGGAGCAGCCGGCAAGACCAAGGCCGGCGACGGTTGCGAAGGTGGCGGCAACGAAGCCGCGGCGGTCGAGAACGACCTGCTGGGAGAGGTTCTTGCTCATGGTAGAACACCTTTCTCAATAAAATCCCTAGCGGTTGAGTAGAGTTATACCCTATCCCGCTCAAATGGGTCAACACGAAATAACTCAGAAACATACTTGCCTTATGGGTTATTCTACCTACCAAAAAGGGACAGGCATCTTTGTGGTGGTTCTTGCAGATGTGGTGGCCTGTCTCGCTACTTTGTCTCAATCTGTAACATCTGCAGCCGTTTTTGCCGAGTAACTGTTACAGATCGAGATTTTCTCTTCAGGGGAATTCGAATGTCTCAATCTGTAACATCTGGACGGCCAAAAGGTCTCTATCTGTTACAGATTGAGACAAAGGTCTGGGGCAAAGACGTCTTGTCTAGATTTGTAACAGTTAGACGGGAATTCGGGCCCTAGATGTTACAGATTGAGATAATCGCGTCGCGAGAATAAAAACCTCCGCAGGGGTGCTTCCCTTGCGGAGGTTTTCTTACTCGTTGAGTAGTCTCACGGCTTCGGCGGCCATGTTCTCGACCGTCATGCCGTTTTGAGCGAGCAACTCGTTTGGGTCGTAGCGGTCGGGGAAGCCCTTGGCGATGCCGAAGGTGCGCGTGCGCAATGGCGTGCATGCCAGATAACATGCCACGCGCTCGCCCCAGCCGCCGTCCAAGATGCCGTCCTCGAGGGTGACGACAACGCGATGCTCGGCGGCAAGGCTGTCGAGGAACTCGCGGTCAAGCTCGGTTGCAAAGCGCGGGTTGACGAGCGTGGCCTCGATGCCGTATTCGGCAGCCAAGCGGTTTGCAACGCGCTCGCCCAGCTCAAAGAAATCGCCAAGCGCGAGCACGGCAACGTCGCGGCCCTGACGTACCGCGTTATAGTGAGCGGCGCTGTAATCGGTGTCCTCGGCAGGTGCCAGGTCGGGGCGGCTCACCAAGCCGATGCCCGGTACACGAATCGCCACGGGATGCTCGCGGTGGTCGAGCGACCAACTCAGCATGGACAGGTATTCCTCCATGCAGGCCGGCGCCAAGTAGCGCATGTTGGGAAGACCGCCCAGCATGGAAATATCAAAGAACGAAAGGTGCGTCTCGGACGTGGTGCCAAAGATCGACGCGCCAAACACCAAGATGGTTGCGGGGGCATCGTTGAGGCACAGGTCGTGCCACAGCTCGTCGTAGGCGCGCTGCAAAAACGTGCCGTACACACCAAAGACTGGCTTGGCGCCCGAGCATGCAAGCGCGGTGGCAAAGGTCACGGCGTGCTCCTCGGCAATGCCCACGTCGACAAACTGCTTGCCTGCCGCAGCGCGAAGCTCGGGTGTAAAGCCCATGATGTAGGGCGTGGCGGCGGTGATGCCCACGACCTGCGAATCGCACTCGATGGCGGCACTGAGCGCCTCGCCCGTAATATCGGCATAGGTGCGCGGTGCGGGCTCGCTCGGATGGCCCGGGCAGAGCTTGCGCCCAGTCGCCATGTCAAACGGACCCACGTGGTGCCAGCGCTCGGGGTCGCTCTGGGCCGGCTCAAAACCCTTGCCCTTGGCAGTGGAGACGTGCAGCACGATGGGGTGGTCGATGTCGCGCAGCTCCTGCAGCGTGTCGACGAGGGCCAACACATCGTTACCGGCGTCCAGATAGCGGTAGTCGAGCCCCATCGCGCGGAAAACGTTGCGCTCACAGGTGCCGTTGCTGGCGCGCAGCTCGGCCAGATTGCGATACAGGCCGCCATGGTTTTCGGCAATGGACTGGTCGTTATCGTTGACGATGATGATCAGGTTGCTATCGAGTTCGGCGGCATTGTTAAAGCCCTCAAACGCCAGGCCGCCCGAAAGCGAGCCGTCGCCAATAACGGTGATGACGTTGTACGCGTCACCCGCCAGGTCACGCGCGTGGGCAAGGCCGCAGCCCAGGCTCACCGACGTGGAGGTATGGCCCATGGCAAACAGGTCGTGCTCGGACTCGTCGGGATTGGCAAAGCCGGAAGCCTCGCCATAGCGTGCTGGATCGATATAAGTGTACGCGCGCCCGGTCAGCGCCTTGTGGGCGTAGGTCTGGTGCGAAACGTCAAAGACAATCTTGTCGATGGGGGAGTTAAACACGCGATGAAGCGCAACCGTAAGCTCAACGACGCCCAAGTTGGGGGCAACGTGCCCGCCGACGGCGGCGGAGCTTTCGAGGATTGCCTGACGGATCTCGCCGCAGAGCAGCGGAAGCTCGGCGCGGTCGAGAGCCTTGACGTCCTCGGGCGTTGTCGTTTGCGTAAGCAGCATCGTTGTGGGTTACTCCATGCGAATCGTGCGCCGGCACTCCCTCGGCCGGCACAATTGCACAAGACAGTCTCGCACATTTTGGCGTTTGATATGTGACGGCGGCGCGGTAATTCGCCAACTGGTGGGGCAAAACGTTTTGTCCGATGCCATACTGATGTGTTCCATGATGTTTTTATCGATTGTGCACAGGCTGTGGCTTGTCGCCGTGAGTCGCTGGAAGGAGGCAGCATGTCCGATGTCGTTCGTGCCGAGAAAATCGCGTGCGAAGTAGACCATGCTGCCCGTCAACTGGCACAGGCGGGCCGTCTGGACCTGACGCGCGAGTTTATCCAGCATGGTGATGTGACGGTCTATGCACATGTGACCTCGGTGGCGCGGGCAAGTCTGTCCTTTGCCGAGCGCCTGGGCCGCGTCGGTGTCTCGGTCGACCGCGCCTCGTTACTGCGCGGGGCCCTGCTGCACGATTACTTTCTCTATGACTGGCACGATCCCGACCCAAGCCATCGGCTGCATGGCTTTCGCCACCCGTTTTTTGCCCTGACGCGTGCCGAGGAAGATTTTGAGCTGACGCCGCGCGAACGGAATATCATCGTGCGCCATATGTTTCCGCTGGTGCCGGTGCCGCCGACGTGTCGTGAGGCATGGATTGTATGCCTGGCAGATAAATGGTGCGCTCTACGCGAGACGGTTGCCGGCCGTCTACCGCGCAAGGACGAGCCGGACGATGGCGTGAGCAGCGAATCGAGTGAAAAGAGGAGGGGGTAGACGGTGGGAACCGCGATTGATATGGCATTTGGCGGCGCGACGCTTGCCTCCTGTCCGCTCTCGGCACTGGTGCTCTCGTTTGCCTTTTACGGGTTTTGCGGCTGGGCATGGGAATCGACAGTCTGCGCCATGCTCAACCACGGACGCTTCGCCAACAGTGGCTTTTTACTGGGACCGTGTTGCCCTATCTATGGTGTGGGCGGCATAGCCTGCTGGCTTTTGTTGCGCGGGATTCCGGATGCCCCGAGCCAGTTTGTCGCCGCGGCGCTTGTATGCAGCGTGATTGAGTACAGCGTAGGCGTGCTGCTCGAGAAGACGACGGGAGCCCGTTTTTGGGACTATTCGCACCTGCCGTTTAACCTGCATGGACGCATCTGCCTGTACTGGGCCTGCGCGTTTGGCTTGGGTTCGTTGTGCATTTGTCGCCTGGTGGAGCCAGCGCTACTGGGCCTGCTGGGCCATCTGCCGGTACTGATTGTGCGGCTGTCCGCCTTTATCGTCGCGGTCGCGATGATGGTCGACGCGTTGTGCTCGCTGGCGAGCTGGCGCCGTCTGTCTGATCAGCTGGAGTGCGTACGTGCCGACCTTGCCGATCGCATCAACGAATCGCTCGCCGACGCCTCGGATTCTATGCTTGAGCGCATTCCCGAATCGGCAATCGGCTCGGTGGCTCAGACGCATATCCGCAGCCGTGCCGTTAACGCGTGGCTGGCCGAGTTGGGCGACGCGACGCTCGATGCCCTTCGTGAGAAGGCTTCGGTGCCGACGTTTATCTCGGATGGTGCTCGCGGCCTGGCGCTTGCCGCCCGCCGCGTGGCCGATGCCGCACCGAGCATGCCTCGCCCGTCGCTCGGCCGCCGCCGCGCCGGCAAACGCGCGAGCCGTCCGGTGCCGAGCGTGTCGCTCAGCCGCCGCGACCTGCGTTTCTTTAATGCCTTCCCACGCCTGCGCATCAACCACTACGAAGGCGTCATTCGAGCTACCGACCTCCGCGACCGCGCCCGCGAGCTGTTTCGCCGCTAGGTGGGGCGGGTGCGCCCGCGGCTTCCTCGCCCCCACGTTTCCCGTTCGTTTCGCGCCCGTTGCCGCGCCGTTTCCAAGATTGCGGCACCGTTTCCATTCGACAACGCAGCGTTTAACAACGCCGTATCTGGTCTACACCAGTTGCCCCTCGGCCGCATTATGGGCGCCGACAGCGTTCATGCGACTAAGGGGGAGCGAATGTACGATTCGGGATCGACAACGTTTATGCTCATCTGCACCATGCTCGTGTTTTTAATGACACCGGGCCTGGCGTTTTTCTATGGCGGCCTGTCCAGGCGCAAAAATGTCATCAACACCATGCTTATGTGCTTTGGCGCCATTGGCCTGGTGGGCGTGCTGTGGATTGTCGCCGGCTGGTCGCTGGCCTATGGCGGCGACGGCTCGAGTCCGTTTATTGGAGGCTTTGACCAGCTGCTGTGCCTGCCGGTGCTCGGCCAGGTGCTGCAGGCGGCCGAGGGCAACGTCGCGGACGGTGCCGTCTACCCTCAGGTCATCAACATCGCCTTCCAGATGGCATTTGCCATGATCACGGCCGCTATCGTCACGGGCAGCCTGGCCGGCCGCGTTAAGTTTGGTGCCATGGCGGCCTTCCTGGGCATTTGGCTGCTCGTGGTCTATGCGCCGCTCGCCCACATGGTCTGGGGCGGCGATGGCTCCTTTATCGGCGACATCATCGGCGCACTCGACTTTGCCGGCGGCGACGTGGTGCACATCTCGTCCGGTCTGACGGGCCTGATCCTCTGTTTGATGCTCGGCCGTCGTCGCGGTTTTGGCATGGTGAGCTATCGCCCGCATAACGTGCCGTTTGTGGCGCTGGGCGCCGGCCTGCTTTGGTTTGGCTGGTTTGGCTTTAACGGCGGCAGCGAGTTTAAGGCCGACGCCGTGGCGGCGCTCGCCATCCTCAACACCGTGACGGCCAGCGCGGCGGGTATGGTCTCGTGGCTTGCCCTCGAGCGCGTGCACACCGGTCGCCCCACGCTGGTGGGCGCTAGCACCGGTCTGGTCGCGGGCCTCGTGGTGGTTACGCCGGGCGCGGGCTTTGTCGAGCCGTGGGCGGCGCTGGTCATGGGTCTGATCGTCTCGCCTGTCTGCTACCTGGCCATCAGTCATCTTAAGACCAAGTTCGGCTACGATGACGCGCTCGACGCGTTCGGTTGCCATGGCATCGGCGGCATCTTGGGCGGCGTGCTTACGGGCCTGTTCTGCGTGCCGGAGCTTTCGTGGACCGGTAAGGGCGGCCTGTTCTACACGGGCGATGTCTCGCTGCTCATCTCGCAGATCTTGGGCATTGTGGTGACGGTCGCTATTGTGCTGGTGCTCGATTTGGTGATCGCCGCGGTGGTCAAGGCGCTCTTCCACGGCAGCCTACGCGTTGACGAGGCCGACGAGGCGCTGGGCCTGGATGCGAGTCAGCACGGCGAGAGCGCGTATCCTTCGTTCTCCGGGCTCGATTAGCAGCTTCCCCAAGCACCACACCTTGTCGTTCAATCGTCGCTCACGTACTTAAGTACGCTTCGCTCCTCTTTCACGGCAATCTGCGGCACTTGGGAAACCTGCTAAGACCAGTCAGTTGAATTTTTATGATCTCTGAGGTTGGTTTGCGGCACCTGGGAAACCCGCGTCTCATGTAAAGGGATACGTTGATTATTGAGAGGAATTCATTATGAAAAAGATCACGGCTATCGTGCGCCAGGAAAAGCTTGAGGTTCTTAAAGACGCACTGTTTGCTGCCGATGTTCGCGGCATGACTATCAATCAGGTGCAGGGTTGCGGTGCGCAGCATGGCTGGAAGGAATACGTGCGCGGCAACGAGTTGCTTGTCAACACGATCCCTAAGGTGCAGTTCACCCTTATCTGCGCCGATGAGCATGTCGACGGCATTGTCGACATCATCTGTAACGCCGCACGCACCGGAGCCGTCGGCGATGGCAAGATCTGGGTCGAGCCGGTCGAGGAAGTAATCCGCATCCGTACCGGCGAACACGGCCCCGCCGCGGTGTAGAACCGACCGTTTGCCATCCGCAACGTTAAAATATCGCAGTGAGGCATAAGGCTTGCGTTGCGGATGGGCGGATTATGGGTCGCAATAAATATCCCGAAGAGACGGTCGCGAAGATTCTCGACGCGGCGCTGGAGCTATTCTGCGCACAGGGTTATGAGGGAACGAGCATCCAGGATATCGTTGATCGTCTCGATGGCATGACCAAGGGCGCTATCTATCATCACTTCAAGAGCAAAGAAGAGATTTTTAACGCCGCGTTTGATCGAGCGATGGCTCCGATTGTTGAACGCCGCCGCGCGACGCTCGGTGCTGGCAATATGACGGGCGCCCAAAAGCTCAAGCGACTTTATGCGCCTGAGTCTGTCGTACCACAAATTGAGCTTTGGGCGCGCATGCATCCTGCGGCGGATCCGGTAAAGAGTTCGCGTCTGCTGGCGATGCAGTATCAGAGTTCGTTTGACGAGTCGGCCGATGGATATCTCTTGCCGGTAATCGAGGAAGGCATCGCCGACGGCTCCGTTGCGTGCGAATGCCCGCGCGAAGCAGCAGAGGCCGTATCGTTGCTAGCGAATCTTTGGCTGCTACCATTGTTCCGTCCGCTTGAGTCTAAGGAACGAATGCTTGCGCGTGCCCAATGCTTGGCGCAGATGGCGGCCGCGGTGGGGCTCGATTTGGGGGAAGAAGTGCTTCAAACAACGTGCCAAATTTGGGACGTTTGGAACCGTGCCGGGTGGTAATATACATACTAACGGTATGTATATTGATGTAAGAGGGTGGCTACGGCCGCCCTTTTCGAGCCGTTAAATACATACCAATAGTATGTATAGGAGGCAAAGCTCTATGGACGGGATGAGAGACTTCGATGCCGTATCAGCATCAAAGACAGCGCTGCCTATAAGACTCGTCGGTCTTCTCGTTGCGCAGCTGTGCGTGTATTCGACGTTGTCGGCACTGTGCTTTGCGTGTCCGCTTTACTTGCTCGACCGCAGCGGTTCGTCAACGCTATATGGCGCCGTCGCGGCTATAGCGTTTATACCAAGCATGCTCGCGACTCCGGCTGGCGGAGTATTAGCTGATCGAGAGGGGCATCGCAGTGTTCTAGCGGCTCTCGGTATTGCTTTAATGGTTGCAGCGATGCTATTTGTTCCCATGAAGTGCTCGTTGCCCCTTGCGGCTGTTGTGGCGGTGATGCTGTGCGTCCAATACGCCGTTCAATCTATTCTGAAGCCGATACTTCAAATTGAGACGCTGCACATGGTCGGCAAGGAAAAGGTCGAGCGGGCCACCGCGTTAGTGTCGCAGACGACCATGGCGAGCAATATTCTAGGTCCCGTGGTTGGAACAGCCGTCTACGGATGCTTTGGAATCGACGTCCTTTGCGCGATCGCGGCGGTGGCGTTTGCAATGTCGACGCTGCTGTTTTGGGCCACACTCAAACAAAATGTCCCCTCTGAAATGACGGGGGATAGCTCGACTCGTATGGCATGTCAAAGCGATTTTATGTCAGCGATTCGGTGCCTGCTCCAAAACACCTCGTTGCTCGCCGTGATTTTGCTTGCGGCTGTTTTGAATCTCGCGTTGGTTGGGTTAACGATTGGTGCACCCGTTATTGTTACCAGGCATCTCGGCATGCAATCTTCCTGCATTGGGATTATTGAGGCAGCTATGGGGCTGGGCGGTCTTGCAGGCGGCGGTTTGGTCGGTATTAGGCCGAATCGTTTTTCCTTCAATGACATATGTCGATACGTTGCGATGATCTGTTTTGGAGTCGTGCCGATTACTGTCACGCTGCTGAGCGGCGCTGGCCAAATTGTGTTTGCTGCGCTTGCGGTCGGTTCGGCATGGGTCATGGTGTGGGCGAGTATTGCGTCGGTCGAAATCGTTGCATTCGTTCAGCGGGCGGCGCCGGCGGAACTCTGCGGAAAGGTGCTTTCGGTCGTATACATGGCTCTTTCCTGCGCAACGCCTATTGGCCAATTGACATACGGATTTGCATATGATCGATGGGCGCCGGCGGCTGTGTTCGCAGCTATGCTGGTGGTACTGGTGCTGACGACGGTGCTGTTTTATCGCTTGAAAAGTCGCTCACCACAAACAATGTGACGTTCGCAGCGCAGCGGTTTAACAGAAACGATTGCTGCGGCGTGGAACGCCCATACGAGAACGAGCCTCTCCTTCGTCTACAATATCGTGCAGACGAAGGAGAGGCATGCCCATGATCAAGATGTTTGCGAGTGACTTAGACGGAACGCTGCTGAACGCCCTGCATGAGGCAGATGGGACCATCCGCCGTGCCATTCGCGAGCTGACCGAGGCTGGCCTGCATGTGGTTCCCGCGACCGGACGCTCGACGCTGCCGATTGGTGAGCATGGCTTTACGGGCCTGGCGCTCGACGCTTGCTGCTCCAATGGATCAATCGTGCGCGACAGCCATGGCGAAGTACTCAAGACCTGGACCATCGACCCACAGATCACCGAGGAGCTGCTCAAGGAGTTTCCGGATATCTGTTTTGACTGCTCCACGCCCGATGGCATGTTCTCGAGCGGATCGTTCGAGATGCACCAGGCGGGCTTTAAAAAGGACAGCCCTATCAAGCGCATCGTGATGCGCGGCATGCGTGCACGTGGCGGGTATCACGAGGAGCAGTATTTCGACCAGTCGATCGGTGATATCCTGCGCCACGATGTATGCAAGATCAACTGCCGCGTGACCTCGCCCGAGCTGGAGCGCAATCTTAAGGCGTATTTGGCCGAGCGCTCGGACCGCGTGGTCAACGCGCCGTTCGATCCGGTGATGTTCGAGATCACGGACGTGGCGTGCAACAAGGGCGAGAGTGTGGCCTGGCTGGCGGGCTACTACGGTATTGCCGAGGACGAGGTCGCGGTCTACGGCGACGGCGGCAACGACATCGCCATGCTCAAGCGTTTCCGCCACAGCTACGCGACCAAAAACGCAAGCGATGCAGCCAAGGCCGCCGCGAGCGCGACCATCGGCAGCTGCATGGCCCACGCCGTCCCCAAACACATGCTCGCCACCATGCGCAAGCAAAACTCTCGTACCGTCATCGAATAATGTGACAAAGGGACTGTCCCTCTGTCACAGTTGACGCTGGTCTCTTGAAATACGAACAAACATTCGCATATCTAACTGCGCTTTGATAGAATCGGTATCGTTGGCGGCGGTTCAATGTGCCGGGCAGCGCCCTCCATCTGATGGGAGGTGATGCCCGTGACCGATTTGATTGATTTCGTGAGACTTCTGACCGCTCTGGTCTCGTTCTTCACGGCGCTTGTCGGCCTTTCCGAGGCACTCAAGCAGCGTTCGAAGCGCAACAGAAGGGGTCGCCGCCGCTAAGGCGTTGACCCCCTAATGCAAACAACGGCGCTGCCCAGCTTTCCAGAACTTGGGCTGCCGTCGACACTATTCTACCCACGAATGACATTTTGAACAATTGGCAATGCCGCTTCAAAAGCCAGGCACAACTGGCACAACCTAGGCGGTCGCTGAATGTGACAAAGGGACTGTCCCTTCGTCACATCTAAAATATCGCCTTTACGTGTTGATGCACACGGTGTGCAATAATACTCGCACTGTGCAATAGCGCACAGGCTGAGTAACAAGGAGGACGCTTGTCCCAGCTCGAGAAATGCGACCGCCGGTCCCTTCGCTCACAGCGTGCCCTTCGCCAGGCGCTTGCCAGCGAGCTTGCCGAAAGCGGCGACCTTTCGCGCATTAACGTCGCGTCGCTCACCGAGCGTGCTGGCCTTACGCGCCGCACGTTCTATTCGCACTACCGCGATATTCCCGACTTTATCAATCAAATCGAGGACGGCTTGCTGGCCGAGATCCGTGAGCGCATTGAGCTCATCACCGCAGCTCAGCTGCCCGACCTCTATCACAACATCGATGAGCTCGAGCCGGCACCCGGTTCGGTTGAGCTGCTGCGTTATCTTGCGGCCAATCGCGACTTAATCGGTGCGCTGCTGGGTCCGGGCGGCGACCAGGCCTTCATTAAAAGGATCATCGACACCGCGCGTGAGGCTGTGGTGCCGCGTGCGCAGACGGGCATTTTGGGCCTGGCGCTGGGCACGTTCTTTGACTACTACGTCACCTACGTCGTGAGTGCCGAGGTCGGCATGATTCAGCGCTGGTTTGAGCGTGGGCTCACCGAATCGCCCGAGGCCATGGCGCGCATTATGACGGTGCTCGCTTTTGTGCGCCCTGGTGACCTGTATGGCCAACCCATCGATATCAACGTGCCGGAATACGGCATGAAGCTATTGAACCTGCAGCTCGAGGACGCGGCCGACACCACCGCAGCCGTCGAGTCCAACAACTAAGAGGAGAGACAATGAGCAAACTCGTCGAGGGCATTAAGGACCGCATGGTCGCTGCTGCGCGCGAGGCCGCGCCCGCCGTGGTGGATGCCGCGCAGAAGGCCGCGACCGCGGCTGCCGAGAAAGTTGCCGAGGCAGTTGCCGAGGCCAAGAATACGGCGGGGGAGACGTCCGTCGCTAGCGAGCCCGCCACCGCCACCGAGCCCGCCACCGCCGCTGAGCCCGTAGCCGCCACTGCCGCCCAGGCCCCCGAAGGCGCGATCTTCAACCCCGAGAACGCTCGTGGCAATCTGCACCTGGGCATCGACGTGGGCTCCACCACCGTTAAGCTCGCCGTGCTCAACGACGACAACCAGATTGTTTACGCCAAGTACCAGCGCCACCACACCGACGTTCGCGCCTGCGCCCGCGACCTGTTTGAGGGTGCTGCGACCGTGCTTCCGACGGCCCAGATGACCTGCGCCATTACCGGTTCGGGCGGCCTGCTGCTGTCCCAGTGGCTCGACCTAGAGTTTGTCCAGGAGGTCATCGCCAGCAAGCGCGCCGTCGAGACCCTCATCCCGGCCACCGATGTCGCCATCGAGTTGGGCGGCGAGGACGCCAAGATCATCTACTTCGACAACGGCATCGAGCAGCGCATGAACGGCACCTGCGCCGGCGGTACGGGCGCCTTCATCGATCAGATGGCAACGCTGCTGCACACCGACGCGAGCGGCCTCAACGAGCTCGCGGCTAACGCCACCACCATCTATCCCATCGCCAGTCGCTGCGGCGTCTTTGCCAAGACCGATGTGCAGCCGCTGCTCAACGAAGGCGCCCGTCCCGAGGACGTCGCCGCCTCCATCTTCCAGGCTGTCGTGACCCAGACCATCTCGGGCCTGGCGTGCGGCCGTCCCATCCGCGGCAACGTCGCCTTCCTGGGCGGCCCGCTGCAGTATCTCTCCGAGCTGCGCCACCGCTTCTACCTCACGCTCAATCTGGACGAGGAGCACCGTATCGTGCCCCAAAACGCCCACCTGTTTGTGGCGAGCGGCGCCGCCATGGCGCATGAGTCCAACAAGCTCAGCACGTTCCCGCAGCTCATCGAGGCCATCGACAGCCTGGGCGACACGCAGGGCGCCGAGGTTGAGCGCCTGGATCCGCTCTTTGCCACTGACGAGGACTTTGCCGAGTTCAAAACCCGCCACGACCAGGAAGTCGTCCCCAAGGGCAAGCTCGACGGCTACACCGGCCGCGTGTTCATCGGCATCGACGCCGGTTCCACCACCATGAAGGCCGCGCTCGTGGGCGAGGACGGCCAGCTGTTGCACACCTGGTACGGCAACAACAACGGTGACATCCTGGGCACGGCCAAGGTCATCATGGCCGATTTCTACAACCATATCCCTGCAGGCTGCACCATCGGCCACGTGACCACCACGGGCTACGGCGAGGCACTGCTCATCGAGGCCCTCAAGGCCGATTCCGGCGAGATCGAGACCGTCGCGCATCTGCGCGGCGCCAAGGCGTTCCTGCCCGGCGTCGAGTTCATTCTGGACATCGGCGGCCAGGACATGAAGTGCCTGCGCGTCAAGGACGGCGTTATCGAGCACATCATGCTCAACGAGGCCTGCTCGTCGGGTTGCGGTAGCTTTATCGAGAGCTTCGCCGTCTCTATGAACATGGACGTCCGCGCGTTCGCCAACGCTGCCATCCATGCCAAGGCCCCCGTCGACCTGGGCAGCCGCTGCACGGTCTTTATGAACTCGCGTGTTAAGCAGGCGCAAAAGGAAGGCGCCACGGTGGGCGACATCGCGGCCGGCCTGTCCTATTCCGTCATCAAGAATGCCCTGTTCAAGGTCATTAAGCTGCGCGACCCCAAGGAGATCGGCAGCCAGGTGATCGTTCAGGGCGGCACCTTTATGTCCGATGCCACGCTGCGCGCGTTCGAGCAGCTCACCGGCGTCCATGCCGTGCGCCCCGACATCGCCGGCTGCATGGGCGCCTATGGTGCTGCCCTGCTCGCCCGCGATCGCGCCGGCGCCGATGGCACCTCGACCATCCTTTCGGCCGAGGACATCGCGCACCTCACCGTGACGCAAAAGCACGTCCGCTGCGGCCGTTGCTCCAACAACTGCCAGCTTACCGTCAACGACTTTGGCGGCGGCAGGCGCTTTATCACCGGCAACCGCTGCGAGAAGGGCGCCGGCCACAAAAAGCAGAAGACCGAGGCCCCCAACCTCTTCAAAAAGAAAAACGAGCTGCTCTTTAACCGCGAGGTCCTGAGTCCCGACGAGGCCCCGCGCGGCACCGTCGGCATCCCGCGCGCGCTCAACATGTACGAGAACTACCCCTTCTGGCATGCGTTCTTTACGCGCCTGGGCTTTAGCGTGCAGCTGTCCGACCAGTCGAGCAAGAAGACCTACCAGGCGGGCATCGAGTCCATGCCGTCCGAGAGCGTGTGCTATCCGGCAAAGATGAGCCACGGCCACGTGATGAACCTTATCGACCGCGATGTCGACTTCATCTGGATGCCGTGCGTGCGCTGGGAGCGCAAGGAGGATCCGACCGCCGGTAACTGCTACAACTGCCCCATCGTCATGAGCTACCCCACGGCGCTGGCGCTCAACATCGACGAGATTCGCGAGCAGAACATCGAGTTCCTGTACCCGTTTGTGCCCTATCACGACAAGACCGAGCTCAAGCGCCGCTTGTACCAGGTGCTCGCCGTCGACCGCGTGGCCGACGCCGAGGCTGGTCGCGGCCGCGTGCGCGGTCCCAAAATCACGCGCTCCGAGGTCGATGCCGCCGTCAACGCTGCCTTTGAGGCCGATGCGCGTTTCCACGAGGACATCCAGACCATGGGCGAGGAGGCTCTCAAGTGGGTCGAGGACCACGGCGGTCACGGCATCGTGCTTGCCGGTCGTCCTTACCATAACGACCCCGAGATCAACCACGCCCTGCCCGAGCTTATCTCGAGCTTTGGCTTTGCGGTCTTTACCGAGGATTCGCTCGCGCATCTGGTAAAGCCCGAGCGTCCGATTCGCGTCGTTGACCAGTGGATGTACCACAGCCGCCTGTACGCCGTCGCCCGTTTTGTGACGATGCGCAACGACCTGGACCTGATTCAGCTCAACTCTTTCGGCTGCGGCCTGGACGCTCTGACCACCGACCAGGTGCAGGAGATCCTGGAGGCCAGCGGCAAGATCTACACCGTGCTCAAGATCGACGAGGTATCCAACCTGGGCGCCGCGCGCATCCGCATTCGCTCGCTCATGGCCGCGCTCAAGGACCAGGAGGCCGAGCGCCTGGCAGAGGCCATGGCCGCGGGCGAGGCCTACGAGCAGGGCGATGCCGCGCCGGTGGCGCCCTCCACGGACGCTCCCGCGTTCGCGAGCCGCAAGTATACGTTCGAGGCGCAGCGCGAGAGTGCCTCGACCGCATGGCCCAAGGTACCCTTTACCGAGCAGATGCGCGAGGAGGGCTACACCATCCTGTGCCCGCAGATGGCGCCGATCCACTTTGACCTGGTCAAAGAGGTGTTCCGCGGTGCCGGCTACAACTTGGAGCTGCTGCCCTCGACCGACCATGACGCCGTCGAGGCGGGCCTGCGCTACGTGAACAATGACATCTGCTATCCGTCGATTCTGGTGACGGGTCAGATTATGGAGGCCATCGAGAGCGGTCGGTACGATCTGTCCAAGACGGCTGTGGTCATCAGCCAGACCGGCGGCGGCTGCCGTGCCACCAACTACATCGCACTCATCCGCAAGGCCCTGCGCGAGAGCGGCCACCCCGAGATTCCGGTGATCTCGCTTTCGGCCGTGGCGCTCGGCGAGGACAACCCCGGCTTTAAGGTTACGCCGGCGCTGCTTAAGCAGGCAGTCTACGCGGTGCTCTTTGGCGACGTGATGATGCAGATGCTCTACCGCTGCCGCCCGTACGAGGCCACGCCCGGTGCCGCCAACGCACTCTATGAGGAGTACATGGCGCGCGCCCGCAAGCTGGCGCCTAAGTTTAACCGCCACAACTACACCAAGCTGTGCCGCGAGGCCATCCGCGCGTTCGACACCATGCCGCTCGTGGGCGAGGGCACCAAGCCGCGCGTGGGCGTGGTTGGCGAGATCCTGGTCAAGTTCCATCCCACAGCCAACAACCACGTGGTCGATGTTATCGAGCGCGAGGGCTGCGAGGCAGTGGTGCCGGGCCTGCTCGACTTCTTCCTGTACTCCATGAGCAACGCCGAGCTGCAGAAGGACGAGCTGGGAAGCTCTGCTACCACGCGCGCTGGCATGCAGGCGCTCATCAAGCTCGTGGACTGGATGCGTACGCCGGTGGAGGAGATGCTCGAAAAGTCCCGCCGCTTTGAGGCTCCCGAGCGCATCGGCACCATGGCCGACAAGGCCCGCACGGTGCTTTCTGTGTGCAACAACATGGGCGAGGGCTGGCTGCTCACGGCCGAGATGCTCGACCTGATCGACCACGGTGCGCCCAACATCATCTGCACGCAGCCCTTCGCGTGCCTGCCCAACCACGTGGTGGGCAAGGCCGTGATCAAGGAGCTGCGCCGTCAGCACCCCGAGAGCAACATCGTTGCAGTGGACTACGACCCCGGTGCGTCTGAGGTCAACCAGCTCAACCGTATTAAGCTCATGATCAGCGTGGCAAAGGAGAACATGCGCGCTGGCAAGGGCTTTAAGCTCGAGAAGGTGGCGCCGCTCGCGATGGACGAGGTCACCGGCCAGATGCGTGCCCACGACGGCTGCGTGAGCTGCGGACCGGCCAGTGAGGAGGCCGTTGCATCGGTCGCCAAGCGTCTGGGGCGCGGTATTAAGAAGTAGTTGGCCTACTTCGAGCCGGATATAAGACAAACGGGTGGTAGTCGTACCGGCTACCACCCGTTTTTGCTGGACATATGTTGCGCAATGATCTCGCTGCAGCCTTCCGTGGGCTCGCCCGATTTTTGGGCCGGTTCGGGCTTTGAGGACAAGCTGCTGCAAGCCCAGGGCGATTTTTCGCTCAACGCGGGACAGCACAGTGTGACCTATCTGCCAAACGACGAGACGATCGCTACGGTCTACCCATCGCCACCTACGAGATGGAAGCCGAAAAGTACATCTACCGCGTGTACAAGTACGAGCTGTAGGGCCGCGCTTAGGTTTGACCAATGGAGTATGAAAACACGCCGTTCGCCGATGCCCCCTCCGCGAGTGGCAGCCATATGTTTTGATATCAGAAACATATAGTTGTCGCCAGCCTGCTGGCGACGTTCCCCCTGATATCAGAGGCTCCAGGTATGTTTCGCGCTCCGTTAAACAACTATCGATTGGGCTAACATGGACCGCCGTGCTATTTCGATAACCCTTGCAGTGGTCTGTCTGACTGTGCTCCTGGGCGCTACAGGGCTGTTTGCTATAAGCCGAGAAACGTCCTATATGCAGGAATGCGCTTCCGAAGGGTTTGCCATTGATGGTTACTACCGGGATGACAAAACGAGTCGGGAAATCCTGGCCTTTCTTGAGGAGGATGGCTGTCGATGGCAACTGGTCGACAAAGACGGCAGCTGCGTTGACGGGCAGTTTAAGCGTACGGATGACCCCAACATCCTGATATTAAAGAAGGAAAACGGCGAAGAATTCGGCACGGTTCACGTTGCGTATATATCGCGCCGACGCAATCAGGGGCAGATTTACCTAATTAGAAATACTGAGGTGACCCGATTTTATCTTGTGAGCACCGATCCGGCGTTTACGGTGGAGTCTGGCGATGTCGATGCGGACGTCTGATTCACGGCAATAAAGCAGCGAGCGGGGCGCGAGTGTGAGCTGCACCCCGTTATTTGCCCGTGTCCGTATCGCGTCTGCGCCTCGTCGTAACTTGTGTCTGTGCGAGCATTCATCCCGCGCCGGCATCACTTCACATCAAACTCCACGCGATCGAGTTCGGGCACGTTGAGGTCTATGAGCTTGCGGGCGACGTGGCGGTCGTGCGCCTCGAGCGCCTCGCTTGTCGTCACGTGGGCGACAACCTCGCGCTCGACGATGCCCTCTTCCTCGCCCTCGGTAGCCGAGGTCTCGACGGCGACGGTGTAATCCTTAAAGCCCGGCAGCACCGCGGCAAGCTCGCGCGTGGTTTCGGTGACGCCGTAGCCGTCCTGCACGCCGGCCTGCGCCGAGCCAATGGAACCCGCGGTCATAACGATGCAGGGGATGGCAAAGACTACCGTGCCCACAATAATGCGGCGGCGCACCTTGCGTGACAGCTCGTCGACCTCGGCGTTTTCCTCGGCGGTCACAATGCCGTCGCCGTTGAGATCACGCTTGAGCGGTACACGTAAAAGAAGCAATACGGCTTCGGCCGCCAGCGCGATAAAGACGACGTTGATGCCAAACTCGTAGAGGGCTGAGAGGAACAGCGACCCGCTCGCGATGGCAATGCCATAACCCGCCGCGCACAGGGGCGGCATGAGCGCGGTTGCCACGGCCACGCCGGCGATGAGCGTGGCGGGTTCCTGGTCGCGCGAGTTGCCCAGGCCACCCGCAAAGCCGCCCGCGAGCGCGACGGCAAGGTCCCACACGGTGGGCGTCGAGTTGTCGATAATGGCGGCCGTGGTGGTGCCGAGGGGCGAGAGCTTAAAGTACAACGTGGATGTGACCAGGCAAAAGGCCATCTGCAGCGCAAGGCTGGCGACGGCTTCGACGGTAATCTCGCGGTCGAGCGTGGCAATACCGTATGCCATGGCAAGGACCGAGCCCATGAGCGGGCAGATGAGCATGGCGCCCACGATGGCGATGTCCGAATCGATATCGAGGCCGATGCTCGCGATCAGCATGGCGATGATGAGGATGCATAGGTGGGAACCAGTCAGACGCGCCCCGTTTACAAAACGCTTGCGGATCACGTGATAGGGCGCGCGACCTTCGCGAATGTTGAACGCGCGCTTGAGGAAACGGGTGACGTTTTCCATGGCCTCACTATGGGCGGGGCGGATGCCGTGGCGCCGGTGATGGCGTTCGCGTAGTCGCTTGATCTGTTGCTTGTCGAGTTCCATGTCCACCTCGTTCCAGCGCGGTCCGCGCAACGCGCCCGTTGTCCTAACTCTACACCGTGGCGGGCAGGGCGTCTGTTGGATGTGGGATTTGATAGGGCAGATGACGCGGGAGCAAATGCAAATCACAGGCTCAATTCGATCCCGCAAGAATATGATGCGCCAGCTCCTACATATGTGACGAAATTGTGAAGCACGAGAGCGTAAATTTCAAAAAATACGCTGGTCGCCAATGTTGCGCAACAGAATTCAAAAATCGACAGCTACCGTTTAATACGTATGGATACATCCGTGTCAAAGGGAGAAAGCCATGGCAAACTACAATCCACAACACTTTGAGCCTCGGGCCAAGACTGTCAACGTCAAGGGCGTTGCTAACCGCGCCGTCGCAACCGTTTTGACGGCGGGCCTCATCGCTCAGCCGCTCATGTCGCCGCTGGCGGCAATCGCCGCACCGTCAACCGATAACGGCGATTCTGTTCAGGGGGGGGGTAGTTCTGTAGAGAATACCGTTGCCGCCGGTAACCAAGCGGTCGTAAAGACGGCTGCCCAGCTGGCCGAGGAGTCGGCAAAGCAGCTCAAGGACGCTCAGGCCGCCTACGATGCCGCCCAGAAGAAGGCCGGCGCGGCGGGCCAGTCTCAAAAGCAGGCGCAGCAGCAAAAGAATCAGGCCTCGCAGGCCGTGACCGATAACGCCGCCGAGCAGAACGAGGCCGAGGTAGCCGCGCTTCAGGAGAAGATTGACGAGCTTAAAGCGGCCGTCGACAAGGCAGAGCAGCAGCAGAAGAAGCTGGGCGACCTGAACGATCAGCTCGAACAGGCCAACAAGAGTGTCGAGGATAAGACCCAGGCGCTCAAGGACGCCAAGGCAAAGCAGGATGAGGCCAAGAAGGCCCTCGATGATGCCTAGGCCAAGCTCGAGGCCATGGGTATGGACGAGTACGAGGCCGCCAAGAAGGCCGTCGAGGACGCGCAGGCAAAGCTCGATGACGCCAATAAGGCCGTTGCTACTGCACAGGCCAATCTGGACCAGGCCAAGGCCGCCGAGGCGAGTGCTCAGCAGGAAAAGAAGGACACTGAGGCCGCTCTGACTTCCGCCCAGGCCAAGAAGCAGGAGACTGCCGCTGCTCTCGCAGCCGCAACCACCGCGCGCGATAACGCCCAGCAGAAGTTCAACCAGGCGCAGGCCGCGCTCGATGCCGCGACCTCGGGCACGGGTATCGATCTGAACGCGCTCGAGGCTGCCAAGGTCACTGCCGCCAGCGAGCTCGCGACCGCGCAGGCCGCGCTCGAAGCCGCGACGACTGCAGACGCCACCGCACAGGCGAACCTGCAGGCCGCGCAGACTGCCGCCACCGCCGCACAGGAGAAGGCCAACGCCGCCAATGCCGCCGTGGCATCTGCCCAGTCTGCATACGATGCGGCAAACAAGGAGTACAAGGACGCGGCCAGTAAGCGTGACGCCGCGAAGACGGCATACGAGCAGGCCCAGCAGACCGAGGCCGACAAGAAGACCGCGTACGATAAGCTTGTCGAAGTTCGCAAGCAGAAGCGCAGTGAGTGGGAGGCAGCCTGCGCTGCTTCGAACGCCGCGGAAAAGGCTTATGACGCTGCTAATGTCCAGGTTGAGGCTCTTGAGCAGCAGATTGCTGACCTCAAGTCCAACATGACCGTTGACCAGGAAGTCATCAATAAGGGCATGCTCGGCTTTATGGCCTACATCAGCAACAGCAGCGATTTCACGGCTATGCAGAAATCGAACGCCAAGGACGCAATGGCTACACTCACCGGCGCTGACGACAAAGCCGAGTGGTATGACGATTACGTCGATCAGGACATGTCTCGCGACACCAATCCGCTTTCCTTGGAACAGCTGCGCAACGCCCTGACATATCTCGACACCCAGAACAACCTCCGCAAGGCGAACGGTCAGTCGGCGCTCAGCGTCAGCCTCCGCATGACCGCAGCAGCTGCACTCAACGCCTCATATTCATCGAATATCTGGGATCACTCGAACTGTTACTTCGATAATGCTGAGAATCTCGCAGGTGGTGGCGGTGCATATACCGGTGGTGAGACCGAGGATACCCTGGGCTGGCCCTACACCGGTCTCTACACTCAGGAGAAGGTTAATTACGAGAATTGGATTAAAAAGTACGGTGTGGATAGCGAGGCCGGCAAAGATCTCATGGCTCATCGCTATGATTCGTACTATATCTACCAAAACTATTACGATGTGTACCACGGTACAAAAGATAAGAATGGCAATCAAAGAGGAGACGCCTGCGGGCACTATCTCAACATTATCGATTCCGCTACGGTGGCTATCGGCATCGCGACCGGTAGCGGTAAGAACACCGATTCCGAGGTAACCATATTCGATTACAGCGCTGATGACACTCAGGCTGATTTCACTGTTTCCGAGTTCAAGAAGCTCGTCAACGACTACATCGATTCTGCCTATAACGCTGGCGGCACGCAGGCGCAGAAGGCGCAACTCAAGGAGCTCCAGAGCAAGCTCGCCGAGGCGCAGAAGACGCTGGGCACGGCCGATACGGCATATCTCGCTGCTCTCAATAATCAGAAAGGCGCACAAGACGCCTATACCGCAGCCGACACGAACGTGAACACCGCCAAGGGCGAGTACGAGAAGGCTAAGTCCGGCACCGCCGCCGCGAAGACGGCATACAACGCCGCGAAGGACGCGCTCGGCGGAATCGACATCGAGTCCCTCAAGCAGAACCTCGATGCCGCCAAGTCCGAGGCCGCTACTGCCCAGGCAGCTCTCGATAAGGCAAACGCCACGCTTGCTGACAGCAAGACGAAGGCAGCCGAGGCCGCTGCTCACAAGGCGAAGGCTCGCAGCGCCCGCGATGCCGCCAAGGCAAAGTCCGAACAGGCCAATGAGGCGTATGACAACGCCACGGCTTCGGTCAAGGACCTTGCCGCCAAGCGCGATGCCGCCCAGGCGGACCTTGCGAACAAGCAGGGCACGCTTAACGATGCCAAGAAGGCCGACGACACTGCCCAGGCTGGCGTTGACAAGGCTCAGGCCGCAGATGTGCACGCCGCAACCGCTCTTTCGGGCGCCAAGCAGGCAGTTGCCGCCAAGACGCAGACCCTGTCCGACGCACAGGCGAAGGCCAAGGCCGCCGAGGACGAGCTTGCCACCGCAAATAAGGCCTTCGAGCGCTTCGCCGGTGCCCAGAAGGCGGTCGACGACGCCAAGGCCGCCTATGACGCTGCCGTCGCCGGTGTCGCCGATGCCCAGAAGCAGCTCGAGGCCGCCAACGAAGCCGTCGTCGATGCGAACTTCGATATCGTCAAGGCCAAGGCCGAGCTTGCCAACGACGAGGCGCTCAAGGCTGATCTTGAGGCTGTCGACCACAAGGCATCCCTTGCCGCGGGCACGACGGGCAACGAGAAGCTGGTCAAGCTTAACGCTGCCTACGCACGCTATAAGGCCGTCGTCGATGCCGCCGCTGGCCTCAAGGCTGCTCTGAGCGATGCCGATGCCAAGCTGTCCGATGCCAACGACGCCTATGCTGCCGCGCTTGCCGAGCTTGGCGATGCTAAGGATGCCCTGGCTGCCGCGCAGGCCGAGTACGACAAGTATCATCCCAAGGCTGAGCCGCAGGCCAAGGCTCAGGTTGCGCAGGCTGCTGCAAAGGCTCCTGTCGCCAAGAAACAGGCCGCGCCTGCCGCGCTCGCCCAGACCGGTGATGACTCCGCTCTTGCGGGCGAGGTCTTCGTCATCGGCGGCATTACGCTCGTTGCCGCGGGTGTGACGCTCGGCGATCGTCGTCGCAAGCACATGTAGCGATTCGGACGTCGGCTCTGCAGCGAACTCCAATTCATAGCGGGACCGTCTCGATAGCCAAACGATAAGGCCGGCGCGCTGTCATACGCAGCGCGTCGGCCTTTCTTTGCGTTGGTATCAAAAAGCTCGGTCGGTAGCCGCGAAAGCGACCGACCGAGCAAGCCGTAGGCAATATGGGTGCTGTCGAGCAGCTGCTCAGCTTATCCCAGTAGGCTCAAGCCAACAGAGACAAACGCCAGGATAACGCCGACGATGGACTCGCCGCCGAGCAGGCCGCTGGCAACGACCAAGCCCTGTTCCTGGAAGGCGGCGTCCTTGGCAGCCCTCTCCTCGTCAGAAAGACCAGCGGTGGCGTCGCGGTGGGCGGACCACTTGTCGTAGGCGAGCTTGACGCAGGAGCCCAGGAATGCCGTGAGTGACATGTAGAACGGCAGGTACACGCCCAGGCCGATCATCATGGCCGGAATGCCGAGCCAGTACATGACGATGCCGGCGATAAAGCCGCCTGCGAACCACGGCACGCTCGGGATGCCCGAGACCATGGTGGCGACCACACTTGCCTGCGCGGCAACGAAGCTCTTGTCGGGACCAAAGGCGTCCGGACCATAGGCGGTGACGAGCGCGACCATGACGGCGGCGGCGACCAGGGCGCCCACGATGCCGCCGATGGCCTGGCCGATCCACTGTGCACGCGGGTTGGTGCCCAGCACGGCGCCGGCCTTAAAGTCGTTCATGACGTCGCCCGCAAGGCCGCACGCCACAGCAACGATGCCAGCGATAAAGAACAGTTTGACCTGCGCGAGCTGTGCGAAGGCGGCCACGATGAGCATGACGATGAGACCAAAGATCTCCATGGGGTCAATGCCCGTCTGGCCGCAGCTCTGCGCGCTCATGATGGTGGTGACAAAGGTGAACAGCGTGACGATGACGGCAGGCACGGGGCCAAGATCGAGTGCGATGGCGACGATCACGGCGATGGCGGCGGCGCCCAGGCCGATGATGCCGGCGTCGAGCTTAAGGGAGCCTGAGATGAGCGACTGTTCGTCGGTGTCGGTGGAGCTGTCGGCGGCAAGACCGCGGACGATGCCGGCGACCTGCGGCAGGATGTCCTTGAGGACGACGGCGACGCCAAAGCCCATCATAAGGCCCATGCCTAAGGACTTGACGATGCCTTGTGCGGTCATAACGTCGAACAGGCCAGCAGCAGTGCCGCCCACGATGATGCCAAAGTTGCCCAGCAGGGCGCCGGCAAACCAGAAAGCGACCGGGGCGAAGCCCACGAGGAAGCCGACGGAGAGCAGCATGGGCGAGTTGTAGATACCAAAGGTCACGCCGGGGATGTTGAGCGTGCACAGCATACTGGGCACCACGCCTAGGGCGTCGCGCAGCACGCTGTAGATGCCGGCGAGGCCCATGGAGCCGAAGAGCTGCTTGCCGGTCTTGCCGCCGGCCTCGGTCGCGCGCAGAGTCTGAGCTGCGGCGTTGCCGGTGGGGAACTCAAGCGCGGCATCCACGATAAAGTGACGGTGGATAAGCGCCGTGGCCAGCAAGCCCAGGATGGTGCCGGCGAGCGCCACGATAAACATGTCGAGCCAGCTGATCTGGTCGGCATAGCCCAGCATCCAGGCGCCCGGGATGGTAAACGCCAGACCGCCGGCGACCATGGCGCCCGCGGACATGATGGTGTGGGTGACGTTGGCCTCGTTGAGGCTGGCATTGCCCATGAGCTTAAGGAAGAACAGCGAGATGACGGCAGCGAAGACGATCGGCCAGGGGAGAGCGCCCATCTTGAGGGCGGTGTAGGCCGAGCTTGCCGTGATGATCACGCAGCCAAGGACGCCGATGACGACGCCGCGCAGCGTGAGTTGCCCGCGCATCGAAGCGCGGTTCGAGGGATTGCTCATATAAAACTCCTTTGCGTATATCCGCTTCCCCCGGGAGCGCCGCTACGGATACGGCGCGGGAAGTCGGGTTACCAAGGGCCGCCGCGTGAGCTCGCGCGCGACCGCGCACCAGTATAGCCGTAAGCTAGTCATTTTGGGATGACTGGTTTAGGTAGGCGATATACTGCTGGGCAGACGAAAGGAGCGCCGACGATGCTTAATGGGTGCGCATATATATTGACGGTCGACGTGGGTAACACGTTCATTCGCTTTGGTCTGTTTGCCGAGGATTCGGCCGCGGCGCAGGAATGCCCGCTTGCGACGTGCGAGATCACGACGCCGTCGAGCATTACAGCCGACGAAGCGCGCATGAGGCTCGCGCAGGTCATGGGCGCGCTGGCGGCCGATGCGGGCATGCCCGGCGCGCTCGTTCCCGCGGCCGCAGTGCTGAGCTGCGTGGTGCCGGCGCTCGAGCGCCCGTGGAAGGTGGCGCTTTCCCGTACCTGCACGGGACGCGTGCTCACGGTGGGACCGGGACTTAAGACTGGCATGCCCGTCCACTACGACGACCCCGCCGAGATCGGCCCCGACCGCATCGCCGATGCCGTGGCGGCTCGTGCCGTCTACGGCTCTCCGTGCATTGTGATCGACCTGGGCACTACGACCAATATCGAGGTCATCGATACGCACGGAACCTTTGTCGGCGGCGTCATCGCGCCGGGCCTGGCACTTGGCGCCCGCTCGCTTTCGGCCGCTGCGGCGCGCCTGCCGCAGGTCGAGCCCTCGGCACCGGCGCGCGTCATCGGTCGCAACACGCGCGAGGCCATGCGCTCGGGCGTGGTTCTGGGCGAGGTGGCCCGCATCGACGGCATGCTCGACATGGTGCTCGCCGAGATGCGCGCGACCAAGGCCGCGGGGGAGGGCGATGTGCCCATCGTCATTACCGGCGACGATGCCGAGGCGCTTGCGGCGTTGGTTGGCCATAGCTTGACGGTCGACGATGCGCTGACGTTGCGGGGTCTCGCCGAGCTCTACCACATCAACCAAAAGCCCCGACGCGCGTAGGACGGGGGCTGGTGGGATAAGCGCCCCTACCTTTCACCTGCTACAATGGGTCAAACTATTGCGATTTCGGAGGTGTCTGCCATGTCGGACGATCTTCATCAAACCGCGTCGGGCAAGCGCCGCGACGTTATTAGCTGGGATGAGTTCTTTATGAGCGTGGCCATCGCCGCGCAGCGCCGCAGTAAGGACCCCAACACGCAGGTGGGCGCGTGCATCGCCAACACCAACCACCGCATCCTTTCGGTGGGCTACAACGGTACGCCCTCGGCACTCAACGACGACTTTTTCCCGTGGGGCACGAGCGACGACCCGTTGCAGGATAAGCACAACTACGTGGTGCATGCCGAGGCCAACGCCGTGCTCAACTACCGCGGCTCGCTCAAAGACCTTGAGGGTTCCACGGTCTACGTCACGCTGTTCCCGTGCCACGACTGCGCCAAGATCCTGGCGCAGGTGGGCGTGGGCGAGGTCGTCTACCTGGACAACAAGTATGCCGATACCGACGACGGCCGTATCAGCCGCCGCATTCTCGACTCCTGCGGCATCAGCTACCGCCAGGTCATCGTCGATGTTCAGATTGGTACCGGGGGACAAGCTCAGCAGTAGCGCGTGCCAACGCCAGCTGGCGGTAAAACAGCCAAAAGAGCCCCGTCCCAAATTGACTACTCGTGAAAGTCGCGTCTGCGCGCATGGACGGCTCGTGAGCGGGTACATGGCTGTAGTAACATAGCTTCTGTCCGCGGGCGTGCCCGCGTTGTTGTGAGAAAGGAGCCCCTGTGGCTGTTAACGAAGAGCTGCTTAAGAAGGTTCTTGAAGAGATTCGCCCCAACCTGCAGGCCGACGGCGGCGATATGGAGTATGTGGGCGTCGACGACGAGGGCGTCGTCAAGCTGGAACTGCAGGGCGCCTGCGCCGGCTGTCCCATGAGCTCGCTAACCCTTTCCATGGGTATCGAGCGCATCCTGAAGGAGCATGTGCCCGGCGTTACCCGCGTCGAGCAGGTCAATGCTTCCGGCGAGGCCGAGGACCTGTACGACGAGTACGCGCCGTTCTAAGATGCGAAAGCTGCGGACGGTACGCTCCGCATAGACGTTACGTCCAAATATGCGGCTGCGAGCGTAAGGCCCGCGGCCGCATTTGTATGTAGGGAGCAGGGGGATCGATATGCTCAACGACCTCTACCATATGCTTGATCCCGTCGCGATCGCGGCGGGCCCCATCACCATCTACTGGTACGGCCTGGCCTACGTGGTCGGCGCTCTGCTCACGGCGGTCGTCATGTACCGCACACAGCGTCGCTGGGGCTTTAACATCACGATTGACGACCTGACGAGTGTCGTGGTCGGCGTGGTCTTTGGCCTCATTATCGGTGCGCGCCTGTTTTACGTCGTCTTTTACGGCGACGGCTACTACTGGGCGCATCCGCTCGAGATCTTTGCCACCAACGAGGGCGGCATGAGCTTCCATGGCGGTTTGGTGGGCGGCATTATCGGCGGCATCATTGTGTGCCGCATGTATAAGCTCGATGCATGGACTTTGGCAGACCTTGCCGTCATAGGCGCGCCGCTGGCCTTGTGCCTGGGCCGTTGTGCCAACTTTGTCAATGGTGAGCTGTGGGGCAAGCCGACCGATCTGCCCTGGGGCGTGGTCTTCGGTGGCACCGCGGGCGATATGCCGCGTCACCCCTCCCAGCTCTACGAGGCATTTCTTGAGGGCATCGTGCTCTTTTGCATTCTGCAGGTGCTCAGCCGCAAAAAGCCGCTACTGCCCCAAGGCACGTTTATGGGCGTGTTTGTGATGGGTTACGGCATCGTCCGCTTCCTCATTGAGTTTGTGCGCGTGCCCGATGCGCAGCTGGGGTATCTGCTGGGCGGCGTCATCACCATGGGTCAGCTGTTGAGTCTGCCACTCGTGATTGCGGGCCTGGCGCTCATCATCTTTGCTCGTCGCCGCAACCAGCCCCAGCGCATCTACCTCGACGCTTAACCACCAAAAAAGTGAACAGGCACCTTTGTGGTGGTTTGCTGGGCAACGATGAGAGAACCGTAACGTTTCCCCAGATAAAACCTACCAAAATAAACCTGTCCCTTTTTGGCAGGTTTCTAGAAAGGCTCTTTGGACTGTGAAGGATTCCGACCTCTCCACAACGGCTGCGCGCGACGCTGCCCGCATCGTCTGGTTTAAGCGCTACCCCGCCAAGCAGACGCTCATCGCATTTTTGCTCGCGCTGTTGGCGACCACGGCGTTTTCCATCGATCCTGCCCCGGTGTCGAGCAACGCAGTCTTGGCGATTGACCCCAAAGCCTCGGGCATGCTGTACGTGTGCTACGAGGTGCTCCTCTCGTTTGCCGGCCATACCGACGCGGTCATGCTACTTGCACTTGCCTGCCTGCTCACCTTGCCGTTTCGCTACGTGTTCTTTGGCCGTGGCGACACCTGGCGTCCATCGATCATTCTGCCGTCGCTGTTCTTCGCCATCTGCATGGTGTTCGGCCGCAGCTACGATCTCACCGATTCGGCCGAGATCGTCCTTGGCGACAAAGCCCGCATCATCTGCGCCTGGATTGGCGGCGTGGGCTGGATGCTCTTGGCGGTCGTGGCCTTCTACCTTGCCTTTGAGTGTCTAGATTGGCTGAGCTCTCGGCGCATTCCGTTTTCCGAGGCGCACTTTGGCCGCGTATGGCGTGTGACTCACGCTGTGCTCTCGGTCCATCCCTTTGCCGGGCCCTTCCTGGTGCTTATGATCGCCTGGGCGCCCACGCTCATCGCTTCGCTGCCTGGCCTTTTTATGGGAGATACGGGCGCGCAGATTCGCCAGTGGTTCAACTATCCCAACGGCACGAGCGACTACCTGCGCCTACTCAACCCCAACGTGCTGCTCAACGGGCATCATCCCGTAGTGCACACGGCCATTATCGGCTCGTGCGTTCAGCTGGGGCTTTCGCTGTTCAACAGCGCTAACGCGGGTCTTGCCATCTACACCTGTGCTCAGTTCGTCATCACGGCCGCCTGCATGGCCTATTCCATTTCGTCGCTGCGCAAACTGGGCGTGAGCCTGCCGGTTCGCGGTGCGATCCTGCTGTTCTTTGCGTTTATGCCGATGTTCTCTAACTACGCGGCGTTGCTCACCAAAGACGTGCTCTTTGCCGACGCGTTTTTGGTGCTGCTGGTACAGACCGTCAAGCTCGTGGCATGTGGCTTGCCCCGTCGTGATGCCAATGTCGAGCGAGCGGGCGAGAAGGCCCCCATGCTCTTTGCGCGCCACGACTGGCTGCTGCTCGCTCTGGGCGCCATGGGTTCCACGTTTCTGCGCAACGGCGGCCTGGTGTTTCCCCTGGCGGCATGCGTAATCGCGGCGGCGTTTTGCGTATGGGACGTGCATGTGGCTCGTCGTGCAGCCAAGCAGACTGGTGCTGCGCCTTCGGGCGCCATCCCGCGTTTCCGTTGGGTTGGCGTTCTCGCGGTGCTCGCGCTCTGCCTTGCCTCTAATATGTACTTCACCAAGGTCTTTATGCCGGCGCACGACATCACGCCTGGTTCCAAGCGCGAAATCCTCTCGATTCCGTTCCAGCAGACGGCTCGTTTCGTCCAAAAGCACGACGGCCTCAACTCGGGCGTCAACCCCACGGTTAAGGAGGACGGCACCATCGTGGAGGCTCCTTGCGACGGCTTGGTGACCGACGAAGAGCGTGCCGTGATCGACCGCGTACTCAAGTACGAGAACCTGGGCCGCCGCTACAACCCCGACAAGTCCGATGCCGTCAAGAACTGCTTTAACGAGTACGCCTCGCAGGAGGACATCAAGGCCTATTTTGAGGTGTGGGCCCAGATGTTCAAAAAGGATCCCGAGTGCTATATCTCGGCGCTCATCAATAACTACTACGGTTATTTTTATCCGAGCGCGCGCGATGCCTGGGTCTACAGCACGGCGCGTAGTGCCGAGATCATGGCACGTCCCGACAACCTCAAGTACTTCGACTTCCATCCGGTTGACAGCAACGTGGTGCGCTGGTGCGACCACCTGATCAATTTGTACCGTGTGGCGGTGCAGCGTGTTCCCTTTATCTCGCTCACCATGAGCTCGGCCACCTATGTGTGGATCATGATCGCCGTGGTGGTCTACTTGCTGCGTCGTCATTCATGGCGTGCGCTGGCGATCTGGGTGCCGCTGTTGGGCGTGCTCGCTGTGTGCCTGATTGGCCCGTGCAACGGCTCGACTTACATGCGCTACCTATATCCGGTCATCGCCTGCATGCCCTTCGCCATCGGCGCCACCGTCACCCGCAGCGACTTCTTCTGGTTCTAATTTGGTGCATTGAGGGCCAGGTTTCTTTGCACCAAAGGGGACATCATCACGACGCCTTCATTTTGGGGTTTATCTCGCAGGCCAGTAGGTATATCATGACGACGTTTGTTTATATTGCCCGAGCATCTGCGCTGGGCTTTAGGTCGAAACCGATAGGAGACACGTATGTCCGGACACTCTAAGTGGGCCACAACCAAGCATCGTAAGGGCGCGCAGGACGCCAAGCGTTCCGCCCTCTTCTCCAAGCTCAGCCGCAACATCACCGTTGCTGCCCGTCTCGGCGGTGACCCGCTGCCCGAGAACAACGCCAGCCTCGCCGCTGCCGTTGCCAAGGCCAAGGCTCAGTCCATGCCTAAGGACAAGATCAAGTCCGCTATCGACAAGGCTTTTGGTTCGGGTGCCGATGCCGCCGTCTACGAGAACATCGTGTACGAGGGCTACGGTCCCGCCGGTGTCGCCGTCTACGTCGACTGCCTGACCGACAACCGCAACCGTACCGCCGCTGATGTCCGTTCCGCCTTCTCCCACGCTGGTGGCAACCTGGGCACCTCCGGCTCCGTCGCCTTCCAGTTTGAGCGCAAGGGCCAGATCGTCGTCGCCAAGGAGATCCTGGACGAGAACGCCAAGAAGGAGACCATGATCGCCAACGGTGCTGCCGGTGACGAGGATGAGTTCATGATGGCCATCGCCGAGGCCGGTGGCGAGGACTACGAGGATGCCGGCGAGGAGTGGATCGTCTGGACTACTGCCAACGAGGTCATGGCTGTCTCCAAGGCGCTCGAGGAGCAGGGCGTCCAGGTCAAGGGCTCCGAGACCACCATGGTCCCGACCACCCCGACCGAGGTCTCCGGCGCCGACGCCAAGAAGGTTCAGCGCCTCATCGACCGTCTTGAGGAGCTCGACGACGTCCAGGATGTTTACAGCACCATGGACATGACCGACGAGGTCATCGCTGCCCTCGAGGAGGAGTAGCGCCCACACGGGTTAAGCCGTGCATATCTGGGCATAATGAAGCGAGCATGCAAGCCTCGTGGAATAGATGAGCCGGATCCGCGTGCGTAGAGCACCGGACCCGGCTCTTTTATAATGATGCGAACCGTTTTGCATTTCGAGAGCCGAGATTTGAAGGGAGCGCTGCGTGCGCGTACTCAAACGAGCCCTAGCGATCGTGTACCTTGCCGCTACCATCGTGGCGCTGGGTACGCTTGTCTGCCAGTTTTGGGGGCCGTATACGTATCGCTTTATGCTGCTGATGCGCGACCCCATGCCGCGCATTGTCGTGACGGCATGCGGCGGAGTTGTGGCGATTGGCGTGCTGGTAAGCTTCTTCCGCCTGATGTTTGCTCGTCGCGAGCCGTCCTGCGTGCATCCGGCGGGGGAGCGCAATATCGAGGTCACGCTCGCGGCGCTTTCTTCGTGCGCCAGGGCTGCTGCAGAGCGCGACGATCGCGTGATGATCGAGCATGTCGAGGCCCGCGTCCAAGGTTCCGACGATTCGCACGTCCGTTTTAAGGTCGAGGCTATCGCGCTTGACGATAAGGACGTGGCATCTCTGGCTACCGCGATGCAGCAGCGCATCGAAGAAGCTTGCGACACCATGCTCGGCACGCCGGGTACGACCACGCGCGTCCGTTTTTTGCCGTCCAAGACTACCGTCCAGACCGTGGAGGTTTCCGGTGAGTGATACCAATCAAGATAAGACCGCTCGTACGCCGCGCCTGACGATTGACCAGAGCGCCACACCGGCGAGCGAACCTGTTGATTCCAAAGCAGAGACAACCGAGTTACAAGACGCGGCAGCCGCGGATTTTGACGAGGCTATGGGTCTCATCAAGGGTACGGGCGCTGCCATCTGGAGCTATGCTGTGCGTCATCCCAACACCACGCTCGGTGCCGTCGCTGGCTGTATCCTCGCCGTGTTGGTGCTCACGCTCGGCCTGTGGGACACGCTCGTCATCGCATTCTTCGTGCTGATCGGCGCTGTGATCGGCCAAATTCGCGACGGCGAGAACGGTATCGTCAACTTCTTCGGCCGTCTGTTTAGCGGCCGCTAATACGTATTCGACTGTCGCATCCGCGGCGGGCATAAGGAGGAACCATGGCTTTTAATACGAAGGTCGATGTAGCCGATACCGAGCTCGAGGAGAACGAGGCGGTCGTCGCCGAAGCCGAGGATGTGACGCTCGAGGACGAGGCTCTTGTCGAGGTCGAGTCCGATGAGGATGAGGACGACGAAGAGGCGGACGAGTCCGAGGACTCGCTGACCTATTCCAACGGTGTGATCGAGAAGATCGTTGCCATGGCCACCCGCGAGGTTCCGCACGTTCTGGGCATGAAGGGTAACCTTATGCACTTTGTGCAGGAGCAGTTTGGTGCCGAGAATCTGACCAAGGGCGTGACGGTCGAGGTCACCGATGACAATCGCGTGGTCGTCAACATCTCCGTCATTATCGAGTACGGTGCCTATGCGCCCGCGATCTTCGACGATGTCAAGGCACGTGTCATCGAGCGCCTTGCCGCGATGACCGGCCTTGAGGTGGCGGGCGTCAACCTGCGTATCGAGGACGTCATCACCCCCGAGGAGTACGAGCACCGCACCAGCCAGCACGAATAACCTTCCAAAAAGGGACAGGTTTGTTTTGGCAGGTTTTATCTGCGAAAACGTTAAACGGCCGACCGCGCAAGCAAAAGCGTGGCCGGCCGTTATTTGTATGCCCCCCGATGTAGGCATACCGCTCGTCTAACTAGGGGTTGCAATCGTCGCGTTCCGCGTTACCCTAATGGGCGCATTGTTTCCAAATTGTTAACGAGGGGTTGCCGTAATGGCTGACGAGCACGAAACAGAAAGCAAGGCATGGGCGATTGAGGCCGCCGCGGCAGAGGCGGCATCGCGTGCTGCCGAAGAGGTGCATCGTCCTCCCGTAGTGCCGATGGAGCGCGTGGTTGATCGCACCGATATCGAGCGCGGCGAGCGTGCCGGCCAAAAGCGCAGCCAGGAGCCGGGTTTCTCGCGCTTTTTTGCCGAGCTCAATCTGGGCCTGATTCTTACGGCCTTTGCCATCGTTGCGTTTAAAACCCCTAATCACTTTGCTTTTGGCGGCACCTCGGGCGTGTCGGTCATTCTGTCCACGCTGTTCCCGACCCTGCCCGTCGGCGTCTTTATGTGGATTATCAACGCGGTTCTCGTCGTTTTGGGCTTTATCTTTTTGGAGCGCAAGGCGATTCTTTGGAGTGTCTTCGCCTCGTTTGCGCTTTCGGCCTACGTCTCGCTGTTTGAGCTCTTCATTCCGACCGATGTCTCTCTGACGGGTGATATGTGGCTCGACCTGTGCTTTGCCGTCATCTTGCCGGCGCTCGGCAGCGCTATTGTCTTTGACATCGGCGCCTCGACGGGTGGCACGGACATTCTTGCCATGATTCTCAAGCGCCGCACCACGCTCGAGATTGGTCGCGCCCTGCTGCTGGTCGATATCGGCATCGTGACCATCGCGGCCTTTTTGTATGGCCCGCGTGTCGGTCTGTATTGCGTGCTCGGCCTGTTTGCCAAGACGCTTGTGGTCGACAAAGCCATTGAGAGCATTCACCTGCGCAAAGTCTGCACGGTCATTTGTTCCGAGCCCCTTAAGGTCGAGGAGTTTATCGTCAAGCATCTCAACCGCACGGCGACCATCAGCCGCGGCTACGGTGCCTTCTCGGGCAAGTGCGTGACGGTGATCATGAGCGTGCTGAGCCGTCGCGAGGCCGTGCAGCTGCGCCGCTATGCGCGCGAAGTCGATCCAGGTGCCTTTATCACGATCGTCGACAGCTCCGAGATCGTCGGCAAGGGCTTCCGCGGAACGAACTAGCACAGACGTATTCAACGAACCGCCTGCTGGCGCCGTGTACCTTGCAAATCGGTCATCTTTGAGTATTTGACCCTACATTGGGCAATAATGATGCTAAAGACATCGTTTGCGATCCAAGTGATTCGTTCAAAATATGAAGGGATGATTCTATGTTCTGCTCGCAGTGTGGCGCCCCCATGGGCGATAACGACAAGTTCTGCGGCGTGTGCGGTGCTCCTAATGCCGGTGCCGCTGGCCCCGCTCCCCAGGGACAGCCTCAGCCCCAGCAGTTTGTTCCGCAACCGCCCGTGGCGAATGCGCCAAAGGGCTGTGTGGCTCAGGCGTTCCAAGATATGACTAAGACTCCGGGCGTGCTTCAGCGTGTATGCCAAATCGCGTTTTTGCCGGCGCTGATTTGCGTTGTGTCGGTGCTCGTGTTGTTTATTCCCGTTATTGGCGGCATTGCGGCTGCCATCGGCTTTTTGGCAGCTTGCATTGCGAGCGTGTGCGGTTCCGGCTTTGGTATCGAGTGGGGTCGCGATCTGTCGCTCAAGGTTGATGACGGCATGGATCGTCCACTCATGCGTTCCACGTCGTTTGGCCTCGGAGTCTTTTCGAGCGTTATCTCGGTCGTGCTCGAGGTTATCGCTGCCATTCCCGTTATCGGTGTAGTGCTTTCGCTGGTGGAGGGCGTGGTAATTGGCGCCGCTGGCTCGTATTCTTATTACGGCTCTTATGCGCTCGAGGCTGCGCTGTTCGGTTCGCTCGGCCTGCTTGTCCTGGCGCTAATTGCCTCGGCGATTCTGGGTGTCTTCTTTAAGATGTTCGCCGATATCGCCGTGATGCACTTTGCGGTGACCGGGCGCGTCGAGAGCGCGTTTTCGCTCGATAAGGTCTGGGCGGCGTTTAAGCACAACAAGACCAAGCTGTTCTGTGCTTCGTTCCTTCCCGAGTTTTTGACCGGCCTGGTCGCCAACGTTGTCACATGGATCTTGACGGTCGTCTTTGGCGCCATTGCCTCTGTCGGTATGTATAGCTACTACTATCGTCCTACGGGTATTGAGGCAATCGTTACCGGCGGTGGCGTCACGCTCGCGCTGTTCTTGGTGCTGGTCGCTTTTGTCACCGTATTTCTTACGGTCTTTGGCAAGATGCTCAAGCACCGTGCCGTTGGCTATTGGGCCGCACGCTATGCAAGCGAGTGGGCCGATGCGGATAAGGACGACGTCCTGACTTTTGTGTTGCCCTTCGAGAAGAAGTCCGCTCCTTCGGGTTACGGTGCTCCGGATGCTTCGCCGGCACCTGCACCCGCTCCCGCGACCGAGCCTGAGCCGGCGCCCGAGTCTGAACCGGCGCCCGAGCCTGAGACGGCATCTGAGCCCGAGCCTGCGCCTGAGCCTGAGCCGGCACCTGCACCTGAGCCGGCGTCCGAGCCAAGCTCCGACGAGGACCCTCAGGACGAGTAGCCATGCCGTCTGCCATTTGGGGACGGGGTAGAAATAGTAGAAATAGCGCTTGAAGAATGAGCGGGGGCGGACGTGTCGAAACGTCCGCCCCCGCTTTGACATCGCGATGTGGCTATGACTGCGAGATGCCAGCGAATCGATTACTCGTCGTGCTTCTCCTCACGGCGTGCAGCAGCGCGTGCGTCGTGGATGCCCTTGATCGCGGCATGGCGAGCCGTTCGGGCATCATGGATGGCGTCGCGAGCCTCGGCGGTCGTCGCCTTGGCAGAGCGCAACTTGGCGGCCAGATCGGGGTTGGTTTCGGCGACCGCGGTAATCGCGGGGCCGTCGAGCTCCTCTTGCGTGGGCTCGGCCAAAAAGTCGATAGCATACTGGGCGGCCACCATGGAGCCCTTTGCCAGCACGGTCTCGTCGATCTTGTAGAAGCAAGAATGTTGGGCGTACGTGGCGCCAATCTTGGGGTTGCGCGTACCTACAAAGGCGAGCACGCCCGGCACGCGGCGCAGGTACTCCGAAAAATCCTCGCCCGAAAGCGTGCCACGGTAATGGCCTTGACCGGTGGGACCCAGGCACTTAATTACAGCCTGACGGCAGCGCTCGCTCGAGGCGACCTCGTTTTCGACCTTGTAGTTGGCGATGGTGTAGTCAGTGAGCTCTGCCTCGGCGCCCAAGGCGGCCGCGGTATGCTCCACGATGCGGCGCATAAGCTCCGGCATTTCCTCGTGGGTCGAATCGCCGTAGGTGCGCACCGTGCCGGCGAGGTAGGCCGTGCCGGCGATAACGTTGCGCGCGGTGCCGCCGTGCAGCTCGCCGACGGTGATGACAGCCGGCTCATAGGGGCTGATCTCGCGCGAAACGATGGTCTGCAGGGCGTTGACGATCTCGGCGGCAACCATAACGGCGTCGTGGCCGCGCTGGGGCATGGCGCCGTGGCATGAGGTGCCGCGGACGTCGATGCGGAACCAGTCGGTATTGGCCATGCGCGGTCCGGGCTCGCAGCTCACGGTGCCGGCGTCGACCTCACTCCAGATGTGCGCGGCGTAGGCGCCATCGACGCCGTCGAGCACACCCGTGCCGATCATGAGCTTGGCGCCCTGGCCGTTTTCCTCGCTGGGCTGGAAGACGATGCGGACCTCGCCGTGAATGTCGTCGGTCATATGGCGCAGAATCTGCAACGTGCCGAGCATCATGGCGATGTGGCAGTCATGGCCGCAGGCGTGCATGCAGCCCTCGTTGACGCTGGCGAACTCCTCGCTGGTCTGCTCGGTGACGGGCAGGGCGTCGATGTCGGCGCGCAGCAGGATGCGGCGGCGTGGCGTGCCGTCCTCGCGATAGGCGTCGGGCGCGGTGCCGCGAAGGGTCGCCACAAGGCCCGTCTTAAGGGGACGCTCGTAGGGGATATTCATGGCGTCGAGCTGGTTGGCGATGTCAGAAGTCGTGCGCTCCTCGGCGAGGCTCAGCTCCGGGTGCTTATGGAAGTGGCGGCGCTGCTTGATGATATAGGGTTCAAACTCGGTAGCGATATCTTTGATGGCTGCGGTGACGTCGTCAGCCGCGCGAGCCTCGGTCGCCGCCATAATCTGCTGTGCCTTGGTCTTCGTCATGGTCGATTTGCTCCTTGCTGGGTTGATCGCAAAATCGTACAGGCTCTCTCCAGTATGCCACCTGCCGCTAGGGCTGGTAAAGTTGCCGTTTGCCGCTTGTGGTTTTGTAGCTGGAGCGGGGGAGTACAC
>DBEWUK010000001.1:0-7459 GCA_048205395.1 Collinsella sp.
TCCTCGCCCCGATTCTACAGCGCGCCCCGGTGTAGCTGTGCGGGAGGTGCCCCGTCGCCCACTTCTTGGCCGCGCCCACCGAGACCCCCGCGAACTTCGCGGCGGCGGTCGGCCCCATGCCGTCCTCCGTCGCCAGGAGGACGAGCTCGACCTTCTCCCTGCTGTACATGCGAACCTCCAGTCCGGACCGCCCCGCGGTCCAACTTTCTGTCCGCACCCCCAAACAGGAACTATTTCACCGCAACTGCAAAAGCCCGCGCTGGCAACAAATGTCACCTGCGCAGGCTTGGTGGGCGCTCACAAAGGCACGTAATAGAGACCCACATCAGTTAAGGAATGCCAAGCAGCACCGATAAGCGATGCCCGCCGGCCTACCAAGCAATGAAGCTCGCCATAGCCTTAGACGATCGGCGCAATGCCGGCAAAGTGCAGATACAGCGAAATGATTGCCACGACAATGACCACCGCTGCGATCAGCTTGTCGTGCAGATGCGGAAGCACCGGCTTACCGCGGCCTCGCTCGCCCAGCTATAAACGGGAATGGCCGGAGCAAAAAGAATCGTCGTGATCATAACGCCCTGAAGACCCGTCGACCACACCAGGAACAATGTGTAGATGAAGCCGAGTGTACCGAAGAAGCGGGCTTTGCCGACACTGGGCGCATGCGGCCCGTCCAGATGCTCGTTCTTCCAGCCAATCACCATGTAATAGGCAGCCGAGCAGACATACGGAACCAGAATCGTGTTGACTGCGCAGCTATAGAAGAACTGGTAGGTGCTCGCCGCCACATACGACACGATCAAGAAGAGCTGCGTGATGCCGGAGCTCACGAGAACCGTTACCACCGGGGCGTCGTGCTTGTTCGTCTTGGCAAACGCCAGAGGGAAGGATCCCTGGCGCGCTGCCTCGAACGGCGTCTCGGACGCAATGATGACATAGCCCAGCAGCGCGCCGACCAACGAAAGGATAACGCCAAGGTTTACGATGGCAGCACCAACCGGACCGATTGCGCACTCGAGAATTCCCGCCATGGAGGGCGTTGCAAGCTGTGCCATCTCCTCGCGCGGCATAATGCCGAGCGACAGCATCGAGATGATCAGATACAGCGTGAATACAGCCGCAAATCCGAGCGCCGTCGAGCGGCCGACGTCACGCACGTACTTTGCACGGCCCGAGATAACGACAGCGCCCTCGATGCCCGTGAAGACCCAGACAAGGGCGATCATGGTCGAGACAACCTGCTCGCCAAAGCCAGGACCAGCCGGCTCTCCCCAGAAGTTGTCCATAAAGATATCGACGTTGAACTTACCCAGGAGCACGATACTCAGCACAAAGAGCCCCAGCGGCACCAGCTTCGCCAACGTAACGATCGTGTTAATGCCCGCAGCCTCCTTAACGCCGCGAAGCACAAGGGCGGTAAGGAACCACAAAAACACGCTGGCGCAGACGATAGAAAGCAGGTTGTTACCCGCGCCAAACGCAGGGAAGAAATAGCCCAGCGCGCTAAACAGCAAGAGCGCAAAGCTCACGTTGGAAAGACATGCGCTGATCCAGTAGCCCCAAGCGGAGTTGAATCCAATGTAATCGCCAAAACCGGCCGCAGCGTATGCATAGATGCCGCCGGTCAGGTCGGGACGGGCCTGAGACAAACCGTTGAACACCATCATCAGCGCAAAGACGCCAATAAAGCAAATTCCCCACGAGACGATAACCGCACCGGTATTTGCCCCGCCTGCTGCCATATCGCCGGCAAGCGAAAAGATGCCGCCACAAATACTGGCGGTAATGACCATCATGGTCAGACGAAAGAGATCGAGGCCATTAGGGTCGATAATCTCTTCATTTTGAGCTTTAGAGGCCATTGTATGTGCACCCCCTTCATCATGTGATCGAACGAAAGATGGCCCGGACGTCCCGAATCGGGTGCCGGGCCATCGGTCAAGCGATCATCAGACTGTTACAGCTATCGCGTTAGAAGCGCAGCGACAGGCAAGAAAGGCCGCCGTCGACCTTGCGATACTCGGAGGTGTCAACGACGAGTGTCTTGTAGCCCAGATCCTGCACGGCCTTGAGCACAGTCGGATAGCCCTCGGCAACGATGACCGTACCGTTGACCCAGATGCAGTTGGCGCCGTACGCCTCGTCCTCGGGCACGACGATCTTGTTGTACTGGGCAAAGTCGGGCTTATCGATGAACTCACCAGAGACGAGCATGTTGTTGTCCTCGATGTAGTTGACGCCCGTCTTGAGGTGCAGGACCTCCTCCAGCGGAACCTCAGAACCCTCGAGGCCCCAGCCCTCGAGAATCTCACAGAACTGGCGGATGCCCTCTTCGTTGGTACGAGCGGAGCGACCGACGTAGAAATGGTCACCGACCATCATGACATCGCCGCCGTCGAGCGTGCCCGGAGAAACGATGTGCTTGACATGCTCGTCGTCAAAGAAGCGACGGACGGCCGGCTCGATCTCGTCCTTCTCGCCGTTGCGGCTATCGGCGCCGGGGTTGGTAATGATGGCGCCGCAGCGAGTGATAACGGCCGGATCTTCGACGAAGCAGCTGTCGGGATACTGCTCGAGTGCCGGCAGCACCGACACGTCAACGCCGCACTGCTCGAGCGCATGCTCGTAATCGTAGTGCTCCTCGATGGCGCGCTCGTAGATGGGCTGGCCAAGCTCGGGGGCACTCGTGATGCCATTGCTCAGGGACTTGCCGGGACGGCGGATGATGACGTGGCTGAACTTGGTCATGATGATCCTCCTTGGATCTCTTAGCAGAGAGCGGGACTTCTTCGCGCCCGCCTTCCTTTCGATGGCTTTATCTTAGGGCGGTTTTCTTGTTTTGTATATTGTATACAATCATGAACGGTAGGTATTCCTCGGTAAGCGTATTCTTACGTATCGGCGCAAAGTAGCACGATTTAGCTGGTCGTTCTATAATTCAACTGAGCTATTCAAGCGAAACGTATTTAATTTTAGAAAAATACAGTTAAGGAACATAGGCCGATGGAAACGCTCAGAAGGCCCCTGAAGGACCACGTATACGACTATATTTCGAGCCGTATTGACGCCGGCGAGTTGTCCGCCGGCGACCGGCTGAGCGAGCAAACGATCTGCGATGCCATGGGCGTGTCGCGCACGCCGGTTCGCGAGGCGCTCATCCAGCTGGCAAGCGATGGCTACCTGGACAATCTCCCCCGCCGCGGATTCCGCGTCCGTGGGTTCGATCAGCAAAACGCCGTTGAAGTCTTTGAGATTATGGGGCCGCTCGACGGGCAGGCCGCATATCTCTCCTGTCCGAACCTAACCGACGATGACATTACGCAGCTTAAATTTCTCGTCGGCTCTATGGACCTCGCGATCCAAGGCGGTCTCATCCGAAAGTACGACGACATTCAGCGAGACTTTCATCTGACGTACTTCAACCGCTGCGGCAACGACCGTCTGCGCGATATGATCTCGCAGCTCGAGCGCTGCTTTATCAAGCGCGATTACGAAACTGTCGACCAGGAAACGGCGTGTAAACTGCTCAATAAAGCCAACAACGAACATGCTCATATTCTTGAGTTGTTCGAAGCACGAGATGCGACGGGCGTGCGCGACTACGTTCGCGATGTCCATTGGAACACAGAAAACGCCCAGTTCACCGTCTGGTAGGAAAGCAACAAGGGACGACGTCGGTCTTAAACCTTGGCGCCAGCACCACCCAAAATGATCCGTTTTCCTCCGTCCCCGAGAGGTCATTCTTTTGGCAGCCAAGACAACGCCGATATTTTGACGCCGACAGCAAAAGCCCGCCAGAGCAAGCAAGGTGCCTTGAGGCAAGGCGGCATAGACCTTCTGGTCATGCCGCCGAAGTTGAAAGGCAGATTGCCGCTCTGGCGGGCTTGTAGCGTCAAGTGGTTACGGCGTTTGGTAAAACGCCGTAACTAAAACCCGTGGCGCTCCAGGAAGCGGAAGGCTAGGCGAATCCAAGGGCGGACCGCCACCTGCTTGTCCTCGTTGTCGACCGCGGTGTTGGCGTTGCCGAGCGAAAGGCCGTGACCACCCTGGTCGAAGACGTGCATCTCGCATGCAACGCCCTCCTCGGCCATGCGCTGCGCAAACGGGTAGACCTGCGCGATCGGCGCCGTCTTGTCGTCGGACACGCCCCACACAAAGGTCGGTGGCATCTGGCGCGAAACATGCGTGGTGGGGCAGATGTCGGCCAGATGCTCGTCAGTTGCCTCGCCGCCCGTCACCATCGACAGGTAGTCGTTGAGCAAATCGCGCCCCGTCTTGCCGCCCGTCTTGGGCACGCGCAAGTCAATGCGCGGATCGCGCGTCTGCATGTCGCGCACATAGGCAAAGTCGAGCAATGGATAGCCCAGCACCACGGCATCGGGACGAATGTCGTCCGGACGCGCCCCGGCAAATGCCGCGAAGGGGCCGGTCTTCCACTGTGTTGCCAGCGAGGCGCAAATCATGCCGCCAGCAGAAAAGCCCACGACGCACACGCGCTTGGGGTCGACATGCCACTCGTCGGCATTCGCGCGCACCGTGGCGACCATCTTGGCAAGATCTGCCTGGGGGTGCGGAAAGCTCACGTCACCCGTAGAACTCGTCACATAGTTGAGCACAAAGGCCTGGTAGCCGCGGTCCAAAAACGCAAACGCCACCGGGTCCTGCTCGTGCGGAGCGATATGCGTAAACCCGCCTCCGCCGCAGATGATCACCGCGGGGCGGCGGCCATTGGGCTTGTCGGGCAGCGGCTCGGCACCCAGATACGTAAAGGTCGCCGGATAATCCTCGGTCGGCTCCTCGCCCCACAGCGCATGGTTCTCGACAATCATATGTGCTCCCTTCGCGCAAATTATGCGCTCTTGTTTTTTGCTTTCAAGCGTACCCCACTTGAACCCGTGGCGCAGAAACACACCGGCAATAAGTTTCCCTTCAACTGATATATCACATAATCCCAGCTCAGAGGTATCGCTGAGCAGCGTAAAATAGGGGGCGTTGACCAAGCCGCGAAACACATATGAAACGTTTCCGGCAAACCAAACGCGCGATATGCGCCTATATTAAGTTGGAGGCAACTATGGGTCTGCTCGATTCGCTTAAGTCCACCTTCACCTCGACCGGCGAGGCGTCCGTTCCGCCCGCAGCAAGCTTCGCCACCCGCGAAGGCGTCATCTATGCCCCCGTCAACGGCGTGCTCGTCAACCTGAACGAGGTTCCCGACGAGACGATCGCCTCGGGCATGCTTGGCCAGGGCTATGGCATCGAGCCCATTACCGGCACCATCTATGCGCCCGCCAACGGCCGCATCGGCGCCACCACCGTCACCAACCACTCCATCGGCATGATCACCGAGGACGGTCTTCGCGTGTTCATCCATGTTGGCCTGGGCACCGTGGAAATGAACGGCAAGGGTTTTGCCCGCTTTGTCGAGATGGGCGATGTGGTCAAGGCAGGCCAGCCGCTCATCAGCTTCGACCGCGAGGCCATTAAGGCCGCTGGTCACGAGGACATCGTGACCGTCATCGTCTCCGAGCTCGATCGTCTTAAGAGCATCGACCATGTCGGCGAGTCCGGAACGCTTATTGGCGGCAACCCGCTCGTCAAGCTTGGCGACCCGCTGCTGGTAGCCAAGACCAAGTAGCCAGGCCCCGCGCCACACAGCCAAAAGGCACCTCGTCAAGCGCCCGCGACCATTTGGCCGCGGGCGCTTTTCGTTTGAAAAACCATCCCGCCAATGCCTTATCTGTATAGCCCAAATGAGCCGAGCTGCTAGAATATCGAACTGTATGGATAACTATCATTCAACCGTTATGGGAGGATACGTGAACCGCACCAAAATCGCGCAGCTCTATGCCGATGCCGAGTCGCTCGGCGGCCAGACCGTCACCGTCGCCGGCTGGGTCAAGTCCGTCCGCGACATGAAGAACTTTGGCTTTGTTACGCTCAACGACGGCAGCTGCTTCCGCGACCTGCAGGTCGTCATGAACCGCGAGGCGCTCGACAACTACGACGAGATCGCCCATCAAAACGTCTCGGCCGCACTCATTTGCACCGGCACCGTCAAGCTGACCCCCGATGCGCCCCAGCCTTTCGAGCTTTCTGCCACCTCCATCGAGGTCGAGGGCACGAGCGCCCCGGATTACCCGCTGCAGAAGAAGCGCGCAACCGTCGAGTTCCTGCGCACCCAGCAGCACCTGCGCCCGCGCACCAACCTGTTCCGCGCCGTGTTCCGCATCCGCTCCGTTGCCGCAGCCGCCATTCACCGCTTCTTCCAGGAGCAGGGCTTTGTCTATGTCAACACCCCCATCATCACCACGAGTGACTGCGAGGGCGCCGGCGAGATGTTCCGCGTGACCACGCTCGACCCCAAAAATCCGCCCCTCACCGAGTCCGGCGAGGTCGACTGGAGCCAGGACTTCTTTGGCAAGCATGCGAGCCTCACCGTGTCCGGCCAGCTCAATGCCGAGAACTTTGCCATGGCCTTTGGCGACGTGTACACCTTTGGCCCCACCTTCCGTGCCGAGAACTCCAACACCACGCGCCACGCCGCCGAGTTTTGGATGATCGAGCCCGAGATGGCCTTTGCCGACCTTAACGACTACATGGATAACGCCGAGGCCATGCTCAAGTATGTCCTCAAGGACGTCATGGCAACCTGCCCCGACGAGCTCAATATGCTCAACAAGTTTGTGGACAAGGGTCTGCTCGAGCGCCTGGACCATGTCGCCAGCTCCGACTTTGCCCGCGTCACCTATACCGAGGCCGTCGAGATCCTGGAGCAGGCAGTCGCTGCTGGCCACCAGTTTGATTACCCCGTCAGCTGGGGCATCGACTTGCAGACCGAGCACGAGCGCTTCCTGACCGAGGAGCACTTTAAGCGCCCGACCTTCGTGACCGACTACCCGGCCGAGATCAAGGCGTTCTACATGCGCATGAACGAGGACGGCAAGACCGTCGCCGCCGCCGACTGCCTGGTTCCCGGTATCGGCGAGATCATCGGCGGCTCCCAGCGCGAGGAGCGCCTGGATCTGCTCGAGGCCCGCATCAAGGACCTGGGCATGAATCCCGAGCAGTACAAGTACTACCTTGACCTGCGCCGCTACGGTTCCTGCAAGCACGCCGGCTACGGTCTGGGCTTCGAGCGCTTGGTCATGTATCTGACCGGCGTGGGCAACATCCGCGACGTCCTGCCGCACCCGCGCACCGTGGGCAACGCCGACTTCTAATCGTCGGACGCTAGCTCGCGTCGCCACACGCCAACGCTCATCGCATAAGCGTCTCTCGAGGCTTATAGGACAAAATGTGTGTCCCGATAGAACACCCGTTTCCATCCATTAATCCAGCCAGAACGGGTACGGGTCCCTGTGGTGGAGGTCCTCCCACACTGCCCTGTCGCCCCACTCCGGCCCTCCGTCGTCACGCGACGGCGAGGCGGAGTAGACGCTGAACAGGAAGTCGATGT
>DBEWUK010000059.1:0-64941 GCA_048205395.1 Collinsella sp.
GATTCTTATAGCAGAGGCCCCGTGGCCTTTAGTTTGATACAAGTTCCGCACGAGCCGGAAAGCACTTAATGTGCTTTCCGTGCGAGCAGGACTGTTCGCAGTAGCAAACTAAAGGCCAAGGGGCCCAGTCAACCTATCAGCAGCGATTACTCAGCAGCTAGTTGAATTTAAAGATCTTTGAGGCAAGACGGTATAGGCCGAGTGTAGTTTTGTCTCCGGCCCGTCCGCGCAGATTGGTGAAGAACCCGACCACGCCGTAGCGGGCACGACGATACATGCGCTCGTCGTAGGCCTTCAAATCATTCCACAGCGTCTTTAGGCGCTCGTCGGCGCAATCTTCCTCGGAAAGCTTGGTGAGCACCGAGCAGATCGCCATCATCATGGTGAAGTAGCCCATCATGTACGAACGCAGGCGCGACGACTCGACATCGCTGTACAGGTGGTACGACTCCATCATGATACGCGTAACACGGAACTGCTGGTCCAGACGCTTGACCATCGTTGCCTCGTTGACGCTCTGGCCTTCGCGACCGATAAAGTAGCGGTAGAGGTCGATGTCGGCGTAGTACATGGTCTTGCAACGCGGCAGCGGCACGTAGGCGTAGATGTTGTCCACATAGAACGTGTGCGGCGGCATGGGAAGGTTGGACTCGCGCAGCACATCCGTGCGATAGCACAGGCTGTGCATGAGTAGGTTCTGGTCCAGGCGGAAATGACCGATCTGATCCCAGGAAAAGATCTTTTTGCGTGGCAGGGCAAATTTGTAGCCAATAGCGGTATGCGTGCCCTCGTAAACCTTCTCGTACACGTAATTCGAGATAAACAGGTCAACGCGCTGGTCGCGCTCTTCAAAGCCACGCAGAATCGACAGCATGGTCGAAAGAGCCGCGCCGTCAAGCCAGTCGTCCGAGTCGACAACCTTGTAGTAGGTGCCCTGCGCCTCGCGCAGACCCGAAAGGACGGCAATACCGTGACCGCCATTCTCCTGGTGCACCGCGCGGATGATTCCAGGATAACGGGCCTCCCACTCGTCGGCCTTGGCGGCCGTCTCGTCCTTGGAGCCGTCATCCACCACGATAATCTCGATATCGGTGGCGTAATTGCTCCCCTCCAAGATGGAGGTGATGCAATGGTCCATATCCTTGGCGGCGTTATACGAGGGAATACCGAATGTTATGACTTTATGCATGGCAGGCGATAATCTCATCCGAAAGATCGAGGGCGGAATTGGTCACGGCGTCCATATCGTAGTAACGATACTCGGCCAGACGACCCACCGGGTGGAAGTTCGTCAGGTTCTGGACGCGCTCAAGATAGCGCTCATAGAGCTCACGGTTCTCGGGCTCAAGAATGGCGTAGTACGGCGTCTCGCCCGAGCCGGGCGTATAGGCCTTGGAGTACTCCTTCATGATGGTGGTCTTGCCGGGCAGGACCTGACCGGTCATGTTCTTGAACTCGGTGATGCGCGTGTAGTCCTCGCTCGTGGTGTAGTTGACGGTGCCCACAGGCTGGAACTGGTCCATATCGAGCGTCTCGAACTTCATGTCGAGCGTACGGTACGGCAGGGCGCCCAGGTCGAGATTGAACAGCTCGTCGAGCGGACCGGTGTAGACGATCTCGCCGCCATAGACCTTGCCGTCGATCTTGACGGTGGTCTCGTCGATCTCGAAGAGGTCGCGGGCGTCCACGTCGCAGAACACATCAATCAGATCGTGGTCGAGCATGTGCTCGAACAGTGCGGTATAGCCGTCCTGCGGCATGCCCTGGAAGGGAGCCTGCGGGAAGTAGCGGTCATCATCGCCCACAAAGACGGGAACGCGGCCGGTGATCGAGGGGTCGATCTGATCGGGCGTCTGGCCCCACTGCTTCATGGTGTAATGCAAAAAGACGTTCTCGTAGACGTAATCGGCGACCTCGGCAAGATCCGGGTCGTTCTTCTTGCGCAGCTCCATGATGGGCACCTTGACGTCCTTGCCAAAGGTCTCCACGAGCTTCTGATACAGCTCCTCGCCGCGCTCGTCACCAAAGGCGAGCTTGAGACTCGCATGGTTGAAGGGCACGGGCATAAGGGCACCGTTGATGTTGGCGAGCACCTTGTGCTGATAATCCGTCCACTTGGTAAAGCGCGACAGGAAATTGTGCACGCGCTCGTTAAAAGTGTGATAGATATGCGGACCGTACTCGTGGATCAGGATTCCGGCCTCGTCAGTGCAGTCATAGGCATTGCCCGCAATGTGGCTACGGCGCTCCAAAACGGCGACACGATAGCCGATGGTCTCGGCAAGACGGCGGGCGCAAACGGCACCGGCATATCCAGCACCGACGACAATCATGTCGTACGCGCCGGCGTTAAAGCCTTCAGGCAGGCCTGAGGTAATCTGCATCGATACTCCTTGTCAAAAGCCACGGGCTCGTTAGCTGGGCTTTTCTCGAACATTCTTCGAGACATATTTATCTGAGCGATTATAGCGCTAATGCGTCCTATAATGAACTTGCCACACAAGGAAAGCTCAAGCACCGCGGCGTACATAATTGAAAGGTAAACCCGCTAGCAGCGGGTTTATTCGTGAACAGCCGGGCGCCTGGAGCTTAGCGAAACGCTTGTAAGGAGTAACATGAGCGATTTCCTTAACCGTATGAAGTCTGCCGCCAAGGCCGACCTTAAGACGATCGTCCTGCCCGAGGGCGAGGATCCGCGCACCATCGTCGCGGCCACCAAGATCATCGAGGAGGGTCTGGCCAAGATCGTCATCCTGGGCAACCCCGACGAGATCGACGTTCCCGGCGCTACCGTCATCGACCCGCGCAATGCCGAGAAGCACGAGGAGTACGCGCAGAAGTTTGCTGAGCTCCGCGCCAAGAAGGGCGTTACCATCGAGCAGGCTCGCGCCCAGGTGATGGACGCCACCTACTTTGGCACCATGATGGTCAAGATGGGCGACGCCGACGGCCTGGTCTCCGGCGCCTGCCACTCCACCGCCGACACCCTGCGCCCTGCGCTTCAGATCCTCAAGACCGCCCCGGGCACCAAGCTGGTCTCGGCCTTCTTCGTGATGTGCACCGACACCCCGCAGTTCGGCACCGACGGCACGCTGATCTTCGCCGACTGCGGCCTCAACATCAACCCGTCCTCCGATGAGCTCTCCGAGATCGCCATCGCCTCCGCTCACTCCTGGTCCACCTTCATGGGCAACGTTGAGCCGCACGTGGCCATGCTCTCCTACTCCACCATGGGCTCCGCCGGCGGCGAAGTCGCCAAGAAGGTCCAAGAGGCCGTGAAGTTCTGCAAGGAGAAGGCTCCCGAGCTCGCCATCGATGGTGACCTGCAGCTCGACGCTGCCATTGTCCCCACCGTCGCCCAGCTCAAGGCTCCCGGCTCCTCTGTCGCCGGCAAGGCCAACGTGCTCGTATTCCCCGACCTCGAGGCCGGCAACATCGGCTACAAGCTGGTCCAGCGCTTCGCCGGCGCCGACGCCTACGGCCCCATCCTGCAGGGCATCGCCAAGCCGGTTAACGACCTTTCGCGCGGCTGCTCTGCCGACGACATCGTGGGTGTCGTAGCCATCACCGCCGTCCAGGCTCAGATGGCTGAGTAGCTGACATATCCCCTCGGGGCCCTACAGGGTAAAGCTCTGAAAACGTCCTCGGACATGCATGAAACCCCCGCTGCGCACTTCGTGCGGCGGGGGTTTCATGCGTCCTGCGGAAAGTTTTCAGAGCTTTACCCTGTAGGGTCCCTGCCGCTACGTTGCAATCAGGGCATCTGGAGTGGACGGCGGCTTGGCTACGAGCTGGGTCTGAAAATCTGAACGGATGGGTGTCGTTGCTGAAAGTGCAGACGTTGCTGGTGGCGATCACTTTGGGACTCGGATTTCCACTTGCTAGCAAAAAGGCCTCCGGAGCTGTTGCTCTGGAGGCCTTTTTTCAATTACAAACGAATGCGTTAGTTGTTCTTGGTCAGGCGCTCGACGTCGTGGGCGATCATGTATTCCTCGTCGGTGGGGATGACCATGACCGTAACGGCTGAACCGGCGGCGCTGATGACCTGCGGGCCGTTGCCCACGGCCTCGCGGTTCTTATTGTTGTCGATGCGTACGCCCAGCCACTCAAAGCAGTCGCAGAAGGCCTTGCGGATCGACCAGTCGTTCTCGCCGATGCCGGCGGTAAAGGTGATGGTGTCCACGCCCGCCATGGAAGCGATCATGGAGCCAGCCTGCTGCATGGCCTTGTAGGCGAACATATCGAAGGCGAGCAGGCAGCGCTCGTCGCCCTCGGAGGCGCGTGTACGGATGTCGCGGGCGTCGTTGGAGATGCCCGAGATGGCAAGCAGACCAGACTGCTTGTTCATCATGTCATCGACTTCCTGATAGCTGTAGCCGCCCTCGCGCTGGAGGTAGCACACGGTGGCCGGATCAATGGAACCGCAACGAGTGCCCATCATCAGGCCGTCGAGCGGCGTGAGGCCCATCGTGGTGTCGCGGCACACGCCGTCCTCGATAGCAGCGAGCGAAGCACCGTTACCCAAGTGGCACGAAAGCAGACGGTGGCAGCGCGAACCCAGGATCTCCTTGGCCATCATCCACTCATAGCGGTGGCTCGTGCCGTGGGCGCCGTACTTGCGCACGTGGTACTTGTCGCACACGTCCTTGGGCAGCGCGTAGGTATAGGCGACCTCGGGCATGGTCATATGGAACGAGGTATCGAAGACCGCCACGTTGGGCAGCTCCGGATACTTCTCACGGCAGTACTCAATCGCCGCGGCCTCGCCGTAGTTGTGCAGCGGGGCAAGTGGTGCCACCTCAAGAATCTTGGCCATAACCTCGTCGTCGACAACTGCGGAATCATCGAAGTGCCAGCCGCCCTGAACGATACGATGACCAATGCCATCAATCGTAAAGTCGGTCTTCTCGAGCTCCTCGAGCACACGAGCGATAGCAGAGCGATGATCGGGGAAAGGGACCTCCTCGGTCTGCTTGGCGCCACCGTTCTCGGAGTGGCCAAAGATGCCCATGTCCGAACCGATACGTTCGCAGTTGCCCTTGGCGAAAACCTCTCGGGTATCGGTATCCAAAAGCTGATATTTAAGGCTTGAGCTGCCGGCGTTGACAACAAGTACGTTCATGAGACTCCTTTGCAGTGCAATACGGTCGACGCAGACCCCTTAAGGCGGCCGCATTTTAATAAGAAGTTATCACAACTTGATAAATAGCTATCAGTCATATCGCCCAACGAGCGCAAAAGAGGGGCCGAACGGCGCTCGGTCGTCCAGCCCCTCCCCTCTTGCAATTACTTGCCGTTGACGATGCGCTCGACGTCGGAGGCGATCATGAACTCCTCGTCCGTGGGGATGACGAAGATCTTGACCTTGGAATCCTTGGCAGACAGGCACCAAGCGCCGTCGCCACGCAGGGCGTTGCGGGCATGATCCATCTTGACGCCCATAAAGGCCAGGCGGTCGGCAACGCCGGCGCGGACCGCCGGAGCGTGCTCGCCGATGCCGGCAGTAAAGACAAGGGTGTCCATACCGCACATAGAAGTAGCCATCTCGGCAGCCTTGGCGGCAATCTTGTAGATAAACATGTCGAAGGCGAGCTGAGCATCGGGGTCACCAGCGGCGGCGAGCTCCTCGACGTTGCGGCAGTCGTTGGTCTTGCCGCCGGTCACAGCCAAAAGGCCGGACTTCTTGTTCATCATCTCGTCGACCTCGTCGAAGGTGTAGCCACCCTCGCGCTGCAGGTAGCACACGGTAGCCGGGTCGATGGAGCCGCAGCGGGTGCCCATCATGACGCCGTCGAGCGGGGTGAGGCCCATGGTGGTGTCCATGCACTTGCCGTCCTCGATGGCGCACAGGGAAGCGCCGGAGCCGATATGGCACACGACGACCTTGCGAGCCTCGCCGTTGGTCATCTCGGCGACCTTCTTGGAGATGTAACGGTAGCTGGTGCCGTGGGCGCCGTACTTACGGATGTGCAGCTTGTCGCAGACGTCCTTGGGCAGGGCGTAAGTCTTGGCGACCTCGGGCATGTTGAAGTGGAAAGCGGTGTCGTAGACCGTGACGTTGGGCAGGTCGGGATACTGCTCCAGGCAGTACTCGATAACGTTGGCCTCGGGGTTGTTGTGCAGCGGCGCCAGCGGAGCGACCTCGCGGATCTTGGCGAGGACGTCCTCGTCGACGAGGGAGGAATCGCCGAAGTACCAGCCACCCTGAACGATACGGTGACCAATGCCCTCGATCTTGACGCCGTTGGCCTCGAGGTCCTTCAGAACTACCTCGATGGCGACCTTGTGGTCGGGGAACTCGATGTTCTCGGTCACCTTCTTGGAACCGTTGGCAGCGTGGGTGAAGGTGCCGCCGGTAAAGCAGACGCGCTCGCAGGAGCCCTTTGCGGACACCTTGTGGGACTTGGTATCGATGACCTGATACTTAAGCGTCGAAGATCCTGCGTTGACGACCAGAACGTTCATGTGTCTCCCTACTAACAGGCGGTGTGGCGCCGCCAGGTTACATACGCTTCAATAATAAACCCAAACGCCCTCGCGCTTGGGTTTATTGCGTTGATATATAAGTTATCGGTGCCCAAATACTCATGGCCTTTGACTTGTAAGACGAAAGAGCGCGGGGATATACACCAAAGAAGATATCCCGAGCGCTACAAGCAATATGACTCGAATGCCCGCGATGCTGCTCAACGCAGCATTGAACAGATAGAAAAGGATGGCACCCACCGCCACCATCTGGCTTTGGACCGAAATCAGTGAACAGCGCATCGAAGAATCGACAGCATTTTGAAAAATTGAGTATTTAATTGGAGCAAATAACGAGTAAGCGACCGTCTGCAGTACATAGAACACGGGCAGCAAATAGACCGGAGTAAAGGGAATCAAAAACAGAGCAGTCAGGGAAAGGCGCACGATGCCGCAAATACGCGCAAAACGGCCCTTGTCGACATGATCAATGACACTGGGCACAATAAGCCCCATGGAGGCCGAGGCAAGGAGCTGGACCGCAATGATCACACCCGAAGCGACGGCATTCATTCCGCGACCCGCAAGCAACAGTGAGAAAAAGTCTTCCAGGGCGACAAAAGCAAATGCCTGAGAACAGTCCATGATGAACGCTGACCGAAGAATGCCATTACCCGCAATAGCAGCACCGATCATCTTCGGGCTAATTCCATGCTCAGGTGTCACCGCGGTGCCCTCTCTTCTCACCTCAGGAATACAGACAACGACAACCAATGTCAGCACCATTGCGATGATATCGACCGAAAGCCCAATGAGATACGCGCCAGCGGACGAAATGAAACCGCCCACACAAGCGGAGAGGGCATAAGACGCATAGAAGATGAATCGCTCAACGACATTAAGTCTTACGAGCTGGTCCTGAGAGACGCTGTCAATGTAAATCGCTTCTATGGATCCGCTCATACATGCAACGGCAAAACCTTTGAGAGCAAACGCGCCGATTAAAAGCAGAGGAGAACGGGCGAAAAGTAGGGCGGCGTAGTATCCAAGCATTCCCACGACGCCAACGAGACCGCTTGTCTTTCGTCCAAACCTGTCAGCAATATAACCAGTGGGAACTTCGAGGATGAACTTACTCACTTGGTATGCAATCATCATGCTAGAAATCGCCACCATCGAGAATCCGACGAATTCAAGGTAAACCGTCAGAAAATACAAAATGGTGCTGAAGTTCGACAGAAAAACGAACGTCATATAAAGCAAAACCGTACGGTTTTTCATGCTCCGCCCTCCAAGAGCCAGCAATCTAAATCGGATTCTTGGAAAAGCATGAGGGCAAAGCCGTCAGCTATGTGTTACAAGGCGTCAATAATCACTTGACGTCTCGAAGCCAATTAATCTCACGAAGCAAGATGACGCAATAGGTGCAGAAAAACCGTCTGGTGTCGATCGGTCCAGGCATTTTGTCGATAGCAAAAGTAGATGGGCAAGGCTACGTCATGCGAGCCTTCAATAGAGCACTCGCTCACTTCCAATCCATCTGATGCGAGAGAAGAGCCAGAAAAACTCAATATCAATCCCCCGGCTTGAAGAAACTCAGCCTGCGCCCTGCTTCCGTATTCGACATCGCGAAAGCGGAAATTAACCAGCTGAGCTTCGGGACATTGATTGATTGCATTGAGACAGGGTGACAAATTAATGGGAACAGCGAGCCTGCCGCCCAGTAACTCACGAATGGTCATAGCGTCAACAGATTGATGACCAGCTGGGCATGAAAGAACCCTGAGCTCCTTTTCACCCATATATTTTGAAGAAAGGACGCTGTCCCGTGGTTCCTCAAACGAGATAGCCGCGTCCGAAATTCCAAGTATAAGTGATTCAAAGCATGTTGCCGTTGGCTGGTGCCACACATCAAGATGAATCTGAGAGTGCGAGCTTTCAAACGAGTCGTACCAGTTTTCGGAAAAAAGGCGCCCCCGCCCGTGAAGACAGGGGGCGTAAAGACGGAAATGGCCGTCGGGCGAAACGCCGCCGTTCCCCGATTGAGCGTACTTTTTGAGATCGTCGACTTGCGCCAGGATCACGCGTGCACGACGCGCAAATTCTCTGCCCGCCGGAGACAAAACAGCCTCCCCCGCCGATCGGTCGAGCAAAACAATCTGATACTCAGATTCCAACTTTTTTATTGCCGACGAAACGGCCTGCGGACTCACGTGAACGGCGCGAGCTGCTTTGCGCACGCCGCCATAGTTCGCTACAGCTTGAAGGTATTCGAGTTGAGAGAGCTGCATAGATTACTCCAAAGGCAGCCAAGTCGACGGCCTACGCGCCCTCAGATGAGGTTCTCGCCCAGGTTCTTGCCACCGAGAACGTGCATGTGGAAGTGCATGACGGTCTGGCCGGCGTTGACGCCCTTGTTGGAGATGACGCGGAAACCGTCCTCCAAGCCCTTGGCCTTAGCGACCTCCTGGATGGCGTGAGCCATGGCGCCCATGGTCTCGGCAGGTACGTTGTCGGCGATGTCACTGTAATGCTTCTTGGGGATCACGAGCGTATGGACCGGCGCCTGGGGATTGAGGTCGTCGAAGGCGATGACCTGGTCATCCTCATAGACAACGGTCGAGGGGATCTCGTGGTTGGCAATTTTGCAGAAGATACAATCGCACATAGTTGGTTCCTTTCTCACAGACCAAGGTAATTATATTTGGTCGGGATGGCTAGAACGAGAGGTTGTCGTCGGTGTTGGCGGCTTCGCCGTCGGCGAGCACGTCGTTGCCGTCGACGTCCTTAAGAAGCACCGAGACCTTCTGCTCGGCATCGGACAGGCGGGTGCGCAGGCTCTTGAGGAGCTCGACGCCGCGGGTATAGCTCTCGAGCGATTCCTCGAGCTCCATATCGCCCGACTCCAAGCTGCGAATGATGAGCTCCAACTCCTGCGAGGCCTGCTTGTACGTAAGCTGCTCGACCGGGGTTTTCTCTGCCATATCTGTTTCCTTTCCTAAAGGTTTATCGCTATGAAACGCGGTCTACTCGACCGTATCGACCGTTGCCGCAACGTTACCGTCTGCCATGCGCACGCGGATGGCGTCGCCGGGCTTAAAGGTCTTGGCGCTCGTGGCCACCCCATCATCGCTGTACGCGATGGAATAGCCGCGGGCAAGCACCTTGAGCGGCGACAGGGCATCAAGCGACGCGGCAGCTCGGCCCAGGTCGGACGCGGGCTTGCTGAGCATCGAACGTCCCTGATGCTCCAGACGGGAACTCGCAAGCGTGAGCGCATGGCGCTTGCCATCGAGCCCCGAGGTGCTTGTAACCAGACGCTCGGGCAAGCGCTCAAAGTTGGAGCGGAATGTCCCGACCGAGCGTACTATGGCGCCCGACAGGCGATCAGCAGTCAGCGCAAGCTCCGATTCGCGACGCTCAACCATAAATGTGGGGTCGTTGAGGCACGGGCGGCACGCAGCCGCATCGAGTGCATCGCCCAAGCGAGCCGAATAGGTATCCCAGGCACGGCGACCACGCTGATCGAGCATCTCCAGGTCGACCTGGGCCGACCCAATCATCGATGCCATCGCGGCACCCAGACGCTGATGGCGCGCCTCGAGTACATCGGCCAACTCCGTCATAGCCGGCGCCACCGATTCTGCCGCCGCCGTGGGCGTGGAGGCGCGGCGGTCGCTCACCATGTCGCAAATCGAGGTATCGGGCTCATGGCCAATGCCGGTCACCACGGGCACAGGACAAGCCGCCACCGCACGGGCAAGCTCCTCGTCGTTGAAGGTCATGAGGTCCTCGAAGGAGCCGCCGCCGCGCACCAGCAAGATGCAGTCGGGCGCTGGCGTGATGGCGGCGGCACGGCGCAGGCCCTCAATAAGCTCGGCCGGCGCACCCTCGCCTTGAACCTTAGCGCCCACGCAGACGAGCTCGACGAGCGGGTTGCGACGACGCAATGTGCGCTTGACGTCGTCGATTACGGCACCCGAAAGCGAGGTAACGACCGCCACGCGGGAGCAAAACACCGGGATGCGGCGCTTACGCGCTTCGTCCATCAGGCCCTCGCGGCGTAGCTTTTCGGCCAGTTGCGCCACTTGTTGACGCAGCAGACCCTCCCCCGCCAGCGAAAACGAGCGAGCGACAAAGCTCATGCGGCCCGTGGCCTTATAGAGATTGAAGCTGCCCTTAAAGCTCACCTGCATGCCGTCGCGCAGATCGAACGTGCGCTTGAGATAGGCGCCCTTCCAGATGATGCAGTCGACGGCCGCCGAGTCGTCCTTGATCTGAAAGTAGCAGTGGCCGCTTCGGGCGTTGGGACCACGAAAACCCGTGACCTCGCCCAAAACGCTCAGCTGCGGAATGGCATCGAGCGCGCCGGCGGCGATCTCCACCGCCTGGCTCACGCTGAGCTCCTTGCGCTCCTGATCGTCCGAACCGTCGAACTCGGCGGAAACGGCATTGCCGGTTAGATTCCAGCCCGCCACGCAGCCTCCTTTCGTCATCGTGCACATGGGCTCCGGCCCTGCGCAAATTCAAGTCCAACACATAGTACAGCGCCGCGGGGACACGAATCCCCGCGGCGCCTGCCTGTCCCATTTGTTATCGGTTGGAGTTTCTGTTGTAGCGAGCCATAAGATAGAGCAGCTGAATAATCGAGGTGAGCGCCGCAGCCACATAGGTAAGCGCGGCGGCCGTCAGCACCTTCTTGGCACCGTTGACCTGCTTGGAGCTCATACCCGACTGCTCAATATACGCCACGGCACGCCGGCTGGCATCAATCTCAACCGGCAGCGTAACCAGTTGGAACAGCACGCTAAACGAGAAGAAGATCAGTGCGAGGGTCGTGAGTCCCGCGATGTTCATAAACAGGCCCAAGAGCAACACGATGGTCCAGGTGTTCTGGGTAAAGTTGACGACCGGCACGAGGGCGGTGCGAACCTTCATCATGGCGTAACCGCTTTGACGCTGGGCGGCATGGCCCGCCTCGTGGCAGGCAACGGCAACGCTTGCGACCGACCCGCCCGAACGGTTGGCATCCGAGAGATACAGGTTGTTGTCCTGCGGGTTGTAATGATCGGTGAGCTCACCAGCGACGCCCTTGATACCCACGGCGTTGCAGCCGTTGGCGTCGAGCATGCGGCGAGCGACCGTGGCGCCCGTGTCGCCGTCCGAGCGAACCTTGGACCAGGTTTTGTACGTCGAGTTGATATAGTTCTGTGCGGCAAGACCGATCACCGTGCAGACAAGAACAACCAGCAGGTACAGCGGGTCGATGCCAAAGCCGTATCCATAGTAATAAGGCATGCGAATTCCTCCGAATCGAGTTACACGTTGGAGGCATTCTACCCACTCAAGCGGCTAGGCTTCCTTACAGCAATTCAATTTTGCCATCTTTGACCGTCAACCCCATGTTGCCCGAGAGCAGATCGTCCAGGCGCGAGCCCACAAGCTCAAAGCGCCAGCCTTCGCGCAAGGGGCTCTGCTCGGGATGCTCAATATAGTCGGCCAGGTCATCGCGCGAGGCGATGACCGAGGTCGCCACGCCCGAGCGCTCGGCAACCAGGCGAATGAGCGCATACATGAGATCCGTCACGCTCTCCAACTCCGGAGAGATCTGGCGATGCCCGCGCACCATGAGCGGCAGGCGATCGTGCGGGCAGCTTGCGCCACGCTTGATGGCCATGAGCGCACCGTCCACGTCGCGCTCCCCCAACTGATCGGTACCGCGAATGCTACGGAACTCCTCAACGCGCACGGGATTGCGCTTGACGAGCGCAAGCAGCGTGTCGTCGGACATGACCCACTTGCGCGGGATGTTACGGCGCTCGGCGCGGTCCTCGCGCCAGGCGGCGAGCTCGCGCGCGATGCCCAGCTGGTGGCGGCTGCACGAGTTGATGCGCTTGACCTTGCGGAATGCCTCGTGACGGTCGGCGCGATAGTGCGACTCGTCAGCCAGCGGGCGTAGCTCGTCGAGCACCCAGTCCACACGGCCCAGCTCGCGCAGGCGACTCATCATCTCGGTATAGGCGACGATCAAGTACTTGACGTCATCAATCGCGTACTCAATCTGCTTATCGGTCAGCGGGCGACGCGACCAGTCGGTCAGCGACTCGGTCTTGGGCAGCGAGACGCCGCAAAACGTCTGAACAAGCGCGCCATACGAAATCTGCTGGCGCTCGCCCAAAAAGGCAGCGGCGACCTGCGTATCGAAAATCGGTCGTGGCAGCACGCCCACGGTATGGAGCATAACCTCCATATCCTGCGAGCAGGCGTGGAAGACCTTAGTCACGCTCTCGTCTGCCATAAGCTCGGCCAGCGGCGATAGGTCGTCGATTACCAGAGGGTCGACCGCGACGCTCTCGGCAGGGGTGGCAATCTGAACCAAACACAGACGCGGATGGAACGTGCGCTCGCGCAAAAACTCGGTATCGACGGCAATCGCGTCGAACTCACGGGCGCGCTGGCAAAAGTCGAGTAAAGCCTGATGTGTGGAAATGTACATATCAACCCATCGAATAAGGTTAGGCCCGAAAAACACGGGTAGGATATCGGCATTGCCTTACAACTATACTCGGTTAGTCACAGAACGGGAACGTAAGTATGCGCTGCCTTATCATCCATAACCCTGCATCGGGCCCCAGCTCAGATGAAATCTACGCATTCACGCACGCCCTCGCGCAGGGCGGCGACGAGGTCGTGATGCGCTTTATCGGCGATGGCATGGAGCCCGAGGACGCCGTGGCAGACGTGCGCGAGTTTGATCGCGTGGTCGTTTCGGGCGGCGACGGCACCGTCTCCAACGTGCTCGACCAGATGCGCGGGTGCGGTGTCCCCATGCTCGTCTTCCCCTCCGGCACAGCCTGCCTGTTCTTTAACAACATCGGTAATGCCCCCGAGGCAGCGGCGCTTGCCAAGGCTTGCCGCGCCGGTCGCACGGTCAAAGTGGACATGGGCGAGCTCTTTTGGCTCGACGAGAACGGCAACGAGAAGCGCCACGGTTTTATCATCATCGCCGGCTCGGGCTTCGACGCCGAGATCATGATGAAGGCCGCCCCCACCAAAAACGACATCGGCGAGATCGCCTACTTCCTCTCTGCGCTCGCCACGCCCAACCCTACGGTAGCGCACTTTACGATTGAGCATGACGGCATTGTCGAGGAGCTCGACGGCATCTGCTGCATGGCAGGCAACACCTCGGTCATCCAAAACGACATCAACCTGTTCCCCGACTGTCGCATGAACGACGGCATGGTCGACATCGCGGTTATCGAGCCCGTAAAAACCGTGCAATTGCTGCCCACCGTGATCACCGCTGCGCTTGACCCCGCCGGCAAGGTGCTCGGTCGCCCGCAGTTCAAGATCATCCAGACCAAGGAAGCCAAGATCACCTGCACGCCGTCGCTGGGCATGCAGTTCGATGGCGAGATTATTTCCAGCAACTCCGGCGTCTTTGGCGCCCGCGCACTCCCGCAATGTCTCGACCTGATCGTCGATGAATTCTCGCCACTCGGTAAATAGGAGGACCCCATGAACGACAATCCCCTGCTCGGCTTTATCGTCATTGTTTTGGCCATGCTCGTAGGCTATGCAATCAACGTGATCCACCGTCGGAAGAAGTAATTCCACATTGGTATGATATTCATCCAATTTTCGTCTCCCCTACTGTTTATGCATTTGCCAAACAGCGGGGGATTTTTCATTTCGGGTATTTCCAGACGCTTTATTCAGGTGCAGTAATTGCAGGGAGTCTTTATTTGGCTAAAGCTACAAACTGAGTATAATTAACCACTCATCGCATATTTCATTACGCTTATCGAGTAAGTATCTTTCATAGATGAATATTGTTTCCAGTTCGTTACGCTAGTGGGGTGTCTTTATTGGCTGAAGCCCTCTGGCGACAGAGGGCTTTCGCACGCTGGGAGGGATTATGAGGAAAACTCACCCCGTCAACGCGCTCAAGAAGCTAGGCATAGGCCTCGCCTTTGGAGCTGCAACCATCATGTCCATGCCGACCTCTGCGCTCGCCTGCACGCAGATCTACATGGGCAAAAACCTAACGGCCGATGGCAATACGTATTATGGCCGCACCGAGGACGTTGGCACACGTTACCTCAAGCACTATGGCATTGAACCCTCGCATGGTCCCGGCCATATCTACGGCTCAGACGAGTCCGACTTCGCATACACCTCGACCAAGACCACATATCGTTATAGCTACGTGCGCGACCACCCTTCGCAGTGGCACGGACGCTGGGACGCCTACTCCGAAGCGGGAATTAACGAGAAGGGCGTTTCTTGCTCTGCCACGCTGAGCACGAGCATGAATGACGAAGCAAAGGCCGCAGATCCCCTGACCAAAACAGGCATCAGCGAATACGTCTACGCCGGCGTCATCCTTGGCGAGAGCGGCACGGCCCGCGAGGGAGTCGAGCTCATCGGCAGGCTCATTAACGAACAGGGCGCCAACGCCAACGACCAGCTCATCATTGCCGACAACAATGAGACCTGGCTGTTCGCCGCGCTTTCCGGCCATCAGTGGATTGCCATGAAGTTGACCGATGATATCGCATCGCTCAATCCCAATATCAGCAATCTCAACTTCAAGGTTAACCTCGATGACACCGTAAACTGCATTCACTCCGAAGGCATTAAGTCCCTACCTGAAGAAAAGGGTTTCGCCAAGTATTTCGACGACGGACAGTTCGATGTTGCCCAGACCTACGGTTCGCCCATCGACAAAACTTCCGTTCACGCTTGGTCGCGCTACGTCCAGGGCCGCGATTACCTTGGGGCTCCGCTTACTGAGGGCACCGACTATGAAATCGTCCAGGACACTAGCGAAAAACCGCGCGCTAAGGTTGGCGCCATGGTAAATGAAATGCAGCCGCTGTTCTTCCAACCCGAAAAGTCCGGTTGGAATACTTTTGAACTTATTCGCGCCTTTGGCAATCGTGGCGAAAACGTTCCCGGCCTCAGCGCCAACACCGATGGCGCCTATTGCATCGGCACCGAGCGCAACGGTGAGGCCCATCTCTTCCAGATTCGCAACGGCCTCAACCCTGAAATTGCGACCATCCAATGGGAGATGCTCTCTCGAGCTGAATTCTCCATCGCCATCCCGCTGTACTCCGCCCTGATGACCGAGGTCAGCCCCTACTTCAGCGACCAGACCGTATCTTTCGACCACTGCGACGAAACAGACGTTGTAAACAACGAAGAGCCTGAGAACTCCATCAACTACGTCTTTATGGACATCAGCTCGCTTGCCTTCGAGAATCGTGCCACCCTCGGTGCTGGCGTCCATGCCTATCTTGACGCCCTCCAGAATGAGCTCATCGAGCAGAACAAGGAAGTTGACGCCGCCATGCTGGCCGAAACGACCACCGAGGGCCGCACCGCCCTAGCCAACAAGGCCGGCAAGGCTGCCACCGAGAACACCTACAAGAAGTGCAAGGCCCTGCTCCAGGAGATGCGCGCCTATCAGAAGGCCGGAAACTTCGAACAGCCCTTCACCCCAAGCGATCTGAACACCGAGACCAAGGGCCTCAAGGTGTCCATTACCTACGCCCAGGACGCTCTTGCCACCGACCCGGTCACCCCGGATCAGCCCGGCACCCCCGAGCAGCCCGGCAAGCCCGAGCAGCCCGGCACCCCCGAGCAGCCTGAGCAGCCCGCTAAGCCCGAACAGCCCACCACCAAGCCCGAGAAGCCCGGCAAGTCGGACAACACCACGACCACGGTAACCACCAACAAGACGAACACCAAGGGCGGCCTGCCCACCACTGGCGATCGTTTTGATGGCCGCATGGTGGCCGTATTCGCCATCGCTGGCGTTGCCGTCATCTCCGCAGGCGGTTATATCCTCTATCGCCGCAACAAGGAGTAATCCCTCGCTGGTGCGGGTGGGACGGCACGGGTCGCCCCGCCCGCACCAGCCCGCCTTTTTGACCGGTGGGAAACACCGTCGAAATCTTTTCAAAAAAGATTTCCCAGTACACACTTCGCTGTGCTATAGTGCAGCGCAACAGCAACTAGGTGCGACCGCGCCACGGCATCACGAAAGGAGCCACCAACATGAAGAACACGATGAAGTCTCTCAACAACTGGTGGTGGCGTGATGCGAATACGATCGGTCGACAGTGAGTCCCTCACGCCTGCACTTGCGCTCTAGGTGATTGGAAGGCCTCCGGTTTCGACCGGGGGCCTTTTTCTATCTCGAGCCCGATCGCATTCGCATCACGCGCCTCCGCTTTTCTCTTGCATTCCCCTTCCGAAAGGATTTTCACCATGCCTCAGAACACCAACGCCACCCAGCCCCGCACCGTCCAGGCCGCTGACCGTGGCAAGCTTGACGTCCGCGCCCTCGTCCTGCTCGCCATCCTGCTTGCCGCCGGCTTCATCCTCAACTTCACCGTCGGTAAGGCCATCTCGGGCATCTCGGGCGGCATGATCAGCCCCGAGTTCATCATCTCGGCCTTCTGCCTCACCATCCTGGTCGTTCGCCCCAACATCGGTCAGGCGCTCGTGATCGGCCTTATCTCGGCCGCCGTGATCCAGATCACCACCACCTCGCCGTTCATCGATTTTGCCGCCGAGGGCATCGCCGCCATGCTTATGGCCGCCATCGTCAACGCCGCCGGCAAGAACGGTCAAGTTAAGCCTGTCGTCGCCATTGTCGCCACCTTCGTGACCACCTTTGTCTCGGGCGTTATCTTCATGATCATCAAGATGGCAATGCTCGGCGTGGTGGGCGAGCTCGCTGCCGCCATGCTGCCTGTCGTCGCCATGACCGCCGTCTTTAACGCCATTCTGGTCGGTGCCCTCTACTTGCCCATCCAGAAGGCCCTTAAGCTCAACTAACCCGCTCGGCTTTACGAGCCACCCCATCTTGGCGTTCATTCGTCGCTCGCGTGCCCAAGTACGCTTCGCTCCTCTTTCGCGCCAACCTGGGAGCTCTTGGGGACGCTCTTAAACGACTAGTCATGTAAGAACGTCCCCAATGACTATGAAAGGTATCCATGGAAACGATCATCAACGTCGACGATGTCTCGTTCTCCTATGGCACGCAGACCGAACAGGCGCTCAGCCACATCTCGCTCGGCGTGAACAAGGGAGATTTCATCGGCATCATCGGGCCCTCGGGCGCCGGCAAGTCCACGCTTGCCGCCTGCCTGTCGGGCGCCGTGCCCCACCACTACACCGGCGCGTTCTTTGGGTCCGTCATGGTCGACGGCCACGACACCTGCGAAGTCTCGCTCACCGACGTGTCGCAAATCGTCGGCAGTGTGCTGCAGGATATCGACACGCAGATGGTCGCTTCGGTCGTCGAGGACGAGATGCTCTTTGGCCTCGAGAACTTTGGCGTTCCCCACGACCAGATCGAGCAGCGCGTGAGCGAAACGCTCGAGACCGTCGGCATCAGCGACCTGCGCGACCGCGAGATCGCCACGCTCTCGGGCGGACAGAAGCAAAAGGTAGCCATCGCCGCCATCCTCGCCATGCGCCCGCACGTCTTGGTTCTCGACGAGCCCACCGCGGCACTCGACCCCGCCAGCTCCACGTTGGTCTTCGAGACGCTGCGTGAGGCAAACCGCGCACTTGGAATCACCATCGTCGTCGTTGAGCAAAAGGTCGCCCTGCTCTCGGAGTACTGCAACCGCGTGCTCGTGCTCAACCATGGCGAAATTGCGCTGCAGGGCGAGCCACACGAGGTCTTCGCGCATACCGACGAGCTCCGTGCCATCGGCGTAGACTGCCCTCGCGTCACGCGTATCTTCAATAGCCTCGAGGCCGATGGCCTGGTAAGCGGTACCCCCTGCTTGGATGTCGATGAGGCTGAGCGCCTGATTTCGGGCATCGTCGACCCCGCACACGCGGCCATCGAAGCCCAGGCGCCCACCGGTTCCCCGCATGCACCGTCGTTGCGTCCTCATGCCAAGGACGCCGAACCCGTACTCACCTTCGACCATGTTGAGTTTGCCTATCCCAATGGCGGCGCCGCCGTACACGACCTTAGCCTGACGCTCTATCCTGGCGAGCTCGTGGGCATCGTCGGCCAAAACGGCGCCGGCAAGACCACGCTCACCAAACTGCTCACAGGCCTGCTTAAGCCCGCCTCGGGCAGCGTGCGCGTCACGGGACTGGATACTGTCGCGGTCCCCACGAGCCGTATCGCCCGCGAGGTCGCAACGCTCTTCCAAAACCCCGACCGCCAGATCTGCAAGGACACCGTGCTCGACGAGGTCGCCTTTGGCTTGGAGCTTGGCGGCATGGACCGTGCCGAGGCTCTGCGTCGCGCCCAGCTGGTCATCGACCGCTTTGGTCTGCCCGCCGACGAGGCACCGTTCTCGCTCTCGCGCGGTCAGCGACAAATGGTGGCGCTTGCCTCCGTCGTAGTGGTTGAGCCCAAGATCGTCGTACTCGACGAGCCCACGAGCGGCCTTGATTACCGCGAGTGCATGACCGTCATGGAAACGGTGCGCACCATGGCCGAGCGCGGTTGCGCCGTTATCATGGTCTGCCACGATATGGAAGTCGTCTCGGATTTTGCCGAGCGCATTGTGGTAATGGCCGACGGTCGCATCCTCGACCGCGGCCGCACGCACGAGCTATTCTCGAACATCGATCTCATGCGGCGTGCCTACGTGGAGCCTCCCCAGGTTATTGAACTCTCGCGCCGTCTGGCATCTTCCGTCTCGCCCGCTTTTGCGCAGGTGAGCGAGGTCACCGATGTCGTTCGAATTACCAAGGAGATGGTCCACCGTGGTTAACGTCATCGACTACATGCCGGGCGATACGCTGCTGCATCGCCTGAACCCCGTCGTCAAACTGGGCCTCGCCGCCGCCATCATCGTCGCCATCTTCTTGTCCGACACCTACGTGGCGCTGCTGGGCTTTTTGGCACTCACCCTTGCGCTGGGTGCCTATGCCGGTGTCGTCGACCGTCTGTTCTCGCTGCTCAAGTTGCTGATTCCGCTCGCGCTTATCATGCTGGTGCTCCAGCTAGCCTTTATGCGCGATGGCAACGTGGTGTGGGGCTTTATCACCGACACGGGCCTCATCACGGGATCGAAGGCCTGTCTGCGCCTGCTGGGTGTGGCGTTACCACTCATCCTCATGCTCATGGTAACCAAGCTCAACGACCTTGCCAACGCCTGCGTCGAGGTGCTGCACGTGCCGTATCGCTATGCCTTCACCTTTACCACGGCGCTGCGCTTCGTGCCGGTGTTTGGTCAGGAGATGAACGCCATCATGGAAGCGCAGACCGCACGCGGCGTCGAGTACGACACCAAGAACCCCATCAAGAAGCTCAAGCTCATGCTGCCACTGTGCGTGCCACTGCTCATCTCGAGCGTGGGCAAGACCGATGCCACAGCCTTGGCGGCAGAACAGCGCGGCTTCTATCTGCGTACGCGCGCCAGCTCGTACAAGCGCTACCCCATCAAGGGTCTGGACATCGCCGTGCTCATCGTCAGCATCGCCCTCATCGCCATCGGCTTCCTGTTCTAGTTCACCACCGACAGCAACCGCCCAACGCAAAAGGCCTCGGCTCGCACCAAACGAGCCGAGGCCTTTACTGTGTCACCAGATAAAACCTACCAAAATTAACCTGTTCCCTTTTGGCAGGTCGGAAGCTAGAGGCGGTAGGGGGCGCCGCTGCGGATGATGGATTCGCGCACCAGGACATCCATGGCGTCGAGGGTGATCTCGGGCATCTCTCGGTACTTTTGCAGCACCGAGAGCTCGGTGCAGGCCAGAATGACGCGGTCGCAGCCGCTACGGGCGAACTCCCACATCACGCGGTCGAACTTATCCATATCGGGCTCACGCCCGGCCTTCACATCATCGTAGATAAGCGACATCACATCGTTCTGACGTTTCTCGCTGGGATAGACAACCTCAACACCCGCAGCCTTACATTCGCGGCCGTAGACGCCCGCGCCCACGGTGCCATCGGTTCCCATAATGCCAATCTTGTGCACCGGCTCGGCCGGCATACTCAGCTTGGGATCGAACTCGCACTCCCCCATCACCGCACCGGCCAGAGCATAGCGCACCGACTCACGCGGCATGTGGATAATCGGCACCTTCGTAAACGACTGGATCTGGTCGTAGAAGTAGTGCGACGTGTTGCAGGGAATGGCAATGTGCGCACAGCCCAGCGACTCGAGTGCCTGGGCACACTCTTTCATGGTCGCCAGCAGCTTGGCATGCTCGCCGGTCTTAATGGCCAGCGTGCGGTCGGGCATGGTCGACTTGGAGAGCACCACCATGTCGATATGTTCTTGATCACAGGCAGCAGCCGTATGACGCACCACCTGGTCGTAGTAATACGACGTGGCCTCGGCGCCCATGCCGCCGATAACTCCCAGCTTTTCCATCGCCGCCTCCTTGGTGACGCTTGCGCAATTGCGCGTATCATACCCGCGCCCGCCCGATGTAAACCGGACGGGCGCCGCACTCATCTACTTGTAATACGTCTTGAACAGCTTAAAGTGGCGCAGCTTGGTGTGCCACATGCGCAGCCAGCGGTTAAAGACAAAGTCGCCCTTCATAAACGAAGGGTCGGCGCCCTTGCCTTCCTTGTCCAGGCGATGCACCTTAGCGCGCAGCTCGGGATCCTTGACGTACTTGTCGACGACGCCCATGGGAACGACCATCCACAGCGCCTCGTCCTGTGCCGTCACAAACTCCGGCTCAAACGGGCGGTTGAACACATACTCGTCCACCACATACTTGGCAACGTTAAAGCCACTGTTAGTGACGTAGTAGTTGCTGCGGCCCTGGCGCGTGTTGAAATCGAAGAACTTAAACGAGCCGTCGCGCTCGTCGTACTTAACATCAAAGTTGGAATAGCCCACAAAGTGAAGGTCCTCGAGCAGCTTGCGCACGCCGCCCATGAGCTCGTCATTGGGCTCGGTGATGATACAGGCATGGTTACCGACACCGTGGGGCTGGTGCTCCTCCAGCAGTACGTGACCCAGGCACATCATGCGCACCTTGCCGTTGCGGTCGGAATAGCTGGTGAGCACGCGCATGTACTCGTCGTTGCCGGGCACGCGATCCTGCAAGATCAGGTCGTCAGTGTAGCCGCTGGCATACGAATCGCGAATGACCTGTTCCAGCTCGGCGCGGTCGGCAATCTCATAGGCCTTCTTCTGGCCCTCGAACTCGTGCTGCCACCACATGATGCCGTCAGAAGGCTTCAGAATCATCGGGTAGGGAAAATCGATCTGGTCGAGCACTTCGGCAGGCGCCTCACCCTGGGCGTTCAGCATCGCCATGGTGAAGGTAAAGGTGTGCGGATAGGGCACGCCATGCTTCTCGCACAGCTCGTAGAAGATCTCCTTCTTCTGGCACTGCTCGAGCATGCTGTAGGGCGCGTAGGGAGCGACGATGTTATCCGCCAGCTCATGAGCATCCTTGGCCTGAGCCACGAGAGCGACATAGTTGTCGCCACAGCCCACAAGGACAATCGTCTTGTCGGCATGCGCTTGGGCAATGCCGTTGACGGTTTTGAGCATCACGGGCATGGTGTCGATATCCACGTTGGGCGTGTAGTCGATAATCTGGCTGCGGTACGCGGGACCCGTCTGATACTTGCCAAAGACCAGACTCTTGACCTGGTACTCCTCGTAGAAGGCGCGCGCCACCGAATAGGCGTTGATGTCGCCACCGAGCAGCACGGGAATGAACTCGCGCTCTGTAAATTGCAATGCCATGGAAACTTCCTATCATGAACTGCCCACACAACGGGCGGTCTTTGCGCAACTGATTTATTCTAGCGTGCCAAGCCGCCGGCGCCCAAAGCTCCACCGTATCTATGGCAATCGACGTAATCGTCCAGCACGAAGGCCAGCACGAAGACGACGCTCACTGTTGTATGACAATAGGCAATGAACCTACCATTGTTGTAGGATTCAGCGTATTGACATCCTCGAGCGAAAGGCGCACACGTGCCCCAAGACCATCCGACCGATAATCCCATCCTCAATGCCGCGAGGCGCGAGCTGGCGGAACGTGCGAAAGCGACCGCTCCCCTGTGCACGGCAAACGACGCCTACAACGGACCCGCCCGCATCGTCTCGATCAACACGTCGGCACGCAAGGGCACGCGCAAGTCGCCCGTCGCCGATGGACACGACACCGTTATAGAGCAATTTGGCCTCGCCTCCGACGCACACGCCGGGCATTGGCACCGTCAGGTTTCCTTTTTGGCCGCAGAGTCCATCCAGACGGCGCAGGCCCGCGGACTCGATGTGCGCAAGGGTGACTTTGGAGAGAACTTCACAACCCGGGGCATCAACCTGCTCTCGCTCCCCTTGGGCACACAGCTCAAGCTTGGCAGCGAGGTGCTTGTCGAAATCAGCCAAATCGGCAAGGTCTGCCACACACGCTGTGCCATCTACTATCTCGCCGGCGACTGCATCTTTCCCCACGAGGGCGTTTTCGGCGTGGTACTAAAGGGCGGAGAGGTCTACGCCGGCGACGATATCCAGGTAATCAAACTCGGCGACGGCACCTGTTCGTTCACCCCCGCCGAGGCCCTCGAAGAGATTGAGCAGGCTCGCCAGAGGGGCACGCTGCAGTTATAAAACCCCACGTTGAGATGGCTTTTACCGCCCAAAACTCCTCTCAAACAGGGCTCTGTAACGTTAAAGTTGAACTCTATGGTTTCTCAACAATTCATCATAACTGCAGGTCAAAGCCAAAGCCTCAAGTTCAACTTGACCCTTTGGGACCTTTAAGGTTCAAGTTGAGGTCGAAAGCAGTAGTAGAATACCGTTCGAACCATAACCTACGATTGATTGCAGAGGGACTGGATGCAGCATTCGAATCATCGCACCGCAGCGCTCATTGCGTCGAAGCCGGCTCGTATCATCACGAGCGCCGCGCTCGCCGTTGCGCTGACGGCCACGCCGATGCTCTCCCCCGTTGCGGCGTATGCCGCCTCGCAGGCAACGCAGGACCAGCTTTCCGCAGCCCAGCAGAAGATCGAAGCCGCCACGAGCGCCTACAACGACGCCCGCACCAAACTCGATGACCTGCAAAAGCAGATTGACTCCAATGAGGCAAGCATCGAGGAAATCGAGGCCAAGCTTCCCGAGCAGCAGGCCAAGGCAAGCTCCGCCATGCGCGATCTGTACAAGTATCAGAAGGGCACCAATCCCATCGTGAGCTTCCTGGTCAACGCGCAGAGCCTGGGTGAGTTCATCACGACCTGCAAATACACCAACCAGATCACGAGCTCGAGCGTCGACGAGATCGAAGAGCTCAATAACATGCAAACCGAACTCGAGCAGAACAAGGCCGAGCTCCAGCAGGCCAAGTCACAGCTTGAGGCAGAGCAGAAAAACGCCGAGGATGCGCTGACGCAGGCCCAGCAGCTCCGCAGCGAGGCACAGGCAAAAGCCGAGCAGGAAAATGCCGCCGAGCTTGCCAAGCTTGAGGCCGATAAGGCCGCTGCCGCCGAGAAGCTCTCGGGCGAGGGCGTAAGCGGCAGCAATTCCAGCAGCCAGGCCACCAACACCAACACCACCATCGACACCACGGTGAACAACGCCAATACCGGTAGCTCCGATTACGATTCGTTCATTAATGAGTGGACGAGCCGCATCGACAATTATCTCGCCGGCTCCCCCATGGCAGGCCAGGGCTACAACTTTGCCGTCGCCGCTTGGAATACCGGTGTCGACCCCCGTTGGTCCCCCGCTATCGCCTGCATCGAGAGCACCAAGGGTGCTTATTGCGCCAATTCCTACAACGCCTGGGGCTGGAGTGCACGTGGCGGCGGTTGGCGCAGCTTTGGCAGCTGGAGCGAGGGCATCTCCGCTCACGTTGCCTATCTGGGCGCCAACTATGGCTCCACCCTTACCCCGGCAGCGGCCAAAAAGTACTGCCCGCCCACGTGGCAGGACTGGTACAACAAAGTCGCCGCTCAGATGAACCGCATCTAAGTGCAACTGCAAAGGGCCCCAACGGGGCCCTTTTCTTTTAGGTAGCGGAGGTATCGACGACGCCGGTCGCATTGGCAACCGCGACTATGACGATCATGCATAGGAGCAGCACACCCGATGCCTTGAGCCAGAGTTTCGCGAGTTTCTTGCCGCGATAGCTGTCGAGCAGTGCGAATCGCCGACGAAGACGGCGCTTATCGAACAGCGCAAAATGCATAAGCACCATAAGGCCATCGACAAAGAAAAAATACTCGATTACGAGAAGCCACGTCGGGTAGCTTTGGTTTGCTCCGGTGGGGTGAAAGACGGCAAAGTGACTTCCGACAAAGAACACAAGCAGCGAGAAGCAGACGAGCGTATTCCAAATGCGCCCCAGAGACTCCGGAACGCGAGAGAGCAGACCGCATGCAGCGGAGGCGGCAGGCCCAGGAAGCCCTGCAGGGTTCTGGAGCCCTTGGGGCGTCAGCACCGTCTCCGAGGCCGGAGTACGGACAGGCGCAGGCGCAGGAGGCCGCACGGGACGACTCAGGTCGTATGCCGCGCGCGTCGCCCGTCCCAACGCCTCCGCACTCGCAAAACGCTTGGCCGGGTCGAGCGCCATCGACATGCAGACGGCATCGGCAAGTGGAGTGGGAATGCCACGCGCCTCGCATTGCTCGCGCATGTCGAGCCCTGGTTTAGGGTCGACTCCCGTCAAGCAGAAGAACAACAGGGCGCCAAGTGCGTAGACGTCGCTGCGCACACTCGTCTGCCCAAACCCATACTGCTCGGGCGGCGCATAGGGTCGCGTGCCAAACTTGACGGTGTCGGTATCGGCGCCATCGCGCCATACGCGGGCGATCCCCAAGTCGATAATCACCAGCGATGAAAATGTCAGGCCGTCATCAGGCGTATAGTTGGCACCCGTCACGATGATATTCGACGGCTTGAGGTCACGATGGATCACCGGCGCCGACGTCTCCCCCGCCATTGCAAAACCGGCGTGGAGCTCGCCCACGGCATCGCATAGGGCAGGATACAATTCGTGCGCATAATCGGGGGTGGCTCCCAGACGGTCCACCAGCGCCCCGAGTGTCTCCCCTTCGATGTATTCCATAACCACGTTGAGCTCGTCGCCCACACGACGACAATCGACGATTCTGGGCAGGTGCTCAAAACGCCTGCCTGCCCGCTGGGCGGCAAACAGACGCTCGTATGCCCCGCCGATTTGAGCCGAAGCATCGATGCGTTTACGGACAAAGGGGCCGAGCGAACCACCGCCGGTTCCATCAAAGTACACGAGCTCGGTTGTTTCAACGGACGAGCGCTTAAGTACACGCTCCACGCGATAGCTGTCGTCGCGATCGAGCGACGCCAGGTGCTCGGCAAGCGCTGCAGTCAGCTCGTCATCGGAATATGTTGGGGTCTGAGTATCCATAGCCTCCATCATAGCGCAGGGCGCAGACACCCCACGGCATCCGCGCCCCGTTCGTTCGCATCGTTGTTCGGCAGCTCCGCCGGCTCAGATATCAGCCGCTAACTCACCGTCTCCTCGTCAAAGCGATACAGCTCCTCGTTGACCTTTTGGAGGCTGCACCCGCGATCGATACAGAAGATGATGATCGCATCGCGACGGTCCTTACAATTGAGGATGTTGGCACCCGCCGCCGTCAAGGCGCGGTTGGTCTCCTTGAGCGTTAGCGCCATGGCGAAGGCAATCTGCAGCACCTTATTGCGACTCGGATGACGCGCACCGGTAAAGATCTGATAGCCAAAGGTCTCATTGAGATCGGCCATACGAACCACGCGCGAGCGCTCCAAGCCCTTTTCCTGCAGCAGCTGCTTCAGGTAGTCCGAAAGCGACGGGGTGGCAAAGTCGTGCTCCTTGATATAGCCATCGATGTTTGGCGCGTCGAGAAGCTCATTGAGTAACTCGTCAGTCAGCTTTTTATCGGGCATACGGCTTCACCTCCCCCAGTGCATACAACATGCTAGAAACCACTTACGTCCGAACGCTCCCAGCTAGCAACCTGGTCGGGAGACACTGTACCCAGCGCCTCGAACTTCCAGGAGCCGCCCGCCTTCAGATGATTGGTGTTTGCAAGAGCCGTTCCAACCTGGTTGCCATCGGCATCATACAGAACATACTCAATCTGAATGTAGCTCTTTTCCTTGTCCGTGTTATTGGTCAGCGTGCCCGTGATCTTATAGGCAAACTGATTGGAGGTGTCTTCAGCCTCATCAGCAATGGTATACGGTTCTTGCGGTTCTTTTTGCTCCTCAGCCTGCTGTGTCGCCTCGGCAGGTTTTGCCGAATCGCTCGCAGACGAATCGGTTGAATTGCCACCCATAGAGCCCACGGCACCGACGATAACCAGCACCACGATGACGCCTAGGACAATCTTGCCGATCGGCTTCTTTCCCTCTTTTGCCATTATTCATCCTTCCTACGATCCGGCTACCGCGCCGGCACACAGCACATCGTAGGAAGGATTAAACTTGAATTCATTAGCTGAGAGCTAAGGTTGCGGTAAACGGCCAATGCAGTTATCCAAACGCCGAGCAAACGCACTTTGCGCGACCGTCTGCTGGCAGCGCATCAACCCACCGTGACGGATTTCCCGGTAAAGGCACTGATCATCAACAGGGCAAAGAACACCAGGTAGCTGACACTCAGCGGGTACGCAATGATCAGGAAGACGACCCAGCCGACATTGGTTTTACCGTCGGCACGGCGTTGCTCGCGATTGCGGCAGAGCCAAATCGTCACGCCAATAGCCACAATCAACAGCACGAGTGCCGCTGCTGCCAACCCGGCAAGCGCAAACATCACGCCAATGCTCACAGCAATAACCGGAAGCAGCAGCAGGCCGCACCCGCACCCACCAGGACTATACACGGCAGTCTGTCGGCGCCTCATCATCACTCCAAGTCAAGCAATCGTTTGTAGACATCGAGGCCTTTGAGCAGAATTTCCTCGTCAAAGAGCATGGTATCGGTATGCAGAGCGCTCGTGGCATAGGCGGGACAGCCATCCGGATCACTCGGGTTTTCTTGACCCTCCGGCACGCCCGTGCCCAGCAAGAAGAACACGCCCGGCAGATAGCGCTGATAGAAGGCGAAATCCTCGGCGATTAGCAGCGGCTCGTCCACAAGTTGCAGTTCGGACAAGGCAGGCGCGACGCTGGCAAACAGCTCGGGGTCGTTATCGACCGGTGGATAGCCCTCGGCAAAGTCGAGATCATACGTGCAGCCCGTTGCGGTGCACGCCTCGTCGAGCACACGGCGTACGCCCTCGCGCGCACGGTCGAACATGTCGTCCGTAAACACACGCAGGCTTCCGGCCACATGGGCCTCCCCCGCCACCGCGTTGCAAACCGTACCGGCCTGCAGCAGACCAAACTTACCGATACAGGGCTCGTCGGTGCCCAGCTCGTCCATCAGTTCGCGCTCGGCAACCAAGAACTTGGCAGCCGCCAGCGCCGCATCGTGCGACTCCTCGACCGGAACGCCATAGGTCTTAGCGATATGGATGCTCGTCCCGTGAATATGAATGTGCGTCTCACTCGAACGCGCCAGCAACGGACCGGGGCAGCTCGCCAACGTGCCGGCGGGCAGATCGGGCCACACGTGGAAGCCGAAGATGAGATCCGCCCCGTAGCGCTCGAACACGCCGCTCTCGCATACCGTCTTGGCACCACCGATCGTTTCCTCGGCCGGCTGGAACACAAAGAGCACATTGCGCCTAATGGCGCCCGGCTGCTCGCGAATCGTACGGTCGACATACGTCGCGGCGGCAAGTGCCATGGCCATGTGTCCGTCATGTCCGCAAGCGTGCATCTTGCCGGGATGGGTCGAGGCAAAGGCCGCTCCCGTCGCCTCCGCGATGGGCAGCGCATCCATATCGGCGCGAATCGCCGTGGCATGCGCGGCATCAACGCCGGCGTCGAAGAAAGCACAGACGCAGCTGGGGCACGGATGGGTCACCTCGCAAGCGAGCGATGCCAGCACGCCCTCGATATAGGCAATGGTTTGCGGAAGATCGAAATCGAGCTCCGGAATGCGATGGAGATCGCGGCGATAGCGACGGAGTTCTTGGAGCTCGGTCATAGAGGATCCCTTCGTGAGGCACATCTGTTGCAACTTATTGTGATACAGGATTGTGGCGCACATGTTTCCAGCATATCCCTGCATTTTTTAAACGTTATATACGAATACTCTTGTTTGGTAAAGTGCAACGTGATAGGGTCTTTACCACTTGATAGAGGCGCGGGCACGAAGAGCCGCGGGCGAGCCGGCAGGCTTTGACCCCGTGGGGAGGCGAAACCCGCCGAACTGGGTTTTTCGGGCACGAACAACCTGGTGGGCCTGTGGGAAACACCCACAGGACTGTCTGCAGCAATGCGGGAGCGCTATCCGGACATTGGGTCCACGCTATGCGGATTCGATGCGCAGATGGCGCCGTCTGGATAGCGAGGTTTACGGGACATGGCATTGACCCCCAACGAGGCATATGCGGCCAAGCAGCCGTTTGTGGACAAGGAGACACTCGAGCATATCGTCGAGCAGTTCCCCACGCCGTTTCATCTATACGACGAGGCGGGCATCCGCCGCAACATGCAAGAAGTGCGCGACGCCTTCGCATGGAACCCGGGCTTTAAGGAATACTTTGCCGTCAAGGCCAATCCCAACCCGGCGCTCATCTCCATTCTCAATGAATACGGCTGCGGCTGCGATTGCTCGAGCTATACCGAGCTCATGATCGCCCGCTCGCTGGGTATCACGGGACACGACATCATGTTCTCGTCCAACGACACGCCGGCAGCGGACTTTGAGCTCGCCGACAAGCTGGGCGCCATCGTCAACTTTGACGACATCAGCCACATCGAGTTCTTTGAGCACGTTGCGGGGCCCATCCCCAAGACGGTCAGCTGCCGCTTTAATCCGGGCGGCCTGTTCCAACTCTCCAACGGCATCATGGATAACCCCGGCGACTCCAAGTACGGCATGACCACCGAGCAGCTCTTCGAGGCCTTCCGTATGCTCAAGGCCAAGGGCGCCGAGGACTTTGGCATCCACGCATTCCTTGCCAGCAACACCGTCACCAACGACTACTACCCCAAGCTCGCGCGCATCCTCTTTGAGCTTGCCGTGTGTCTGGAGCGTGAGACCGGCGCACACGTCGCCTTCATCAATCTATCCGGCGGTGTCGGTATCCCCTATCTGCCCGAGCAGCAGGCCAACGACATTCACGCCATCGGCGAGGGTGTGCACACGGCCTACGACGAGATCTTGGTTCCCGCCGGTATGGGCGATGTGGCCATCTGCACCGAGATGGGCCGCTTTATGATGGGGCCCTACGGCTGCCTAGTCACCAAGGCCATCCACGAAAAGCAGATCTACAAGGACTATATCGGTGTCGATGCAAGCGCCGTCGATCTGATCCGTCCCGCCATGTATGGCGCCTACCACCACATTACGGTGATGGGCCAGCCGGGTGGCGACGACAAGACCGCGGCGCCTGTCACAAACACGTACGACATTACGGGCAATCTGTGCGAGAACAACGACAAGTTCGCCATCGACCGCGAGCTACCGCAGATCGACATGGGTGATGTGCTCGTGATCCACGATACCGGCGCGCATGGCTACTCCATGGGCTACAACTACAACGGCCGTCTGCGCTCCGCCGAGGTGCTGCTGCGCCCCGACGGCTCGGCCGACCTTATCCGCCGCGCCGAGCGCCCGGGCGATTATTTTGCCACGCTCGACGTGCTGCCGTGCGGCCGTGAGCTGCTGGCTAAATCGCGTGCCGAAAGCGCTCGTCGTCGCGCTCAGGACGAGCGCCTGGCCGTCGCCGCCCAATGGAACAAACGCATCCAGATCGCGGAAGCGAAGGAGAAGAACATGGATATCCGCAACCTCGAGGGCTCGATCGTCGCCCTCGTCACGCCGTTTAAAAAGGACGGCAGCGTCGACTTTGACGCGCTCGAGCGCCTTATCGATTTCCAATTGCAAAATGGCACCGACGCCATCCTCACCCTGGGCACCACCGGCGAGAGCGCCACGATGACCGATGACGAGGACAACTCCGTCGTCGCCGCCGTGGTCAAGCATGTTGCAGGACGTGTCCCCGTCATCGCCGGCTCGGGCTCCAACTCCACGCAGACCATGCTCACCAAGTCGCTCACCTACCAGGGCTTGGGAGCCGACGGCCTGCTGCTCATCACCCCCTACTACAACAAGTCCAATGAAGAGGGTATCTATCAGCACTTTAAGACCGTCGCCGATGCCGTGGACATCCCCTGCATCCTGTACAACATCCCCGGCCGCTGCGGCTGCGGCATCAGCGAGCGCAACGTAGAGCGCCTGGCCGCACATCCCAACATCATGGGCATCAAGGAGGCCTCGGGCAACGTCACCTATGCCGCCAAGATCGCCCACCTGCTGTCCGACGACTTCCGCATGTACTCGGGTGAGGATGCCCTCACCGTGCCGCTCATGAGCCTGGGCGCCTCGGGCACCATCAGCGTGTGGGCCGACGTTCAGCCGCAGCTCGTGCACGACATGTGCCGCGCCTATCTGGACGGTGACGTGGAGCGCGCCCGCGATATCCAGATTGCCGGCCAGCCGCTCATCAACGCCCTCTTTAGCGAGGTCAACCCCATCCCCGTCAAGGAAGCACTCGCACAGATGGGCATGATCGAGCCAAACTACCGCATGCCGCTGTGCCCCATGGCCAACGACACGCGCGCTGCACTTACCGATGCTCTGAAGGGAGCTGGTCTGCTTGATTAAGACCGTCATTATGGGAACGGGCCGCATGGGCTCGCTCATCCGCACTACCGCCGAAGGCATTGTCGACGCCGCCGGTCAGCCCGTTTTTGATATCGTCGCCCAGATCGGTTTTGATCTGTCCGAACTCGAGAGCGCCCCGGCAGCCGACGTCATCATCGACTTCTCAAACGTCGTGACCTTCGACGCCGTCGTCGCCTATGTCAAGCGTACAGGCGCCGCGTTGGTCTCGGGCACCACGGGCTATACGCCCGAGCAGATGGACCGTCTGCGCGAGCTGGGCCAGAACGCCCGGGTCATGCACTCGGGCAACTACTCCATCGGCATCGCCGCCCTGCGTCATCTGGTGGCCCAGGCCACACGCGAGCTGCCCGGCTTTGACTGCGAGATCGTCGAGACGCACCACAACCAAAAGGTCGACGCCCCCAGCGGCACTGCCAAGTTGTTGCTCGACGCCGTCGTCGAAGCTGAGCCCGAGGCAGGCTACCATCCCGTCTATGGCCGCGAGGGCATGTGCGGAGCGCGCGACCCCAAGGAGATCGGCATGCACTCGCTGCGCGGCGGCACCGTCGCTGGCGTGCACGAGGTGAGTTTCTTTGGCCAGGACGAGGAAGTCACGCTCACCCACCGCGCCACGAGCCGTCAGATCTTCGTCAACGGTGCCCTGGCAGCCGCGCAGAAGCTCGTCACCCGCGAACCCGGCTTCTATACGTTCGACCAGGCCATGTTCGCCTAACTAGTTATCAACCGTACCCGCTCAAAGGAGAGACAGCACATGAGCAACGCAGCCGAGATGAATGCGCAGGAGATTATCAACTACATCGCCACCGCGCCCAAAAAGACGCCCGTCAAACTGTACGTGCGCGAGAAGCCGGGCATGAAGGTCCAGTGGGGCAATGCACACGTCTACGGCGGTCGACGTGGCAAGACCGTCTTTGGTGACTGGGATGAGCTTAAGGCCATCCTGGACGCCAACGCCGAATCCATCGATTACTACGACGTTGAAAACGATTGCCGTAACTCCGCCGTGCCCATGCTCGACCTTAAGGGTATCAACGCCCGCATCGAGCCGGGCGCGATCATCCGTGACCGCGTCGAGATTGGCGATCGCGCCGTCATCATGATGGGCGCCATCATCAACATCGGCTCCGTCATTGGCGAAGGCTCCATGATCGACATGGGCGCCGTGCTGGGCGGCCGCGCCACCGTGGGTAAGAACTGCCACATCGGCGCCGGCACCGTACTGGCAGGCGTTGTGGAGCCCGCCAGCGCCACGCCCGTCATCATCGAGGACGATGTCATGATCGGCGCCAACGCCGTGGTCCTGGAGGGCGTGCACGTGGGTAAGGGTGCTGTCGTTGCCGCCGGCGCCGTGTGCGTCAAGGACGTCCCCGCCGGCGCTGTAGTGGCCGGTGTCCCCGCCCGCGTCATCAAGATGCGCGACGCCCAGACCGATAGCAAGACCGGTCTGGAAGAGGGCTTACGTCAACTTTAATAGTTACGCGGTTTTGACAAACCGCGTTTTTGCTGACTTATGCTCAACCTGCGGGGCAATTCAGCCCCAAGCAAAAAGGCCAAAGTCCCGAAGGGCTTCGGCCTATGTTTTTCTGCAGCGTCCAAGCGCAGTTTATCGATTCTCAATTGACCCGATGTTTTTGAGCTCGATGGAGATGAGGCCGTTGGGCTCATTGACGAACTCAATGTACTCGGAGTTCGAACCCATCTCGGCCGGGAAGCTGATCTCGATGCCCGTATCAGTACGAATCTTGTGATTGCGTACGGCCGCGCGCTCGACCTGCTTGCGTTCCACGGGAACGCGCTCGGGAACTTTCTCCTCGGTCAGTGCCGCGCGCACGCTTTCCTTGATGACCGGTTCGTCCTCAAAGACCTCATCGACGATATCCCAAGGCGGCAGTTCCTCGTCATCCTCAACCTTCTCGGCCACAGCAGCCTTAACCTTGGCGAGCGCTACGGCCGTATTGGCACCGTGCTCCTCGGCGACTTCCTCAACCACACGTGTCACGGTGTCGATGACTTCCTTGCCCGATACGCCCGTGTCGCATTGCAGCAGGCCATCGGGGATAAGCATGCGGTCCTCGCCGGCGATCTTACGCTTCTTATCCACATAGCCGATCTCCATGGTGCTCGCGCGCACGATGGCATAGCTTGGCACCTTTTGCGAGGGGTTTGGCAGAATGGCGTAGTGGCGCGCGATGTCGTTGCGCACCTCCCCCTCCTCTCGGCCCACTTCGTGCATAAAAGCCTGCTTGGAGCCCAGCAGCATCACGGCAAACCAGCGGGCATCCTCATCGTCGTCAAAATCAGCCACCAGCACGTCGGTGGACTCGGCTTTCTCGGCTTTGGTGAGCTCGGAGGAGATAAACTCCGCAATCTGCTGCGACAGGTCCACAAACTCGCGCTCGCCAAAGAAATAGCCCTTGAGCTCGCCGCCAAACGCAGAGTTCTCAGCAAACGTGGCGCGTTTATTGTCGGCCGAGGTTCGCGCGCGGCGCAGATGCGTGGTTACGAAATTGCGCACGGTACGGCTCTCGATATCCAACTCGCGCTGGCTCATAACGTTGACGGCAGAGTCAAAGTCCAGGATATGCAGAATCGCGTGATTGATTTTCATATACGGCATTCCGTTCTAGATCGAATTAAGCACGAACCAGTATAGCTGTCGAGCCTGCCCCAAGCGTATCGAAGATTGGTGCATCGGGGACAGGTTGCTTTGCACCAATGGCTAGCGCAGGAGCTCGGACTGCCAAGCCTCGAGCTGTTCTGCCAAGCTCTTGCCGGCAGCGGGCATGTCGATCTGGGGATGTTTGGGCAGAAGCGCACATTTTAGGATTGCCGCGATGGTCTGCGAGACAAAGCGTCGCGTATCCTTGTCAAAGCCTTGCGCAGCCTGGAGCATCACGGGCAGGCTCTCGCGCAGATTCCCAGCGATATCCGCAAACCGCTCAGCACCCGTTGCCTCAAACACGGAGAACAACGCATCTACAAAACGCTCGCGCTCGCCAGGCGACACTGCAAGCAGCATCTCGCGAATGGAGCCATCAACATATCGAGCACCGGCGGACAGGCGCTCACAGTACACGAAGTCGCGACCATCAACCACCCAGCTAAAGGGATTGTGCTGCAGCAGGCTGAACTCGGTGCTCTCAACGATGGCATAGTCCTCTTGTGTCTCGAACATCATGCCAAAGATCGACGACCGAGGTAGCGTCTTGTCGATTCGACCGGAAAGATCGGCAAAAGCGTCGCCGTTCAGAAACTCCTCGACGAAGCCCGGACCATCATGGGAATATGCCCGTTCAATTCGCTCACGAGCGACATCGGAGCACATCGCCGCACCGTACACCGCAAGGTTTCCACCCTTGGAATGACCTCCGCACAAAAGCGGCCCGTCGATCGCATCCGCCGCCTCGTCCACATAACGCGCCGCGGATTCCTGGGCCGGCACAGGACACCGGAACGCCATGTTAAAGTCCTCTTTCCAGCCCACAATCGTGCTGTCGGTCCCCCGGAAGGAAAGATAACTAAACCCCGCCGGAAACCGGAACGCCATGGCTGCAAACTGCTCTGTTGTCTCGGCATCACTCACGCTACGATAGCCGCAAACACGAACGCCACGGTAGCGAGGGCTTGCTGCCGCAGCCTCCAACAGGGCACGGCTCCCCTCCGGATCCCACAGGTCGCCAATCATGTCTTGGTAGCACTCGGCGCGCAGCAGCTCGCGTACGTCTAGGCCCTGCCAGTTCATCAGCTCCGCCATATCACCCGGCAAACGCAAATAGGACAACCACGCAAAGACCAGGCTATCCACCGCGCAGAACGGCCGTTCCTCAAACGGATCAAACGCCGTCTGGGCATAGGTTAAAAAATTAGGCGAATCCGACATGGCCCTCCCATCAACTATGGTGCATTGGGGTGGTGCAAAGCAACCTGACCCCCTCGCACCAAAAAGGCGCCCGGACCGTGTGGCCCGGACGCCTTTCATTGTAGCCTGTTGCCCAAAAAAGCTTGGTTTAGCAGGAGAAGTCGACGCTGTCGATGATGTCCTTGAGGGCCTTGGCGGAGGCGGTGAGCTCATGCTGCTCGTCATCGTTCAACGGCACGGGAACGCGGCAGACGACGCCGTCACGGCCAACGACCGTCGGCATGGAGATAGCCAGATCGGACAGGCCATACTCGCCCACCATGAGCGAGGAAACGGGCAGAACGGTCTGCTCGTCACGCATAACAGCGGTGCAGATGCGCTTGACAGCCATGGCGACGCCGTAGTAGGTGGCGTGCTTCTTCTCGATGATGGTGTAGGCGGAGTTCTTGACGTCCTCGGCGATGCGCTTCTCGGCGGTCTCATGCTCCAGATGACCGTGAAGCTCGCAGAAGGTGTTCAGCGGCACGCCGGCAACCTGAGCGCTGGACCAAGCGACAAACTCGGAGTCGCCGTGCTCACCCATGACATAGGCCTGGACATCGCGCGGGTCAACCTCGACGTGAGCACCAAGCATCTGCTGCAGACGGCCAGTGTCGAGCACGGTGCCGGAGCCGATGACATGGCCCTCGGGCAGGCCGGACATCTTGATGGCAGCATAGGTCAGAACATCAACCGGGTTGGAGACGATTAGCAGAATGCCGTCGAAGCCGGACTTCTTAATCTCGGGGATAATGGACTTAAAGATGTTTACGTTCTTGTTGACCAGGTCCAGGCGGGTCTCACCGGGCTTCTGGGCAGCGCCAGCGGTGACGACGATCATGGCGGCGTCCGCGACATCGGAATAATCGCCGGCGTAGATCTTCATCGGCTCGGCAAACGTCATGCCGTGCGCGATATCCAGGGCCTCACCCTCGGCACGGTTCTTGTCCACGTCGATGAGGACCATCTCGGAGAACAGACCACTCTGCATCAGTGCGAACGCCGAAGACGAACCGACGAAACCGCAGCCGACAATAGCGACCTTCTTCTCGTTAACCATTAGAAACTCCCATCTCTCTCCACAAACAAGCCGCCCGGGAACGACCCGAGCGGCTTGCCGTAATCCCAATACATCCAATCGGGACTTTGATTATGCCCCTATTCGCAGCCAAAAATCGACCGTTTACCGAAATTGTTTGCAGGATTCGTAAAATAACTGTACGAAATCGGTTTCGAGCTATTGACGAGCCGAAATACCTTTCTAATACAGGCCCGCCTCGCGAATGGCCTCGACAGCCAAAGCAATCTGATCGGGCGGCAGGACCAACGCCATGCGCACGTGCCCCTCGCCCGAAGGACCAAAGCTCGCGCCCGGCGTCACCACAACGCCGGCCTTCTCCATGAGCTCCTCGCAAAACACCATGGAATCGGTGCGACCACCGGGAAGCTTGGCCCACACAAACATAGAGCCATGCGCGTTGGGACGCTCCCAGCCCAGGCCCTCAAGACCGTCGCACAGGGCATCGCGGCGCTCCTGGTACTTCAGACGTTGCGCCTCGACCTCATCGCGCGGACCGTTCAGGCAGGCGATGGCGGCCTTCTGAATCGGGAAGAACATACCAAAGTCGATCTGGCTGCGCAGCTTGGCAAAGGCAGAGACCACGTCCTCGCGGCCGACCAAAAAGCCGATGCGGGCACCGGTGACGTTAAACGACTTGGAGAGCGAGAAGAACTCAACGCCCACCTCGAGCGCACCGGGATACTGCAAGAAGCTGCCGCCGGGCTCGCCGTCAAACACGATGTCGGAGTACGCGTTATCATGGACGATCAACAGATCATGCTCGCGGGCAAAGGCGATAATCTCCTCGTAGACCTCGGGCGTGCCCACCGAGCCGACCGGGTTCGCGGGCAGCGACACGATCATATACTTGGCACGATCGGCCACCTCGGGATCGATACCCGCCACATAGGGCAGGTAATTATGCTCGGCAACCAGCGGATAGTATTCGAGCTTGGCATCGGCGATCTTGGCACCCGCCTCAAAGACCGGGTAGCACGGATCGGGAACCAGAATGGTGTCACCCGGATCGAGCAGAGCCAGGCCCAAATGGCCCACGCCCTCCTGCGTGCCGTTGCACGACTGCACCATAGACGGCGTAATGCCCGAAACGCCAAAGCGACGCTCATAGTAATCGCACACGGCTTGCTTGAGTTCGGGCAGATCGCGCAGGGCATACTTCCACATCTCGGGATCTTGGGCGGCTTGTGTGAGCGCCTCGACCACGTGGTCGTACGGCTTAAAGTCAGGCGTGCCCACGCTCATGTTGTAAATGGTCTTGCCCTGAGCCTTCAGCGCGAGAAGTTTGTTGTTGAGCGAGGCGAAGACCTCCGCGCCAAAGCGGTCGAGACGCTGCGATGCCTGCATGGTGCCACCTTTCGATATAAAAAACGCGGCGCTCCGACAAGAGCGCCGCGCGATACGGGCCATCAGATTGCAAAAGTGTAACGCTTACAAACCCCGTATTGGTTCAATTTAGCCAACCTTAGTCAATTGCATTGAGCGCGTCGATCTGCGCAAGCCACAGACGCGAGCTGGCGTCACTCGGCATACGCCAATCGCCGCGCGGGCTGAGCGTCACCGAGCCCACCTTGGGGCCGTCGGGCAGGCAGCTTCGCTTAAACTGCTGGGCAAAGAAGCGGCGGTAGAACGTACGCAGCCACGTGTGGACGGTCTTGACGTCGTAGACGCCCTCGAAGCTCTTGAGCGCCATGCGGTAGATCTTGCCCGGCTCAAAGCCAAAACGCAGCAGGTAGTAGAGGAAGTAGTCGTGCAGCTCGTACGGGCCCACCAAATCCTCGGTCTTCTGCGCAATCTCGCCGTCGCCCGTGGGCGGCAGAAGCTCGGGGGACACCGGCGTATCGAGGATATCGAGCAAGACCTCGGCAATGCGCCCGCCAAAGACATCGGCGGCATAGCGCACCAGATGGCGCACAAGCGTCTTGGGCACGCTCGCGTTGACGGCGTACATGCTCATGTGGTCGCCGTTATAGGTAGCCCAGCCGAGCGCCAGCTCCGACAGGTCGCCCGTGCCGATGACAAAACCGCCAGCCTGGTTGGCCAGATCCATCAGAATCTGCGTACGCTCGCGCGCCTGGCTGTTCTCGTAGGTCACGTCCTGCACAGCCGGATCATGCTCGATATCCTTAAAGTGCTGTTCCACGGCCGCGTGAATCGAAACCTCACGGAAGCTCACACCCAGGTCGCGGGCAAGCGACTCGGCATTCGACTTGGTGCGATGCGTCGTGCCAAAACCTGGCATGGAGACCGCCGTGATACCCGTGCGCGGCAGCCCCAGCGCATCGAAGGCACGCACGGTCACAAGCAGTGCCAACGTGGAGTCCAAGCCACCCGAAAGGCCGATGACCGCAGCCTTGGTACCTGTGTGGGCGAGGCGGGTCTTGAGGCCAGCAGTCTGCAGACCGAGGATCGTCTCGCAGCGCTCAGCCAGGTCACCATGGTCGGCAGGCACGAAGGGCGCGCGGGGGAAGACACGGTCGATGTCGAGCGCATCGCGCAGGACAGGATCTTCGGCCAGCACGCCCTCAAACGAAAACTCAACGGTCACGGCCTCCGGCGCATCGTCCGAGCGCGTCCATGTCGTCGAGCGACGGCGCTCGGCAACCAACCGGTCAAGATCGACGTCGGCGACGGCCATATCGCAAGTGAGGAGCTTCGTCGCGGCAAGCTTAGAGCCGTTTTCGTAGACGAGGTTCTCGCCCGCAAAGACCATGTCGGTCGTGGACTCGCCCTCGCTCGCGTCCGCGTAGGCATAGGCGCAGTACAGGCGCGCGCTCTGGTTGGAGATTAGGCTGCGGCGGTAATCTGCCTTACCGATAATCTCGTCCGAAGCCGACGGGTTGAGAATCACCGTCGCACCGGCAAGCGCCATCTCGGTCGAAGGGGGCGCCGGCACCCACAGATCCTCACAGACCTCAACGCCCAGCACCAGGTCCTCGGCGTCCTCATCACAGCAACGGTAGACAAGCCCCGAACCCAGCAGGACCGGACCCTGACCGGCAAAATCAACCCACACGGGATCTGCGGGCGCCGGAGCAAACCAACGGCGCTCATAGAACTCGCCATAGTTGGGCAGATACTTCTTGGCCGTGAGGCCCAAAAGCGCGCCCGCGCAGCACACGGCCGCGCAGTTGTAGATGTTCTCAGCCACCGCAACGGGAAGACCGACCGTAAAGACGATCGGCAGCTCACGGGTTTCATCGAGGATGTGCACCAGCGCCGCTTCGCAGGCATGCAGCAGCGTGCGGTTATGGAACAGATCGGCCGCGGTATAGCCGGTCAGGTTAAGCTCGGGCAGCACCAGCGCGCGAACGCCGCGCTCGGCAGCCTCGCGAACAGCCGCCAGCGCAACCTCGGCATTGCCCTCGACATCGGCCACGCGAATCCGCGGCGACGCCGCGGCCACACGCAAAAAGCCATCAGACTGAGAAAGGTGAAGATTCATAAGAATGCTCCCGTGCGTAGACGCCATTCAACACAATTAGCAAGCCCTATTGTAGTTCAACCGCCGGGTGCAACCGCATCCCACCAACTTGGTGAGCTATTGATGAGTTGATGGTATCTGTTAAATGTCACGTACGATTCACATCTGGTGGGTACCCTGATGGCTACACGAAACGAAGCAGATTTACACCGGGAGGACCCCGTATGACAACCAAGTACACCGACGCGCCGCGCACGCGCGTCATGACACCGGCCGCGCTCAACAACGGCGTTCACGAAAACCATTCCATCGGACAGACCATGGCCATCGCACCCAAAAAGGGCCTGTTCGACGACATTTCCATTCCCCAGATCATCGCCGGCGCCGCAGCTGCCGCCACGAGCGTGGCGCTTGCTTCAAAGATCGGCATTGCCGGCTCGGTGATTGGCGCCGCCGTGAGCTCGGTCATCACCGTTGTGTCTTCGCAGGTCTACCGCCACTTTATCTCTGCCAGCGCCGAAGCCCTCAAAGGTACGCACGCCGACGTCGACTACCCCGCCGGCGCCTATGAGCCCGTTGAATTTAATGGCGAGGAGCACCTGGGCGGCGCCGCGACCACGCAGGAAATGCGCCAGGTTGCGGGACGCGCGACCACGGCACGCGTCGCCCCTAACAGCCTGCGCGCCAAAGCCGCGGCAGAGCGCAGCCAGACGCAAAAGAAGGTCATCATCTTCTCGATCGCCATCGCCATCGTCGCGGTCATCGCCTGCGCCGGCGCCATCCTTATCACCACCGCCGGTGAGGGTCTGGGCGAGCGCCCCGAGCCAATCCTTTCGTCGCGCACGACCGAGAGCGATGCAAATGGCAACACCCAGTCGCAAGATCAGCAGGCACAGGCGGACGGCACGCAAGACAGTTCTACCTCTACCGATTCGTCCTCGAACACCCAAAACCAATCGCAGGGCACCGATTCCTCTACGGCCAACAGTGGCACGCCGTCCGGCACGACCGACTCAAGCCAAACGACTGACGGTTCACAGCCGAGCACGGGCGGCCAGACAAGCGACACCACTTCAGGAACGGGCACAGCAGACAGCAGCAACACCAACAGCTCGAACAGCTCGAGCGGAACCGCGTCTGGCACGGCATCTGACAACTCGAGCCAAGGCACGGCATCGGGCAACTAAGCACATTTGCCTCTCATAGATAACCGACCTGTATAACGGGCGCGAATCGACAGCGGTTCGCGCCCGTTTGCCTTGGGTGCCGAGGTGGCACGTCCCGTGCGATGGTAAGATGCTTTGGTGTGTAAAGAGGAGATTTGCCATGAGCAAGACAATAGTTAGGCCCACGCTTTCGCTGGGCAACCACATCTATCTGTATCGCCTGCTGCGCGACGCGATTGGGTGCGGCAAGCAAACGTTTATGACGCAGGTCGAGGAGGCGCTCGCCGCCGGCGACATGACCGCTTATGACCTGGGCTTCGAGTCCACGCGCGAGCTGCTCGAGGAGCTCAACGACTGCATTAAGCTGACCGTCTTTAAGGGCGGCCGCCTGTATGCCACCGTCATCGCCAACGATGCCTGGGATGCCGCCCTTGCCAAGGGCGAGGACAAGCCCAAGGCTGCCAAGGGCGCCAAGCAGTCCTACAAAAAGAAGAAACGCGGCGAGAAGGACCTCAAGGCCGTGCGTCCCAAGCACGTTAAACGTCCCAAGCCAGAAACCATGGTTGAAGCCGCGCCGGAACCCGAGCCCGAGGCAGAGATCGAAGTCGCTATTGAGGTAACAGCAGAAACCGAAATCGCCGCCACGACCGATTCCGAAGTCATATCCGAGCAGGACGCCACTGCGGAGCTCAACGAGGCTCCCAAGCCGACAACCGAAGAAGCCGCTGACCAACCCGAGACGCCTGCGTTCCAAAACAGCGATGTCTTTGACAACGAGGCCGAGGACGATCAGTCCGACGAGCCCGCCGATCAAGGCGTTACCGAGTCGGCGCCGGAGCCCGAGACGCCGCAGCCCGCCATCTCGCTCACGGTCGTCTATGACCCCGAAAACGCCAACGCCGGCATCACCACCATGGCTTCCACGCCGGTCGAGACAAAGCCGAGCATCGAGAACGAGAACGCAACGCAGGTTGAGATTGAAACTGCAGCTGCAGACGCGCCCGTCACCGTGAAGCCCGCAGATTCCACAATCAAGCCGGAAGCGACGCCGGAGCCCGCACCCGTCATCGAATCCGTGCCCACCTCTGCTTGCGACCAAATTCCCGCACCGGCACCGGCTCCGGCACCCGCAGCGGCCCCAACCCCCGCACCTGCAGCGCCCGCCATCCCCGAGGACTTCCCCGTCGATTTCGCAACCGAGGTCTTCTGCCCCGGCCCGCTTCTGCACCAGTTGTCGACCTATCTCCCCTACGGCGCCGATACCCTCGGCATCGTCGGCGAGTACTACTGGATCGCCCGCGAGCGCGGTACCATCGAGGCCGCGCGAAACCGCGCAAGCTTCCCCCTGCGCTACACGCAGGCCGGCGAGCGCCGCGAGGTTACCGTGCGCATCCGCCGCAACACCACCGGTGGCCTCGGATCCACCTGGGCCATCGATAAAGTCGAAGAACCCGAGCAGTAACGACAAACGGCTCAAATCCAAATCAGGATTTGAGCCGTTTTTATTTGTTGATGTTGCGTAACCAACAGCGAGCGGACCGCAAGTGCGCCAGGTTGCCGTGAAAGAGGAGCGACGCGTACTTCGGTACGCGAGCGACGGCTTGAACGGCAAGATGGGGTGCTTGCGACCCGCGCAGCGTCGAGCAGTTACGCGGTTTGGAAAACCGCGTAACGATCTAGTCGCGCGTCAGCTTACGGTGAATACGATGCGGCTGGGCTGCGTCCTCACCCAGGCGCTCGATACGGTTGGCCTGATAGGCCTCAAAGTTGCCCTCGAACCAATACCAGTTGCCCGGATTCTCGTCGGTGCCCTCCCACGCCAGAATGTGCGTGGCGACGCGGTCCAGGAACATACGATCGTGGCTAATGACCACCGAGCAGCCCGGGAACTCGAGCAGCGCCGCCTCGAGCGAGGACAGTGTCTCGACGTCGAGGTCGTTCGTGGGCTCGTCGAGGAGCAGCAGGTTGCCGCCCTGCTTGAGCGTGAGCGCCAAGTTCAGACGGTTGCGCTCGCCACCGGAGAGTACGCCGGCGCGCTTCTGCTGGTCCTGGCCCTTAAAGCCAAAGCTCGCCACGTACGCGCGACTCGGAACCTCGGTCTCGCCGACCATCATGTGGTCCAGGCCGTCCGAGACGACCTCCCATAGGTTCTTATCGGGGTCGATGCCGGAACGGTTCTGGTCGACGTAAGAAATCTTGACGGTCTCGCCCACCTCGAGCTCGCCCGAAGTCAGCGGCTCCAAACCCACGATGGTCTTGAACAGCGTGGTCTTGCCCACACCGTTGGGACCGATGACGCCCACGATGCCGTTGCGCGGCAGGGTGAACGAAAGGTCATCGATGAGCACGCGGCCATCGAACTCCTTGTGCAGATGATGGGCCTCGAGCACCTTGTTGCCCAAACGCGGGCCCACAGGGATGCGGATGTCGGTCCAGTCGAGCTTCTGGCTTGCGCGGGCCTCGGCCTCCATCTCCTCGTAGCGAGCCAGACGGGCCTTGTTCTTTGCCTGGCGAGCCTTGGGCGAGCTGCGCACCCACTCGAGCTCGGCCTCCATGCGCTTGGCGAGCTTGGCGTCACGATTGCCCTGTGCCTCGATACGCGCGGCCTTGGTCTCCAGATACGTGGAGTAGTTGCCCTTGTAGGGATAAAGGTGACCGCGGTCGACCTCGCAGATCCACTCGGCAACGTTATCCAGGAAGTAGCGATCGTGCGTGACGGCAAGCACCGCGCCCTGGTAGTTGTGCAGGAAGTGCTCGAGCCACAGGATCGACTCGGCGTCCAGGTGGTTCGTGGGCTCGTCGAGCAGCAGCAGGTCGGGAGCCTCGAGCAGCAGCTTGCACAGGGCCACGCGACGGCGCTCGCCGCCGGAAAGCACGTTGACCGGCATGTCGGAATCGGGCAGCTGCAGGGCGTCCATGGCCTGGCCGAGCTTGGAATCGATATCCCAGCCATCGGCGGCATCGATCTCGTCCTGGAGCTTGCCCATCTCGGCCATGAGGGCATCCATGTCGCAATCCGGGTCGCACATCTCCTCGCCGATCTTGTTGAAGCGATCGACCTTGGCGATCATATCGCCAAACGCCATGCGCACGTTCTCGATGACGGTCTTGTCATCGTCGAGCGGCGGCTCCTGCTGCAGGATGCCCACGGTGTAGCCGGGGGTGAGCCTGGCATCGCCGTTGGAGACCTCCTCGATGCCGGCCATGATCTTGAGCAGGGTCGACTTGCCCATGCCGTTGGGACCCACGACGCCGATCTTGGCACCGGGGTAGAAGCTCAGGGTCACGTCGTCAAGGATTACCTTGTCGCCATGGGCCTTGCGAGCCTGATACATCTGGTAGATAAACTCCGCCATATGTCTGTTCTATCCTTTCTACCTGCTGTTTCCCTATTCTTGATTCGCTTTAGTGGAAACGAAATGAGGGAACCAGCTCTGAAACGTAACGAAAAAGGGGCATGGTTGCCCATACCCCCTAATACTACCTGGGAAAAGTCCCCCGGAACATACTATGAACTGCGTACGCTAGTTTTCCGCAACCTTAACGAGCGGCTCGCTGCGATTTGCGCCACAGCAGATACGAGTAGACGTAGATGGCTCCGACCGAACCAAACGCCAGAACCGCAATCACCGCGGCGACGACTTCACTCGAAAGCACGCTGCCTGCCACGCCCATCACAATCAGGCCAATACCCAGCACCATAAAGCAGGCGCCGCCAAAACGCTGCGTACGGCGCCAGTTCTCGGGATCGGCAAGCGCCCAGGGTGTCTTGATACCGAGCGTATAGTTCTGCTTCACACGCGGCAAGTAGTTGCCTACGCCGATGAACAGCAAACCGACAACACCGGAAATCAGCACGTTAACCGAACCGACCGCCGGCACCACGCCCCAGACCGTAAGCTCTCCCAGCCAGCTTATGGCGCACATGAACAAGGTGAAGGCGATTACGAAGCCCTGGTAGAACTTGCCCGAGGTTCGATATGCCTCACCTTTGGGGTCGATGCGCGGCACCACGCAGAACATTGCGAGAAGCGCCAGAGGCAGCACGCCGAGCGCGGAGGCCATCCAGCTAGGACCCCAACCGTCGACGGCGCCGTTCGCGCCCCAGTGCGTGGGAATCTGCGCAGGCAAGCTCGGCATCACCATGAGGTGCGCTACGACATTGGCGACGCACAGAGCGACCAGCGCAATCCACACGCGCGACGATACCCCCGTGGGGTGAATGCCCTTGTTTTCGTTATTCATCCTTATCACCTTCCGTGTTTGTAAAACCCATAAACCAGCCAATCAAATCCTGCATGACGGTGGTGTTTAAGCTGTATACGATGTTTTGGCCATGGCGCTCGTCGGTCACCAACCCGGCGTTTTTGAGCGTCGCCAAGTGATGGCTCAGCGACGGCTTACTGATATCGAAATGCTCGGCAAGCTCCCCCGCCGTGCAATTGCCCTCGCGCAGCAACTCCAAAATGCGCCGTCGCGTTGGATCGGCAAGCGCCTTAAAACCCTCTCCCGGCATAAGACCTCCTCTCATCATCTCTCATGACGCGCACACTATACTCGATATTTAGATGTTTGTCTAACTATCTAATCTTGTACTCAAAAAAATAGCCGCCTCCGCGTAATGCGAAGACGGCCACTTCTCACGCTACAAACGTGTTTTTGAGTTGGCCAACCCGCTGCAACGGGTGCCATCTGCTTCAATCTTATGCGAACCCCGATCCCATTTCAACAAGCCCAAGGGCTCAAATGGAATCGCGATAACACCTATAATGGCGATAGCTAAAACACGATTCGCTTCCCCATCGGAGGATGTCTATGACCGAAACCGCTGCCGCTCTCGTCGAGACACGCGACACCAAGCTCGAGATCATCATGGGCCGCGAGGCACTCGATAAGCTCGCCGATGCTACGGTGTTGGTGCTCGGCTGCGGAGGCGTGGGCTCCAACTGCTGCGAGGCACTCGCCCGCGGCGGCATCGGTCATTTCGTCATTCTGGACAAGGACATCGTCGCGCCCAGCAATATCAATCGCCAGGCTATCGCCTTTCACAGCACTATTGACAAGCGCAAGGTCGATGTTATGGAAGCCATGATCCACGACATCAATCCCACCGCCACCGTTATCAAACGCACCGAATACCTGCTGAGCGACAACATCGACGAGTTCTTCGCGAGCGTTTTGGAGCAGACGGACGGCAAGCTCGACTACGTCGTCGACGCCATCGACACCATCTCGGCCAAGCTCACCATTGCCAAATATGCTCAGGACCACGACATTCGTTTGGTTAGCTCCATGGGCGGGGCCAACAAGCTCCATCCCGAGTGCCTCCGCTTTGCCGACATTTTCGATACGGTACGTGACCCCATGAGCCGCATCATGCGCAAAGAATGTAAGAAGCGCGGAATCAAGAGTCTGCACGTGCTGTTTAGCTGCGAGGAATCGGTTAAGACCCAACCCCGCGACCCGTCCAACATCCACGAGCGTACCGAGTTGGGTACCGCCAGCTTTATGCCGCCCATCATGGGTCAGATGATTGCCGGCGAGGTTATCCGCCAGATCAGCGGGCGCGGCACCGAGCGCGTACGCGCCGACGGCCAACGCCTGGACTAGCAGAATGTCCTGCGATGGAACCGCAATTCTTTGACACGCATTGTCATCTTGATTTGATGCTCGGCCCCGATGCTGCAGCCAGTGAGTCGGCGGCGTCGGGTCTGGGGCTCTTTGACTGCGGGGTCGACCCACGCGACTTTTCGGCCGCAAACGAGCGCGCCCGTCGCCAACCAAGCATCATCGCCGGCGTTGGGCTTCACCCCTGGTGGCTCGCCGACGGCCGCTGCGGTCCCGCCGAAGTCAACCTGCTTTGCGAGTTTGCTGCCCAAGAGCGCTACATCGGCGAAGTCGGACTTGACTTTTCCGCTCGTTTTGCCTTAAGTGAGCCGCTACAAATACAGGCATTTGACTGGCTCTGCGATACACTCGTGCAGCATCCTCTTACCGGGCGAGTGATATCAATTCACGCCGTTCGTTCAGCAGGAGCCGTACTGGACGTCCTCGAATCGCATGGACTACTCATCCCAAACCCCGACTCCCCCGCTATCATCTTCCACTGGTTTAGCGGTACTTCGGACGAACTCGTCCGCGCGCGTAATGCGGGCTGTTATTTTTCCGTGAACGAGCGGATGCTCGCCACCAAGCGCGGTCGCGAATACGCCCGACAGATCCCACTCGATCGTTTACTGCTCGAGACCGATGCGCCGGCGGAGGCAAACACAGAAACAAGCGCACAGTCGCTCATCAGATCGCTCACAAGGACCTCGATGCGCATTGCCTCACTCAAAAACTGTGACGCTAAGCACATTGAGTCGGCAGTTTTAGCAAATGCGCGCTCTGTATTTGACCTTCGCTAACCCCTGTGGGCAAAAAATGCCAAATATGAGTACTGCTACCGGAATGGATACATTACTTTTAACTTCCCAACCGCCAGAATAATCCTCGATTGTCCGCTAATTAAAGCTTTTACAGTCATTCATCCTGCGTTTTCGCAAATCTTAAACCCCTCCAGACGCTCAAATCACATCTGAAGGGGTTGATTTTGCTGCGACTAAATTAGTCACAGTACTCATATTTGGCATTTTTTGCACACCGAGTCCCGGGGAGGCACCCGCACCTCCCCGGGACCGCTCGGCTATTCGACGATTGGTGCTCCGTGGCCCCAAGAACCTTCCATGCCGCACACGGTCGAGGCAAACCCGGCAGCAAAGTCGAGCGCGCGCTCGATGGCCTCGGCGCCATCCTCACCACGCTTGACGGAATCGAGATAGCACATCAAAAACGAGGTGAGGAACGAGTCGCCCGCCCCCATGGTGTCCTTCATGTCCGTTACCGGTTTAGCCAGCTGGCGGTAATAACGCTCGCCGTCGTAAGCAATGCAGCCCTCGGCGCCCGCCGTAGCCGACACAAAACGCGGACCCAGACCCTTCACCCATGCCAGACGCTCGCGAATCTCGTCCTCGCTCGCGGCATCCGCCGCACTAAAGAAAGCGAAATCGACGTAGGGCGCAATCTGCTCGTAGTACTCGTCGGTGGAGTCGTCCGAAAAGTCAAAAGAGACCGTGACGCCCGCAGCCTTCAACTTGGGCAGCTCGCGCTCGGTAAAGCAGTAGTTGCCCGAATGAACCACATCGAACTGCTTCATGTACGCAAGGTCAAAGCGATCGAGGACATAGCGCGCATCGCCACGGATACCGCCCTCGTTGGAGCCAAGGAAGACACGGTCACCGTCAACGACGGTCACGCGAGCCGCTCCGTTCTCGCCAATCATCTGCTCGCACTTGTCAAGCTCGATACCCTCATCCTCGAGGCTTGCAATGACATGCTCGGCAGCGGCGTCATTGCCAAAAATGCCCATGTATGCAGAGCGTGCGGCACCGCATTTCTTGGCATAAACGGCGAAGTTCACCGCATTGCCGCCGGGATACATGGTGTGGATATGCTCGTAGCGATCGACGACGTTGTCGCCAAATCCGAGCGCGTTAACGTTAAATGCCATGGCCTTTGCCCCTTCTAGTACTCGACGACGCCCATGTAGCGACGGAAATCGGGATCATGGTCAAACACCTTGCCGCGTGCGGCACGCAGCTCGCAGTTCATGGCGTAGAACAGCACCGGGTCCAGATAGGCACGGACGCTCGCCGGCACGGCTTCCATACCGTACTCCTTGGCATCGAGCACCATCAGCGTATCGGTATGCGTCTTAAGGAACGCCAGGGCGCGCTCGTCCATAGCACGGCACTCGCTGGAGCCCATCTGCAGGAAGTAAAAAACGCCATCCTGAGTAGCCTCGAAGGGGCCATGGAAGTACTCGGCAGAGTGGATGTAGCTGCAGTGCTGCCACTGCATCTCCATAAGAGAGCAGATAGCGAAACCGTAGGTCTGGCTAAAGTTGGGACCGCTGCCCAGAATATAGAAGAACTCGTGCTCCTGGCAAAGCTTGGCAAAGCGATCACCCAGCTCGGCATTTACCTTCTCGCGTGCCGGGGGAAGAATCTTATCCATCTCGGCAATACCGGCATACATATCGGCAAGATCGGCGTAGCCCTCCTGCTGATCGAGCAGCTCGGCCGCAAGCGACAGCGAAATGCCAGCGGGGACCTCGGCCTGCGGCACGCCCTCGCCCCACGGGTAGACCCACGTGGTCCACTTGCCGGAGTCAATCTTGGATCCAGCGTTGTCGGTCTGGGCGATCACCGTAGCGCCGGCAGCAAGGGCAATCTCACAGCCCTCGACGACCTCGGGGGTGTTGCCACTGTGGCTGCAAGCAATGACCAGGGATTTCTCACCCAAGCGGCGCGGGCGCATGATATCAAACTCGCGAGCCGTATAGATATACGAAGTGAAGGTGGTTGCCTCGCGCTGCAGAAGCTCATGAGCCGGGATCAAATCGATCATGGAGCCACCGCAAGCAATCCAGTAGACGCTGTCGAACTTGCCCTTCTCGGCAATTGCCTCTTTGATCAGGTCGTGTGCGTTCATATCCAGTTCCTTTCTTGTTTGGTCCACAATCAATGACGTTGGTTGCGTGGCCGATAGTTGTTTTAGTCAATCAGATATTTCTCGAATGCGGCCATGTTCTTGGCATCTGCCGCCGCCGGGTCATCATAGTAACGACCGTCCGTGATTTCCTGGCCCAGCATGCCGTCGAAACCATGGGCGTTGAGCGTGGCAACGAAGGCGTCCATATCGTGCTTGCCATCGCCCCACACCAGATGGCCATACGGATCACCGTCGATAAAGTGCATCTCGTGAATTGCCCCATCACCAAAGGCGGCAAACCAGTCCTCGAGCGTCTCGCCTGCAACGCCCATCGCGGTTGTATCAACCATGGGCTGTAAGTACGGGCTCGCGACCTCGTCAATCATGCGCTTCGCATCGGAAACCGTCGTCACAAGGTTGCTCTCCTCGGGACGCAGGCTTTCCATCGTAAGCACCAGACCGTGCTCGCCGGCATACTCCGCCAGAATGGACATGTGCTCGCGGCTGCGCTTCCAGGCTTCCTCGCGGTCCTCGTCCCAGTCGCCCCAGCCCGAGTTGACGGACATACGGTCGCACCCAAGTACCTCGGCAAGCTCAATGCCGTGCTTAAAGTACGCCAGGCTGCGCTGTTCATGCAGCGGTTTGCGTGCGCAGTATTGCCAAGGATAGACAACATTCTCGGGACACAGAGTACGATACCTAAGCCCACGGTCTGCAGCTTTTTTCGCCAGGACCTCAGCCTCAAAGTAGCCCGTATGGTCGAGTGTCACATGCGGCTCCGCACACCACAGCTCAATGGACTCAAAGCCCAAACGCTGCTGCACATCAAGGAAGTAATCGAGCGACCACATGATGTAGTGGATATTCATGCCCGCAATCTGTTCGCGGCGCAGCGTCGGCTTGGATTCAGACATCTTATGCCTCCTTATTTCGATCGAACACGATTTGTCCGTCCGACATCGTCATATCAACCGAAAGATCGCGTGCGTCGCGATAATCGAGGTCGAACACATCCCGATCGAGCACGCAGATATCAGCAAGCTTGCCGACCTCGAGCGTACCCAGCTCGTCTTCGCGCATCAGATCGTACGCGCCCCCGGCAGTCCAAGCACGCAAGAGCTCGACAAGCGTCAGCGCGTTGGCCTCATTCACGGGCAGTCCATCGTCGAAGTATCCGCCGCACGCACTGTAGATTGACTCGCCCAGGCTCGGAATCAGCAGCGGCAAATCCGTACCACAGCACACCGTGCATCCGGAATCTTCCATGCCGCGGCGATTCCAGCTGTGCAAAAGTCGCGTCTTGCCAATTTGTCGACGCATCATCGACAGGCAATCCTCGCGCCGGTCCAGCGTCAGAATCTGCGGATAGACCTCGCAAATTCCACCTAACTTGCCAAACTTGACAAGATCGGTCGGATCAGAGTTCTCGAGATCGGTAATCGCATGGCGGCGAAGCAACCGTCCATGCTCGTCTCGAGGCAGCGAGGCATAGAGCGCCACGGTGCGACGAACGGCGCCATCGCCCTGGCAATGCAAGGAATATCGGAAGCCGTCAGCATCAATTGCGCGCAGCTCGTTCTCAATCAGATCCCACTCGGGCTCCTCGACAACCGTCTTGCCGGCAGCGCCCGCATCGGCCGTGTCCTCATAGGGGTCAATCATCTCGGCAAGCCCCGCCCATACGCCGCGATCGGTCATACGGTTGAAGCCAGAAAAACGAACGAACGGTCCCCGGAAGCGCTCTCGTGCCTCGCGGGCATATGCCAGATTTGCACCGGCACCCACCGGCTGCGACATCATAGAGACGCGAACCGTCAGCTCACCAGATTCCTCACGGCGAGCCATTTCGTCGGCAAAACCGTAGTAGTCATCAAACGCCATCTCCTTGATGGCGGTAACGCCGCGCTCGTTAAGCATGCTCATGTAGTCCGAATACCCCGCACGTACCTCGGGCAGCGCGAGGAAATCGCTCATCATGCGCCAGATCTTCTCGGCATAGCACGCCTGGGGTGTAAAGCCGTATCGTGCACTGGCGGCAGCATTGAGAACGCAGGTCTCCGCACCCGGTGTAAAGCAGACGACAGGGATATCGCCAAAACAATCGTCAAACACAGCTGCCGTATTTGCGTTCTCGGCATCCGATGCCAACGTTTCGGGTAGGCTGTGGCCAAAAGCCGCCGCGCAATCCGGATGATCTTCTTTCCATGCACGCAAGAGCGACACGGCCTCTTTGGCATCAGCGATGCCGGACAGATCAGACCCCAACGTCCGCAGCGCCCAGCCTGTATAGAAGGTATGCACATCGATCAGGCCAGGCATGACGGTACGGTCGCCCAGATCAACTACCTCGTCCGCTTGGGTCAAATACGAAGCTACCTCACACTTGGTGCCAACCGCCTCAATTCGATTGCCACGGACCGCTACGAAACCTTCGAACGGCAGGTCCCCCGTACCGGTAAAGACGCTCTTAGACGTCAGGACCGTTAAACGATCAGACATCACAACCACCTACACCGGAAGCATGCCAGAGATTGCCGTTACGATCAGGCCAAAGACGACCATGAAAATGAAGAACTTCCAAATGGTCTTCCACCATTGGCCAAACGAAATCTTAGCCACGGCAAGGCCGGCGACCGTCATGCCCGCCACGGGACTGATGGTGTTGATGGTCTGATTAGCAAACTGGAGCGCGGTAACGGCAGCTTCGGGATTGAGGCCCATAAGCTCGGTCAGCGGACCCATGACGGGCATGGTGAGCGCCGCAAGTCCAGAACTCGAGGGAACCAGCAAAGAGAGCAGGCCAAGGACGATATACATAAACGTGGTGTAGACGGCAGCGGGTGCACCGGCGAGCGCAGTAGCGAGCGCCTGGAGGATGGTGTCGATGATCATGCCGCCCTCGGCGATGACCAGAATACCGCGAGCGATACCGATAACGATAGCAGCGTACGCAAAATCGGCGAGACCCTTAACGAACTCCTCAGCGATCGTCTGCTGGTCAAGACCGCCCAGGATACCGGCAAGCAAGCCCATGCCAAGGAACACGGCGGAAATCTCATTCATGTACCAGCCCTGGGTAACAAGACCCCAGACGATAATGCCCATACCGCAGGCAAAATCGATAAGTACGAGCTTCTGACGGGTAGTGAACTCTTCCTCGATGGAGGCATCGGTCACGGAAAACTCAACACGCTTGAGCTTGTCGTCCTCGTACGTAATGGACGACTCGGGGTTTTTCTTGACGCGCATAGCGTAGCGCATGGCCCATGCGATACCGACGGCAGTAAAGATGACCCAAGAAACGGCGCGCAGCAACAGCTGAGGATTGCCCTCGATGCCAATGATGCCCTGGGCGATCAAAACATTAAACGGGTCGATGGTCGAAGCACAATATCCCAGGTTAGGACCAAGGAAGCAGATGATGAATGCCGTCATCGAGTCATAACCGATACCCATCATGATGGGAATGAAGATGGCATAGAACGGCAGGGCTTCCTCAGACATGCCAAACGTAGTGCCGCAAATGGACAGCAACGTCATCGTAATGGGAATGATGAGGATGTCCTTGTTCTTGAGCTTTTTAATCACACGGCTCATGCCGGCATTCAAAGCGTTGGTCTTGGTGATGATTGCGAACGATCCGCCAATCAATAAGACGAACGCAACGACGTCGGCAGCCTCCTGGATGCCCTTAGTGGGCGCTTGCAGGACCGCGAAGATATCCTGACCCAGATTGATGGTCTCGCCGGTCTCGGAATCGGTGTAGTTCTTATCGACCTGTTCATAGGTTCCAGCAACGGCGACTTCGCGCTCGCCCGCCGCTGTCGAAATCGTCTTGCGCTGATACTGACCCGAGGGAACGATCCAAGTCAGGACCGCAAAGACAACGATCAGCAAGAACATGATCGTATAGACATGCGGTAATTTGAACTTAAAACGTCTGTTTGTCTTCTTCGCCTTCGTATCTGACATAGATACCTCCAAAGAACTCGAGACTGCATCGCATCTCGCTTCAACGCTTGCATAAGGCAAACGTTCTATGACGTTCTATAGATTACCAGCAGCTTTTCCCGTCATCAAGATAATTTCAAACTGATTGCCGCAACGCGGTTGAACGGTCGCGTTCGCGCCGTGAACGGTATGGAAGCGCCCGGTGAGATGATCCACCGGGCGTTTCCATTCGCAATGTCCTAGATGTCAAAAACGTAGCGAGACCCAACGATCCGCTGACGACCGATGATAAACGGCCGCCGTTGCTCATCGAAAAAGAAGGCTTCCATATAAAACAAGGGTTCGCCAACGGGAACCGCCAGCAACCGAGCGACCTCGGGCGATGCGCACGCGATCTCGAGCGTGCACGGGTCGGTAAACGCGGGCATGCGGCCAGTCTGGTTGCGCACGAACTCAAAAATGGATTGGTTAGATAGAGGCGCCGTTGATAGATAGGCGTTGTCCTCGTAAACGTATATGTTGTTCTCAAGCATGACGGGGACGCCATCGGCAGTACGCACGCGCTCAACGCAAATCAAGTCAGTTCCAACGGGAACACCAAAGAAATGTGCTTCGGTGGAATCCGCCGGCAGTATCTTTCTCGAAATGACACACGCCCCCGGTTCCATTCCGTTAACGCGGCATGCGTCCGAAAAACTCTGAACGTCATCCTTCTGGCGAATCTTGCGCTTGAGCTTGGGGGCATTGACAAACGTGCCTTTCCCCTGTCGCTTCGTTAGATAGCCCTGCTGGACGAGCTCCTCAATAGCACGTCGCACGGTAACGCGGCCAACTTTATAGCTCTCAGCCAATTCGAATTCGTTGGGTATCCGCGCGCCTGCCTTGTAGGCGCCGGAGTTGATTTCGTTTTTAATGATATCGATAACCTGTTGGTACAGCGGTATCGCTGCTTTACCGTCAGTTAGCCCTTCAGTCGGTGGCATATACCCTCTCCAAGCACGATTAAGTCTAAAGCGGGCTCAGGGGCATTCAACAAGCCCTTAAGCCCGCATTAGCTTAAAGTATGCTAGGTGTCGCACCAAAATGTTGGCTATTTACTCATCAGACCCGAAAAACGCGCAACTACCGCGCTCCTAAGAAAGCGTGAGCAGCTCCGGCAGCTGGTCGATAATCTTGTCCGCGGCATCCTGGCTAAAGCCAAAGCGTTCCTCGCGCTTGGCAATGACTGTCAGGCCGGCTCGCTTGCCAGCGGTGATGCCGGGCACCGAATCCTCAACGCAGCAGCAGCGATTCGCGGGCAGCCCCAGCAGGTCCAGCGCATGCAGGTAGATGTCGGGCTCGGGTTTGCTCTCCTTAAACTGCTCGCCGCTCACCACATACTCAAAGGCATCAGACAGCCCGCATGCGTTGAGCACTTCCTCGATGCTAACCATGGGAGACGAGCTGGCAAGCGCCACGCGAACGCCACGGCGCGGCAGCTCTCGAATCGTATCCACGGCGCCTGGGTTAATCAAAGCCTGATAGTCACGCGGACGCTTATGCGTCCACTCGTCCCAACGGGCCAACGCCTCCTCGCCAGTGAAGTGTCCCTTACCGGCGCGCTCAAACCAATCGACCAGCATATGCAGGAAGAACTGATGCGAGGTACCGACCTGCCCATTCAACTCCTCTTGAGTCAGATTAAGTCCAAGCTCCTTGGCAAACGCGGCAGTCTCGCCCAAGTAGTAATACTCGGTATCGACAATGACGCCGTCCATGTCAAAGATAACGGCGTCGAACGGAAATGCGGACACGGCACCCTCCCTAGCAAAAGGACGCCCGCAAGCAGGCGCCCGAGCCATGCATTAATCGGCGATTCTAACCCAGCAGCTTATCCAGCGCCACCGCAATGCCATCTTCGTTGTTATCGGCGGTCACCATCTGGGCTACAGCCTTAACCTCTTCGACGGCGTTACCCATGGCAACACCGGTGCCGGCCCACTCAATCATGGACTTGTCGTTCTGGCCGTCGCCAAACGATACGACCTCACTGGCATCGATGCCGAGCTTGGGCAGGGCACCCTCGAGTGCGCGGGCCTTGTCGATACCGGGCGCCGTGTACTCAAAGTACCAGTCGGCCGTAAACATGCCCGAAAGCGTCTGCTTAAAGGGCGCATACATCTCCTCGTAATGCGCCTGCAGGTAGGCCGGATCGCCCGCCGTCAGCAGCTTGTCCACGGGATAAGCATCAGCGACCTCATGCAGGCTCTCCACCTCGCGAATCTTAAGATCGCACGCATCGCGCTCGTATTTGACGATGTTTTTCTGCGAGCCGTCAGGCAGCGTGATCATGCAGTGATACGAATCCACGACATGCAAATCGCGACCGAGCGAAATCATAGGGATCACGTCAAAATTACGCAGGTGATCAATCAGACGGTGCAGCTCGTCAGCCGGCATAGCCTGGTCAAAAAGGACCTCATCGGTCTGAGCGTCGACCACATGCGCGCCATTAAAGGCAACCAGCAGACCGTCATGGTTTTGAAGGTCGAGCTCCTGCGCCAAGGCGTGCAGTCCCCATGCGGGACGGCCCGAAGCCAAGATGAGCTTAATGCCCGACTCCTGCGCCGCGAGCAGCTTCTCGCGCGTACGCGGGCTAATCACTTTCTGATCGTTGGTGAGCGTACCGTCGATATCCATCGCGATGGCTTTGATTGCCATATATGCCTCCCTGTCATTGAACAACCTTGTCTGAGCCATCATACAGAACACCCATCGCGACTCCGTTTACAACGGGCAAAAAGTCATATTGTCTCGAACATGAACGGCGTGTGGTCGTGAAGCTTTATCGCTCAGGTCAAATACGTCTGCTAGCGACGCTCATCCGTCGGTGCGCCCTCGACGATCGCGATGCCCGCCGATGCGCCTAACGCGCTGGCGCCGGCCTCGATGAATGCGCAAGCCTCTTCGTAATTATGGATACCGCCCGCCGCCTTGATTGCCACGGCATCGCCGAGCACCTCGTGCATCAGCCGCACGTCCTCGAGCTTAGCACCGCCAAAGCTTCTGCCGGTCGATGTCTTAAGGAATCCCGGCTTGGCCTCCAGCGCGATCTCGCATACACGGCGCTTGGCGGCATCGTCGCCGTCCAGCTTGCACATCTCGACGATTACCTTGTCAGTGATGCCATGCGCGCGACAAAAATCAGCAATGGTAGTCATCTCGCGCTCGATGGCATCAAAATCGCGGTTCTCGATCGACCCCTGATTCAAAACGTAGTCAATCTCGGTAAAGCCACACGCAGCGTATTCCTCAAACCTCACAAGCTTCTCCTCAAGCGTCATAGTGCCCTGGGGAAAGTCGATGGCGCCGGCAAGGATGATGTCAGAGCCCTCGAGCATGGCGCGGCCCGTCTCGTACTCCTGAAGGTTCGCGAATACGCAGCGAAAGTTGTACTTTAACGCCTTCTCGACATACTGCTCAAACGTGTCCTCGGGGGCATCGATATAGTCGATGTATTTATTGATGGGTTTGGCAAGTGTCATGCTGGGCCTCCTTGTTCAGGACTGACAACCGATTCGTGGTTTCACGCGAAATACCACGTTCAATGTACGCCCGACATACAAGGACAGCGTCCGCATTCCGACAAGTGGTATGAAATTAGCTGTAAACGTATATTTACAGACAGCGAATGGCACCGCACGCGGATGCCGACAGCAAGACATCCCCCCTCAATACACCCTCATGCCCCTTTACTGTTTGCGGCCAGAAATGATGAGCTGCACAACGTCGTTAGCGGTCGAATTCGACCTCTGACGACGTCACGCGACTCATCGTATCCGACCGACAACAGAAAAGGGGCACGTTCGCATAGCGTGGCGCGTGACGGTTGCAAAACCACCCCATTTGAAACAAACGCAAAAAAGTACTTGCAAAGACGCGTTCCGACATATAAGTTGATAAAAGACCGCCGTTGCGGTTTTAAGTAGATCGAGCATATGAAATTTCAGTTTTTAGCGTGTAAGAGAAAGAAGATCGGCAAAGTACAACCCCAAACGCAATGACAACTTAATGAGGTAACTGCCACATGTGAGGCACCCAGGGCATTGCTGTCTCGATTTTGAGCACGATGCCTTCCGCCTTGCATGGGCCGTTCCATCCCGCCCCTGCAGCAACTGCCTCACGGGCTCATTGAAAACCGCATAGCACCCCAACGTCAGCACATCACCCACGGCAAGCACATCACTCACGACAACCAACACATCAACAAACAGCACGAACATCAACCGATTGGAGAAGCTATGACAAACCACCGCGCTGAAGACGGCGATAAGAAAAGCATTCTGGATGCCCGCATTGAGCGAGCATATGCAAACGAATATGACGCCGCCTTTGCCGCCGCGACCATCAAGAACTACGCGTCGCTACCGCTCGCGACGATCTTGGCCGACCACCCTCAACTGCTGAAGCGCTGCACAAAGATCATGGGCGACCCCGACATTCGCAAGCTGACAGACCCCTATGCCCCAAAACGCGACAACGATTCGTACGTTCTTACCGTAGGCTGCCTAGCCCATATGCTTACGGCGCTCGACACGAAACTCAAGCTCGAATGGGAACCCGACGAGCGTCATGAACTCGAAAGCAAGCGGAACACCCTGCGCACCGCACTGTTCCTTCCGTTGGACGGCCTCAAGCGCTGCAACGTCGAGCTCAATACACAGGCGCGGCAAAAGCCCGGGACCACAGGGCAGAAAACTCCAAGACCCCATGCGGCCATCGTCGACCGCAACCGATATAACCGCATGACCGCGCATTTTTCTGCCGAGGGAGCAGCCATAAGGACGCTGATCGACCTGCTGTGCCTCCTGAGCATCAACGAGCTATTTGAGGGCTATCTCGCCCTTGTTCCCGCGACGGCACCCAAGTCGGTAGCAAAGATCATCGAGACCTGCAGACGCCAGTTTGAGCGCCATCGCAATGGCAGCGAGATGAACGCCAGCATCGCGCAGTACTACGCGGCTCATTACAAAAATGACGGATGTGCCCCTGTCGAGCATCAGCTGCGGCTCGCCTACACCACGCCCGCCGCAACGCTCTATCGCTTTGGAGCCCTTGGCGCTTGCGAGCCGCACGAACAGGCAGCCTGCCCCACAACCGAGCTCGATCTCAGGCTCGGACGAACCCTGTAGCCCGCCAGCCCCTCCGCGGGCAACAATCCTATTCCACAACACAACCAACAGAAAGGAGTCCTCATGGACACCAATCATTCCCCCATCATCAGCCCCCTCACCATGCGTGAATCCGCCCGAGGCATCACGCTCACCAGCATTTACGATGAGATGCTCGCCCGTCGCGAGCTCTCCGTCATGGGAAACATCGAAACCCCGATGGCCCACGACCTATGCCAGCAGATCCGCCTGCTCGATGCCACCGACCCCAGCCGCCCCATCACCATATTTGTCGCCAGCGCCGGCGGAAGCGTGCGATCGGGCCTTGCGATCTATGACGCCATGCGCCTCGCATCGTGCCCCATCCGCACCGTCTGCCTGGAATTCGCCGCGTCCATGGGCGCCGTGATCTTTATGGGCGGCGACGATCGCCGTATGGCGCCCCATGCAGAGCTCATGATTCACGACCCGCTGATCCCCCAGGGGGCAGGCGGCTCGGCACTTGCGCTGCAGGAAACCAGCCGGCGTCTCATGCAGACCCGCAAGACCCTCACGCAAATCCTCTCGGACCGCAGCGGCCTCACGCCCAAGCGCATCCAGTCCCTCACTGCAAAAGACACCTACCTTTCGGCCGAGCGCGCCGTCGAGCTCGGCTTTGCCCACGAAATTCTCTCGACCACCAAGGAGGTCGCCCATGTCTAACCTCGCCAGCCGTCTCGCCGCATCTGAGTCCGCATCGTCCACCATCCTCGCCAAGGATCGAACGCTTTCCTGCGACACCCGCCAAACGGGACTCAACAACAACGCACTTGTGATCGGCCCCTCGGGAGCCGGCAAGACCCGAAACGTCCTCAAGCCCAACCTGCTGCAAATGAACGCAAGCTACATCGTGCTCGACACCAAAGGCACGCTCTGTCGCGAAGTGGGACCCGTGCTGGCAGCCCACGGTTACCGCGTGCAATGTCTCAACTTCGCCGACCTCAACACCGTCCCGGCCCTTGCGCCCGGCATCGAGCGCTGCGGCTACAACCCCCTGAGGCACATTCGCCGCAAGGCGGACGGCAGGCCCAACCAGCAGGACATCCTCTCGGTGGCAAAGGCCATCTGCCCCATCGAGGACAACAACCAGCCTTTTTGGGATCATGCGGCGGCAAACCTGCTGTCGTGTCTTATCGCCTACGTCACCGAACAGCTACCCGCCGACGAGCAGACGATCAGCTCGGTCATCAAGCTGATCGAGCACCTGCAGGACGGTGCCACAGGTCGATTGTTTGACGACCTGATCACGACCGACCCCCAAAGCTATGCCCTCTCGCTATGGCGGCGCTACGCCATTACGCAAAATGCCGAGCGCATGCACGCGAGCATCGTCGGCATCCTTGCCGAAAAGGTCATGTGTCTGGGATTCGACGGTGCGGCACAGCTCTATCGTGAGTGCCATCAGGCGGACTTCGCTTCCATGGGACACACCCCCTGCGCCCTGTTTGTAACCGTGAGCGATATTGACCGCAATCTCGATCCGCTGACCGGCCTCTTTATTTCGCAGGCGTTTATGGGCCTCATTCGTGAGGCCGATAGGCAGCCCGACGGCAGCCTGCCCGTGCCCGTGCGCTTTATGCTCGATGACTTCGCAAATCTGCAGATCCCCCAGATCGACAACGTGCTCTCGATTATCCGAAGCCGCAACATCTGGGCAACGCTGCTGCTGCAGTCGACCAACCAGCTCGATGCGCTCTATGGCGAGGCACGCGCACGCTCCATCATGGGCAACTGCGACACGCATCTGGTGCTGGCGTTCCAGGATCCCGAGAGTGCCCGGGTGTTTTCCGACCGCGCCGACGCGCTGCCCAGCACGCTCATGGCGACGCCGATCGATCGCTCGTGGCTCTTTGTGCGCGGCTGCACTCCCGAACAGGTCGAGCGCTTTAGGCTCGAAGACCATCCGCTCTACGGGGAGCTGCCCGAGGCGCAGCGAGGCCATGCGGAGGCCGAGCTCTAGACGCAGGGCCCTCGCAGCACGCGACGCTCCGGCGAAGATCCTTAAAGGCCGTGCGCCCCGGGGCCACGGCAAAGCAACGGGGCCCGCATCCGATGGGATACGGGCCCCTGACTATAAGGCGCGATGCGTTAACAGCAGCGACTACTTGCGGTGAGCGCGGTAGAACTCGATGAGCGCCTGGGTCGAAGCGTCCTGCTCGGCCTTGGCGGCGTCGTCATGGAAGGCTGGAGTGATCTGCTTGGCAAGCTGCTTGCCCAGCTCGACGCCCCACTGGTCGTAGGAGTCGATGCCCCAGACCGTGCCCTCGACAAACGTGATGTGCTCGTACAGGGCGATGAGCTCGCCGAGTGCGAACGGGGTCAACGTGTCGCCAAAGATCGAGGTCGTCGGACGGTTGCCCTCAAAGCAGCGGGCCGGGACGATCTGCTCGGGCGTGCCCTCGGCGCGCACCTCATCGGCCGTCTTACCAAAGGCGAGCGCCTTGGTCTGGGCCAGGAAGTTGCCCAGGAACAGCTCGTGCACGTCCTGGCCGCTGTCGGTCGCAGGGTTGGCGGTATTGGCGAAGGCAATGAAATCGGCCGGGACCACCACGGTGCCCTGGTGCAGCAGCTGGTAGAAGGCGTGCTGACCGTTGGTGCCGGGCTCGCCCCAGAAGATCTCACCGGTGTCGGAAGTCACGGCGCTGCCGTCCCAGCGGACATGCTTGCCGTTGGACTCCATGGTGAGCTGCTGCAGGTAGGCCGGGAAACGATGCAGGTACTGGCAGTACGGCAGCACGGCGTGGCTCTTGGAACCGAAGAAGTTGACGTACCAGACGTTGAGCAGGCCCATCAGCGCAACGGCATTGTTCTCGAGCGGCGTGTTGCAGAAGTACTCGTCGATAGCGTGGAAGCCCTCGAGGAACTGCTGGAAGCGCTCGGGACCGAGCACGACGATCAGCGACAGACCCACGGCGGAGTCGACGGAGTAGCGGCCGCCGACCCAGTTCCAGAAGCCGAAGGCGTTGGCGGGGTCGATACCGAAGGCCTCGACCTTCTCGAGTGCGGTGGAGACGGCGACGAAGTGCTTTGCCACGGCCTCGGCGTTCTGCTCATCGGAGCCGTCGATGGCGCCCTGGGCCTTGAGCTGCTCGAGCATCCAGGTCTTGACCTCGCGGGCGTTGGTGAGGGTCTCGAGCGTGGTGAAGGTCTTGGAGACGATGATCACGAGCGTGGTCTCGGGATCCAGGCCCTTAAGCTTCTCGGCCTGGTCGTTGGGGTCGATGTTGGAGATATAGCGGCAGTCGATACCGGCGTCAGCATAGGGACGCAGAGCCTCGTAAGCCATGACCGGGCCCAGATCGGAGCCGCCGATGCCGATGGACACCAGGTGCTCGATCTTCTTGCCGGTAACACCCTTCCACTCACCGGAGCGCACGCGCTCGGCGAAGGCATACATGCGGTCGAGGACCTCGTGCACGTCGGCGACGACATCCTGGCCGTCGACGATGAGCTGGCCCCTCTCGGTTGCGGGGCGGCGAAGCGCGGTGTGCAGGACGGCGCGGTCCTCGGTGGTGTTAATGTGCTCGCCGGAGAACATGGCGTCGCGGCGCTCCTCGAGCTTCACCTCGCGGGCAAGATCGCACAGCAGCTTGACGGTCTCATCGGTCACCAGGTTCTTCGACAGATCGAAGTGCAGGTCACCGGCGTCAAAGCTCAGCTTGTTCACGCGCTCGGCATCGGCAGCGAACCAGGCCTTGAGGTCGATACCATCGGCCTCGAGCTTCTCCTGATGAGCCTCGAGTGCCTTCCAAGCGGCAGTCGACGTAGCATCGATAGGTGCGGCAACAGTTGCCATAGAGTCCTCCTCAGCATACGGGCGCACGCCTCCATGCGCCCGGACATTCAGATGCCACTATTCTAGCGCAGGTCAAGACTACAATCAGCGAGCGTTGCCAATCGGCCCCCAAACGGCAACCGATCAAAAAGGGACAGGCTTATTTTGGCAGGTCAAACGCTTTACCAACCAAAAATAACCCGTCCTTTTATGGCAAATATTAGGCCGCGGCGCAGACGCTACCGAGTAACTCACGCAGAGGAGACCCGATGCCCTCCAGCAGTTCGGGCGCGATAATGGCAAAAACGGGAACCTCGCCGGTGCCCACGACAGCAGGCACCTTGCCCTCCGAGACAATGCATCCATAAGGCACAAAGCCGTCTTCGCCGGCATCGAGCGCCGCCATGCGACGCGCGAGCTCGCGCGCAAAGCCGGCAGTATCGGCATCGCCAATCGCCAGGACAAAGTTCACGCCTTCGTCGGTCGCCAGGGCTACGGCCTCATCGACCAAATCGTCTCCCCCATCGCCCCCGACCAAGCCGCAGCGAAAAAGCACGCGTTCGAGCAGAGCTCGATCAAGCGAGCCGAGCGCCGCCGAGACGAGCTCATCGTGCGTATGTTTGTCACCGCCCAACACGACCAGCGCCTTGGTGCCACCGTAGTGAGCGACCAATCGTCCGCACCAGCGAGCCACGTCTCCATCCGCAACAAGGCGCGTCGGCATACCAAACCCATAATTGACCATCTTTTCCACAACCCTTCCGTGCGTATAGGCGGTATTAATCGTTAGGCTCATGCTACGAAGCGAGGTTTTCCGAGCTGTTTCGCACTCTTTAGAGCTGCGTTAAAACCCGATCCAACCGCACGACCATACCTACCAAAACAAACCAGTCCCTTTTTGACAGGTTTTGACGACGTCCGGACGAGCGGGTATTATCGAACAGGTATTCGATAAGAACATGTGTTTGATGAAGGAACACGGATGGCGCACGAGCAGCACACCTATATCTGCATCGACCTCAAGACGTTTTATGCCAGCGTCGAGTGCGTCGACCGTGGGCTCGATCCGCTCACCACCAACCTGGTCGTTGCCGACGAATCGCGCGGGCGCACGACCATCTGCCTCGCCATCACGCAGGCCATGAAGGACTTAGGGATTCACAATCGCTGCCGCCTATTCGAGATTCCCGATGGCATCGACTACATCACGGCCGTACCGCGCATGCAGCACTATATGGAGGTGTCGGCGCAAATCTACGGCATCTATCTGGAATACGTAAGTCCGCAAGACATTCACGTCTATTCAATCGATGAATGCTTTATCGACGTGACGCCCTATCTGGACCTCTATCACACAGATGCGGAAGGGTTCGCCTGCACGCTGCGCGACGAGGTCCTCGCGCGCACCGGCATCACGGCGACGGTCGGCATCGGCCCCAACCTATTCCAGGCCAAGGTAGCGCTCGACATTACCGCCAAGCACGTACCCAGCCGCATCGGCATACTCGACGACGAGACCTTTCGCAAGGAGATCTGGCCCCATCGTCCCATCACCGATATCTGGGGCATCGGTCCCGGCGTGGCAGCCCGCCTCGAGAAATACGGCGTCTACGATCTGATGGGCGTCGCGGCGCTCGACGAAAACCTGCTTTACGACGAGCTCGGCGTCAATGCCGAATATCTCATCGACCATGCCTTCGGGCGCGAGCCGACAACCATCGCCGATATCCAAGCCTATCGCCCGCAAGCAACTTCGACCACCACAGGACAGGTGCTCTCGAAGGGTTATGCCTACGAACAGGCCTATACCGTCTTGCGCGAGATGGTCGACAACGCCGTTTTAGACTTGGTCGATAAGCACGTGGTCTGCGACAGCATCTCGCTCTTTGTGGGCTACGCGAGCGAACGCGCCGACATACGCCGCCTCGACGCCAGCGGTACAGCGCAGTATGTGGACGGATGCGGGCACCTGCGCTCGAGCACATCGAGTATCGAACCCACCGCAACCGCCGGCCCCGAGCTCGCGCCCCGTGCGCCCAAGCCCGTCCAGCGCGATGACGAACGGCGTCGCCTGGTGCGCGAAGCGCAGGCAATCGATGGCATCTTTGTGGGAGAGCATGGCGGCAAACCGCGCGGTGGCTATGCCGCACTCTTTGCGCACTCTAACGCCTCGCGAAAGCTGCCCGAGCGTACCAATTCGTTTAAGAAGATCATGGGCTATTTCGATGAGCTCTGGGCGCAGACTGTCGATCCCAAACGACCGGTCAAGCGCATCAACCTGGGATTTGGCAACCTCATGCCCGAGGAATTTGCCACCATCGATCTATTCAGCGATATCGAGGCCGATGAGCGCGAGCGCGACCTGGCGCGCACCGTCCTGGCCGTGAAAGGCAAGTACGGCAAGAACGCGCTCGTCAAGGGATTAAGCTTTACCGCCGGCGCCACCGCGCGCGAACGCAACGAACAAGTTGGAGGACACCGTGCCTAAACCCAAACAACAGCCCGTGCGCCCGCCGACCGCCTTCGAGCGCTTGGCGGACCCCGAGGGCAGACGCCGCGCCGCCGACCCCAACCTCACTGCCAACGGTGCCGTGCGCGCCAACCGCGCCGCACAGTTTATGCCCTTTGCCGCCCTCACGGGATACTACGAACTCGTGCGCAAGCAGGAAATCACCATCGAGCCAAAACGTGAGCTCACGGAAGAACAAGCCCTC
>DBEWUK010000016.1:0-30828 GCA_048205395.1 Collinsella sp.
TTCCGCACGAGCCGAAGAGCACTTAATGTGCTCTTCGTGCGAGCAGGACTGTAGAGCAGGAAATCTCACAGGCCGCGCACGGGCCCCTGTGGGCGAGCAAGCGGACGACAAACACATCTGTCCAATAATTCGTCTGAAACATAATGAAAAACCGTTTGATGTGAGTTAATATAAACAACGTCGTGAATCTGACTCCTGCCACATGCATGACAGGGGTTAAACACAAAAAGGAGTCAACTATGGTTTCTGAGAAGGCTACCCTCGTTAATCCTCAGGGTCTGCACATGCGTCCGGCTGGTCTGTTCGCCTCCACCATGGGCAAGTACGCCTGTGACGTGACGGTCGTCACCCCCGAGAAGGAGGTCAACGGCAAGTCCCCGATGGCACTTATGGCTGCTGGTATCCCCTGCGGCACCGAGGTCGAGGTCAAGTGCGACGGCACTGACGAGGCCGAGGCTCTGGCTGCTGCCATCGAGCTCATCAAGAGCGGTCTTGGCGAGTAGAACTCAAACGGGTCGCATGTTGAACAACTAAGTTCATATTTGGGGGCGCAGTGACCTGTTGTAAGGTAGCTGCGCTCTTTTGTCATGGATATGGCAAAACGCTTTATCACATGACACGGAGAGAGGAATGGGAATGTATCAGGGAGTCAACGCTTCCGAGGGCATCGGTATCGGCACCGTCATGGTCGCCGTCGATCCCGACTTGACGTTTGAGCCGCACGAGGTTGCTGATTCGGCAGCAGAGAAGGAGCGCTATCAGTCCGCTCTTTCGGTCTTCTGCGAGAAGACCCAGGCTCAGGCCGACCACATGAAGGAGACGGTGGGCGAGGCCGAGGCCGAGATCATGAGCGGACACATTGTCCTGGCTCAGGACCCGGGCATGACTGACGCCATCAACGCCGCCATTGACGGCGGTACCTGCGCCGAGCAGGCGCTCATGGACACCTCGACCATGTTTGAGAACATGTTCCTGTCCATGGACGACGAGATGTTCCGTCTGCGCGCGGCCGACATCGCCGACATCCGCACCGGTATTCTGGCCGAGCTGCTGGGCAAGGAGGTCGTCGACCTTTCCGTCCTGCCCGAGAACACCGTCGTTGTCGTGCACGACCTCACGCCGTCCATGACCGCCACGATCGATAAGGCCCACGTTGCCGGCATCGTCACCGAGACCGGTGGCCGCACGTCGCACTCCGCGATCATCGCGCGCGCCCTCGAGATCCCGGCTGTCCTTTCGGTTTCCAACAGCTGCACCGCGCTGCGCAACGGTATGACCGTTGTCGTCGACGGTGGCAAGGGTATCGTCGAGGCCGATCCCGACGAGGAGACGCTCGCTGCCTATACCGCCAAGGCCGAGGCCTTCGCTGCCGAGAAGGCGGCCCTCGAGGCCTTCCGTGGCAAGCCGTCCGTGACTGCCGATGGTATCAAGAAGATCATCGCCTGCAACATCGGTAACCCCGATGACGTGCCCAACGCGCTCGATCACGACGCCGAGGCCATCGGTCTGTTCCGCTCCGAGTTCCTGTTCATGGACTCTGCTGAGCTTCCTTCCGAGGAGGAGCAGTTCAACGCCTACCGTAAGGTCGCCAGCGCGCTCAAGGGTGCTCCGGTCATCATCCGCACGCTCGATGTGGGTGGCGACAAGGAGATTCCGTATCTGCATATGGTCAAGGAAGACAACCCCTTCATGGGCTTCCGCGCCGTGCGTTACTGCCTGGCCAATCCCGACCAGTACAAGGTCCAGCTCCGCGCTCTGCTGCGCGCTAGCGCCTTCGGTGACGTCAAGATCATGATCCCGCTCGTCACCTGCGTCGAGGAGGTCTTGGCTGTCAAGGAGCTCGTCGAGCAGTGCAAGGCTGAGCTGACCGAAGAGGGTCGCAAGTTCAACGAGAACATCGAGGTCGGCATCATGGTCGAGACGCCCGCCGCTTCGCTGCTCGCAGACCGTCTTGCCGAGGTCGCCGACTTCTTCTCCATCGGCACCAACGACCTGATCGGCTACACCATGTGCGCCGACCGTGGTAACGACACCATCTCCAACCTGTACCAGGTTTACTATCCCGCCGTGCTCCGCTCGCTCAAGAACATCATCGAGAGCGGCGTGAAGGCCGGTATCATGGTCGGTATGTGCGGCGAGGCCGCTGCCGATCCGCTGCTCGAGCCGCTGCTGATCAGCTGGGGCCTGGAGGAGTTCTCGATGAGCGCTCCTTCGATCCTGCGCGCCCGCAAGACCATCAGCCAGTGGACCAAGGCCGAGTGCGACGAGCTCGCCGAGAAGGCGCTCGCCTGCAACACCGCAGCCGAGGTCAAGGCACTGCTCGAGTCCGCAGCTCGCTAATTTGGTATCAGAGGTAACCGCGTGGTTGGAATGGGCCGGCCACGCGGCCCTCACATATACAGGGGGTACTGTAAATGTTCTACACGCTAACCGCTAACCCGGCTGTCGACATGACGGTTTCGAGCTCTCCGCTCGAGCCCGACGAGAACGTCCGCACCGGCTCGGCCAGCTACACGGCTAACGGCAAGGGCCTCGACGTGTCCTTCGCCTTTAAGAAGATGGGCGTCGACACCGTCGCGCTCGGCTTCTTCGCTGGCTTCACGGGCAAGTTCATCGTCGAGGAGGTCATGAACCTGGGTTGCCTCTGCCGCCCGGTCTGGACCGACGGTATCACGCGCATTAACACCTACGTCAACGATGGCCAGCACGAGTACGGCATCCTGAACCCGGGTGCTCCTATTACGCCGCAGCACCAGGAGGAGCTCTACAACATCCTGGACACCGCGGGCGATCTCGAGTGCCTGATCGTTTCCGGCTCCGTGCCTCCCAAAGCTACGCCCGACTTCCTGGCTCAGGTCATGGAGCACGCTCAGGCTCGTGGCGCCGACGTCGTCCTGGACCTGTCCTCCGACAAGCTCAAGGAGCTCGCTCACAAGAAGCCGCTGCTCATCAAGCCGAACCATCACGAGATGAAGGCCATCTTCGGCGTGCCGGTCGACACCGACGACGAGGTCCGCGTTGCCATGAAGATGGCTCACGACGCTGGCGTTCAGAACGTGCTGCTCACCCGTGGTAGCCGCGGCGACGCTTACTTCTCCAACGGCGAGGATATTTGGTACGCCAAGCGTGAGTTCAACATCAAGCTGGTTTCTTCCGTCTGCGCCGGCGACTGCACCCTCGCTGCGTTCCTGCACAAGTGGTACAGGGATCGCGACAACGTCGAGGAGGCCATGAAGCTCGCTATGGCCACCGGCGCCAACGTTGCCGAGTCCGTCGGCATCGGCGACTTCGGTCACGTCGACGAGTACAGCAAGCGCGTTGCTGTCCGCAAGCTCGATCGTCAGTAATCGAAACGCGACATATTCGTGCGCATGCGGCGCCCCGGTTTCGGCTGGGGCGCCTTTTTTGTTCCGTTATTGGAGAGAGATGCTCTGCCGTACTTCATCGCTTCCACACCGTTCACCGAGTTGTCCTAGCCTTTTACCGTTGGGTGGAATATACTTTCATTAACACGTTACTTCGTGAAAGGAACATTCATGATTTACACGCTCACTGCAAATCCCGCCATTGACTACAACATCGCCTGCGACGGCCTTGCTGCCAACACCGTCACGCGTACCCGTAACGCCGTCTACACGCCCAACGGCAAGGGTCTCAACGTCTCGTTCACCCTCGATCACTACGGTGTCGACACCACGATCCTGGGCTTTTTCGCCGGCTTCTCGGGCGAGTTTATCGTTAAGGGCGCCGAGGCCCTGGGCGTGCCCGTCAAGCCCGTTTGGACCGACGGCATTACGCGCGTCAATGTGTTCCTCAACGCCGGCCCCGACACCGAGTACAACATGGTCAACGCCGGTGCCGCCATCAACGAGGCCAACGAGCAGGAGATGTTTGAGCTCATCGATTCGCTCGATGACATGACCTGCCTAGTCATCAGCGGCTCGCTGCCTCCCAACACTTCCGAGGGCTTCTTGGCCGAGGTCCTGCGCCGCGTCAAGGCCAAGGGGGCCGAGTTCGTCCTCGACATCTCGAGCCATCAGCTGGCAGACCTCATTGCCATGGAGCCGCTGCTGATCAAGCCCAATGACGATGAGCTGCTCGACATCTTTGGCATTAAGGTGAGCGGTGGCGACGACGAGTCCGTCAAGGGCGCGATGGCCGAGCTGCACGCCAAGGGCGCCAAGAACGTGCTGCTGACCCTCGGTGGCGCCGGTGCGTACTTCTCCAACGGCGAGCATATCTGGTTTGCCAACCGCACCTTCGACGTCAAGCTGCTGTCGACCGTCTGCGCCGGCGATTCCTCGCTGGCCGCCTTCCTGTCCGTGTGGCACGACGCCCCCGAGCGAGTCGAGGATGCCTTGCGTCTTTCGATGGCCACCGGCGCCAACGTGGTCGAGTGCCCCGGTCTGGGCGATTTTGCCAAGGTGGACGAATATAAGAAGCACATCGAGGTTCGCCAGGTCTGCTAACCGCATCGAAAAATCGTTGCCGAACACCCGCTTTGGATCTCCGAGGCGGGTGTTTTTTGCTCGCTGAACGTATGTGGCGTCTGCTGTCTCGTTTTATCTAATCGACGACGCGATTGCGTGTGCGCGCTTTCTCGTTTCTTGTTAGACTTCTTGAGAACCATCGATTAACGCTCGCAAGTGCAGGAGGCCATAGGCATGTGCAATGTTTCGCTCAACGGTACTCAACCGTCCGATGCGTCCCTGCGCGTCCTGCGCGCGCTTGAGGCGGCTGGTCTTGAGGCTTGGTACGTTGGCGGTTGGGTGCGCGACGCCCTGATGGGATGCCCCAGCCACGATGTTGATATGTGCTGTAGCGGCCTGTGGCAGGAGTCCAAGGCGGCGCTCGAGGCCGCTGGTATCGCGGTCGTGGAGTCGGGCATTAAATTTGGCGGAATCACGGCTATTTCCGATGGCGAGCGTATCGAGGTCACCACATACCGTCTGGATGGCTTTTACACCGATGGTCGCCATCCCCAGAGTGTGGAGCGTGCCGCCTCGCTCGAGGACGATCTGGCGCGCCGCGACTTTACCGTCAACGCTATGGCCTGGCATCCCGAGCGCGGGCTTGTCGACCGCTACGACGGCCAGGGTGACTTGGAGCGCAAGCTGATTCGCGCTGTCGGCGATCCCAAGCGTCGCTTTAACGAGGACGCCCTGCGCATGTTGCGTGCGGTGCGCTTTGCCTGCCGCCTGGACTTTATGATTGAGCCCGAGACTAAGCGCGCGCTTGCCGAGTGCGCGCCGCTGCTCGACGCCGTGGCGCGCGAGCGTGTGGGTATTGAGCTTGAGGGCATTCTTTCGACCGGTCATGGGGGAGACGCGATGCTGCGCTACCCCGAGCTCATCTGTGCCTCTGTGCCTGAGCTGGCAGCGGGTCGCGGCTTTGATCAGCGAAGTGTCTATCATGCGTTTAACGTTTACGAGCATATCGCCCGTGTGCTGACGGTGGCAGGGGAGCTTGCGCTGTGCGACGGCGTCGCGCCCTCGTCGAGCCTTATGTGGGCGGCGTTTTTGCACGATGTGTCCAAGCCCGAGTGCTTTACGGTCGATCACGCCGGCAGCGGACACTTCTACGGTCATCCCGAGCTCGGCGCCAAGAAAGCGCGCGTCATTATGGATCGCCTGGCGCTCTCGCACGACCTGGTGCGCGACGTGTGCCTGCTCATCAAATATCACGACAAGCCGCTGCGCCCCGAGCGCTCCTGCCTGCTCAATATGATGCGCGCGCTTTCGGGCGAGGGCGTCGACACGCCGCGTTTGATGGACGAGCTCATGGATCTTAAGCGTGCCGACACGCTCGGCAAGGCCCCGTCGTGCTTCTATTACGTTGAGACGATTGAGGAGATGCGCGCGATGGCGCACGAGCTGCTGAAGGCGGGGGAGCCCTATACGCTCAAGATGCTCGCCATCAACGGCGGCGACCTGATCCGTGCCGGAGTCAAGCCCGGGCCGGAACTGGGGCAGCTACTCAACTCCGCCCTCGACGCCGTGACCGAAGACAACATCCCCAACGAGCGCGAAGCTCTTTTGGTCCATCTCAACTTGAATTAGCTACCCAGTTTACCTGTGTGTTCCATAACCTGCCGACAATTTTTCGGCAATTTGGAATTTCTTCTTGCGCTGACGTTTTTTGTCCCGTAATATATTTCTTCGCAGCACGGCAGTGCAGATGTTATGTGGCCCGTTCGTCTAGCGGTTTAGGACGCCGCCCTCTCAAGGCGGAGATCACCAGTTCGAATCTGGTACGGGCTACCACTTCTTTTCTGCTGAGGCTTATGGCCCGTTCGTCTAGCGGTTTAGGACGCCGCCCTCTCAAGGCGGAGATCACCAGTTCGAATCTGGTACGGGCTACCACGCATCTGATACCCGGACTTCCTATGGAAGGCCGGGTTTTTTATTTTCAAACAACCGTCTGCAATTCCCGTTTGAACCAGAGCTTTGCGTTCTGTCTATGGTCCTTGCGGGTACAATATCCAAGATATTTTGACTGTTAGAAGGAGTCTCATGACGGAGTCCTCTCAGCATACGTCTAAGCCCCAGGTCGAGGTTGAGGCCTCGGGCGGAGATGACAATAAGAGCGCACGCCGCGGCGCCATCTTTATCGGCGTCGTGCTGGTGGGTTATATCGTCTATCTGGTGGTAACCGGGCAGATGGGGCAGTTCTGGGCCGCTATGTCGAGCGTCCAGGCGTCATGGCTCGTTGTCGCGTGTCTCTGCATGTTCATGTATCTGTTCTTTGGCATTGTGGCCTATGCGATCGCTGTCTGGCTCGACCCCAATTCACCCGTCGGCATTCGCGACCTGATCTCGGTCGAGGCGAGTGGCATCTTCTTTGGCAACCTCACCCCTATGATGATGGGCTCGACTCCTGCTCAGATCTACCGCCTGACCAAAGCGGGCCAAAATGTCGGCGAGGCCGGAGCCACGCAGTTCACGCGCTTTATCGTGTATCAGTTTGGCCTCGTTGCCTGGGGCGCTATCCTACTGCTTGCTCGCATGCCGTTTTTTGCCGAGCGCTATGGCGACATGACGCTGCTGTGCGTCTTTAGCTTTGGTGGACACTGCTGCATCTTGCTTGGCATCTTCGCCGTCGCTCTCATGCCTAAGACCGTCACGCGCGTCGCCCATTGCATCATCAATTGGCTCGAGCGCATTGGTGTCTCGGCTACTAAGATCGAGGGATGGCGCACGTTTGTCGATGGCGAGATCTACTCCTTCTCCGAGAAGTTCAAGCTTTCGGCCGGACATTTTTCTTCCATGCTGCTCACCGTGTTTATCACCATGCTGCAGCTCGCGTTTTTCTATCTGGTGCCGTATTTCCTGATGCTTGCCTTTGGCCACCACGAGGTCGACTTTTTCTCGGTCATGGCCGCGAGCGCCTTTGTCCAGCTGCTGAGCTCTGCGGTTCCCTTGCCCGGTGGAACTGGTGGTGCTGAGGGCGGCTTTGCATTGTTCTTGGGTCATTTCTTTGGGTCGGCTTCGACCGCCGGCTATCTGCTGTGGCGCCTCATTACGTTTATTGCGCCGACCATTTTGGCTGCGCCCCTGCTGGGACTTAAGAGCGGCCACAACGAGAGCATCCATGCGCGCTGGGATCGCGTGATGCGCAAACTCGGCCGCACGCCTCAGACGCCCTCTGCGCCCACTAAGCCGCACCCCGCGAATGCTGTTACTGTTGATCCCAAGAAGCAGGCTCAGAAGGCTTATGGGACCGCTAAGCCGGCTCATAAAGCCTATGTGCGCCAGACAGGCGATGGTATTCGCGTATCTCCGTCGGTACTCAATAAGAAGAAGCATCCTAAGTCGCAGTAGGACAGTCGTGCGTTCTTCATGATGCGGGGCATATTTGTGCTGTATGGGGGATAATCCTCTTACGTAGATTATCTCTCATCTGTTGATGAATGCTCGCATATCGAAGGGACACGCCCATGGCAACCAGCAAACCGCGTCTTGATCGTCGCATCGTTCGCAGCCGTAATGCCATCCTTTCCGCTTTCGAGCGCCTGCTCATGGAAAAGCCGCTGGCAGACATTACGGTGAGTGCCATCGCGCGCGAGGCCAATGTCGACCGCAAAACCTTCTACGTGCACTTTGGCACGGTTGACGGCCTGCTCGATGCCATTGCCGTCGATGTGGTGGAGATGATTGTCGACTCGGTCGAGAAAACGCTTGCTTCAATGGACGGCGACACCAACGAGCGCGCTCTTGGCGCGGTGGCGACCTTCTTTAAAACCGTTAACGAGGCACTGTGCAACAACTTGGTGCTCAATCGTCAGCTGATCGAGAACATTCCGCTCGATGATTTTATGGCTCGTCTTCGTGCGCCGCTCGAGCACGAGATTGCCGAACGCGATCTGCTGCCCCAAGGTCTCAAGGACGAGATGTTCGACTACTATCTGGCGTTTTTGCTGTCGGGTATTATCGGTATTTATCGCACGTGGGCATTGTCTGATGGCTCGGTTCCTATCGAGCGCGTCTCGGAGGTTGCCAACGACCTCACGCTCAACGGCCTTTCGAGTCTGGAATCTCGCTTGGATTAGGCCTAGTTGGGCTCGTCGGCGTGGAAATTCCTGTTCACGAGGTTCTCCGGCGCCTTGGAGACCTCGCCGGCGTAGGAGCTGTAGCCTGAGGATCCTTAAAAAAAGTCCAGTTTATCCTTCCCACTCCAATTGGGAATCCTCCGATGCGCCTTCGCACGCTCGCATGACCTCGATACCATGCGAGCGTGCGAACTCGACGAGCTCTGCGTTGCGGGCGTTTATGGTGCCGAAGGCGGCGGGGCACACGATAAGGCGCGTGCAGTGGACGAGGAGCTCTTTGGCGCGGGCTATGGTTTTATCCCCGATCGGCTCGAAGGCGCGCTCGGCCACGCATTCCGTCGCCAGGTCGCGCGCGAGCTCGCAGTCGATGTCCCCTTCGTGCAGAACGCCCGCGTAGAACGCCTTGCCCTGCCGGATGAGCTGGCGAAACACAGCCGACCCCGTACCTGCGCCGGCGATGACGAACGTGTGCGCATCGCCGTGTGGGCGCCCAATTTCCACGCTGCCGAAGCGTTCGTTGAAGGTGCCATGTTGAAGGCCGTAGAGCTCGCCAATCGTCTCGCGCGTGAATATGTCCTCGGGTGCGCCGGAGCGGAAGACCCGACCATCCTTCACGCAAATCACCTTGTCGGCGCTTTTCTGCGCGAGCTCGAGTTCGTGGATGGACATGATGACAGCCACATTCCGCGATTTCGCAAGGTGACGAAGTATTCGCAGCAGGTCGATCTGGTAGCGGATATCGAGATACGACGTGGGCTCGTCGAGCACGAGCACACGCGGATCCTGCGCGATGGCGCGTGCGAGCATGACGCGCTGGCGTTGCCCGTCGCTTATCTGCATGAAGTCGCGCTCGGCGAGCTCTTCTACATGTGCGGTTTTCATGGCCTCATCGACCCGACTATGGTCGTCGGGCGAGAGTGTGCCCATTCGCCCGGTGTAGGGATGTCTTCCCGCCTCTACGATATCGCGGCAGGTGAGGAGCTCGGTCCGGGGGCGATCTGTCAGCATAACGGCAAGGTTCCTTGCGAACTCCGCAGTCTTCCATCGGGAAATCTCCCGCCCGTCGAGCTCGATCGCGCCGGCAAGCGGTGCCAGATGGCGTGTGATGGTTTTCAAGATGGTCGACTTGCCCGAGCCGTTCGGCCCGATGAGCGCCACGACGTCGCCCGCGCGAACCTCCAGATCGACGCCTTCGACTACGACCTTCTTGTCGTAGCCCGCCGACAGGTCGCTTATGCGGAAAAGCGGCGCTCCGTCAGCCTGCGTTTTGGGCCGCGGCACGAATTCCCCCATCTACCTCACCCGCTTCTTCAACATGAGCGCGATAACCACCGGCGCGCCGAAGATGGCGGTGACGGCACTGATGGAAAGCTCGACGGGGGAGAACAGCGTGCGCGCGATCAAATCGCAGACCGCGCAGAAGATGGCGCCTCCCAAGAAGCACGCAGGAATCACGCGGATAGGCTTCGACGACTTCAGCGTCGACTTCACGAGATGCGGAACCGCGATGCCTACGAACGACACCGGACCAGCGAACGCGGTCACGCAGGCGGAGAGAATGCTCGCTAGAAGGACGAGCACCACGCGGAAGCGTGCGACGTTCACGCCGACGCTTTTCGCGTAGGCTTCTCCCAGCTGGAAGGCGGAAAGGGGCTTCGATATCGCGAATACGCATGCGCTCACGGTGATCACCACGACCGCGATGACCGCGACGTCGTCCCAGCTCGAACCCGAGAAGCTACCCAAAGACCAGTTGTGCAGGTTCACGATGGACTGGTCGTCGGCGAAGGCGATGAGGAAGTTCGTCGCCGCCGAGCAGATGTATCCCACCATGACGCCCGCCACGATGAGCATGGCCATGGAACTTATGCGCCGTGCGATGAGGAGCACGAAGCCGATGGTGATGAGCGAGCCCAGAAACGCTGCGGCCACCATGGCCGGCGAGGACATGGCCTGGTTCGCGCCCAGAAGTACGATCATCGTAAGCGCGACGACGAACTTTGCGCCCGAGGAGACGCCCAAGATGAACGGGTCGGCGATGGGATTGTTGAAAAACGTCTGCAGCAGGAACCCGGAGAGCGAAAGTGCCCCGCCGAGAAGCACGGCTGAAAGCACGCGCGGCAGGCGAATCTCCCAGATGACCTGGCTTTCCATGGAATTGGCCGCGCCGCCCGAAAGGATGCCGGGGATGTGGTCTGCGGGTACGAGCACGCTCCCGATGCACAGGTTGGTCCCGACGAGCACGATGAGGGCAACAGCGAGCAGCGCCGTCACGACGCGACACCGCGCGGCGCGCCCCGATTCGTCGTATGCCATGGAAAGTCGGCTTCTCATGGTGCTAGCCGAGCTTCCTCAGATAATGGAAGTCGCTCGCGTCATCGCCGGCGAACGCCCCGTGCAGCTCGTCGATAATGTCGGCGGTAGAAGTCATCTGCTGGTACATGTCGGCGCTTGTGACCCAGACGTTGCCGTTCTTCACGGCTTTGAACTGCGACAATAGCGCGTTTTTGCCTACGAAGTCGTTCAAGGTGGCAACCGATTCGTCGATGGTGCCGTTGTAGACGATGATGTCGGCATCCTTCGCCGTCGCGTAGAAGCGCTCCATTTCGAGCGTTACTGACGAACCTGACGTCGACGCCGTCTGCGCGTCATCGAGTGCGTAGCTGCCGCCTGCAAGCTCGATCATCTGCGCCACGTAGTCGCCCGCCCGCCGCGTGACGGCGGCCCCGTTCGAGTTAATGTAGAAATACGCCACGGTTTTACCTGACGACGCGAGCCCCGACGTTTGCTCGACGCGGGCCTTCTGCTCGTTGAACAGGTGCGCGGCCTCGTCTTCCTTGTCGAACAGGACGCCGAAAAGCTTAATCCACTCGACGCGCCCGAGTGCTTCGGGCTCGCTCGACGACTGTTCGGTGAGCACGACGAGCCCGAGCTTCTGCAGCTTTTCCTTCACATCGGGCGTGTGGTTGATCATGGTGTTCTCGATGGCGAGCGTGCAGCCCGTGGCCGATATTCGCTCGTAGTCGGGCGCGCTGTACTTGCCGCCGTAGGCGATCGCCCCACTTTCGAGCGCGCTTTTGAAGCCCGCGACCGAGCAATCGTCGGCCTTCGTGCCCGACATGATGATATTGTCGTTTGCATCGAGCGCGTCGACCAGGCACATCGTCGCCGACGATACGAGGTACACCTTGTTGGCGGGGCGCCTTATGACCGCGATGTCGGAGCTCAGCCCATCAGGCACCTTCGCATCTTGCGGCACCACGAGGAAGCGCTCCCCGTTCGAAACGCAGATAAGCCGCAGGCCGCCTTCGAACTCGTCGACAGTGAAGTGCTCGGCGTATTCAAGCTGAAGCGTCCCCGTCGGCTCCCAGCCGCAGCCCAAATCGGCGTTGTGGAAGTCGGCCGCGGCGCTTGAAGCCGTTCCCGCAGAGGAGCCGCCGCTTGCATCGTCGCCCGATTTCTCCTTCATGGTGGATGAGTCGAAGTAGAGCGTGTAGTCGATGGTGTGCGGCGTCGACATGGCGACGGTCTCGGCCGACACGGCGATGTCCTCGTCGAGCGTGACGGGTATCTCGAACGTGGAGTTGCCGCCGTCGTTTACGGGCGCGTAGTCCACGCCGTCGACGGTCATCTTGTCGTAGTTCGAACTCGACCAGGTGATGGTCGCGGTGTAGGTGTCGCCATCCTTCATAATTGTGGTTGGTGAGGAGATGCTTGCGCGCCCTGACCCGCCGGAAAGCGAGACGCTCACAGTGTATTCCTGAGAGCCCGTCGTGGCACCGGTCGCGTTCGGGCTCGCACTGCACCCCGCGAAGGGAAGCGCGAGCAGGGCGACGAGAACGCAGGCGATCGCGCGCGCCGCGATGCTGCGGCGCTTCCTGTTTTCCCCCTTGGGAAGAATCGACCGCATGGCGTTACTTCAGTGCGTCGGCGCGCAGATCGACGCCGGCGGATTCGAATACGAGCGTGCGGTCGTACCACCGCTCCCTTCTGATGCTCCACGCGGCGCAGGCGGTGTCCTCGTCGAGCGCATCAACGGGCACGTCGTAGGTGTACTTGCCTTCCGCGTTTTCCACATAGGGGATGAAGTCGGCCTCGCTCGCGGCGGCAGCCTCGTCGCCCGTGCCCATGAAGAGCTTGCCGTAGCCCGTGCCGGAAAGTGTCATCACGCAGTGCATGGAGCCGTTTTCCACGATGAGCTGGGCGTCCACAATCCTGAACATGTTCGAGCTGGAATCTACGGTGATCGGATAGGTGCCGTCGGCCACCTTGTCGGCGGTGATGGGGGCAGCGCTTGCGCCCTCGGGCGCATCGGCCGCCTGTTCGGTCTTTTCCTGGGTATCGGCATCGCTTGCCTTTGCGCTGTCGATTGAATTTCCGCCGCAGCCGGCGAGCGAGAACGCGAAAAGCGCCGCCGACAGGGCGAAGGCGAGGGTTTTCTTCAACATGGAGGGGTTCCTTTCAATCGCTTCGACCGCCCGCGCCGTGCGGTGGGCGGGCGGGATGCGAATGCAACGGGCATGCGCCGTCGGTCGGGGAAGGCACATGCCCGTTGCACGGGAACGCGACCGGCGCCCCCGTGCGCGGCGAGTTTACAGCTTGGCGATGGCGTCGTCCACGTGCGAGACGTAGATGTCGTCGACCGCGACGTTCTGTCCCAGACCCTGGAGCAGGCACGTCACTTCGAAGCCGGCGGCCACGAACTTCGCAGCCCAGCTGTCGGGGTCGGTCTCGTCTGCCATGTCGTTGTTCGCGTGGTCGCCCGCGACCACCATGAACGGCGCGAGCACGGCCTTCTTGTACCCTGCGGCGCTCGCGGCGGCGATAACATCCTCGCAGGTCGGTTCAGCCTCGACGGTGCCGACGAAGAACTGCGTCAAGCCCTCGTTCTTGAACACTTCCTGCATCTTGGCATAGTCGGCGTTGGAATCGGCTTCGGTGCCGTGGCCCATGAGGCACAGCGCCGTCTTGCCGTCGTCGAAGGACGCCATGTTCTCCTTAATGGCTGCGGCCACCTTCTTGTAGTCGTCGTCGGAGGTGAGCAGCGGGTCGCCGAGCGAGATTTTGTCGAACTTGTCGGCGTACTTGTCGAGCTCGTCTTTCACGTCGGTATATTCCAGGCCACCCATGAGATGCGTCGGCTGCACGACGATTTCCTTCACGCCGTCTTCCACGCAGCGGTCGAGCGCCTCGGTCATGTTGTCGATCGTGATGCCGTCGCGCTTCTTCAGCTTGTCAATGATGATCTGCGCGGTGAAGGCGCGGCGGATGTCGTAGTCCTGCCAGTACTTCTCGCGGATAGCGTCTTCGATGGCGCCGATGGTGATGTGGCGCGAGTCGTTGTAGCTCGTGCCGAAGCTCGTGACGAGGATGACCGGCTTCACGGCCTTCTCCTTTTCACTCGATTTCTCGGAACTCGCGGAGGTGTTGGAGCAGCCCGCGAGCGCGACTCCGGCGAGCGCGACGGCTCCGGTTGCTGCGGCGCCCATGAAGCCGCGGCGTGACATCTGGTCGGACATGGTTTTTCCTTTCCTCGGTTTGCCGGTCCCCCGGCGACAGTTGCTTGTCGGCACAAGCGAAAGAAAAGCGCACCCCTCGGGGTTCACAAGGAGCTAACGCCACGGCGATGCCGTGAGGAAAAGGCGAAGCAGTCTGGCTTGGGGTGCGAGGCGGTTCGCCCGCGCGTCCTATACAGTAATGTCCCTTGCCCAGGATTCCCACCTGGTTCCCTCCGCAAGCCAGCGCGGGCTGTGCGGGCGCCGCGCCGGTCATTTCCTTTTATCCGATTGTCATATGCTCGTTGCCGAAACTTTTACTATGATAGTGGGCACTTGTGAACGTGTCAAAGCCAGGGCGGGCGGCATTGCGCCTCCTGCCTGCGTATTTGCGCCGATTGCCGCCGCAGGCGCCGTGTTTTGCCCGCTGCGCGAATGGCGGCGTAAACGGTTGCGATGAGAAACGGGAAGGGAAGGCTCGGATGATTCATATCGTTGGTGCAGGCTCGGGCGCCGCCGACCTTATCACGCTGCGCGGGGCGCGCCTTCTGCGTGCGGCCGACGTGGTCGTTTGGGCGGGAAGCCTTGTGAACCCCGAGCTGCTCGCCGAGTGCAAGGAATCCTGCATCGTCTACGACAGCGCGCACATGACCTTGGAGGAAGTGGTCGACGTGATGTGCGCGGCAGATGCGCGGGGCGAGGAAGTGGTGCGCCTGCACACGGGCGACCCGTGCCTGTACGGCGCCATCCAGGAGCAGATGGACGCGCTCGACGCGCGCGGCGTGGACTACGAGGTGGTGCCCGGTGTGTCGAGCTTTTGCGGTGCCGCGGCGGCGCTTCGCCAGGAATACACGCTGCCGGGAATCAGCCAGTCGGTCGTGATCACGCGGCTTTCCGGGCGCACCCCCATGCCCGCGGGCGAGGGCATGCACACCATGGCGGAAAGCGGCTCGACTATGGTCATCTTCCTGAGCTCGGGTATGCTCGCCGAGCTTTCCGCCGAGCTTTTGGCCGCGGGCCGCAGCTCCGACGAGCCGGCGGCGCTCGTGTACAAGGCGACCTGGCCTGAGGAGCGCGTGGTGCGATGCACAGTGGGCACGCTCGCCGATGCGGGCGCACGAGAGGGCATCGACCGCACGGCGCTCGTGGTGGTGGGCCGCGTGCTCGGAGCTCGCGGCGGGCTTGCGCACAACGGCGCGCAAGCGGAGTCGTACGAGCGCAGCAAGCTTTACGACCCTTCGTTTGCCACGGGGTATCGGAAGGCGAGTAGCTAGCGTGGCCTTCGAGCACTACATATATACCGGGACGACCCGCCTGCGCTGCGGCTACACCACGGGGAGCTGCGCCGCGCTCGCGGCGAAGGCGGCCTGCGAGATGCTCTTGTCACGAAAGCCCGTCGGCCGCGTGTCGATCGTCACCCCCGGCGGGCTGCCCGTCGAGGCGAACGTGGTCGACGCATGCATCGGCGAGGGGTGCGCCCAGTGCGCCGTGCGAAAGGACGCAGGCGACGATGCCGATGTGACCGACGGCGTGCTCGTGTACGCGCGCGTGGAACATGCGGGGCCGGGCACGGGCACTGCGGGCAGCAAGGGCGTGTCTGCGCGCGAATCGGAAGTTTCCGTCGATGGCGGCGTGGGCGTGGGGCGCGTGACGTTGCCCGGGCTCGAGCAGCCGGTGGGGGCGGCCGCCATCAACGCGACGCCGCGCGCGATGATCACTTCGGCGGTGCGCGAGGTGTGCGCCGCGCACGGCTTTCCTGGAAATATTGCTGTAACGATTGCGGTACCCGAGGGCGTTTCCCTTGCCGAAAAGACCTTCAACCCGCACCTGGGGATAGAGGGCGGTATCTCCATCCTGGGCACGACGGGCATCGTCGAGCCGCGCAGCCTCGCTGCCTTGCGCGACAGCATCGAGCTCGAGATCCGGCAGCATGCGGCTATGGGGCGGCGCGGAGTCGTGCTCACGCCCGGCAACTACGGCGGGCAGTTCATCTCGGGGCATTTCCACCTAAACGGTGCGCCGGTGGTCTTCATCTCCAACTTCGTGGGCGATGCGATTGATTGCTGCGTTCGCGAGGGATTCACCAATGTCCTTCTTGTGGGACACATCGGCAAGCTGGTGAAGGTCGCGGGCGGCATCATGGACACCCATTCGCGTACCGCCGACTGCCGCGCGGAGATTCTGGCCGCCCACGCGGCCTTGGCCGGCGCGGGCGCGAAGACCGTGCGCGAGATCATGTCGTCGGTCACGACCACGGCGGCGCTCGAGGTAATCGAGGCCGCCGGCGTGGGGGACGCTGCGCGCGCCTCGCTCGCTGCGGCAATCGAGGACAGGTTGCGCCGCCGCGCGGCGGGCGCATGCGACATCGCCGCGGTCGTGTTCGACGCCGAGCGCCGCGAGCTTTTCCGCACGTCGGGCGCCAATGCAGTTATCGGGGAATTGGGGGCGACGTATGAGTAAAGGCGTGCTGTACGGGGTGGGCACGGGGCCTGGCGACCCCGAGCTGCTCACGATCAAGGCCGTCCGCACAATCGAATCGTGTCCGGTCATCGCCGCACCGCAGACGGCGGACGGGGCCATGGTCGCGCTCGACATCGTGCGCGGCGCCGTCGACCTTACAGGCAAGACGGTGATCCCCGTGCGATTCTCGATGACGCGCGACGCCGAGCGCCGCGCGGCCGAGCATGCCTCGCTTGTTCGCGAGCTTGTCGCGCACCTGGATGCGGTCCGCGACGTCGCTCTGCTGAACCTGGGGGACCCGAGTATCTACGCCACCTTCCAGCGCATAGCGCCCGACGTGCGCGCCCGCGGGTTCGAGGCGCGCGCCATTCCCGGCGTGCCGAGCTTCTGCGCGGTCGCCGCGGCGCTCGAGCGCGACCTCACGCCCGAGATGTCGTCGCCTCTGCACATCGTGCCCGGCGGCTACGACGACGTTCGCCGCGCAATCGGCTGGCCGGGGACGAAGGTGGTCATGAAGGCGCGCCGCTCGCTTGCGGACACGAAGCGCATCCTTCGCGAGGAGGGCGCCTTCGACGGTGCCGAGCTCGTAGAGGACTGTGGGCTTCCGGGCGAGCGCGTGTACCGCTCGCTCGACGATGTGCCCGATCGGGGCAGCTACTTCTCGACGATGGTGGTGCGCTAGATGAGGGTTTCCTGCATAGCGTTCACTGAGAGGGGGTATGCGTTGGCGGAGTGCACCGCACGCGCGCTTTCCGATTGCGCGCAGACAGGTGAAGATGACCCTGGCTGGGACGTTTCCGTTTCGCGCGGGTTCGGCGAGGGGAAGGTCGACCTGCGCGCATGGACGGCGCTCGCGTGGGAAGCGTCGGACGCGCTTCTGTTCGTGGGCGCGGCGGGCATCGCCGTGCGGGCTATCGCGCCGCATGTCGCCTCGAAGGCAAGCGATTCCGCGGTTGTGGCGATCGACGAGGCGGGGCGCTTTGCCGTCCCGCTTTTGTCGGGGCATTTGGGCGGTGCGAACGAGCTGGCGCAAACTGTGGCACGCGTGGCAGGGGCCATCCCCGTCATCACCACGGCGACCGACGTCCGCGGCGTGTGGGCGGTGGATACGTGGGCGCGCCGTGCGGGGCTCGCCGTTTCGAATCCCGAGGCTATCAAGCGAGTGTCGGCGCGGCTGCTTTCGGGCGGGCGCGTGGCGCTCTATTCCGACATGCCGATTTTGGGACAGCCGCCTGAGGGGGTTGACATTGCGTCCGACCGCGCTCGGGCCGATATCGTCGTGTCGCCGTTCGCTGGCGCGAATGCAGGTGCGTCCGTTTGCGCGGCGGACACAACGGGCGTGGTCGTGCCCGCCGGTGAGACGGGGAAGCCGGGGGGCGTACGGGCGCAGGCGCCTGCGCCCGAGCCGCTTCGCCTTGTCGTGCCCTGCATCGTTGCGGGCATAGGGTGCCGTCGCGGTGCGTGCGCCGAAGCGATCGGGGAGGCGTTTCTTCTCGCGTGCGGGCAGGCGGGCATCTCGCCTTCGGCCGTCCTCGAGGCGGCGACGATCGACGTGAAGGCGCACGAGGAGGGTCTGCTCGCCTTCTGCCGCGCGCGCAATATCCCGCTTGCGACGTATTCCGCAAAGGAGTTGTCGCAGGTCGAAGGCAGCGTTTCGCCATCTGATTTCGTGCGCGCGACGGTGGGGGTCGACAACGTGTGCGAGCGCGCGGCGCTCGTGGGCGGGGGCAAACTTATCTTCCCGAAGCTCGCTCACGGCGGCGTGACCGTCGCGTTTTCCAAGGCAACTATCGAACTTTCGTTTAAGGAGCGGTGATGGGAAAGCTCTTCGTGGTGGGGATTGGCCCGGGCGGCCCCGACGGCATGACGATTGCGGCTCGGCGCGCGCTCGAGGCGGCCGACATCGTTGTGGGTTACACGAAATACGTGGAGCTCGCGCTCGCCGCCGTGCCCGACGCGGCGCATCTCGCGACGCCGATGATGCACGAGGTCGAACGGTGCCGCCTGGCGCTTTCGCGCGCGCAGAGCGGAGAAGCCGTGGCGCTCGTGTGCAGCGGTGACGCGGGCGTGTACGGCATGGCGAGCCCCGTGCTGGAGCTTGCGGAGGACTACCCCGATGTAGACGTGGAAGTTATCGCCGGGGCCACCGCGGCTCAGAGCGGGTCGGCGGTGCTCGGCGCCCCGCTTGCCCACGACTTCGCGGTCGTGTCGCTCTCCGACCTGCTCACACCGTGGGAGGTCATCGAGCGCAGACTCGCCGCCGTGGCGAGCGCCGACTTCTGCATCTGCTTGTACAACCCGCGCAGCAGAAAGCGCGCCGACAGGCTCTCGCGCGCGGCGAAGATTATGCTCGAATGGAAGGCCCCCGACACGCTCTGCGGCTGGGTTCGCAACATCGGGCGCGAGGGGCAGCAGTCGGGAATGTGCAGGCTCTCCGAGCTGGGGGAGCTCGATGCCGACATGTTCACCACCGTGTTCGTCGGCAATGCGGGCACGAAGCGCGTAGGCGGCCGTATGGTCACGCCGCGCGGGTATCGGGAGATTCCATGCGAAAGGTAACGATCATCGGGGCGGGGCCCGGAAACCCCGACTTGCTCTCGCGCGCGGCGCTCGACGCGATCGGCATCGCCGACGTGGTCATCGGCGCTCATCGCGCGCTTGTCGGCATCGACGTGCCGCCCGACGTGGTGAGATGCGAGCTCGTTAAGACGGCGGACATCGTTGCCGCGCTCACCGATGCGGCGTCGTGGCAGCGCGCCGTGGTTGTGATGACGGGCGATGTGGGGCTGTTCAGCGGCGCGCGCCGCCTGGTGGAGGCGCTCTCCGGCGACGCGCAGGTGGACGTGCGCGTCATTCCCGGCATAAGCTCAGCGTCGTATCTCGCCGCGCGCCTCGCGCGTCCATGGCAGGATTGGCGCTTCGCGAGCGCTCACGGCGTGGCGTGCGACATCGTGGCCGAGGCCGAGCGCGCAGGTGAGCTCTTCCTCGTCACTTCGGGCGGGGAAGATCCCTCGCGGCTTTCGGGCGAGCTTGTGCAGGCGGGCTTCGGGGACGCGTGCGTGACGGTGGCCGAGCGCCTGTCGTACCCCGACGAGCGCATCACCTGCGCGACCGCAAGTGAAATCACAGGTCAGACGTTCGACGACTTGAACGTGATGCTTATCGATTTCGCAGGCGGCGCCGGGTCGCCTGCGGGCTCTAGCGCAGCCTCCGAGGCGCCCGCGGCGGCTTATTCCGCGGCGGACTCTGCGGGCGCATCCCGCGCCGCGAGCTCCCGCTGGTCGTACGCTTCCTCGGGCATTCCCGACGAGCTCTTCATCCGCGGCGACGTTCCCATGACCAAGCAGGAGGTGCGCGCCGTCGCGCTCGCAAAGCTTCGCCTTACCGCGACTGACACCGTGTGGGACGTCGGCGCCGGCACGGGGAGCGTGTCGATCGAGGCGGCGCTCGTCGCGCGAGCGGGGTCGGTATGGGCGGTCGAGCGCAACGCGGCCGGCGTGCGGCTCATCCGAGAGAACGCGGATGCATTCGGGTGCGGCAACGTGCGTGCGGTCCCCGGTGTCGCCCCCGAAGCGCTTGCGAAACTGCCCGTCCCCGACGCCGTTTTCGTCGGCGGGAGCGCGGGCGAGCTTCCCTCCATCGTGGAGGCGGCGCTCGAGAAGAACTCGCAGGTTCGCCTGTGCGTGCCATGCGTCACCGTTGAGACGCTCACCGAGGCGTGCACGCTCCTCTCGGGTTCGCGCTTTAAGGGGTTCGAGGCGTGCCAGGTGTCGGCCGCCCGCGCCGAGGCTGTAGGCTCGCACCATCTTATGAAGGCGCAAAACCCCGTGTTCCTCGTCAGCGCGCGTGGTGCAGGTGGGGAAGGCGGCGTCCGGTGAGCACGACCATCCCGCGCTTCATGGTCGCTGCGCCCTCGAGCGGGAGCGGCAAGACGGTCGTTACGTGCGCGCTCTTGCGCGCGCTCGCGCGCCGCGGCCTTGCATGCGCGGCCTTCAAATGCGGCCCCGACTACATTGACCCGCTCTTTCATCGCCGCGTCGTGGGTGCGCGCTCGGGCAACTTAGACGGCTTCTTCACCGACGCCCCGACGCTGCGCGCCCTGCTCGCACGCGGCGCCGCGGGCGCGGATGTCGCGGTGCTCGAGGGGGTCATGGGCCTCTACGACGGCATGGCGCCCGGCGTGGCCGACGCGAGCAGCTACCAGGTTGCGCGCGACACGGAAACGCCGGTCGTTTTAGTGGTGAACGGGCGCGGGGCGTCTTTATCGCTCGCCGCCGTAATCCGCGGCATCGCCGAGTTCCTGCCTTGTGCGAACGTGCGCGGCGTCGTGCTGAACAAGACGAGCGCCGCTGCCTGCGCCTACGCGACGCCTGCGATCGAGAAGCACACGGGCGTCGCGGTTTTGGGTAATATCCCCGCCGACGAGGCGTTCTCGCTCGAAAGCCGGCATCTGGGGCTTGTGACCGCCGACGAGGTCAAGCAGCTCTCCGCGCGCATCGACAAGATGGCCGAGCTGGTGGAAAAGAGCGTCGACGTCGACCGCTTGCTCGAAATAGCGGCGACGGCACCCGATATCCGCGAGGAACCATACCGGTTGGAGCCGATCGCGGGAGCGCGGCCCATCGTCGCCGTCGCGCGTGACGAGGCGTTCTCGTTCTACTACGAGGAGAACCTGCGCGCACTCGAGGACCTGGGTTGCGAGCTGGTCTTTTTCAGCCCCCTGTGTGATAGCGAGTTGCCCCGGGGGACAAGCGCCCTCTATCTGGGAGGCGGCTACCCGGAGCTCCATGCGCGGCAGCTCTCCGAGAACGCGCCGATGCGCGAGGCGGTGCGGCGCGCGGCGGAATCCGGCATGCCGACGGTCGCCGAATGCGGTGGGTTTCTGTACCTGCAGCGCGAAATCGCCGATAGCGAGGGGCGGCGCTGGCCTGTTGCGGACGCCCTTGAGGGCGCAAGCGAGAACGGGGGAAGGCTGTCCCATTTCGGGTACGTGGAGCTCACTTCTCAGCGCGACGGGCTCTACGGGCCGCGCGGCACACGCATCCGCGCGCACGAGTTCCACTACTGGCAGTCCACCTGCCCGGGCGGCGACTTCTGGGCGCAGAAGCCCCGGCGCGACAAGGGCTGGCCGTGCATGACGACCACCCCGTCCCTGGTTGCGGGCTTCCCGCATGTGTACTATCCTGCGAACCCCGACGTTGCGCGCGCGTTCTCGTCTGCCGCAGCGTCGTTCGTAGAGAGGAGACGGCATGGCTGAAGCAACCGAAACCGCGCTTGCCTGCATCCGCGAGGAAGTCGAGCGCGCGTTCTCGTCGGCGCCGGGCACCGTGCTCGAAGCCGCGCTCTCCCGGATCGCGCCCGCAGACGAGTGCGCCCGCGCCGCCGCGTACGCCGCGTGGGACTCCATCGCGCACCCCTTGGGGGGATTGGGCGACTTTGAAGACGCCGTCGCGTGTATCGCCGCAGCTCAGGGGAGCGCCGAGGTGGCCGAGTTTCCCCGTGCGCTCGCGGTATTCTTCTCCGACAACGGGGTCGTTGCCGAAGGCGTGTCACAAAGCGGGCAAGACGTGACGCGAGCCGTCGCGCGCAATATGTGCGAGGGGGCTACGAGCGCCTGCCGCATGGCGGCGTTCGCGGGTGCCGAGGTCGTGCCCGTCGACGTGGGTATGGCCCGGGGCATAGAAGACGCGCGCATGGTGCGCGCGAACGTGCGGCGGGGGAGCGGCAACATCGCGCACGGCTCCGCCATGTCTCGCGATGGGGCCGTGCGCGCGATCGAGGTCGGAATCGCCGTCGCGTGCGGGCTTGCCCGCGCCGGCGTGCGCCTTCTCGCTGCGGGCGAGATGGGCATCGGCAACACGACCACCTCGGCGGCGGTGGCCGCAGTGCTCATCCGGGCGGACGCGCGGAGCCTCGTCGGGCGCGGCGCGGGGCTCTCGGACGCCTCGCTCGCGCGCAAGCGCGACGTGGTCGAGCGCGCTATCGACGCGAACTCGCCCGATCCCGCCGACCCGATCGACGTACTCTCGAAGGTGGGCGGCTTCGACATTGCGGCGATGTGCGGCTTCTACCTGGGGGCCGCGGCCTCGAAGGCGCCGGCGCTCCTCGACGGGGTCATATCCTGCACGGCGGCCCTGTGCGCGGCGCGCCTGTGCCCCAACGCCTTGGGCTACCTCGTGGGCACCCACGCATCAAGCGAACCGGCAAGCCAGGAGCTCCTTCGTGAGCTCGGCATAAAGGCACCCCTCGACGCAGGCATGCACTTGGGCGAGGGCGCGGGCGCCATGGCGTATCTGCCCCTTCTGGATTCGGCGCTGCGCGTGTACCGGGATGGGAAGACGTTCACGGCGACTGGCATGGCTGCTTACGAGCATTTCGAGGCCGGGAAATGACGGTGACGCTCGTCATCGGCGCCGCCGCGAGCGGCAAGAGCGCCTACGCCGAGTCCCTGTGCCTCGGGCACGACGGCCCCCGCGTGTACCTGGCAACGATGGAGCCCTTCGGGGAAGAGGGCGCCCGCCGCATTGCGCGCCATCGGGCGCTGCGCGAGGGCAAGGGGTTTTCCACCCTCGAGCGCACGCGTGACGTAGGCGCCGTAGTGCCCGGGCTTCCGCGCGGCTGCACGCTTCTTTTGGAGGACGTGGGCAACCTGGTTGCGAACGAGCTCTTCGCGGAAGGCGGCTTGTCCCCACGTGACCCCGACGCTGCGGCGCGCGAGGTGCTCGGAGGCATCGAACGGCTCGCTCTGGCTGCTGCGTATACGGTGGTGGTCACCGTCGACGTGTTCGCCGATGGGATGCGCTACGATGAGGGGACCGAGGCATGGAGGCGCGCGCTCGCGCGCGTGAACGCGGGCGTGGCGGCGCTGGCCGACCGCGCAGTCGAAGTGGTATGCGGGATTCCCGTGTGGATGAAAGGCGAAGGACCTACAAGGTGAAGATAGGAGAGGCAATCGGCGCGGCGTTCGGAACGTTCTCGCGCATCCCCGTCCCGAAATCGGCCTGGACCGATTTCGGGTCAACCCATGCGCTTGCCGCGTTTCCCCTGGTGGGCCTTGCAGAAGGCTTCCTCATGACGGCGTGGGGGCACGTGGCGAACCTGCTCGGCGTGCCCGCGACCATCGTCGCGGCCGTGCTCGTGGCGTTGCCTGTGGCGGTGACGGGAGGCATCCACCTAGACGGGCTCTGCGACACCTCCGATGCGCTTGCAAGTTGGGCCCCGCGCGAGCGAAAGCTCGAGATCATGCACGACCCGCGAGCGGGCGCCTTCGGGGTCATTGGTGTTGCCGTGTACCTTATTCTGCAGTTTTCCCTGTTCACCGCGCTGCCGCTTACGGCGGGGGCGTTCCTCGCGCTTCTGTGCTCGCTCGTGTTCTCCCGCGCGCTTTCGGGGCTCGCCGTAGAATGCTGGCCTGCCGCGCGGGCGGACGGCATGGCCGCGGGGCTCTCGCCTGCGAAGAAGCGCGCGGCGATCGTCGTGCCGCTTTGCGCTTTCGCTGCGGCTTCGGCTGCAGGGATGGTCGCGTGCGCTCAGGCCGTCGGCGCCCTTATGGCGGTGGCGGGGCTTTTGGTGCTCGCGTGGTACCGCCATGTTGCCCTGTCCCGCTTCGGCGGGGTGACGGGTGATTTGGCCGGATGGTTTCTGCAATGGGCCGAGCTCGCGATGCTTGCCATGCTGGTGGCGGGGGGCATGCTTCTATGATTCTCGTGGTAGGTGGCGCGCATTCGGGGAAGAGGACCTTCGTGCGCGAAAAGCTCGGGTTTGCGGCGGACGATTTCGTCGACGCGGCGCAGCTTGCGGAGGGCGGCGTGCCCGCGGCTTTTGCCGGCCGCGTCGCGTACCGTGCTGAGGAACTCGTACGCGCGCTCGACGTTGACCGGGCTCTCGAGCGGCTGATCGGCTTCGACGCAGTGATTCTGCCCTTGGTCGGCTCGGGGGTCGTCCCCATGCGTGCGGAAGACGCCCAATGGCGCGAGCGCGCGGGGCGCCTGGGATGCGCGCTCGCTGCGCGCGCCGATGTCGTCGTGCGCATGACGTGCGGGATTCCCCAGGTCATTAAAGGAAACCTTGCCGATGCGCCTCGAGGGACGCAGAGCGCGGGCACGCCTTTGGAAGTCGTCTTCGTGCGCCATGGTTCCACGGCGGGCACGGAAGACCATCGCTACAGCGGGGCGGGCACCGACGAACCCCTGTCGAGCGCGGGCGAGCGCGCTTTGCGCGACCTCGCGTGCGATCGTGACGTGTTCCGTGTTATCACGAGCGGCATGGCCCGCACCGACCAGACGGCGCGCATCCTCTTCCCGAACGCGGAGCTTATGGCGTGCCCCGGTCTGCGCGAGATGGATTTCGGTGACTTCGAGGGGCGATGCGCCGCCGAGCTTAAAGAGGATGTGCGCTACCGCGCCTGGGTAGACTCCTGGTGCGAGACGCGCTGCCCGCATGGCGAGGGCAAGAGCGATTTCACCCGCCGCGTCGTCGTGGCGTTTCGGGAGGCGTGCGAATCGGAGCGCGCCCAGGGGAGTGGGCGCGCCGTCTTCGTCGTTCACGCGGGTACCGTGAAAGCGCTGCTCTCCGAGCTAGCTGTCCCGAAAATGGGATATTTCGACGTGCATACCGAGCCGGGCGGCGCATGGGCCGCCACCTGGGATGGGCACTGCTTTCGCGACGTTCGCCCCGCTTCGGGGGGCGATGCCCGGTGATGACGATTCTTGCCGTCGCCGCCGGGTTCGCGGCCGATCTTGCCTTCGGCGACCCGCGCTGGCTTCCACATCCCGTCGTCGCCATGGGGCGCGCGATCACGTGGGCCGAAGGTCGCCTGCGGGGCGCATTCCCGCAAACGTCCGCGGGCACGCGCGCCGCAGGGCTTGTGCTCGCCGTGGCGCTTCCGCTTGCGTGTGGGCTTTTGACCTGGGGAATCCTGCATCTTTGCGGCATGGTTCACCCCGGCTTGCGCTTCGTGGCCGAGGCATGGGCGAGCTATCAGATTCTCGCGACATGCGAGCTGCGCCGCCAGAGCCTGGCCGTGGCCCGCGCTTTCTCGAAGGGCGGCCTTGTCGCGGCGCGCGAAGCCGTCGGGCTCATCGTGGGACGCGACACGTCTGTTCTCGACGAGCAGGGCGTTGCGCGCGCCGCCGTGGAAACGGTGGCGGAGAACGCGAGCGACGGTGTCATCGCGCCGCTTTTCTACCTTATGATCGGGGGTGCGCCCTTGGGCATGGCGTACAAGGCGGTGAACACGCTCGACAGCATGGTGGGCTACAAAAACGAGCGCTACGTCGACTTCGGCTGCGCCTCGGCGCGCCTCGACGATGCGGTGAACTGGATTCCCTCGCGCTTATCGGCCCTGTTCATGATTGCCGTATGCCCGATCGTCGGGCTCGACGCGCGCGGGGCGGCGCGCATCTGGCGCCGCGACAGTCGTCGCCATGCGAGCCCGAACGCGGCGCAGACCGAGTCAGCGTGCGCGGGCGCGCTCGGGCTGCGTCTGGCAGGACCCGCGGTGTATTTCGGCAAGCTCGTTGAGAAACCGACGATAGGCGACGCGTCCCGCGATATCGAGTGGGGCGACATCGCCCGGGCGACAAGGCTCATGCTCGCCGCGTCCGTATGCACGCTCGTCGTCTTCGGCGCCGCGCGCGCGGCGGTCGTGCTCGCCGTGGGGGTGATGGCATGAGGGAGGACCACGCCGCGCCCCGGGCTGCCGGGGGAATCCTTCGCGCCCGTACGCATGGGGGCAGCGCGCAATCGCTCGGCATCGCTTGCGAAGGGGGTGCCTCCGACCTCATCGACTTCTCGGTGAACGTGAATCCGGCAGGCCCCTCGCCGCGCGCCGTCGCCGCAGCTTGCAAGGCGCTTTCTCGAATCGACGCCTACCCCGATAGGGAAAGCATCGCCCTCGTTCGCGCCCTAGCGCGTGCCCAGGGCATTCCCGAAGATACTATCGTCTGCGGCGCGGGCGCGTCCGACATCATCTGGCGGCTCGCCGCGGCGGTGCGCCCGAAACGCATCGTCGTGTGCGCGCCGACGTTCTCTGAATATGCGGAGGCGGCATCGTACTACGGCGCATGCGTGCAGGAGTTCCCGCTCTCCGAAGCGGACGACTTCGACGTGCCCGCCTCCTTCGCCCGCGCGATCGAGGGGCCGGGAGACGTGGCGTACCTCTGCAATCCGAACAACCCGACTGGGCGCCTCGTCGACCCCCGCGTGATCGATGCCGTGGCTTGCCGCTGCGAGCAGGTGGGCGCGCTGCTCGTCGTGGACGAGTGCTTCCTCGGATTTGCGCCCGACGCCCGCGAAAGGAGCGTGGCTGCACGCGCCGCGTGTTCGCGCCATGTGGCCGTGCTCTCCGCGTTTACCAAGCTCTACGGTATGGCGGGGTTGCGGTTGGGATATCTGATCAGCGGAAACACCCAACTCATCGAGGGGATTCGCCGGGCGGGGCAGGCGTGGCCCGTCTCCTCGGTCGCCGAGGCCGCGGGCATCGCCGCCCTTGAAGACGTCGAATACGTCTCGCGCACGCGCGATGTATTGGCGGGCGAGCGAGCGTGGCTTTCCCACGAGCTCTCCTCGCTCGGGCTTTCCGTCGTGCCGTCGGATGCGAACTTCCTTTTAGTCCGCACGCCGGCGAAAGACATCCCCGAGCGCCTGTATAAACAGGGGGTTTTGGTCCGCACGTGCGACTCGTTTTCGGTACTGTCCCGTTTCTGGTGCCGCGTCGCGGTGCGCACGCGCAAGGAGAACGCCCGGCTTGCGATGGCGTTCAGCCGCGCGCTTCGGTCGGAAGGCGCATCGGGCGAAGGCGAACCCGACGAACGGGGCGGCGCTTCTTGCAGCGGCGCTATGGCGGGCGCGGATGGCCGAGGTTCGGCGAAGGAGGTCGATACCCGTGGGTAGGGCGAAGCCCATCATGATCCAGGGCACCATGTCGAACGCGGGAAAGAGCCTGCTTGCGGCGGGACTGTGCCGTGTGCTTTCGCAGGACGGCCTGCGCGTGGCTCCCTTCAAGAGCCAGAACATGGCGCTCAACAGCGGTGTCACGGCCGATGGGCTCGAGATGGGGCGCGCCCAGATCATGCAGGCCGAGGCGTGCGGCATCGCGCCCGACGTGCGCATGAACCCCATTCTGCTCAAGCCCGAAAGCGACCACCGAAGCCAGCTCATCGTGGCCGGCAAGGCGCAGGGAGCCTTCGCTGCGAGGGACTACTTCGCGCGAAAGAAGGCGCTCATGCCGCAGATTTTGGAGGCGTTCGATTCGCTCGCGGAGGAAAACGACGTCATCGTCATCGAGGGCGCCGGCAGCCCCGCCGAAATCAACCTTTCCGAAAACGACATCGTCAACATGGGGCTCGCGCGCGCCGTGTCCTCCCCCGTGCTGCTCGTGGGCGACATCGACCCAGGCGGGGTGTTTGCCCAGCTCTACGGCACGGTCGCGCTCTTTGCGCCCGAGGATCGCGCGCTTTTGCGGGGGCTTGTGGTAAATAAGTTCCGCGGCGATGTGGAAATCCTGCGCCCGGGTTTGTCCCCGCTCGAGAAGATGTGCGGGGTTCCCGTCGTGGGGGTCGTGCCGTATCTTACGCTCGACCTGGACGACGAGGACTCGCTCGCGCCGCGCCTATCTGCCCGCGAGGCGCGCGGCGTCATCGACGTCGCCGTCGTGCGCCTTCCGCATCTGTCGAACTTCACCGACTTCGACCCGCTTTCGCGCGTGCCCGGCATGGGCGTGCGCTACGTATCCTCGACGACCGATCTGGGCCGACCCGACCTGGTGGTGCTCCCAGGCTCGAAGACCACGCTCGACGACGCGCGCTGGCTTGCGGCTAGCGGCATCGGAGCCTGTGTACGCGCGCTTTCGGGCGCGGGCACGCCGGTGCTCGGCATATGCGGAGGCTACCAGCTTTTGGGAGACGAGCTTTCCGACCCGCACGGCAGGGAAGGCGCTGGCACCGCGCGCGGGCTCGGGCTCATCCCTGCAAGTACGGTGTTCAAGGAGGAAAAGCGCCTCGCCCAGTCGGAGCTGCGCATCACGGGCGCCCAAGGCGCGTTCTCGGTGTGGAACGGCATGACAGCGCGCGGGTACGAGATTCACGACGGCGAAACGATCGTCTCCTGCGCCCCTGCGGGCACGATTGGCGGCAAACCAGAAGGCGCGGCCTGCGGAAACGTGTTCGGAACCTATCTCCACGGCCTGTTCGACGAACCGGGGGTGGCGCTCGCCCTCGCGCGCTCGCTCGCGCGCATGCGCGGCCTGCCCGAGAGCGTCGTGGGTGCTGCGGGCGCAGCGTCCGCAGCCGATCACCGTGCGCGCGAGTTCGACCGCCTGGCCGATGTCGTGCGCGGGGCGCTCGACATGGAGTATGTCTACCGCATTATCGAGGAGGGCGTATGATCCACGTGTATCATGGCGACGGCAAAGGCAAGACCACGGCGGCGATGGGCCTCGCCCTTCGCATGATCGCCGCAGGCCGCCGCGTCGTCGTCGTGCAGTTCCTGAAAGACGGCGAAAGCGGGGAGGCGCGCCTGCTCGCCGAGCATTTTGGCGTGCCCGTGTTCGCGGGGAAGGTGTCGGACAAGTTTACTTGGTCAATGACGTCGGAAGAACTTGCCGCGACGTGCGAGCTGCACGATGGGAACCTCGCTTCCGCGCTAGCCGAGCTCGAGGGCGCTCAGGAGGGGCTGCTCGTGCTCGACGAGGCGCTCGACGCGCTTTCGAAGGGGCTTGTCGACGAGGCGCTCGTGGACCGCGCGCTCGATATGTCCGCGCGCCGCGTCGAAGTAGCGCTCACCGGGCGCGCGCCTTCCCGCAAGATCGTGGAGAAGGCTGACTACATAACCGAGATGCGGTGCGAGAAACACCCCTACTCTCAGGGGATATGTGCAAGGGAAGGAGTGGAGTACTAGATGGATTCCAAGGAGATGGCGCCCGGCGACATCGAGCGGCGCAGCTTCGAGATCATCACCGAAGAGCTTGGCGGCCGCACGTTCCCGCCACTCGAAGAGCCCGTCGTGAAGCGCGTCATCCACACCACTGCCGACTTCTCGTACGCCGATTCCCTCGTGTTCACCCATGATGCCGCGCACTGTGCGCTCGACGCACTGCGCGCAGGGGCCACGGTGCTCACCGACACGAACATGGCGCTCGCAGGCATAAGCAAGCCCGCGCTCGCGAAGCTCGGCTGCAAGGCCGTATGCTACATGGCCGACCCTGATGTCGCCGCGGCTGCGCGCGCCGCGGGCACGACTCGCGCCGTTGCGAGCATGGACAAAGCTTGCGGCATCGAGGGTCCGCTCATCGTGGCCGTCGGCAACGCTCCCACAGCACTTCTGCGCCTCGCCGAGCTCATGGACGCGGGAAAGATCGCGCCCGCGCTCGTCGTTGGGGTGCCGGTCGGGTTTGTGAACGTGGTCGAGGCGAAAGAGGAGCTACTCGCGCGACGCGTGCCGGCCATCGTCGCGAGGGGTCGCAAGGGCGGCTCGACCGTGGCGGCCGCCATTATGAACGCGCTGCTCTACCAGATCACGCGCCCAGGCGGCCCGAAGTGACGGCGCCCGCATCCGCGCCGGCGCTGCGCATCTTCGCCGGCACCACCGAGGGCCGCCTTCTGTGCGAATGGGCGAGCGAGGCGGGCATCCCCGCCCGTGCCTACGCGGCAACCGAGTACGGAGGCGAGCTTTTGGGTGAGCTTCCGGGCATCGAGGTGCATGCGAGCAGGCTCGACGAGGCCGACATGGAGCGCGAGCTTTCCGGCGCGCGCATCGTCGTCGACGCCACGCACCCCTTCGCTACGCTCGCAAGCGGCAACATCCGGGCCGCTTCGCTCGCCGTGGGTGCACGATGCCTGCGCCTTGCGCGCCCGGCCGAGGCGCTGCCCAAAGGCGTCGTGCCGGTCGCGTCGATCGCCTGCGCGGCGCGCTTTCTCTCCGAGAACCCGGGTCGCGCGCTTCTCACGACGGGGAGCAAGGAGCTTGCTCCCTACACGCGCGTCGCCGATTTCGCGGAGCGCTTCTTCGTGCGTGTGCTCCCGCTGCCCGGTGCTATAACGAAGTGCATCGACGCGGGGTTTTCGCCGTCACACGTCATCGGCATGCAGGGGCCCTTCACCCGCGAGCTCAACGAGGCGATGCTTCGGCAGGTGGGCGCCCAGTGGCTTGTGACCAAGGACTCGGGAACCGTAGGCGGCACGGCCGAGAAGCTTGCCGCCGCGCGCGACGTGGGAGCGCGCTGCATCGTGATCACCCGTCCCGCCGAGGGAGGCGGGGCCCTTTCGCTTCGGGAAGTGGAAGACGCGCTCTTACGGGAGTTCGCGCGCTAGGCGCTCGCCGCGCCTA
>DBEWUK010000025.1:0-10073 GCA_048205395.1 Collinsella sp.
AAATAGCTGCAGGCTTCCTCAAAAGAGACGTCTGGATTGCTTGCGAGATAGCGGTCGAACAGCAGGAAGATCAGGTCCATTTTGCCGCCGGCTCCGCGTGAATTGACCAAATGAATCTGACGGTTCGGATCCTCGGCAAGAACCAAATCGCGTGCCGTGGCGGCGGCATTGTAGCTTCCCGAGACGCCCTCGGAGATGGGCATGCAAATTGTCTTGTCGGCAAGCCTAAAGAGTTCGGTCCACTCGCCTACGCTCGGACAGGCGCTCGAAGAAGCGCTCGACTCCGCCTGCACGGCGCAATTGAGTTCGTGAACATCGAGCGTGAGGTCATCGACGAACTCGCGCTCCCCCACTCGAATTTTAAGGGGTGCAAATGCAAAGGTGGTATGGGGCGCGGTCGGTTGCCAATCGCGGAGGTTGCAGCTCGAATCGGAGATAAGTGCCCAGCTCATAGAGGGTCCTTTCTAGATGTTTCTCATTTATTATAGCCATCTTGCTTACCTTTGAAACGTGCATCTAGTATTGAAAACTAGCTCATTGGGATCATGTATGGAGCACGGTCACAAATAAATGAACCCCGCAGCCCAAAGGCCACGAGGTTCACATTCGTTTGCTATACAGAGTGACTTAGTAGCGTACGAAAATGTAGTTGTTGTTCATGCCGGCTGCGACGGAGCTGATGATGACGCCCGTCTTGTAGTCGGAAGCATGGATCATCTGACCATTTCCGATATAGATGCCAGTATGGTAGGAGTTAACCACGACATCGCCTGGTTGCGGGTCGGACACGCGGGTCCAACCCATGAAGGTGCCGGTGGTGCCCAGACGGCAGTAGCGGCCCGTGAGACAGTAGCTTACAAAACCGGAGCAGTCAAAGCTGTCCGGTCCAATGCCTCCCCAGGAATAAGCGCAACCCAGCTTGCTGTAGGCACGCGAAACAACGGAGCCGCCGTCAACAGACTGGCTCGGTGCGGAAGGCGTCGGCGCCGGAGCCGGAGCCGGGGCGGGCTGCGGCGTAGGGGCCGGAGCGGGCGTAGGAGTGGGCGCGGGCGTATTGCCGCCATCGTTGGTGTTCTCGGTCGTACCGGCGGTGTCTTTGCTCACCGTGGCCTTTTCGGCAGTGCTGGCATTTATGCCAGCCTGCAGCGCGGCATTGGCTTCAGCCTCGGCGGCAAGCTCGGCCTGCAGCTGGGAGTCCAGGGAGCTCACGACGCTCTGGGCTTCTGCCTGCTGGGCGTTGAGCTCATCGACTTTCTTCTGCGTCGCGGCGACGTTCTTCTCCTGCTCGGCCTGCTTATCAGTGAGCTGCTGCTTAAGGTCCTTGACATCCTGAATGGTCTGGGCCTGCTTGTCGGAAACCTTGCCGTAATAGAACAGACGGTTGAGCATGTCGCCCAGATCGTCGACGCCCGTCAGAACCTGAAGGAGACTCAGACCGCCGGTCTTGTACTCACCGGCAACGTAGCTCGAAAGCTTTGCCTGGCCCTCGGCAATCTCTTGCTGCTTTTGCGTGATCTCGCCTGCAGTCTGATCAAGCTCCTGCGTCTGTGCGGAGAGTTCTTCATGAATTTGCTGGGTCTGCGTGCCGATCTGCTCGAGTTTGGTACGAGCAGCGGCAAGGTCGGATGCGGTATCGGCATAGGCCGGAGCCGCGAGGCCCAGGCCCAAAACACAAGCGAGGGTTGCCGTAGCAGCGCAGCATGCCATGTTTTTGTGCGTATTTGCTGTGCGCATGGAGCTTCCTTTCCGGTATCTAAGGGTAGCGGCTAGTCCACCGTTACCAGGCTAAAGAGCTCGACGTCCTCGTTGGAAGGCGTGAGCTTCTTGCGCGGGTTAAGAAACGCAAGCTCGAGGATACAACCGTAACCCACAAGCTTTGCGCCCATATCTCGCACCAGTTTACCTGTTGCCTCGACGGTTCCGCCCGTCGCGACCAAGTCGTCCAGAATCAACACGGTATCTTTAGAGGTAATGGCATCGGCGTGGATCTCGATAGAGTCGGTGCCATATTCGAGCTCGTAGCTCTCGCTCACCGTCTTGCGAGGCAGCTTGCCCGGCTTGCGTGCGGGCACAAAGCCAGCGCCCAGGGCGACGGCCACGGGCACGCCGACCATAAAGCCGCGAGCCTCGGGACCCACAACCTTGGTGATGCCCATGCCGGCAAAATGCTCGGCCAGGGCATCTACCATGGCCTTTAACGCCTCGGGATTACCAAAGAGTGGCGTGATGTCCTTAAAGACGACTCCGGGCTCGGGATAGTCGGGGATGTCGACGATGTGAGATTCGAAGTCGTACATGGCATGACCTTTCAGGGGAGGCTGGTTTGTAGCAGCGTCTATTTGGCCGCGCTGGCGGTGCCGGCGCGTGAGGGGGCGACAACCTTGAGCGGCTGCACGAGGGATTCCTCACGCACGGGGACCGCGGAGGTAGATGCCTCTTCGCTTTTGGCCTTGGTTGACTCGGAGCGTGCGATCTCCTCGTCGAGGGCATCGATATCGGCATCCTCCACCACGGCGTTGAGTGACTCAAATACGCGGTTCTTGAGCAGAGCGGTATGGACGCCCTCGGTGAGGTCATGCAGCTTTTTAAATGCACGCTCGAGCTTGGCATCGCGCTCGTCGTCGGAAGTATCCATACCGAGCATGCTCACGAGAACCTGCTCAAACATCGAGGACTCGCGGTTTGCGGACGATACGTACTGGCGCAGGTTGCGCGGCTCGATATGGAAGCGCGAAAGCTCGGAGCAATAGCGGATGATCGGGAAATCGCGACCATCGACAAGCTCGCGGTTCTGCGGGCTCTTGATGATGCGAATGAGGTCGTTTTCGGCCAGGGAGCGGATAAACGAGATCTCGACGCCGAGCATATCGGGGATGGTCTCGATGGGATGCAGCTTTTGCTTAGTCTCCTTGGGTTCCGTCTTGAGCGGAACATCGGACAACAGGCCCACCTCGTAGGCGAGCGTAGACAGGTCCGTGGCGTTTTCCAGGCGCTGCTTGATCACGTTGAGCGGCATGTAGCGAGTCTTCTGGAGGTGCAGAATGACCTCCAGGCGGTCAACGTCCTCCTTGGAGTACTGACGATAGCCCTTAGGCGTGCGATGAGGGGTGATGAGCCCCTCATCTTCGAGAAATCTAATTTTTGAGTTCGAAAGATCGGGGTATGCGCCTCGAAGTAGATTGACGACCTGGCCGATACTCAGATAATTGCGTTCGGCCATGCCCTACTCACCGGTTTCGATGCGCTCCGGCGTGCTCTCGTGGTAGATGAGCGTAAACGTACCGATCTGGACGGAAGAGCCATCGTGCAGCGGTGCGCCGTTGACGATAGCGCCGTCAACCCACGTACCGTTGAGCGAACCCAGGTCCTCGATGCGGGCACCCAGACCCTCGCGAATAATACGCGCGTGGCTACGCGACACGGTCATGTCGTTGAGGAAGATGCCGTTAGCGGGATCGCGGCCGATGGTGGTCACATTATCCTCGAGCTCAAAGGCTGCACCGGTTTGAGGGCCTTTGACGATAGATAAGACGGGCGCGGTGATGTGCACGTTGGCCATGAGGTCGGGAACGGTGACATCGCTCGAAGGAACGCGGAAAACGCAGGTGGCGTCTGAGGCCTTATCGTTCTGAGGCATATTGTTAACCATGTTGTCCATGACAACCCCTAACTTAACGCGGACATGCCGCAAAGAATGAACTGTACGTAATCATACCCCAATGGCTTAGTCTTCGATTTCGGGGTTAAGAAAGTCGATGTCTTCGTCCTCGGGATGCGCGACAGCCTGTTTAATGGCCGCTCCACCCTTAATGGAATAGATGACAGCGGTGAGCATGGAGAAGATGACGCCGCCGTACACAAAGAAGATGCCAAGCGGTACCGGGCTGCCGTTGAGACCCGGGAAGGCCGTGAACGTAGCAGGCAACAGATGCCAGCCATCCACGGTGGGAAAGCCCAACAGCATGAGCGAGAAGCCGGTCATGAGCAGCGCCGTGGCAATCTTGCCGGGAAACACCACGTCGATGGGACGGCGGTGATAGTGGCGCACGATAAGCGTGCCGATTCCCAGATAGATATCGCGGCCGATGATGAGCACGCAGACCCAGATGGGAAGCTCGCCGCGGACCACCAGGCCCAGTACGCCGGTAAATAGCAGCGCACGGTCGCAGATGGGATCCATAACCTTGCCGAGCCACGAGACCGTTTTGGTCATGCGGGCAATCTGGCCGTCCATCCAGTCGGTGGAGGCCGCGATGGCATAGATGACGATGGCGACGACACGGTTGTTGTCCGTCACAAACAGGTACAGGAAGACCAGCGTGAGGATCAGGCGCGTGAAGGTAATGAAATTGGAGATCGTGAAGATCTTATTCGACGGGTAATCGGAAGTGCCGATAAGCTCCTTTTTGATCTTCTTTTTGATGCCCACAGGACTCCCCCGCTGGTAAACGACAAAACTTTCGATACTATACCCGTTCTGGCGATGTCTATCCAGCGTAAGCATAGAGAGTCCAGACATATATAAGACCCCAACGGCCGTTACGGCTTCGTTAGAAACGCGCCCCATCATGGATGGTGAACCCGAAAGGTAAGGCGCGCGGGCACGGCGACTCGGCCCGCGCGCCCGGAAGAGAAAGGATAAGCCCATGGATTACATGCTCGAGACGCGCGGGCTCACCAAGCGCTTCGGCCGCGGCGACCAGGCGCAGGACGCCGTGGCCGACGTGAGCCTTCATATCCGCGAGGGCGAGGTGTACGGGCTGCTCGGCCCCAACGGCGCCGGCAAGTCGACAACGCTCAAGATGATCTGCGGGATGCTGCGGCCGACGGCCGGGGAGATCCTCTTTGCCGCGCACGCCTGGCGCCGCGAGGACCTCTACGCAATCGGCAGCCTCATCGAGGAGGCGCCGCTCTACCCCAACCTCACCGCGCGCGAGAACCTGCGCGTGCGCACCACGCTGCTGGGCCTTCCCGAGAGCCGCATAGATGAGGTGCTCGCCGCCGTGGACCTCGCAGACACTGGGAAGAAGCGCGCCGGGCGCTTCTCGATGGGCATGCGGCAGCGCCTGGGGCTCGCGCTGGCGCTGATCGCCCGGCCACGCCTGCTCGTGCTCGACGAGCCCACCAACGGCCTCGACCCCATCGGCATCGAGGAGCTGCGCGACCAGATCCGCGGCTTCGCGGCGGCGGGCACGACGGTGATCGTCTCGAGCCACATCCTCTCCGAGGTGCAGCAGATGGCGGACACCATCGGCATCATCTGCGGGGGGCGCCTCGCCTACGAGGATGCGCTTCGGCCCGGGCAGGACCTCGAGGAACTCTTCATGAGTTTCTGCCGGGAAGGGCGACGAGCACGCGGGGAGGTGGCGGCATGACGGGCGAGAAAGGCGGCCTGCTCGCGGGCCTGCGCGCCGAGGCCCTGAAGTCGCGCCACGCGGCACCGGTTCGCCTGGCCGTGCTCATGGCGCTGCCGATGCCGCTGCTCGGCGCGATGCCCTACCGGGGCGTGCAGATCTTCAGCGCGTGGAACTACTGGTACGCGCTCTTCCTGCCCGTGTCTCTCTCGCTCGTGGTGGCGTGCGTCGCGCGGGCGGACGCTCGCACGCGGATGCGGGGGCTTCTGGGCCTGGGCTTCCCGCTCGGGCGCGCCTGGTGGGCCAAGGCGCTCTGGTGCCTCGCTCTCTGCACGCTCTCGAACCTCGTGGTCTTCGGCATCTACCTCGCGGGATCGGCGTTCTCCTCGCAGGGCCTCACGGCCGCGGGCACCCTCACGATGCTCCTCTGCTCGCTCGCCAACACGGTGACCGCGGCGTGGATGATCCCCGCAGGGCTCTTCCTCACGGCGCGGCTCGGAATGCTCGCGGGCATCTTCTGCCCGCTCGCCGCGCAGCTCGTGGGCGGGTTCGCCTGGTCGCTGGTGCCGCTGCCGCAGCTCTTTCCGCCGTCGGCGAGCATGGTCATACCCACGAGCTTCATCCCCGTGCTGCCGAGCGGCGAGCCACTCGCGGCGGACATGGCGCTCGGCGGGGCGCTCGCGGCGGACGGCATGCTCACACTGGCGGGCCTTGCGGTCAGCGCGCTCGCGTTCGCCGCGCTCACGGCGGCGGGCGCGGCCTGGTTCGCGCGCTCCGAGGAGAGGTGATGGCCATGACACGACTCTCCGACCCGACGCCGCGCATGACTCTCCCGCGGGCCCTGCTCTCCGAGGCCCTGCGCCTGGCGCGCTCCCCGCTCACGGCGGTGCACCTCGTCTGCGGCCTGGCAGCCGGTCTTGCCTGCGGCGAGTACTTCTCCGTAACCCGATGGGACCCGGCGCTGGGCGCGGACGCCTACGCCCAGTTCCTCGGCGCCCTCATGCCGCTCATGTCCGCCATCGTCTGTGGGCTCACCGTGGACGACGAGCGCGCTGCCGGGCGTCTCGCCAACCTCACGGCGGTCCCCTCGCGCGGGCGCGCCGTCGCGGCGAAGCTACTCGCCCTTGCGGCGCTCGGCGCGGGCGCGCTGGCCGTGGCGCTTGGCGTGTTCGGGGCCGTGCTCGCCGTTGCCGGGCGCCTGCCGCTTGGGCCCGCTCCGCTTGCGGCCGCCTGGGCGGGCATCGTGCTGGGCAGCCTGCCCCTCTACGCGCTGGGGCTCGGCGTGGCCCTGCGCCTCGGCCGCAACGCCGCCATCGGCGCCGGCGCGGCGGGTATGCTCCTCGCGTTCTTCTCAGTGGGCGGACTTGCGCACGGCCTCATGACCGGCGAGCTCACCGGTGCCCTGGCGACGCCCCTGAGCTGGGTGCCGCTCGCCTGGCCCGCGCGCCTGGGGTCGCTCGGGGTGGAGGCCTTCATCGACGCAGCACGCGCGGCGGGCCCTCTCCTCACGACTGCGCTCGCTGGCCTCGTGCTCACCCTGTTAGCCGACGCCGTCCTTCTCGCCTGGTTCTGCCGCTTCGAGGACGGGAGGGCGGATGCGTAGGAGGCCGCTCGCCGCCATGCTCGTCCTCCTCTCCGCAGCGCTCGTCCTGGGCGGGAATGACTTGCTCGACGCCGGCTGGGGGTCGGCGCTGCGCGCAGGGCTCTGGACCGCTGAGCGCGGCGCTAGTACAATTTCGACGGAAGTTTCAGGAGGTCGAACATGGCGAGGATACTGGCAGTGGATGATGAACGGGCGATCCTCGACGCGCTCGCGCGCGTCCTCGGCCGCGACGGCCATGAGGTCGTCAGGGCGGCGGACCCGACGGCGGTCCCGGGGATGGACCTCTCGCGCTTCGACCTCGTGCTCTGCGACGTCATGATGCCGGGGCTCGACGGTTTCGAGCTCGTGCGGCAGATCCGCCCGGACTTCGACGGGCCCATCGTCTTCCTGACCGCGCGCGTGGCCGAGGAGGACGCCGTGGCCGCCTACGGCCTGGGCGCCGACGACTACGTCCGCAAGCCCTTCGGGGCCGCGGAGCTGCGCGCCAAGGTCGCGGCCCATCTGCGCCGTGAGCGCCGGCCGCGCTCGCACGCCCTCTCCTTCGGGGAGGTGCGGATCGACCTCGGCGCGCGCGGCCTCGCGGTGGGCGGCGAGGCCGTGCCGCTCACGCCTACCGAGTACGCCATCTGCGAGTACCTCGCCCGCCACCCCGGGCAGGTCATGAGCCGCGCGCAGATACGCGAGGCGGTGCTCGGCTGGGAGAGCGACGCCGACGACGCGGCCATATCCATGCAGGTCAGCCGCGCCCGGAGGAAACTCTCCGAGGCCGGCGCCGATCCGATCGCGACCGTCTGGGGGATGGGGTACAAGTGGCAGCTCTGAGGACCGGGGCGCGAGGTCGCGGGGGCATGCCGCTCTCCTTCGTCATCGCGCGCTACTTCGCCTACGCGTTCGCGGCGGTCGCCACGGCGTGGCTTGCCTCGTTCATGGCGCTCTCCGCGGCGATCAACGCGGGCTTCGTCTACGAGGCAAGCTGGGGGCCGGCCAATGCGCGCGAGGTCGCGGAGGGCCTGGCACGCGACGGCGTCTGCGGGCAGCAGGACGTGCCGACGGCGTACCGCTACCTCATCCTGAACAAGGACGGACACGTGCTGATGACAGACCTCGAGGGCACGTGGCTCGAGGACGCGACGGAAATGGCCCGTGCGGCACTCGCCGCGGATCCGGGCACAGTGGAGATCGAGGGCGGGGGCTCGGGCCTCACCTACGCCGCGTTCCCGCTCAAGGGCGGCGGGGCCTGCGCACTCGTCAGCGAGTACCTGCCGCAGTGGGTCTCGCGCGACCTCGCCGGCCTGCTTCCCAACCCGCAGAACCTCATGCTCGTCGGCGCCGCTGCGGGAAGCGCGCTCGCGCTCGCGCTCGTGGCGCGCCGCGCGAGCCGCGTGATCTCGCGCAAGATGGCGCCGCTCGCGGAGGCGGCGGGGCGCGTCGGCGCGGGGGAGCTCGACTTCGCGGTCGGCAGCACCAACGTGCGCGAGGTGAACGACGTCCTTGCCGCGATGGACGCCATGCGGACCTCCCTCGCCGAGTCGCTCGAGGCCCGCTGGGCCGCGGAGCGGGGGCAGCGCGAGCAGGTGGCGTCGCTCGCCCACGACCTCAAGACGCCGCTCACCGTGCTGCGCGCCAACGCCGACTTCGTGGCAGAGGAGCTGGAAAACGAGAAAGACGCCGACCTCGCGGCCGCCGCGCGCGACATAGCCGGCAGTGTCGAAAGGCTCGACGGCTACGTGCGCCTGCTCATCGAGGCCTCGCGCGGGTCCGGCGGGGCGGAGAGGGCCCCCATGCGGCCGGCCGAGCTCTGCGAGCAGGTCCTCGCCGAGGCCGCCCAGATCGCCCGGTCGCGAGGCGTGACACTCGACGCGGCCACGGGCCCCGCTGTCGCGGGCGCGCCCGAGGCCCCGCTCGACCGAACCGCCCTGACGCGAGCCGCCGCGAACCTCGTGGCCAACGCCGCCGAGCACGCGCGCTCGCGCGTGGCGGTCTCCTGCGACGTCGCGGGCGGGCACCTCGTCATCGAGGTGTCCGACGACGGACCGGGCTTCTCTCCCGCCGCCCTCGAACGCGGCTGCGAGCGCCTCTTCACAGACGACTCCTCCCGCTCCTCGCGCGACGGAGGCCGCCACTACGGGCTCGGCCTCCACGCCGCCTCCGAGGCCGCGAGCGCCCACGGGGGCTCCGTCTCGCTCGCCAACAGCCCCTCGGGCGGCGCGGTGGCCACCATCGCGGTCCCCCTGTGCGGGGCCTGACGACTCAGGCCCTCACACCGGCGTGGCTCGCAACCAAACGCTTCCCGGATAATTCATGAGGCCGTACTCGTATTCGAGCCTGCCTATCTCTGCGGCAAGCGCCTCCGTCATGTAGAAGTTTTTCGTGCGGCCCGTCGACTTCGCCAGGCGGTCGTACCTGTTCGCAAGGTCCTCGGGGATTCTCAGGGCTGCGGTGGCGGTTGCCATGATGCACCTCCCGGTTAGATGTAATACGTGTATTACTTTCTATCACATCACCCGAACCCCGCACCGGCGTACGGTCGTATCTGCTTTTTTACCTTACATTTTGTCAACCGGCCCATGCTCGGCTTGTTCAGCCGGATTAAATCAACTGTTAAATCAATCCAGGCCTGTAGGGGGCGGTGGAAATCTTTCGAGGACTGGGGGCGCCGTCCCTGGGTCGGCTCTTCGATGGCCGCGGCTGAATTCCCCTGCCATCGGCTGCGTGGGTTCCGGCACGGGGTTCTGGCGCTGCTCGAACTGGGCGCAAGACTCGGCTGTTGGTCGTACCGGACGGCATACGTTTTGAGACCGGCAAGCTGATGCCGGCTCGAGGACAGCGGCCCGGTGCACCGGGCCGATCGATAGCGGTCTCAGGTTCACAGCGCAGCTTCTCAGGGCTCGCATATATAGGAAGACTTGATTGACAATCGTTTTTAATGAAGTCGGCAGCGCATGTCAGAGTTTTCAACAAATTTAACATGCCACCCTTTATATCCGCACGCGCGTAATTCAACTCATAAGGACCGGCTATCCCTTACCTGTGACACAATCTCAAACGCACAGAACAGAATCATCAGTCCAATCATCGCATAAGAGGCAGCCGAACCTTCAAGCACTATTCCACAA
>DBEWUK010000026.1:0-7796 GCA_048205395.1 Collinsella sp.
AAGGCCCCCGTTGCCAACGCTTCGTATAAGCGAGGCAACGGGGGGCCTTCATGCGCGAGGACGTTTTGGAAACTAAGTACGGGGACCCGCCCAAGCCGTCCGGTGGGATCAGAGTACCCTTGCTGTTACTCTGCTTTGCCCACAGAGTTGAGGTTGGTCATGCGGATCTTAACCAGCTCGGTGATCTCACGCATGCCCTCCTTGGCCGGCTTCTTGGGATCGAAGCAGGCGGGGTTCTCGGCCATGTAGGCCATGAAGCCCTTGGTGTAGGCCTGACGCAGCTCGGTGGCGTAGTTAACCTTGCAGATGCCGTTCTTCACAGCCTCGGCAACCTGCTCATCGGGCACACCAGAGGTGCCGTGCAGAACCAGCGGCACGTCGACGGCGTCGCGGATGGCCTTGACCACGGACTGCTCGATGTGCGGATCGCTCGTGTACACACCGTGGCTGGTGCCAACGCCAATTGCGAGGGAGGTGCAGCCGGTACGCTCGACGAACTCCTTGGCCTCGGCCGGATCGGTGTAGGGGCTCTCGCCCTCAACCGCGGGACCGTCGTCCTCCTTGCCGCCAACCTTACCGAGCTCAGCCTCGACGGGCACGCCCATGGCGCGGCCAGCGTCGGCGACGGACTTGGTCAGGGCGATGTTGTCCTCGAAGGACTCGTGCGAACCGTCGATCATGACAGAGGTGTAGCCCGTGCGGAAAGCCTGCATGCAGCGGTCATAGCCATCGCCGTGATCGAGGTGCAGAGCGACGGGCACGGAAGCGCGCTCGGCGGCAGCCTTGACCATGCCGTAGAAGTAGTCCAGACCAGCGGTCTTGATGGTGCCCGGGGTGGTCTGCATGATGACGGGGGACTTGGTCTCCTCGGCAGCGGCCAGAACGGCCATAACAAACTCGAGGTTCTCGACGTTGAACGCGCCAACGGCGTAATGACCGGCCTGAGCGTCCTTGAGCATCTTTTCGGTGGTAACAAGTGCCATGAGCGTTTGCTCCTCTCCCTCGCCCGCATCTGGACATCGGGCGTAGTTGTTCACAAGGCGTTTTACCTTGCGTTTTGCTGCGACCATTGTATGAAAATTGACGGCGTCACACGTATGAGATATCACCGGCACACAGGTCAAGACACTCGTTTTTGAAAAGCAAACGGAAGGGATTCGCGCCGGATCCCTCTATACGACATTGCAGTTTTCAAGCGAATTATCTTTCTTTTATAGAAAAGATAAGTAATCGAAAGGCGTTTTCTTACTCAAAAAGAAAATGAACGAAAATGGACTCATCACAATTCCTGCAAATTTCAGTTGAGAATGGAGCAGCTATGGCCCACGCAACAACCCGAGCCTTCGCCGATGAGCGTCGTGCCGCCATCATGGAAATGCTTGAGCATAATGCCTCGGTGCAGGTAGCAGAAATCGCCCAGACCTTTGGCGTGTCCTCCGTTACCGCCCGCGCCGACCTGGACGCGCTCGCCGAAGCAGGCAAGCTGCGCCGCACGCATGGCGGCGCCGTATCGCTCCACAAACGCCTAACCGTCTCCACGCAGGATCGCCGCATCAACGTCAATGTCGCCGCCAAGCAGGCCATCGCACAAAGCGCCATCGAGCTCGTCAATGACGGCGACACGCTGCTCGTCGACTCGGGCACCACGGCGCTCGAGTTCGTCCGGCTCCTCGATCAGCGCGACGCCATCACCGTCGTCACGGCCGACATTACCATTGCCGATTACATCGACGAGAGTATGCCCTCGGTCGATGTCGTCATGCTGGGCGGAGCGCTGCGCAAAGGCCATCGTTATTTGTACGGACCGCTCACTATGCAGGCGCTTCAAACGGTTCACGCCGACCTTGCCATCGTGTGCCCCGGCGCTTTTGTCCCCCGTTGCGGCTTTACGACCGACTTTCCCCAGATGGCCGAGACCAAAACGGCTATGATCGCCGCAGCCCATCAAAGCGTCGCCCTCATGGACGCCAGTAAGGTCAACGGACGCGGCATGTACCGTTTTGCCGAGCTTGCCGACGTCGACACCATCGTGATGGACTGTGATCCCGATGGCGCCGTCGCCACCTCAATCGCCGAGACCGCCGACGACGCCCGCCCGAATCTCGTCATCGCCGGCGCTTAAACAAAAACCACCACAAAGGTGCCTGTCCCCTTTGTGGTGGTTGTGATGGCTGAGCGTCAAAAGTGAACGTGTCGCTACTTGGAAAGCTCGTCGGCGAGGGCCTCGATCTGAGCGCGCGAGGCGTCGTTGAGCGAACCCAGCACGGTCACCTTGTTCTGCGCCAGAGTGATGTCCTTCATACCCTCGAGCTCCTTGGTCATAACCTTGGCGGCAGCGGGCGCCCAGGAGCCGGCCTCGACAAGCGCCACCGTACGATTCTGATAGGCGTGCCCGGCAAGCGTGTGGATAAAGGTGCTCATGAACGGGAAGATCTCGCCCTGATAGGTGATGGAAGCGAGCACCAGGCGGTCGTAGCGGAACGCATCCTCAACGGCCTCGGCCATATCGTCGCGAGCCAGGTCAAAGACGGAAACCTTCTGGCCGCGAGCCTCAAGCGCAGATGCGAGTTCCTCGACGGCAGCCTTCAGATGGCCATACACGCTCGCATAGGCAATCGTGATGCCCTCGTCCTCGGGCTGATAGCTCGACCAGGTGTTATAGGTGTCGAGGTAGTAGCCCAGGTTCTCGGTCAGCACGGGGCCGTGGAGCGGACAGATGATCTGGATGTCCAGGTCGGCGGCCTTCCTGAGCACGGCCTGCACGAACTTGCCGAACTTACCGACGATGCCAAAGTAGTAGCGGCGTGCTTCGCAAGCCCAGCCCTCGGGATCCTCGATGTCGTTAGCACCGAACTTGCCAAAGCCGTCGGCACTAAAGAGCACCTTGTCGGTGGACTCGTAGGAGAAGAGCACCTCGGGCCAGTGCACGTTGGGAGCACCGACAAACGTCAGGCTGTGGCCGCCCAGGTCGAGCACATCGCCCTCTTTGACGACCATCTTGCGCTCGGGGAAGTCGGTGCCAAAGTAGTTGACCATCATGCGGAAGGCGCCCATGCTTGCCACGATCTGCGCCTGGGGATAGCGCTCCATAAAGGCAGCGATGCCGGCGGAGTGATCGGGCTCCATGTGATGGACAACCAGATAGTCGGGCGTACGGCCATCGAGCACGGCCTCGAGGTTGCCGAGCCACTCGTCAACAAAACCGCCGTCGACTGAATCGGCGACAGCGATCTTTTCGCCCAAGATAACGTAGCTGTTGTATGCCATGCCGTTCTCGGACACGTCGTACTGGCCCTCGAACAGGTCAATGTCGTGATCGTCGACACCGATGTAGCGGATATCCTTGGTGATCTCCATCAGGCAAAGCCTCCTAGATAGACAAAAGAACCCGTCTATCATAACACTCGGCAGTATCCCAACTGTTATCTGCCAGCATCCATACCGATTGTTATTGAAATACGATAAATCGCCGTTTACCTGCGCAAACTATGAGCGCGGTATCGCCGTGCTATGTCGAATAATGAGTTGGCCGGGAATACGAATGGCAACGGTTTTGCCCGCCGTACCCGCCTCGGGAACCGCATGCTCGAACACCTCGCGTCCGCGCTGATGTAGATCGAATCGCACGGTCGTGAGCTCGTTGTGTGCTACAAAATCATCGAGCGAATCATCGACGCCCACCACGCTTACGTCCTCGGGCACGCGCAGGCCGCTATCGCGCAGCGCCGCAATTGCGCCGTTTGCCATCTGGTCGTTTGCCGCGTAAATCGCCGTCATGGTGTGATCGTGCTCGACCAGGTGCCTGCCGGCCTCGTAGCCGCTGTTGGCAGACCAGTCGCCCTCGAGCGGCTCTGCCGGCTCGATGTGTTTACGCTCGAGTGCATCCTGCCAACCGGCGCGACGAAATTGTTCGTCGACCGAGTACGACGGGCCGCCAATATAGCGAATCTGCTCGTGCCCCAGCTCAAACAGGTGATCCATAAGCAAGAGCGAGCAGCCGTAATGATCGGAATCGACCGTGGTCACCCGCGGGTGCGCATACATGGTAACGATGACCGTGCCAATGCCCGGCAGTGGATCAAACGTCTCAAAATCGGGCGCCATGCGGCTCATGCCGATGATGATGCCGTCCACTGGCAATGCGGCCATACGACGCGTGGCCTCGGCAAGCGAAAACTCCTCGGTCTTGGACATCTCGACCAGCGTGATGGCACAATTATGCTCGCGAGCAGCGCTGGCGATGCCGTCGATCATTGAGAGGTTGCCAAACTTGGTGACATCGTTGACGCATAGGCCAACCGAATGGTATCGACCGTCGCGCAGCGAGCGACCGGCATAACTCGGACGAAAGCCGAGCTCTTGCATAGCGGACTGCACGCGCTGGCGCGTCTGCTCGTTAACGTTGGGCAAGCCGTTGGCGACGCGCGAAACCGTCTGCTGCGAAACGCCAGCAGCGCGGGCGACGTCGGCCATGGAGACCGGACGCGTACCTGTATCGTTGGACGGGCGCCTTGCCACAGGATCACCTTCACCCTTGCGAGATCTGAATAGCGTGAATGCCGGCCCGGGCAGGAGTTTAGCCCGCGCCGAGGCCCGCTATCGTCGGACGCATGTTAACGTACTCTACTTTTTCAATCCGCATCTCTTCTGCTTTATAAGTCCATACGGCAATACCGTTCACGGCTGAATTTCTACCGATTACCAGATTCTCAAAAAGTGACAAGAGTTGTGTTATGAGTACGTTAACATAGCCCGTAACGTGCGGCATCGTGAACACTTGGTTCATGCCGCTTCAAGTTGTTAACGTACTCATAACGGCGCAAAACTTACCCGTACGCGCCAAGGAAAGGACTCCGATGACCACCCCCGACGAAAAGACACTCGCCACGCTCACCAAGCTGTTTGAGGAGGAGTTTGGGCCCATCGGCGATCGCCAGGTGCTCTATGTGCACGCGCCCGGCCGCTCCGAGATCAGTGGCAACCACACCGACCACGAGGGCGGCCACGTCATCGCCGGCTCGCTCGATGTCGCTGTCGACGGCATCGCCGTGGCAACCGACTCCAACAAGGTCCGCGTCGCCGACGAGGGCTATCCCACGTTTGAGATCACGCTCGACACGCTGGGTATTCAAGAGTCCGAGAAGGGCACGTCTGCGAGCCTCGTCCGCGGCATGGCCCACGAAATCGCTGCTCTGGGCGTTGAGCCCCAGGGCTTCGACTTCGCCTTCACCTGCTCTGTCCCCTCGGGCGGCGGCCTTTCGAGCTCTGCTGCTGTCGAGGCGGCATACGGTCGCGCCATGGAGACGCTCTGGGGCGCACCCGCCATCGAGCCCGTCGCGCTCGCCCAGATGAGCCAGCGCACCGAGAACAACTATTACGGCAAGCCCTGCGGTCTGATGGACCAGGCCGCTGTGTGCCTGGGCGGCCTCGCCTACATGGACTTTGAGAACCAGGCTCAGCCTAAAACCCAGAAGCTCGAGCTCAACTTTGAGGATCACGGTTATGCGCTCGTGCTCGTTAAGGTCGGTGCCGACCACGTGGCCGCCACCGACGACTACGCCGCCGTTCCGCGCGAGATGCAGGACGTCGCTGCCGAGTTTGGCAAGGCACGCCTGTGCGAGGTAAACGTGGCGGACTTTGACGCCAAGCTCCCCGAGCTGCGCGCCAAGCTGGGCGACCGCGCCTGTCTGCGCGCCATTCACTACTGGTACGAAAACGGCCTGGTCGATAAGCGCTGGGCAGCCCTGAACGCCGGCGACATCGATCAGTTCCTGGTCCTGACGCGCGAGTCCGGCGCCAGCTCTGCCATGTACCTGCAGAATGTCGTTGCCAAGCTGGGCTCCGAGCAGCCTTCGATGTATGCCCTGGCACTGGCCGAGCATGTGCTCGACGGCCGCGGCGCCGTCCGTATCCACGGCGGCGGCTTTGGTGGCACCATCCAGGCCTTCGTACCGCTCGAGCTTGTCGACACCTTTATCACCAAGATGAACGGCTGGCTGGGCGAGGGCTCTGCCCGCCACTACGCAATTTCTGACAAGGGGGCTTACGCGGCATGGCTGTAATGACCGACGTGCGCGAGGCCGCGCAGAACCTGATCGAATACGCTATCCACCGATCGATGATCGGCCAGGACGATCGCATCTGGGCGTATAACACCATTCTCGAGTGCATCGGTGCTACGGGCCCGGCGCTCGACATGGCCTGGGCGCTCCAGGTCGAGAAACTCTCGCTCTTGCACCCCGATACACTCCCCGACTTCGACCTAGAGGGCACGCTCGCCGCGCTTGCCGAGGCCGCCATTGCCAACGGCGCCGCCGAGGACACGGCATCGGGCCGCGACCGCATCGCCATGCGCATCATGGGCGCGCTCATGCCAAGACCTTCGGTTGTAAACGAGGAATTCAACGGCCGTATGGGCGTCAACGAGCCCCGCGCCGCGACCGACTGGTTCTACGGCCTGTGCTGTGACGCCGGTTACGTGCGCCGCGCCGCCATCGCGCGCAACATCAAATGGAGCACCCCCACCAACTGGGGTGACCTGGAAATCACTATCAACCTGTCAAAGCCCGAAAAGGACCCGCGCGATATCGCCGCGGCAGGTGCCGCCAAGAACACGGGCGAGAAGTATCCCGCCTGCCAGCTCTGCATCGAAAACGAGGGCTACCCTGGACGCTCCGCTGCAGCCGACGGCGGCGCCCACCCCGCCCGCCAGAACCTGCGCGTTATCCCCATCCAGCTCAACGGCGAGCGCTGGGGCTTCCAGTACAGCCCGTACGCGTACTTTAACGAGCACTGCATTGCCATGAGCTCCGAGCATCGCCCGATGCACGTCGACCGCAAGGGCCTGACCTGCCTGCTCGACTTTGTCGACCTGTTCCCGCACTACTTTATTGGCTCCAACGCCGACCTGCCCATCGTGGGCGGCTCGATTCTGTCGCACGACCACTTCCAGGGCGGTGCGCACGAGTTCCCCATGATGCATGCCGCCGAGGTCTCGCAGTTTAGCGTGCCCGGCTTTGACCAGGTCACCGGTACCGTGCTGCAGTGGCCGCTCTCGGTGCTGCGCCTGCGCTCGCATGACCGCGCCCAGCTGCTCGACGCTGCCGAGAAGATTATCCTCGCCTGGCGCGAGTGGACCGATGAGTCTGTGGGCGTCATCGCGCACACGGCCGATGGCGTGGCGCACAACACCGTGACGCCCGTCATCCGCCGCGTCGACTCCCGCGGCAATGCCGGCGGCGAGATTTACGAGGCCTACCTGGCGCTTCGCTGCAACATCACGACCGACGAGCATCCGCTGGGCGTTTTCCACCCGCATGCTGAGTACCACCACATTAAGAAAGAGAACATCGGCTTGATTGAGGTCATGGGCCTGGCCATTCTGCCGCCGCGCCTGGTTCCCGAGCTTGGCGCTGTCCGCGAGCACTTGCTGGCGGCCAAAGCCGATGCCAGCTACGACCTTGCTGGCGCGCTCGAGGGCGACGACCTTTGCCGCAGCCACGCCGCATGGGCCAAGGACGTCTTTGCCCGCCGCGCCGACGAGCTTACGGCCGACAACGCCATCGATATCCTGCACGAGGAGGTCGGCGTGGCGTTTGGCCACGTGCTCGACAACGCCGGCGTCTTTAAGTGGGACGAAGCCGGCCGCGCCGCCCAGCAGCGCTTTATCGACTCGCTATAGAGCACGGGCCCGAACGTTCAACAGCAGCCCGCACGACATAGCCACCTACACGACAACGGCGCCCGCCGGCAACATCGCCGGCGGGCGCCGATTTTTGAGTGTAGTCATCGGGGAC
>DBEWUK010000047.1:0-33084 GCA_048205395.1 Collinsella sp.
GAGGAGCCCCCGCCGCACGTAGTGCGCAGCGGGGGCTCCGACATGTCCGAGGACGATTTGGGAGGTAGCCCTGTGCGCGGCCGGTGAGACCAGGCTCCGCCATGCTTCTTATGTGCAGCAAAGCTAATGCTGCTAAAATACAAAGCGCTCATGTAGTTTAAACGCACGACGATAAGGAGCACCAGTGGGTAACCACTTCCGTACCTCCGGTGCGGGCGATGATGCCCCCAAGACGCAGGCAGGCGTCCAGGGCAGTCGTTTCGCCACTCCGGATTCAGAGGGCCAGCCTGTTGCTCAGGCCCCCGCTCAGCCGGCAGATCAGGCACAGCCGGCATCCGATCCCTTTGCCTACAATCCAACCAGCGATGTCGCGCTTTCCGGCACGGCGGGTTTTGAGCCCGTTCAGGCCGTGACCGCTCGCGTGGAGCAGCCTCAGGCTGGTGCCGCCACGCCGCAGCCTACCATGGCCGGCATTCCCGACCCCATGGCCCCTGCGACGCCGGCTCCTCAGCCTGCGCAGTCCGGTCTCTTTGCCGCTATTCCCGACCCCACGCAGCCTGCTGCCCCGGTGGTCGAGAGCGATCAGGCGGCCGAGGTCGCAAGCCTCGATAACGCGCTCAACAACCCCGATTTTACGTCGGTGTTTGCGCCCATCGATCCGCAGGCCAGCCGCAAGAAGATGGCCAAGCAGGCCGGTGTCGAGCCCGTTATCCTTATGGAGCATGTCACCAAGATCTATCCGGCACAGCCCAACAAGCCTGCACTCGACGACATCAACATCGAGATCTATCCGGGCGAGTTCGTCTTCCTGGTCGGTCACTCCGGTTCGGGTAAGACCACGCTGCTGTCGACGCTCAACCGCGACGTCAAGCCGACGAGTGGCCGCATCCTGGTTGCCGGTCAGGACCTCATGAAGATCAAGAACCGCAAGGTTCCGTTCCTGCGCCGCCAGATTGGCGCCGTGTTCCAGGACTTTAAGCTTCTGCCGCAAAAGACCGCCTACGAAAACGTGGCGTTTGCCCTGCAGTGCATCGGCAAGCCCAAGGGCGTCATTCGCAGCCAGGTGCCCGAGGTGCTGCGTCTGGTCGGTCTGGCCGATCAGATGGACTCGCTGCCCGACCAGCTTTCCGGTGGCGAGCAGCAGCGCGTTGCCGTCGCCCGCGCTATGGTCAACCGTCCGCCGCTGCTGATTTGCGACGAGCCCACGGGTAACCTCGACCCGGCGATCTCGCTGGGCATCATGAAGCTGCTCGAGCGTATTAACCGCACCGGCACCACCGTGATCGTCGCCACGCACGACCGCGAGATGGTCGATAGCATGCACCGTCGCGTGATCGCCCTTGAGGGCGGCCACGTTATCCGCGACCAGGAGAGGGGAGGTTACGGCAACTATGGCACCAACTAACGTGGGCTACTCCTTCAAAGAGGCAATCAGCCACTTCTTCCGTAACTGGACTACCTCGCTCGGCGCCGTCATCACGATCTTCCTTTCGCTGTTTATCATCGGCCTGTTCATCATGGGCTCCGCGATGCTGAACTCCGTGATCGGCACCGTCGAGGATCAGGTTGTCATCAACGCGTTTATTAGTGATGACGCTGATCAGGCCGATGTTCAGGCTTTTGAGGCCGAACTTAAGACGTGGAATAACGTCAAGTCCGTGACCTATAAGGACAAGGACGACGCGCTGGCCGAGTATACGAGCAAGATGTCGGGCAACGCCGACGCCACCATGAGCGCGCTCGATGGCCAGAACCCGCTGCCGGCTTCCTTCGCTATTGAGATGGACGATCCGTCCAAGGTCGAGAGCACGGCAGAGAAGCTCAAGAAGGATGCCGATTTCCAGAAGATCGCGGATGACGGCGACGTCAACGCGAGCGTGCTGTACGGCCAGGAGGAAGTGAGCCGCCTGTTCCAGGTGACCAACTACATCCGCATCGCCGCTGTGGTGCTCGTTGGCCTTCTGACCTTTATCGCATTCATCTTCATCAACAACACGATTCGCCTGTCCATTACGGCGCGTCGTCGTGAGATTGCGATTATGCGTCTGGTCGGTGCCAGCAACGGCTTCATTCGTGGCCCGTTTATCACCGAGGGCGTACTGCAGGCCATTTTGGGCTCGCTGCTTTCCATCGGCGTTCTGGAGCTGCTGCGCAATCTGATGATTCCGCGTCTGCAGGAGAGCATCGGCTGGATGTCGTTTGCCCTGCCGATGCAGTACTACCTGGTGACCTATGCTGCGCTGATTCTGGTCGGCGTGATTATCGGTCTCTTTGGTTCTGCCATCGCCATGCGCCGCTACCTGCGCGTGTAGGCATGCCTGGAATTCATCCCTTCCAACGGGTCGTCTCTTATGGGGCGGCCCGTTTTTTGTCCCCTAGGGATCATTTGGGTAGACTCTTGGGATGTAAACGGCAATCGATAGTTAGGAGGCGCCATGGGGCGCAATAACAAGCATAAGCGTGGAGCTCGCAATAAGCGCGGGCCGGTGCGCAGCGAACGCCGTCCGAGCCTGACCGGGCACGTGCAGCTCCATGAGCACAGTGCCTATGTCATAACCGAGAATGGCGACTACAAGGTCATGGGTCGCGGCAAGCGTGAGATCATGGACGGCGATACCGTTGCCGTGAGCATTAAGAACAGCCCGCATGGCGAGCGTCGCGCCGTGATCGAGGGCGTGGTTGAGCGCGCAGCTATAAGCGTGGTGGGCACGTACCAGACCGCCGGTCCGCTCGGTGTGATCGAGCCGCTCGATTCGCGCCTGAAGGCCGACTTCTTCATTTTGCCCGAGGACACCTCGGCGGTTCGTCTGGGTGTCCACCCGGGTGATGCTGTTGTCGCGCGCATTTTGACCTACCCGACGCGCCTGGAATCGGGCACTGTGACGATCGAACGCCGCATTGGCGGAGATGACGCGCCCGATTTGGGCGTTCAATATGTGATGGCGCGTTACGGCTATACCGATAGCTATCCCGAGGCCGCGCTAGACGAGGCCGAGGGGCTTTCGCTCGATGTGTCCGCGGCGCTTAAGGACCCGCTCCGCCGCGATCTGCGCGACCGCTTTGTCATCACGATCGACCCGGTCGACGCGCGCGACTTTGACGATGCCATTTCGCTGGAGCGCGCGCCCGAGGGTGGCTACAAGCTGGGTGTGCATATCGCCGACGTTTCACACTATGTGGCTTGGGACGGGCATATCGATCTTGAGGCTCGCCATCGCACGACATCGGTGTATCTGGCCGATCGCGTGCTTCCTATGCTGCCCGAACGCCTGTCCTGTGACCTGTGCTCGCTTCGCCCTGACGAGGACCGTCTTGCGTTTACCGTCGATATCGAGCTCGATGCGCAGGGTCGCGTGCGGCATTACGATCCGTACCCCAGCGTGATTCGCTCGCGTGTGCGTATGGACTATGACGGCGCCGAGGCGCTGCTGGTGCGTGCCGGCGCGGTTGAGTATTCGGTGCTGGAGGGTGCGGCCGAGGACGTTGCGGCTGCCGAGACCTCGCGCGAGGAAGCGCTTGAGCGCGGTCTTGCGTGCGAGGAGACCGCCCGCGGCTACAACATCGACCTCGGCGATTTCCTTGTCGCCGCTAACGAACTCGCCGAACTTCGCCGTCGTATTCGTCGCGCCCGCGGCTCAGTCGATTTTGACACGGCCGAGATTCGCGCTCTATTGGATGAGGACGGAGTACCCGTGCAGATTGTGGCGCGTGAGCGTTCGTGTGCCACGTCGCTTATCGAGGAAGCCATGCTGCTCGCCAACGAGTGCGTTGCAGAGTGGCTGGCAGACCGTGATATCGAGGCCTGCTATCGCGTGCATGAGGATCCGAGCCCCGATAGCCTGCACGGTGCCGCCGTTGCGCTGGCGCAGCTAGGCATTATCGACGATCGCCGTGCTGCCGGTATTGCCCTGGGGAGTCCCGATGAGCTGCAGGCTGCAGTCGATGCTGCCGCCGGTACGGCCAACGCACCGCTCGTTAACACGCTGCTTCTGCGCAGCATGCAGCGCGCGCTGTACAAGCCGCGCAACGAGGGCCACTTTGCGCTCGCCGCGCCGTGCTACTGTCACTTTACGAGTCCCATCCGTCGCTACCCCGATCTGGTGGTGCACCGCGTGCTCAAACTGCAGTTGGCCTATGAGCAGCTCGGCGGCAAGGACGCCTTGGTCCGTACGCCGCGGTTGATCGGCAAGGGGCGCGAGTCGCTGCCGCGCATTCTGCCGCAGATCTGCCGCGCATGCAGCGATGCCGAGCGCGCGGCAGATGCCGCCAGCCATGCGACGCAAAAGATCAAGATTGCCCAGTACTATGAGGACCGTCTGGGCGAGCGCTATGCCGGAACCGTCTCGTGGATTAGCAGCATGGGCCTCTTTGTGCGCTTGGACCTGACGCAGGTCGAAGGTTTGGTTTCGATCAAGAGCCTGGGCAACGAGTGGTTCGAGTTCGACGAGGACGCGCTAACGCTCACGGGTGCCGACACGGGCACCCGTTACGAGCTGGGGCAGCGCGTGATCATCGAGGTCTCGCGCGTCAATACCACGCGTGGACACCTGGACTTTAAGCTTATCCATTAGCCAAATCCCGACTCATGGTGGAGGAACGGAGGGCAGCCTTTCGGGACCGCCCTCCGCATTTGAATCGTGGCTACCTTGCCGTCTGCTCGGCCGCCCGCTTACCTGCTATTTGAGAGGTAAAACCTACCAAAATAAACCTGTCCCTTTTTGGCAGGTTTACAAGAAAGCGGGGATGAGATGGCGACGGTGTACGGTTATGCGCGGGTGAGTTCGCGCGATCAGAACCTTAATCGGCAGCTGGATGCGCTGGGCGCCTATGGTGTGGGCTCGGCGAATATTTATGCCGACCATGCGAGCGGCAAGGACTTCGATCGACCGCGTTATCGCGAGCTGCTGCACGTCCTGGGAGACGGGGACGTGCTGGTGGTTCTTTCTATCGACCGACTTGGTCGTAATTACTCCGAGATTCTTGAGGAATGGCGGCGCATTACCAAGGAGCTCGGGGTTGCCATTGTGGTGTTGGACATGCCATTGCTTGACACGCGCGTCAGGGCCAGCGGCGCGCCGGATGTGACCAACACCCTGATTGCCGATATTGTGCTGCAACTGCTGAGCTACGTGGCGCAGGTGGAGCGCGAGAATATCCATCGGCGCCAGGCGGAGGGAATTGCAGCGGCGCGGGCGCGAGGGGTGCGGTTTGGCCGGCCTCGCAAGCCATGCCCTCCTCAGTTTGAGCTGGTGCGCGATAGCTATGAGGCGGGCGATATTACCCGCAGCCAGGCAGCAAAGTGCCTGGGCGTGTGCGTGGGGACGTTCGATCGCTGGATGCGCGAGGCGGGGTAGGGGTTTGCGTCGCTTTGTCGCTTCCTGTTGCGATTCAAATTTTGATACGGTGACAATGCCATTTGGGGCTACACTCGCTGATATTCAAAAAAAGGAGGTTGGCCCTTGGCGCGCGTAAAACAAATAATCGGATGGACCGCGATCGTTCTGTTCGCTGCAACGCTGGCGGGCATCTGGGTGCTGACGGAGCAAAATGCGGTGGAGACGTCGTTGCTGAGCGAGTCCACCGCGCGTGTAGTGGAGGGTCAGGCTACGGGCGTTCAGGCTGCCGATGCCACGGGTGAAGCCCAGACGGAGAACGGAATGACCGGGGGCACCGATTCGGCTGCCTCGAATGTCCGGTCTGGCCGACTTGCTTCCATTCGCATGTGGGCGGGCACAAACGTCCGTCGCGTTGCCCATACCGTAGAGTTTTTCTTCGTCGGATTGTTTGCCTCGGTGGTCGTGGTTTGCTTTTCCAAGCGTCCGTGGAGCGTATGCTCCCGTTGCGTGCCCGTATTGCTCTTTTGCGCCGCCTGCTCCGTTGGCGATCAGGTACATAAGATCTTTGTTCCCGGCAGGCATTTTGACGTTATCGATTTAGGATTCGATGCTGCGGGCTATGTCACCGCCATGCTGTTGGTATTGCTGACGGCGGCGTTGGTGCGCCATGCGACTCGGCCGATCGGCGCCCATGCGAGGCGCTAGCCTTAAGACGAGACATCGCGACTGCCTATGCTTCGACATCGACTACAATAACGGCTGCTATCGTGAGCGGTCGTCGATGCGCAGTTTTCCAGACACCTGTTTTCTCTAAGAAAGGAAATCCCATGGCGGTATTGTTTGTTGAATATCCCAAGTGCTCGACCTGTAAGAAGGCCAAGGCATGGCTGGACGAACATGGGGTAGAGTATGTCGACCGCGATATCGTTTTGGACAATCCCACGGCTGATGAGCTTGCGACCTGGATTGCTCGTTCGGGGCTGCCGGTGCGGCGCTTCTTTAATTCGTCGGGCATGAAATATCGAGAGCTGGGCCTGAAGGCGCGTCTGGATGCGGGCATGACGGATCGGGAGTGCTACGAGCTGCTGGCGACCGACGGCATGCTGGTCAAGCGTCCGCTGCTGGTGGGCGACGACTTTGCGATTCCTGGCTTTAGGGAAGCGGCTTGGGCCGAGGCGTTGCTGTAGCAGCTGCGGAAAGTGCGACCCGTTTTGAGTGCTCAGGGCGGGACGTGTTTTCCATCGGCAGGCTCGCTCGGCTCAATCCTCGAGCTGTGCCCATTCGTGCGGATCGTAGACCTTTACGTGCTTGTTGGGCTTGCCGCTCCAGTATTCCTCGTCCATAAAGGGCAGATATGCCTGAACGCCGGGGCAGATAAAGGGAATCCGCTGCTGTTGCAGTCGCTCGCGTTGGCGCTGCTCCAGGTGCGCCTCGGATATGACGGTCGGCATACCGGATAGCTCGACGAGGCTTGCCTGGATTCGCTTAAGGTCGGGGAGTCCCGCGTGCCATGACACCCGCATGATCAAAAAGGATGCACGGCGGTATTTTGCCTGCATCACCGTGATGGCGGGGCGCAGTGTGGGATGGATTTTGTCCCGTTCGGGCCAAAGGTCAGCAGCGATCTCGAGGCCCAGGGTCTCCCATAGGTAATCAAGCTCTTCGTCCATGGTGCCTCGATATCCGTGCAATGATGACGGTTCGATTGTGCCATCAGCCGCGAGTGCTGCATTGTTGTAATCTACCAGCGGTAGATGTGGGATGTTTTACGGGCTTTGGCGCCGTAGGTGTCGCTGGTGCTTCACAGGTCCTTCACGTGTTGGCCGTATTTGACCGAATTTCAAAAAAGTCAAAATTGGGGCTTGCGTCATGGCGTGACTTCCCGTATATTTCTTTCTTGCGCAAAGGCACAGCCGAGCGCAGCGATGCAGTCATTGGGATGTCGTCTAATGGCAGGACAGCGGATTCTGGTTCCGTCAATGGGGGTTCGACTCCCTCCATCCCAGCCATTGCATTTGCTACATATGGCCCGTTCGTCTAGCGGTTTAGGACGCCGCCCTCTCAAGGCGGAGATCACCAGTTCGAATCTGGTACGGGCTACCCACAAATGAACGCCCGGGCCTCGCAAGAGACCCGGGTTTTGTGTATCGACCGTATATACGGCGCCTGCCGTGTTCGCTCAGATCGAGGAGTAGCCATGGATCTGCCCATCAGCTTGCAAGACATCACGTATGCCGAGAACTATCTGGCGCAGGGCGACCTGGCTACGGCGACGCCGCTGTTGGAGCGCCTGGTGGAGCTCGCCGAGGAGTATATCGACGCCGAGTGCAAGACGGAGGAGAAGCGCCAATACTTTAGCTTCGATAGCAAGTTTGAGCGCTTGGCCTATCGCCGCGTGGAGAAGGATCCGCGCGAGCTCGTGCAGGTCGAGGTGCCGTTTGACCGCCTGTACTCTGACATGGCGTTTGCCTACATTCGCCAGCAGGATTATGTGAGCGCTCGTAATGCCCTGATGCAGGCTGTGCGTTGGGACCCCATGAACTGCAACTATCGCTTGGACTTGGCCGAGCTGTTCCGCGCACTCGAGGACAAGCAAGAATGGGCATCGCTCTCGTTCTCGGTGCTGGAGCGTGCGAGCGATGGCAAGTGCGCCGCCCGCGCCTATGCCAACCTGGGGCAGTACTTCTTGGAGCCCGAGACCGAGAATGTCTCGGCCGCCGTGGGTTGTGCGCGTCTGGCGTTGCGTCTGGCGCCCAACGATGCGCACACGACACGTCTGCTCAACAAGATCCATACCGCCTATCCGGATGCCGCCGATGAGAGCGACGATCACGTGATGGGTGAACTGGCCCTGCAAGGCGTGCCGACCTCGCCTTCGGCCGAGATTGCCATCTGCCTGATTATGTGCGCGACCGATGCTGCAAGCGACGGCGACAAGCAGGAGGCGACGCGCCTGACGGTGCGCGCTCGCGACTTGGTGGGCGAGGAGGCCTGCGCGGCGATTATCAAACTGGTGCGCGAGAGCGACGCCGAGCTCAATGCTGAGCGCAAGGCAAAGCGCGAGGCCGCGGGCTCAAACGCCGATGGAGCCAAGGAGGCCGGCGATGCCCAGTAAGCGCGAGCGCAAGCTCATCTCCAAGAATCGCTCGGCACACCATGAGTATTTTATCGATGAGACCTTTGAGTGCGGCATTGAGCTGAGCGGCACCGAGGTCAAGTCGATTCGCGAGCGCGCGTGCCAGATCACCGACACCTTTGCACTGATTCGTGGCGGCGAGTGCTGGCTCGTGGGCCTGCATATTCACCCTTATAGCCATGGTGGCGTGTGGAACCGCGACCCTGATCGCCGTCGTCGTCTGCTGCTTCACCGCAAGGAGATTGACTTTCTCGACAGTAAGTTACGTAATCGCGGCTATGCCCTGGTGCCGCTGGAACTCTACTTTAATACCGACGGCCGCGTAAAGCTGCTGCTGGGCCTAGGCCGCGGCAAGAAGCTTTACGACAAGCGCGAGGATATGGCCAAGCGTGATGTCCAACGCGAGATCGACCGCGCCCTCAAAGAGCGCAATCGCTAGGTTTCTAGCAGGTGGATTGGTGGGACACATCTCATCTTTCTTACTGTTCTGACACATATGTCTCAAAGGCGGCGTCCGTTATGGGTGCCGCCTTTTTTGTGGGTACATACATCCATGAGGTTCCAACCCGAGCTAGGGGAGTGATCGTTATGGACAAAACTGCGTTCTTTACCATGCCGAGTGGCCTGTACGTGGTGAGCGCCGCGGCGGACGGGCTGCGTGCCGGCTGCGTTATCAACACAGCAGTGCAGGTGACATCCGCCCCGCCGCGCATCTCGATTGCCGTGAACAAGGAAAATGTCACGTCCGGCGTAATCGCATCGGCTAAGGCCTTTGCGCTGACCGTGATTGACCAGACCGCCGACATGCTCTATATCGGCAACTTTGGCTTCCGCACCAGCAGCGATTACGACAAGTTTGCCAAGTACGAGACCCACGAGACCGCTCTGGGCATGCCTTATGTGCCCGAGCGCGCGGCGGCCTTGTTTAGCTGCCGTTTGATTGATACCGTGGACGTGGGCACGCATCTGCTGTTTATCGGCGAGGTTGAGGATGCCGAGCGCTTGAGCGGCGAGGCCCCGCTGACCTATGACTACTATCACAAGGTCTTGAAGGGCAAGACGCCGCCCAAGGCTTCGTCGTATCAAGGCTAGAAATGTCCTAAAAATACTTGCATTATATTATTGAGAATCTATACTAATAAACGAAGTACATCACCAGTCACGTTCGAGAGGAGAACATCATGGCTGAGGAGAAGAAGACGTATAAGTTTGTGTGCACCGTTTGCGGCTACGAGGTTGAGGTCGACACGCCCGAGCTGCCCGAGGATTACGTGTGCCCGGTGTGCGGCGTCGGCCCCGATGAGTTTGAGCTCGTCGAGGAGTAACTCGTAGACACACGGCGATTAGCCATACAGAGCTCTGTCCAAGGGCCCCGGCTGGATATTCCGGCTGGGACCCTTTTGATTTATCTGACGGTTTAAAACGGCCTTACGTGTTACAGATTGAGATGTTATATCTGGACAGTCACGCCATTCCAATTACATCCCCGTTAGCAGCACGATGTCGAGAATCGTCACGATGACGCCGATCCCTACGAGCAGCGCGTTGAGCGGGCGCGAGTTGGCGTATTTGCCCATAACGCGGGGCGAACTGGTGAGTCGTATGAGCACAAAGACCGTAATCGGCAACTGAAGCGACAACAGCGCCTGACTCCAGATGAGACCCTCAAAAGGATTCGGGACGATCAGGCACGCCGCCACTGCGCCGACGAAACAGACCGCCACTCCAATCGATGAGTGCCGGTCGTGGATGTCGTATTCCTCGTCGAACATGCCCGCGGTGATGGTGCCCGCCGCCATGCCCGCCGTCACACTACTCGATATGCCCGCAAACAGCAGCGCCACCGCAAAGATGGTCGAGCTCGCCGGGCCCAAGATGGGGGAGAGCGTGGCCGCTGCGACGGCGAGGTCGTCTACGACCATGCCGTGCGCAAAGAAGGTCGTTGCGGCCAGGACGACCATGGCCGAGTTGATTGCCCAGCCCACGGCCATCGAAAAGAACGTGTCGAAGAGCTCGTAGCGCAGACGTTCTTCGATAACTTGCTCGCCTTGGCCTTCGAAGTGCATGGATTGGATGACCTCGGAGTGTAGAAAGAGGTTATGGGGCATAACGACCGCACCCAGGACACTAACGATAATCGCGGCCGAGCCAGTGGGCATACTGGGCGTGATCCAGCTTATGGCGGCTTGCGGCCAGTCGACCTTGACCAGCGCGAGCTCGGCCAAAAACGAGAGTCCTACCACGCCTACGAAGGCGATAATCCAGCGCTCGGCACGCTTGTAGGAGCTCGTCATGAGCATCGCCAACGATGCCGCCGCCACGATGGCGCAGCCGGCGCGCACGGGCAGCCCAAAGAGCATCTGAAGGGCGATTGCGCCACCCAGGACTTCGGCCAGGGCGGTGGCGATGGTCGCGAGGTAGGCACTGGCGAGCACCGTGCGCCCAACGAAGCGGGGGAGAAAGCGCGTCGTGGCCTCGGCAAGGCAGGCGCCCGTGGCGATGCCCAAGTGCGCCGCGTTGTGCTGTAGCACGATGAGCATGATCGTGGACAGCGTGACGATCCACAGCAGCGCGTAACCAAACTGCGAGCCGGCGGCCATGTTGGAGGCCCAGTTGCCCGGATCGATAAAGCCGACGGTCACGAGCAGCCCGGGGCCGATATGCCGTGCAATGTCTAGGCCTCCGTGACCGCCGGTGCGTCGGGAGCCAAAGTGTTGTTTGAGATGGTTGAGCATGGCTGGTTCCTACGTTGGGGTGGCGTGGCGCTGCACTTGGGTTGCGCGGCGCCACGCCCTGGGTTTAGGTTTGGGCTACTTGTGCGCCCTGCCCTGATTGGCAACGGCATCGATCTTAGCGGCGATGGTTGCCGGGTCGCCGATGTAGCGCTTGTCGAGGACATTGAAATCGGTGTCGAAGGTGTAAACGAGCGGCACGCCGGTAGGGATGTTGACCTTGAGGATTTCGTCGGGCGTGAGGTGCTCGAACTTCATGACGAGCGAGCGCAGGGAGTTGCCGTGTGCGGCGATGAGTGCCCGCTTGCCGGCGAGCATCTGGGGGCGAATCTCGTCTTCGAAATAGGGCCAGGCGCGGGCGATCGTGTCCTTGAGGCATTCGGTATAGGGCAGCTGGTCGGGTGCGACATCACGGTACTGCTCCTGTGTGTGAGGGTCGCGACCGTCGCCCGGCTCGAGCGCCGGCGGGCAGACATCGAAGGAACGGCGCCAGATGAGCACCTGCTCGTCGCCGTGCTCCGCCGCGGCATCGGCCTTGTTGAGACCCTGCAGCGCGCCGTAGTGGCGCTCGTTGAGCTTCCAGGATTTGATGACGGGCAGCCATTCGCGGTCCATCTGGCCGAGCACGATGTTGAGGGTGTGGATCGCGCGCTTGAGGCGCGAGGTGTAGCAGATGTCAAAGTCGAAGCCCGCTTCCTTGAGGGCGCGGCCGCCTGCCGCCGCCTCTTCGCGGCCCGTGTCGGTGAGCTCGACATCGGTCCAGCCGGTGAACAGGTTGAGCTTGTTCCACTCGGATTCTCCGTGACGGATAAGGACGAGTTGCATCGTCTGCTGGTCTGCTTGGTGCGCCATAGGGGCCTCCTTGATCTGGCACGGTGTGCGTGCCGTTTGCTTGACGCCGCAAAGGATACCCGTTTTAGGCTCAAAAGTTAACCAAGACTAACAAAATTGTTGTATTTGAATGGGACAGTGAAAGGGGATTGCCGAAATGTCTTGATCTGTAACAACTAGGGATGGAAATTGGACCTAGGTGTTACAGATCGAGACAGGAAGAAATGGTCCTATGGAAAATCTCGATCTGTAACAGTTGGCTGCAAAAACCGGCTCTTCGTGTTACAGATTGAGACATTCGGAACCGTCTCTCAAAACCATCTCAATCTGTAACTGTTAGTCATCGAAATTGGGTCTTCCTGTTACAGATTGAAATGTTTGAAGCGGTGAGCTTACAGGCCGAACCTGGGGGCCTTGTCGTCGTCCTTGAGGTCGGCGGTGTCCACTCGTAGGGCGTGCGTTACGCGATTGTTTCGAAACGGGCGGGAAACACAACGGGCCGGCGATGCTCCTAGTATGCCTATTCAACTGACTGTCTAATATCTAGGGGAGGATCGCGATGCAGGCAGATTCCGCTCAGCAGCAGGGCCTTTATCGCCCCGAATTCGACCACGATGCATGTGGCATCGGCGCGCTTGCCGATATCAACGGTGAACGCCATCACCAGATTCTGGACGATGCGCTGTCCATTCTGGTCAACTTGGAGCACCGCGGTGGCACGGGACTCGAGAAGAACACCGGTGACGGTGCCGGCATCCTGTTCCAGGTTCCGCATCACTTTTTCCGTAAAGAGGCTCAAAAGTGCGGCCAGATTCTGCCGGCAGAGGGCGACTATGGCGTGGCCATGCTGTTCTTCCCGCAGGACGACAAGGGCGTAGAGGATGCCCGCCGCGTGTTTGAGGAGGGCTGCGCCGAGGCCGGCGTGCCGCTGCTCTTTTGGCGTGAGGTGCCGGTCGACCCGCACGACCTGGGCGAGACGGCGCGCGCCTGCATGCCCACCATCCTGCAGGCCTTCCTGGGCCGTCCGGACAACACGCCCGCCGGTGATGCCTTCGAGCGCCGTCTGTACGTGTGCCGCCGCACCATCGAGAAGAAGGCCGACGCCGAGTTTGCCCTACGCGACAAGATCTTCTATGTCTGCTCCATGAGCTCGCGCACCATCGTGTACAAAGGCATGCTTGTGGCCACGCAGATGCGCCGCTTCTTCATCGACCTCAACGACGCCGCCGTCAAAACGGCCGTGGCGCTCGTCCACTCGCGCTACTCCACCAACACCACGCCCAGCTGGGAGCGCGCGCACCCCAACCGCTTTATCATCCACAACGGCGAGATCAACACCCTTAAGGGCAACGTCAACTGGATCCGCGCTCGCGAGCCCAACCTGTACAGCCCCGTGCTGCAGCACGATCTTGAGCGCGTGATGCCCATCATCAACCGCGAGGGTTCCGACTCCGCGATTCTGGATAACGTGCTCGAATTTTTGGTCATGAACGGTCGCCCGCTCACGCGCGCCGCATCCATGCTGTTGCCCGAGCCGTGGGACCACAACGACAGCCTGAGCGAGGAACGCCGCGCCTACGACGCCTACCAGTCCATGCTCATGGAGCCCTGGGACGGCCCGGCGGCCATCGCCTTTACCGACGGTCGCACGCTGGGTGCCGCCCTCGACCGCAACGGCCTGCGCCCCGCCCGCTACTACGTGACGCGCGACGGCCGCTTTATGCTGGCGAGCGAGGTGGGCACCATCGAGGTGAGCCCCGAGAACATCCTGACGAGCGGCTGTCTGGGACCGGGCCAGATGCTCGAGGTCGATTTTGCCCGCGGCCGCGTCATCTACAACGACGAGCTGCGCGCCCGTTACGCCAAGGAAAAGCCCTATCGCGACTGGATCGCCGAGGAGACGCTGACCGTCGACGCGCTCGACAAGCCCGTCGCGCCCACGCCCGCCGAGGATACTGAGGTGCCCGCCGCCGTGCGCATGGCCAAGCTCGGGTATCACTGGGATGATGTTGACGAAGTCGTGCGTCCCATGGCCCAGCAGGGCAAGGCGCCGCTCGCCTCGATGGGTATCGATGCGCCACTGGCCTGCCTGTCCAAGAAGACGCGCTCGTTCTTCGACTACTTCTATCAGCTGTTCGCTCAGGTCACGAACCCGCCCATCGACGCTCTTCGCGAGCATATGGTCACCTCGACCACGCTCTACCTGGGCAACCACGGCAACTTGCTCGAGGACTCCCGTACGGCCTGCCAGCTGGTGCGCCTGGAGCGCCCGCTGCTGAGCGAGGAGGAGTTCGACCGCATTTGCGCGATTGACCGTGTTGGCTTTAAGACCCGCCGTTTCCGTGCCGTCTACCGCCGCGATGCCGGCGAGGGCGCGCTGCAGGCTGCGCTCAAGCAGCTTGCAGAGGATGTTGAGGCTGCGGTCCGCGACGGCGTGAACATCGTGGTGTTGAGCGACCGTGCCGCTGCGGGCGAGGTCCCTGTGCCGTCACTGCTCGCTGTGGGCTGCGTGCACAACCACCTGATCCGCGCCGGCGTGCGCACCTTTGCCGATATCGTGGTGGAGTGCGGCGATGCCGTGTCTCCGCACGACTTTGCGGCGCTGGTGGGCTACTCCGCAAGCGGCATCTACCCGTATAACGCGCATGCGTGCATCCGCAATCTGGCGGCACGCGGCGACCTGGACGTGACGGCCGAGCAGGGCATCGCCAACTACAACAAGGCTGCGACCGCCGGCATCGTCTCCATCATGTCCAAGATGGGCATCTCCACGGTGCAGAGCTACCATTCGGCGCAGATTTTCGAGGCCGTGGGCTTTACGCCGGAGTTCGTCAATGCGTACTTCGCCGGCACGGTGAGCCGTGTGGGCGGTATGAATGTCGAGGACGTCGAGCGCGAGCAAAACGAGCGCTACGACGCCGCGCTCGCCATCCTTAAGAGCCCGGCTCCCGATCAGCTGCCTACGCTGGGCCTGACCAAGTGGCGCCCGCTCGGTGGCGAGGACCACCTCATCGACCCCCAGACCGTCTACCTGCTGCAGACCGCCTGCCGCGAGGACAGCTACGATACTTTTAAGGAGTACAGCGCCCGCCTGCATCGCACCGGCCGTGCCGTGCGCCTGCGCGATCTGCTGGACTTTGATGCCAGTGGCCGCACCCCGGTGGCACTCGACGAGGTGGAGCCCGCGCTCAACATCGTCCGCCGCTTTAACACCGGCGCCATGTCGTACGGTTCCATCAGCAAAGAGGCACACGAGTGCATGGCCATCGCCATGAACCGCCTGCACGGCCGTTCCAACTCGGGCGAGGGCGGCGAGGACCCGCGTCGCGAGACCCCGCTGGCTAACGGTGACTCCAAGAACTCCGCCATCAAGCAGGTGGCAAGCGCGCGCTTTGGCGTGACGAGCCGCTACCTGTGCAGCGCCTTCGAGATTCAGATCAAGATGGCCCAGGGCGCCAAGCCCGGCGAGGGCGGCCACCTGCCCGGCAAGAAGGTCTATCCCTGGATCGCCGAGGTCCGTCAGTCCACGCCCGGCATCGGCCTGATCTCGCCTCCGCCGCACCACGACATCTACTCCATCGAGGACCTGGCGGAGCTTATCTTCGATCTTAAGAACGCCAACCCCGGCGCGCGCGTGTCGGTCAAGCTGGTCAGCGAGGCCGGCGTCGGCACCATCGCCACCGGTGTGGCCAAGGGCGCTGCCGACAAGATCTTGATCAGCGGCCACAATGGCGGCTCGGGTGCCGCTGCACGCGACTCTATCTGGCATGCGGGTCTGCCGCTGGAGCTTGGCCTTGCCGAGGCTCAGCAGACGTTGCTGCAAAACGGCCTGCGCTCCCGCGTGGTGCTCGAGGCCGACGGCAAGCTCATGGACGGCACCGACGTCGCCGTCGCCTGCTTGCTGGGCGCCGAGGAGTTTGGCTTTGCGACCATGCCGCTCATCTCCATGGGCTGCCTCATGCAGCGCGACTGCCAGCAGGATACCTGTCCGGCCGGCATCGCCACGCAAAACTGCCGCCTGCGTCGCGGCTTCCGCGGCAAGCCCGAGCACGTTGAGCACTTTATGCTTTTTGTTGCCGAGCAGCTGCGCGAGGTCATGGCGAGCCTGGGCTTCCGCACCGTCGACGAGATGGTCGGCCATCCCGAGTGCTTGCGCCAGATTGAGGTCCCGGGCAACCGCAAGGCTAACCTGCTGGATCTGTCGCCCGTGCTGGCGAGCGCGACCTGTGAGTTTGGTGCCCACATCCCGGGTGCCGACGGCCGTCACTTCCTGCCCCAGATGGCTGCGGACAGCGAGCTCGACAAGACGCTCGACTCCACGTTGTTTGTGCCCTATACGGCCGATGCCCGTGCGCACCTGCGTCCGATTCGCTTCCGCGCCGATATCGCCAACGTCAACCGCTGCGTGGGCACCATCTTGGGCAACGCGGTGACCAAGGCGCATCCCGAGGGCCTGCCCGCCGGCTCCATCACCATCGATTGCGATGGTTCGGCCGGTCAGAGCTTTGGCGCCTTCCTGCCGCGCGGCATTACGCTCAACGTGTGCGGCGACGCCAACGACTACTTTGGTAAGGGCCTTTCGGGCGGCGAGGTGTCGGTGCGCCCCAACCCGCATGCGACCTACAAGTTCGATGAGAACATCATCGTGGGCAACGTTGCGTTCTTTGGCGCCACGAGCGGCCGCGGCTTCATTAACGGCCTGGCAGGCCAGCGCTTTGGCGTACGCAACTCCGGTGCCACCGTGGTGGTCGAGGGCTGCGGCAACCATGGCTGCGAGTACATGACGGGTGGTCTGGCACTCATCCTGGGCGAGGTCGGGCAGAACTTCGCCGCCGGCATGACGGGTGGCGTGGCCTATGTCTTTGACCAGTACGGCACGCTCGATGCCCGTGTGAACCACGAGAGCGTTGAGCTCAAGGCCCCGACGGCCGGCGAGCTGGCGCAGATTCGCGAGCTCATTCAGGAGCACGTGGACGCGACGCAGAGCCCGCGCGGCATTAAGCTGCTCTACAGCTTTGAGACGATGAGCAAGCACTTTGTGAAGGTCATTCCGACCGAGTACGAGCGCGTGCTGGCGATTGTCGCCGCCGCCGAGGCCGTCGGCAAGACGCATGCGCAGGCCGAGGAGCTGGCGTTTGACATTGTGACCGGTCGCGCGAGTGACGCGGATGTTGCTCACTTCGATGTTGCGGGCGGTGCTGCGGGTGCTGCGTCCGTGGCTGCCAGCTCTGTTACTTCGACCAAGAAGGAGGCGTAAGTGCCATGGGTAAGCCCGGTGCTTTTCTTGATATCGATCGCGTGACCCATGAGCTGCGCCCCGTGGAGGAGCGCAGCCGCGATTTCGATCCGCTGTACGTGGAGCTCGACGACGACGCGCGCCGTGCCCAGGCGAGCCGCTGCATGATGTGCGGTGTGGCGTTTTGTCAGATGGGCGCGAGCTTTGGCAAGGCACGTCCGAGCGGTTGTCCGCTGCACAACCTGATTCCCGAGTGGAACGAGCTGGTGTACCGCGGCCGTTGGGACGAGGCCGCCGAGCGCCTGTCACTCACCTCGCCCATGCCCGAGTTCACGAGTCGCGTGTGCCCGGCGCTGTGCGAGGCCGCATGCAACCTGGGCTCGGTCGATGGCCAGCCCACGACGATTCACGACAATGAGCGCGCGATCAGCGACCATGAGTGGGCCAACGGCGGTCCGCGCCGCTTTGAGCCGGCAGGGGAGGGCGCACCCACGGTTGCCGTGGTGGGCTCCGGTCCTGCTGGTCTGGTGGCAGCATGGGAGCTTGCGCGTCGCGGTGCCCGCGTGACGGTGTTTGAGCGTGACGACCGCCCGGGCGGCCTGCTCATGTACGGCATTCCCAACATGAAGCTCGAGAAGTCCGTGGTCGAGCGTCGCGTGGCGCTTATGCGCGAGCTGGGCATTGCGTTCGAGCTGGGTGCCGACGTGAGCGATCCTAAGGTTGCTGCCAAGCTCGATGGCTTTGACGCCGTCGTGGTGGCTGCTGGTGCCCGCGCCCCGCGTGGGCTTTCGGCTGCGAACATCGATGCGCCCGGCGTGGTGTATGCCGTGGACTATCTGACGGCTTCGACCGTCTCGGTGCTCGATGGCGGCGAGCCCGCGGTGAACGCGCGCGGCCTGGACGTTGTGGTCATTGGCGGCGGCGATACCGGTAACGACTGCGTGGGCACCGCGGTGCGCCAGGGTGCGCGCAGCGTGCGCCAGTTTGAGTTCCTGCCGGCCGCGCCCGATAAGCGTGCGGCGAGCAACCCTTGGCCGCAGTGGCCCAATGTTAAGAAGACCGACTACGGTCAGCAGGAGGCTATCGCTGCCATGGGCAGCGAGATGCGTGCCTGGGGCGTGGATACGCTCGAAGTGTTGCTGGATAAGAAGGGCGCGACCGCGGGCCTGCGCGTGGTCGACCTGGATTGGTCGGCCGGCAAGCCCGAACGCATTGCGGGCTCCGAGCACGAGGTGCCGGCCCAGCTGGTGCTCATCGCCTGTGGCTTTACGGGTCCAGAGCGCAGCGTGTTCGATGCCGTCGGCGTGCCTGTTGCCACGGCGGGCCGTCCGTTGCCCGTGATGGCCTCCGAAGGCTCGCACCTTGCGGCCCGCGTGGATGGCGTTGCTGCGGATGCCGCGCCGGTGTATGTGGCCGGTGATGCCCGCAACGGCAGCTCGCTCGTGGTGAACGCCATGGCCGATGCCTTGGCCTGCGCAGCCGAAGTCGCCGATGCGCTGGAGCTGTAAAGGCGTCATTTAAGAACGTCCCCAATGACTAGTCATTTTTTGTCTAGTCGTTGGGGACACTCTTTGCGAGCGATTTGCCCGTTTGTCGACGCGCGAGTGTCCATTCGGCGTCTTCTTGAGCTGTGGCGCTCTGCTGTTTCTGTGATGGCCGGGGGCGCTTGGCTCAAAAGGACGGGTTTGCCGTCTATGTTTACCTGCGGTTTTGTTGCGGTGCGCATTTTCGGTCAAGCTTTTCGTCAAGTGCTTGGTCAGCATCTGGTTTGCAGCCGGAGGCCTATTTTGCCCGCGCTGGTCGTGGCCGACCACCCTCCTCGTAAGCTCAAATTGAGGTCTATCAGTTTGAGGAGGATGCCATGACTGACCACGCTTTAGACCGAGCGCAGCTAGCCGAAGCCGTCGGCAACGATATTGCCGACATGGCCCATTTTTGGATGCTGCGGAAGTTCCAGTTTTTGGAGCCGGCGCGCGAACAGTTCGAGATCATTGTCGACCCGTGGCTCAGCTATTGCACCGAGCCTTCGCAAAACGAAATCATGGCCTACAACATGGCATTTACCGATTGGCTGCTCTTCGAGCGCCCCTATCGCCATGGCAAGACGCTGCTCGAGCTGTATGTTGAAGAGCCGCCGGCATCGCTTTCGCCCGCCTCGCTCAAGCGGCTCGAGCAGGTACGCGACACGCAGTATTTCTCGCGCTTTGGCATTTTGGACAAGGATCCTGCGACTGGTATGGTCGCGCTGAAGGACACGCGCACCGACTGTCGCTTTGATGTCTACGACCCGCATATCGTGCAAAAGGAGCATTGGAACGACGGAGCGATTGCGGTGCGCCTCGCCTGCGTCGACGATGTCTGGCTGACGGCGGGACAACTCTATCTGTATGACATCGCACGCCTGAGTGACACGGCGGTCGACGGGCCTGGCGCCGTTCATCCAGAAGACCTGGAAGATGGCTTCGACACCTCATGCATCAGCTTCTTTTTGCGCCTGGTCCGCGACATCATGGGTGCCCAGGGGCGGTACGTGAAGTCGCTTAACATCTACGAGCAGGAGTGGGAGTAGGGGATGTGGCTGGTGTCGCCCTGCTGCCCTGACTTTGTCTCAATCTGTAACGTTTGGCGGCTGTTTGGGCCCGTAACTGTTACAGATCGAGACATTCCCCTGATGTTGCTGGGGTGGGGCTGCAACGTATTCCGTCCCCCCACATCCCCTCTTCCCTCCGTTAACCGATATGTTCGACTTTAGGTCGCTGCATTAGGTGATAATGGACAAATGTTCATGTTAATCGTGAGGGAGGAGCTCGATATGGCGTCTGCTGATCGTTCTACGCTGTTTATCAATGCGACCATTCTGGATGGTTCGGAGCATATGGAGCCGCAACCCGATATGGCCGTGGCCGTTGAGCGCGGTCTCATCACGTGGATGGGGCCGAGTGCCGTGGCGCAGGCGCCTGCAGGTGCCGAGGTCATCGACCTGGCAGGGGCGTATCTCATGCCAGGCCTCATCAATATGCATGTGCATCTGTGCGGTTCGGGCAAGCCGGTGTCGGCGGGCGATGCGGGCGCGCTGATGAAGAAGCTCGATAATCCCGTGGGGCGCGCCATCGTGCGCCACATTCTTAAGGGCAGCGCCCAACAACAGCTGGCAAGTGGCGTGACCACGGTGCGCGGCGCGGGCGACCCGCTGTTTGCCGATCTTGCCGTGCGCGATGCTATCGATGCCGGCAAGTATCAAGGTCCTCGCCTGGTGGCGCCGGGAACGGGCGTCACGGTGCCGGGCGGCCATGGTGCAGGCTTGTTCGCCCAGGTGGCCAACAGTCCCGCCGAGGCAGCCGAACAGGTGCGTGACCTGTATGCGCGCGGTGCCGACGTCATTAAGCTGTTCGTAACGGGCGGCGTGTTCGATGCGACCGAGGTGGGCGAGCCGGGCGTGCTGCGCATGCCGGTCGAGGTTGCCGCTGCGGCGTGCAAGGCGGCGCACGAGGTTGGCCTTCCGGTCATGGCCCATGTCGAGAGCACCGAAGGTGTGAAGGCCGCGCTTGAGGCCGGCGTTGACACGATTGAGCACGGCGCTCCGATGACCCCCGAGATCCTGGAGCTGTATCACGGTGCCGCGGGTACGCAGCTTGAGGGGCGTGCGCCCAGCGTTACCTGTACGATCAGCCCGGCGCTGCCGTTTGTGTTGCTCGACCCGGAAAAGACCCATTCGACCGATACGCAAAAGAAGAACGGCGACATCGTGTGCTCGGGCATCATCGAGAGCGCCCGTGCCGCACTGGAAGCTGGCGTTAAGGTGGGCCTTGGCACGGACTCAAGCTGCCCGTTCGTGACGCAGTATGACATGTGGCGCGAGGTCGCCTATTTTGCCAAGTATGTCGGCGTGAGCAACGCCTTCGCACTGCATACAGCCACGCAGGTTAATGCCGAGCTGCTGGGGCTGGGCGGCGATACTGGCACGATCGAGTGCGGCAAGGCCGCCGATATCCTGGTGACGCGCAAGAACCCGCTCGATGACCTGTGCGCACTGCGTGAGCCGACGCACGTGATGTGTCGCGGTGATCTGGTGCGCAAGCTCAAGGTGAAGCGTATTCCCGAGGTGGACGCCGAGCTCGACGCGATTATGGCCATGCCTGCCGAGGCGTTGGCCGAGGAGCTTGCCCGCGATGGCGTAGCATAGGTGTGACAAAGGGACGGTCCCTTTGTCATAATCAAAAAAGCCGAGGTCTCAGCGCGAGGCCTCGGCTTTTATTTTGTCCTATGGTGTAGCGGCTAGGAGCGCGTCTCCATCTTGGCGTGGCACTTGGGGCAGGTGACGCGGATCTTGCCCTTGCCCTTGGGGACGGACAGCATCTGGCCGCAGTTGGGGCACTTGAGGTAGGCCGTGGTCTTGCGGCCCTTCCACATCTTCTTGGCCGTGCGCTTGGCACGCTCAAAGTCTTCCTTGCTTGTTCCAGCTGCGCGCGAGGTGCTGGCCGCTGCAGTTCCACCGCCCAAGCTGGCGACGAACTTGCCCAGGCCGGGGACGTTCGCGGTCGCGGCGACAAAGGCCTCGTTCTCCTTGCGACGTGCGTCGGCGTTTTTGGACAGGCCGCGCAGCACGCCAATCACGATAACGGCGATGGCGATCCAGCTGAGCCACTGGATGCGGGCTATCGATCCGATCATCGCGATGACGATGCCGGCAAAACCCATCACGATGGTGAGTTCGTCGGCGCCATTGCGGCCTTTCATAAAGTCATTCATGCAAATTGCCTTTCGTTCGATATACTGCACGCCTTTATACCCGATTTAGAGCAAGGGGGACAGGTCAATCTGCGCCAATGTGGTGCAAACGTACCTGTCCCCGATACACCAAGATGGTGCAAAACAGTCTGTCCCCGATGCCCCAATTACTTGGAGAGCTTGTCGACGACGCGTTCGATCTCGGCGAGCTTGGCGGCCTTGAGGTCTTCATCGCCCGATTCGATTGCCGAAGTCACGCAGCCCTCGATATGCGCCTTGAGCACGTCGGCGTTAATGCGCGCGAGGAGCGCCTGTGTGGCCATGAGCTGCGTGGAAATATCGACGCAATAGCGGTCCTCCTCGACCATCCGCAAGATGCCGTCGATCTGACCGCGTGCCGTCTTGAGCATGCGGGTCACCGATTTGTGGTCTGCCATCATGGCGGGTCCTCGTTTCTGGTCGATGGGGTCGAATGTCTCTGGTAGCTGCTACGCGGCGGTCACGGACAGGGCGTGGAACTTCTCACCGGCGCCCTCGACGGCGGCGGCGAGCTGCTCGGCGGTCACGGTGTCGGCGCACTCCACCTGGACAGTCTGGGTCTCGTGATCGGCGTCGGCATCGGTCACGCCGGCAACGTTGAACAGTGCCGTCTCGACGGTGGCGTCGCAGTGGCCGCACATAAGGCCGGAAGTCTTGATTGTGTAACGCATGGGTATTCCTCTCTGTTGTGTCGGCTTTCCCAGGCACCCGACCTTGACCTTCAAGCCGTCGCTCGCGTACCAAAGTACGCGTCGCTCCTCTTTCAGGTCAATCTCGGGCACCTGGAAAACCCGTTCTAAATGGACTTAATGGTGATCCTATTTTGCCACTTTGGGCTTAAAGGATTTTAGGCGCAGAGCGTTGCTTACGACACATACGCTCGACAGGCTCATGGCCGCGGCGCCAAACATCGGCGAAAGCTGCCAGCCGGTGAGCGGGAAGAACACGCCCGCCGCCAGCGGAATGCCGATGCCGTTGTAGAACAGCGCCCAGAACAGGTCCTGCTTGATGTTGCGGATCGTGGCGCGCGAAAGCTCGATGGCGCGGGCGACGTCCATGAGGTCGCTGCGCATGAGTACCACGTCGGCGCCCTCCTTGGCGATGTCGGCGCCGGTGCCGATAGCAAGGCCCACGTCGGCGCGCGCCAGGGCGGGGGAGTCGTTGATGCCGTCGCCCACCATGGTGACCTTACTGCCCGCATCCTGCAGCTCGCGCACGTGGCGCTCCTTGTCGGCGGGAAGCACGTCGGCGATGACCTGCTTGCTGGTCAGTCCCACGCGGCGGGCGATGGCCTCGGCCGTCACGCGGTTGTCGCCGGTGAGCATGCGCACGTCGACGCCAAGCGAGCGCAGTGCGGCGATGGCCCCGGCGCTCGTCTCCTTGACCTCGTCAGCCACGGCAATGGTGCCGGCAAGCTCGTCGTTCTTGGCAAAGAACAGCGGCGTCTTGCCCTCGGCGGCAAATTGTTCGGCAAGACCCGCGGGCACGGTAACGCCCAGTTCGTCCATCAGGCGTACGTTGCCGGCTGCAATGGCGTTTTGCCCCTCGCGCGCCGTAACGCCTCGCCCGGGCACGGCAGCAAAGTCCTCGACCATGCGCGCGACGATCCCGCGTGTCTCGCACTCGGCCATAATCGCCTCGGCCAGCGGGTGCTCGCTCGAGCGCTCCAACGCGGCGGCCAGCTTGAGCAGCGCCTTTTCGCTCATGGCGGGCGAGCCGTCGGCGCGCGTGGCTACCACGATATCGGTCACGGCAGGCTTACCGCGGGTGACGGTGCCCGTCTTGTCGAGCACCACGGTGCCCACGCTGCGCAGGTTCTCCAGCGCCTCGGCGCTCTTAAACAGAATGCCCATCTCGGCGCCCTTGCCGGTGCCGACCATAATGGCGACGGGCGTGGCCAGGCCCAGCGCGCACGGGCAGCTGATCACCAGCACAGCGACGGCGGAGGTGAGCGCTTCGTTGACGCTTCCGGTCAGTGCCATCCACACCACGAAGGTCACGGCCGAGATCACGAACACCACGGGCACAAACACGCCGGCGACCTTGTCGGCCATGCGGGCGATGGGTGCCTTGGTGGCGTTGGCGTCCTCGACGAGCTGGATAATCTTGGCGAGCGACGTGTCGGCGCCCACACGCGTAGCGCGGAAGGTAAACGAGCCCGTGCGGTTGACCGTGGCCGCGTTGACAGTGTCGCCGGCGGTCTTTTCCACGGGGATGGACTCGCCGGTCAGCGCACTTTCATCCACGGCCGAAGCGCCCTCGAGCACCACGCCGTCAACGGGGATGGACTCGCCGGGACGCACGCGCAGCACCTGGCCGGGCAGAATGGCATCGACGTCGACGGTGGCCTCGGTACCGTCCTCTGCCACGACGGTCGCGGTCTTGGGTGCTAAGTCGATGAGCGCCTCGATAGCGCCGCCGGTCTTGGACTTGCTGCGCGTCTCGAGGTATTTGCCCACGGTGACGAGCGACAGGATGGTGCCAGCGCTCTCAAAATACAGGTTGTCCATGCTCGTCATCATGGCCTCGTGCACCTGACCTGCGGCTAGCTGGTCGGCCATGACGAACATGGCGTAGAGCGACCAGGCGATGGAGGCGGTGGCGCCCACGGCAATAAGGGCGTCCATGGTGGGCGCGCCATGCGCGAGCGATTTAAACCCGTTGATAAAGTACGCGTCGTTGACGTAGACGATGGGGATGAGCAGGACGAGCTCGGTGAGCGCGAGTGTCATGCTGTGGGTGTGGTCGGTGAAGACGCCGGGCAGTGGCCAACCGAGCATGTGTCCCATGCCTATGTAAAACAGCGGGATGAGGAAGATAATCGAGATGATGAGGCGGGTGCGCATGGCGGAGGCGGCGGCCTCCAGCTTTTTGGTGGGCGACTCCATATGGGCGGCGCCGGACCTGGCTTGCGTGCTGCCGCTTTGGACAGCGTCGGTGCCCGTGCTGATGGGCGAGGCCGAGTAGCCCGCGCGGTCGACAGCGGTGCAGATGTCGTCGGGGGAGACCTGCGCAGGGTCGTAGTCCACCAGCATAGAGCCGGCGAGCAGATTGACCGCGACGCTTTGGACGCCGTCGAGTTTGCTCACGGCACGGTCCACGTGCGCCTGGCAGGCGGCGCACGTCATGCCGCCCACATCGAATTTATCTTGAGCCATGGCTTCTCCTTTCTGTGACGTAGTGTCGGAAATGTTAACCATCCGATACTATACACCCATACCCCCTGGGGGTGTCCAGTGGAGATTGAAATGTATGACATTCTGGTATTGGTCGAGGTGATAGCCAGGTCGGCGGACCGTAGCCGGTCTAATGTCTCAATCTGTAACAACTAGACCCGTTTTTGTCGAGTAACTGTTACAGATCGAGACATTACATCGAGCCACAATTTAACGTCTCAATCTGTAACGCCTAAGGACCGTTTTTCCTGCTAGATGTTACAGATCGAGACAAACCGTCCGCGGTCAACTCAAATGTCTTGATTTGTAACATCTAGAGAGGTTTTTAACCCCTTACTGTTACAGATTGAGATGTTGTCTCGCGGGGCTGGGGTTTTGTCTCGATCTGTAACATCTAGACCGGTTTTTGGGTTCTAACTGTTACAGATCGAGACAATTGCCGGGGAGGGGTCCCGTTGCGGCAAGACGCCCGTCGCCTAGATACAGAACCCGGGGATCATACAGGTTAGCTTGTTTGGCTTTTCCGCAGGCGTTGCGTACGTAAAGACGTCGCCGTCGTGCCCCACGCGGTTCATATAGAGCGTGCCTTCGCTCTCCGATGTGTCGGGGCTCACCGTGCGCTCCCACCAGCAGGTGTCCTTGCCCTTCCACTGGCGGACCATCGTCTCGTTCGTGGAATACGGGCTCACCTTGAGCTCGCGGAAGAGCTGATACTCCTTGCCCTCGCCGTTGTAGATGTCTGCCAGGTAGTGATAGTCCTCGGTAAACGAATCGGGCGGTTGCGTACCGCACAACTCGACCATGGCGGGCAGCCAAAGGGTTGCGGGCAACTCGCTCAGGCACGATGCGCTGTTGGCGGCGCCCACATTGTTCGAGACCTTCTTGACCCCTTTAATGAGTGCGCGCAACTCGTTGGGCAGCAGCTTAAGGCCGTCGCCGTTGAGCCATTCCCGCAGCTCGCAATCTGCCCAGCCGGCGCTCGGCGGTTCAGCCGCAGCGTTGCGCTCGGCAATACCCGCATCGAACATAAACGTCAGTCCGGCCTTGCCCGTCCCGTCCAGAAGCTCATCGTGGCGGATGCCCACAAGCTGCGCGCCAACCTGCAGCCCGTTGGTGAGCGTGACACGCTTGGTACACGGATAGGGGATATGCCCATCGGCATCGAGCAGATGATAGCGCTTGGCAATCTCGCGTGCCTCGCTACGGGTCTCGGCGGCCTTAATCTTGAGCGAAATCTCCTGCAGCTGATCCCAGGTGTAGTCGTCAAGTGAACCGCGGATGCCGTCAAGGTAGTCGGGGATGCCAAAGCCATGGGTTGCCGCCCCGATAACGCTGAGCCCCGCAACGGCTGCGATAGCGCCGCCGATAATAAAGCGGCGGCGGGTCATGGCATCGTGGCGGGCCTGATTCAGGATCTCTCGTGCGCGCTCGCCGGCGACGTCGACCTTAAGGTGCGTGCCAGAATCGATATCAATCGCGGCCTCGTCTCCTGTGCCTTCGCGGCCCTCGGATTCGGCATCGGTGAGGTATGCCGAGAGCACCTCGAGCATCTGCTGCTCGGTGGGACGATCGCACTGCTCGACTGAGAGGCCCTTCATGATGATTTGGACGAGCGCTTCATCGCCCTCGCAGCGCGGCTCGAGCGGTGCCGGCTTGGTCTTGGTCTTTACGAGATAGAACGAGCCGGTTGCAGCGGCGTCCGTCGACTCAAAGTCAAACGGTTTGCGACCGCTGTAGAGCTGGTACAGAATGCTCGAAAGCGCATAGACGTCGATTGCCGGCGAACGGCGAAGGGCCGCGATGCCTTCGATATCCTGCGTGAGCATTTCGGGCGCGGCGTATGCGGGCGTGGCAAAGCGCCAGATGTCGGCGCGCCGGGTGATCGTGTCGTCGCCGAGAGCCATGGTCGCGGAGCCCATGTCGATGAGGCAGGGGTCAAAGGAGCAATCGGCAATCTGCTGCTCGAGCGTTCGGCTGGTGGTGCGGAACATGATATTGGCAGGCGACAGGTCGCGATGGATGACCGGATTCACGAGGCCTTGGGTCATCAAGAGCGCACGAAGCACGGCGTTTCCGACGGCGGCGACCATCTGGGTGGTCAGCCCGCCCGAGGCGTCGTGAGGAAGCAGGGGCAGCGCCTGCTTGAGCGAGGTGCCCTCGACCCACTCCATGAGGATGAGCGGGTCATCCTCGCACGATCCGTAGCCATAGACGCGCGGAAATCCGCGCAGGTGCGAGACGGTACACAGATGACGGTACTCCTCAAACAGCGCAGCGGTGTTGGCCAGGTGCGCGGCCGATTGCTCGGCGGAGCGGTCGGGGGCTTGGCCAGAGAGAATGACGTTGTCCTTGAGCAGCTTGACGGCAAAGACCTCGCCGCTCGTGTTGGTCGCGCGCAGCACGTGCCCGATGTTGCCGTTGTTGCGGTGGGCCGTCTGGAGAATAAGCGTCATAAACCGACGCTTGGCGTCGTCCTCGGCGCTGGGGTCGACCGCCACGGCGGTATCGAACGTATCGAGGCGGACGAGTTTGTCGCCATAGGCGCTATCGGTAGTATCCATGGCGTTCCTTTGTCTGGCATGGGTTGCCGCGCGTACACGTGAGCAGTGCGGATATCGGTAAAGTACCATGATAGCCGCACTGCTCACGTGTACCGCTGAGTATTGTCGTTTACGACGCAGAAGGTAGAAGACGAAAGACGGACGGCGACCGTCTTCCGATCGCTGTCCGTGCTAGTCCACAATGACAAGGAATGTCGTGTAGAGACCCAGATGGAGCCTGTCGCTGTTGGCGATTTCCACGGGGGGATAGACTTTGCCGGGTTCGCGTTGGTCGCGCGGCGGCTCAATCACAATATCGCCGTCGCCCGCGCCCGATTCGAGCACTGTGCCGTTGGTCGATCCAAGGCCCTGGGCGTACCAGTGCCCACCCTCGAGCCAAATACGAAGATGCTCGCGCGAGGCGTCGGCGCCTACATCGGTGATGCTGGGCGAGGTTTTGGGCAAAGAACCAATCACGGTGCCTCGCGGATCGCGTGTGAGGGGATGGATTTGCATGTCGGCGCAGTTGTCGGCATGGGTTCTGAGCAGACCGAGGTTGGGAGCGACGGTGTGCGGCTGCTCCAGGCTGCTCATAAAGCCACGTCCGACGGTAGTTTCGGTGGTGCCAAAGTGCCCGCCCGTCTTGCTGTCGCAAAAGCGCTCGACGGTGGCCACGCCCTGAACGGGATCGGCGAGCGCCCCCGTTGCCACAAAGAGCATAAGGTAAAGCGTGCTTTTCTCGCGCACGGCATTGCCGTCAAAGTTGTCGATGCGATTGAGGGCATTTGCATATAGGCGGCTGTCCAGCTTGTAGCTGGCGAGAGCCGACATCATTTCGTTGGCGGCCGGACCGCGATAGTGCTCGGCGATTGCCCGATAGGCGGACTCGCCGCCGCCGAGCTTGCTGCAGATTGCCGAGGAAAGGTTGAGCGTGGTGACGGTAAAGTCGCTGTAGATGGAGGGCGCGCACTGGTCAGGCTTGCGATGGACGATGTAACGGGTGAGATACGAGCGGTTGGAAGAGCATTTCTCGAGCAGGGTACTGCCGAGATAAGAGTTTCCATTGATGAGCATTCGGGCGATCTCGAGATGTTTAAGACCGCCGAACGAGCGAATATCGTTATAGAGGACCGAGCAAGGCGTCTCTGCTGCCACGGATACCTCCTTTGATTGCTTCCTAGCCAATATGGCGATAGGAATTAATGGCCCCCGGTGGGCGACGTATTAAATGGTTGCGCAATATATAGCGTAACCAAAGCAACATTATAGGCCACATGTTCGAAATTGCAGGAAGACCGAGAGATTTTGGTTGGACTGAACGGAAATCCCCCTCTGTCTTGTTCTGTAACATTTGGACCCGGTTTTGCCCTGCATCTGTTACAGATTGACACAATCGGCCAGGCCCACCTCGTCCGCCTCGTCATCTGTGGTTTACGTGGGGGCATACGGAGTACGGGTATACTAACCGGCGGCGAATCTGCTCCATCGCTTAGAGCTGCTGCGTCTGGACGGCGCGTGATAGGGCTGCCAAAGCGATCGCCAGCGTGCTGAGCAACGTCCTCTCTGTGCGCACCTGTTTTTGTATGTATTAGCGCACTACCAAGCACGCCCGCGCGGCCGCATGCCGCGCTCATTGCGCGTGCAGATAAGGAACAACAACATATGCGTAATTCTGTATCCGACGTCACCGACGCCGAGATTCTGGACGAGACCCGCGAGGCCATGACCCAGGCTGCCTTCGATGCCGCCGATGAGGCAAATGCTGCCCGGGCCGTCGAGTCCGCTACCGAGAGCCTGCCCGCCTTTAACGAGCTGGGGCTTTCGGACGAGATGCTTCGTGCTATCGAGAACCTGGGCTACACGGCGCCCACGCCCGTTCAGGCCGGCTCCATCCCCGTGGTGCTCGAGGGTCGCGACCTGCTTGCCGCCGCTCAGACCGGCACCGGCAAGACGGCCGCCTTCTTGCTGCCGACCATGAACAATCTGGAGCACATCGCTCCGCCCAAGCCCGTGCGTGAGCGCGGCGGCCGCAACCGTCGTCGCGGCGCCAAGAAGCCCGAGGGCAACGGCCGTGGCCCCGTGATGCTCGTCATCACCCCCACGCGCGAGCTCGCCCAGCAGATCGACGAGGTTGCGAGCAAGATCGCCGACGTCACCGGCCATGTCGCCGTGACCGTCGTGGGTGGCGTGAGCTACAAGCCGCAGACCGCGGCACTCAAGTACGGCTGCGACATCCTGGTCGCTACGCCGGGCCGTCTGGTCGACCTGATCGAGCAGGGCGCCTGCCACCTGAACGAGGTCAAGGTCCTGGTGCTCGACGAGGCCGACCGCATGCTCGACATGGGCTTTTTGCCCGCCGTCCGCCGCATTGTGCGTGAGACGCCGGCCGAGCGCCAGACGCTGCTGTTCTCGGCGACGCTCGACGAGGAGGCCGTGGGCGAGATCACCGACCTGGTGAGCGATCCGGCCCGCGTGGAGATCGCGCCCGCCACGTCGACTGCCGACACCGTCGACCAGTTTGTGTTCCCGGTGTCCATCGAGGCCAAGAACAACCTGTTGCCCGAGTTTCTCAAGAAGGAGGGTCCGGAGCGCACCATTGTCTTTATGCGCACCAAGCATCGCGCCGACAGCTGCTGCCGTCGTCTGGAGCGTAAGGGCATCAAGGCCGCCGCGATTCACGGCAACCGCAGCCAGGCCCAGCGCGAGCGCGCGCTTTCTGCCTTCCGCGACGGCACCGTCGACGTGCTGGTGGCAACCGATGTTCTCGCCCGCGGCATCGACATTAGCGACGTGCGCTACGTCGTGAACTTTGACGTGCCGGCCGAGCCAACCGACTACATCCACCGCATCGGCCGCACGGGCCGCGCCGGCGAGCTGGGCTGGGCCATCACGTTTGTGACCGAGCAGGATGTCGACGAGTTTTACGAGATCGAGAAGCTCATGGACAAGACCGCCGACATCTACGAGGCCGGCGACCTGCATGTGGGTCCCAATCCGCCCGCGGTTGATCCCGAGCGCGACCCTGCGGCCTTTAAGGTGAAGAAGAAGACCAAGCGCGGCAAGTCAAAGAGTAAGAAGAAGCTTGAGCAGGCGCGTCGCGACGGCAAGCGCAACGGCGACGATTACGGCGATGTGGCCGGTCGTTCCAACCGCGGTCGCGACGAGCGTCGTGGCGACGGCGAGCGCCCGAGCCGTCCCAAGCGCGGCGGCAAGACCCGCGTGCACGAGGGCGTTCAGGCTCGCGTGGACGAGGCTGTTGAGAGCGTTGCTCGCGAGGTGGCTGCCGAGGAGCGCGCTGGTGCTGTTGAGCAGGGCCCGCGCGGCAACCGTGCCGAGCGTCGTGCCAAGCAGTTCCAGGGCGAGGCACATCGTCGTCGCCGCGAGGACGAGGACCGCGGCGGTCGTCGCCGTGTCGAGCGCGAGGACGAGGGCCGTGGTTCGCGCGGCGGCAAGCGCGGCTCGGGTGACCGTCGTCGCTCCGGTCGCGATGGCGAGCGCGGCGGACGCGATGAGCGCCGTGGCGGCGAGGGTCGCGGTGAGCGAGGTGCTCGTGGCGGTGAGTCCCGTGGCGGCAAGCGCTTTGAAGAGCGCGGTAGCCGCGGCGGCGAGCGTCGCGAGGGTGCTCGCAGCAATGGCGGCCGCGGCGGCGCTGGTCGTTCTAACGAGTCGCGCGATCGTCGTGACCCGCGTGCCAGCCGCGATCGTCGCGATGACTGGCGCAACTACGACGATACCCGCGAAGAGCGTCGCGGCGGCTATCGTGGTGGTCGTGGCGGCAACCAGGCCGGCTCCCGTGGCGGCCGTGCCGGCGGTCGCGATAACCGTGGCAGCTACGGCAACAGCCGTGGCGGCAAGCGCGGTGGCAGCTCCCGTCGCCCCGGCGACGGCGGCGGCAAGCGCAAGTAAGATGCGCATCGCGCATTAGATTGAGGCACAGTGAGGGCCCGAGCAAACAACGCTCGGGCCCTTTTGTTTGCCGTGTCCATCGTTAATTCAAACGTGATTTTCTCGGGAATGCATCTGGGGGATGCCGAGGACCTATTTCCGCCATGCAGCAATGGGTCCTATGGGGTGCGCCGTGCATTTTTTGGAGTATTCAGCAGCTCTAGCTGGCTGCATACGATTCGGTATTGCCAATGGCGGCCTTCAGATACCCCCTATGAGCGTTTGAGTTAGATTTCGCCGTTTTTCGAAGCAAAGGTACGTCATTCTCGCTATGTCGGAACCCTAAATGACGCAGCGCCCTACAGTTTTGCCCGCCCGCGGCGGTGCTGGCGCGGTCACGTTGCAGAATACTCCGTTTTTTGCACGGGCCAGGATGGGGTACCTCAGGAGAACACGGCGGTATCCCGTAAATATATACAATCTGTACCGTAATTTATACAAAACGAAGAGGCAGACAGCGTAGGGTGGGTGCATTGGGGTGCTTGGTGCACCAAAACGGGAATCCCATGCGCCGTATACTCTGTCTGAATGTGAAAACGGCTTGACGTGTTGCCTGGCGTAGGGGAGGGTGCCTCGATGAGCGTATTCGAAATTCTGTTTAGTCCGACGGGTGGAACGCGGAAGGTGTCTGGCCTTGTGGCCGGGGCGCTGGACAAAAAGACCGTTACCGTCGATCTGACCGATAGCGGGCTAGATTTCAGCGCCGTCTCGATGACTGAGGACGACGTGGCCGTAATCTCTGTGCCGGCGTATGCCGGTAGAATCCCGGCTGTGGTGGCTGACCGGTTGGGCATGGTGCGCGGCAACGGGGCTCGGACTGTTTTGGTTTGTGTATACGGAAACCGCGCGTTTGAGGACACGCTCGTAGAGCTGGAGGACGTTGCGAAGCGCGCCGGATTTAGGGTGGTTGCAGCGGTTTCTGCTATTGCTGAGCATTCCGTTGCTCGTCAGTTTGCTGCTGGGCGACCGGATGCGCAGGATGCGGCGCAGCTTGCAGAGTTTGCGCAGCAAATTCAGCAAAAGCTGTTGGCTGAGGATGCGTCCGAGCCCTCTATTCCCGGCAATCGTCCTTATAAACAAGCTGGAAGTCACCGTATGGCACCCGAGGCAACAGAGGATTGCGTCTCCTGCGGTGCATGCGCCGCGGCGTGCCCCGTTTGTGCTATCGAAAAGGGCGACCCCAAGCGAACAGCTGGCGAGGCGTGCATCTCCTGCATGCGCTGCATCGCCGTATGTCCGCGAGGCGCTCGCAAGCTTGATCCCAACAAGCTATCCACTGTTTCCCAGATGCTGAGCAAGGTTTGCGTCGTGCGGAAGGAATGCGAGCTCTTCATCTAGCGCATACGAAATTGGCGCGTTGGGGACAGGTTAATCTGCACCAACCT
>DBEWUK010000056.1:0-3737 GCA_048205395.1 Collinsella sp.
AACAGCAAGATCCTCTTTAGCCTGTGCAATTACGAAAATCTCGCCAAGGCCGGACGTATTCCCAAGGCAGCTGGGGTTATCGCCAATAAACTCAACATTCGAGTTTTAGGCACGGCAAGCGAGGCAGGGGAGATCAAGCTCATCGGTCACACCCGTGGCGAAAAGAAGATGCTTGGAAAGATTGTCGACACCATGGAGGCCGAGGGCTTTACCGGCGGCGAGGTCGTAATCGACCATGTCGAAAATGAGGCGGGCGCCCAGGCACTTGCCAGCCGCATTGTGGAGCATTGGCCCGGTTCCAAGACCATCATCATGCCCTGCAACGGACTGGATTCATACTATGCCGAGATGCACGGGCTCATTATCGGCTACGGCATGGGCGTTGCTTCGGGCCGATAAAATCCAACTAAACAAAAACACGGGCGGGACAAAGTGTCTGATGACTCTTTGTCCCGCCCGTCTTGTACGTCGGCTAGCTATTAAACCCGTTGAACTTTAGGTAGCTCATTAGATACGCCTTCGATACAAAAGACGATACCGCGCTGCGTACGAGCAGCGACTCGCGTGTGACCTGATGAGCCGTATCGGGTACAGGAACCTGCTCAATGGAAAAAGCCGCACGAATCGATGCCTCGAGCTGATCAATCACATAATCAAAGGCGGTCGGTGCATCGTAGCTCAGGCGCTGAATGTTAAAGAGCGCCTGAACCGCAGCGATGGGCAGCACCTGCTTAAAGATACAAATGGAGATGAGACGCGCAATCTGCTCGCGACCATATTGCTTTTTAACCGGAGCGGGAACAAGGCCGACCTTTACGTAGTTATTGATCATCGATGGCGTAATGACGGGCTGCTCCACACAAATCGAAAGCGGCTCCATCCACAGCTCGATGTACTCAATGACCTGGTCACGGTAGAGCGTTACATTCGGCAACTGGTTATAGCGCGGCAGACTGAGCGTATTGAGTTTGCGGACAATATCAGACTGGATAAATGCATCAGGTAGCACCGTTGGCTGAATATCCTCTGGGCTAATGCTAACCGACGTATCGGACATAGGAATGACATGTTTAGCGTGATTCATATGGTGCCTCCGTTCGTTTTCAATATTGTATTCTAGGTTATCTAGTTTTGCATACCATAATGAACGGTATGATCGTCGGCTTTGGCTCGGGTCAGGTCGCAGGATAGCTGGCTCATTTTTTACACAACAAAACGTCCAGCGGCAACGTTGCCTCAAGCTCGTTACCGCTGGACGTTTAAGTAACATAACAACCTTACATAAGATATATTATCGTACTTATCCGCGTAAGAAAGCGTATGCGCTGGTAGCTGCTATGGCTCCGTCCGAAACAGCGGTCACAACTTGACGTAAACGCTTGGAACGGATATCGCCGGCAGCAAATAAGCCAGGTGTACGGGTGGCCATTGATTCGTCGGTCACAATACCGCCGTCGGGCGCCAGATCCACCAGATGCTCAACAAGCTCGGTATGAGGCTGCGTGCCAGCAAAGACAAAAATGCCAAACGAACCAGGATCAAAGGACTCGAAATAAGTGCCACCCGTAGCGTTGTCCTTAAAGGTGATAGTCGTGGGCATGGCCTCGCCCGAAAGTTCCACAATGCTAGTTTGGTACCTAACTGAAATATTATCTTTTGCGAGCACCTTTTGAACTACGCCATCGGGAGCACGGAACTGATCGCGGCGCAAGACGATGGTCACGCTGCTGGCGATTTCTGACAAGAACAGGGCTTCCTCGCAGGCAGCATTACCGCCACCGATGACAAAAACCTGCTTGCCGCGAAAGAACATGCCATCGCACGTCGCGCAATACGAAACGCCACGACCGCGATACGTATCCTCGCCAACAAAACCAGCAGATCGCGGCGTGGCACCCATGCAAGCGATAACGCTCGAGGCCAGCGTATCGCCCATATCGTGATGCACCGTAAACAGCGCCGCATCCGCATCGTAATCGATACCCGTAACCATGCTCCATGTAACCTGTGCTCCCAGGCCCTCTGCATGTTGCTGAAACCGCTCGCCGAGTTCGGCGCCACTCAAGAGCGGAATGCCCGGATAGTTCTCGACCTCATTGGTTGTGGCAATCTGTCCTCCCGACATACCTTGCTCAATCACGGTCGTCGCTAGGTTGGCGCGCGCCGCGTAAATGGCTGCAGCATAGCCCGCAGGCCCGCCGCCGATAATCGCAACATCGATCGGCTGATGAGTAGTCATGAAGAGACCTCCTGTCGAAAGATTGGCGTTCTTTGCGCTCATACCCAAATTTATGCGAACGTGACACTCATGCACTACAATGATTCTCTGTGAAACAAAGATGAAGGGGAGATATCGATGGATCAGACGCAGACGAGCGACGACGCTCCCCTGCTCACGCACAGCACTCCCCAATCGGAAAAACCCACGCTCTTGACTCAGCAAAAACCTCTCGTGACTATCGTGCACGCCTCGGTCGGCTCGGGCCACAAGGCCGCCGCAAATGCAATTGCGCAGGCATTCGACCTCATCCGCGGCACCAATGGCATCTCCGAGGATGTTGAGATTGAAGTGCTCGATATCCTTGATTTTGGACGCATAAAATTCGACGGCAACAAAACGGCCGCCTCGTTTACCGGCGCCACGCGCCCAATTTATGACTTGACCTGGCGTTATACCCTTACCGGACACCTGCTTTGGGGCGGTGGCACGGCATGGTCGCGCATCATGTTCCCCGCATTTAACGAATACGTTCGAACTCGCAGGCCCATTGCCGTGGTAGCCACACATATCACGGCAGCCAACGTCGCCGTCGGCGCGCGCGTCATTACGGGCATCGACTATCCCGTCATTTGCGTACCGACCGATTACGAGGTCGAGGGTTGGTGGCCCCATAAGGACACCGACCTATTCTGCGTAGCAAACGAGTTTATGGCCGAAACACTCCGACCCCGTAAGGTTCCCGAGGCAAAGATCCGCATTACGGGCATCCCCATTCGCGCCGGGTTTGATACGGACTACAACCGCGAGGAAGAACTCGAGAAGTTCAATCTCCCCACAGACAAGCTCGTTGTGCTGGTGATGGCCGGCGCCAGTTTGCCTCAACCGTACGTTCGCTTTCGCGCGGAGATGGACCGCACCCTCCCCTTCCTGCGCAGCTTCGAGGACATGCACTTTGTCTTTTTGCCGGGCAAGGATGCCGAATATGCCACCCGTCTCAAAACGCTTTTCGATGCCATGAAACTCGAGAACGTCACGGTTCTTGACTACGTCGATGACATGGCAGCGCTTATGCACGGCTGTGACCTGGCAATTCTCAAATCGGGCGGACTCACTGTTACCGAATGCCTGTGCGCACACCTACCGATGATTCTACTGGGCAAGTCCTATGGCCAGGAAAAGGCCAACACCACCATGCTCACCGGCATGGGCGCCAGCATGCATGTCACCACCGCACGAGAGCTCATCGTGACGTTGCGCCATCTCCACGATCATCCCGAGTCGCTAAAGGCTCTGCTCATCAACGGCGAAGTGCTGCGCCGTCCACATGCAGCCGAGGATATCGCCATCGCAACCATGGAACTTGCAGGCAAGCCCCAAAAACGCAAACGAGCCTTCTGCCGCTTCTACTGGGGCGAAAAACCTGCGCATATCAGGTAGACGAAAGTCCGCTGCTCGGCGGGAGCCGCCCATATATCATTCCATGCTCAAACATTCTCGCTGCGCTGCGAAACTGCGC
>DBEWUK010000057.1:0-5874 GCA_048205395.1 Collinsella sp.
CGGCGGAACGTTCTAGCGAGCGCTTGCTTTGGGGTGGACCTTTCTGGGCGGTTGCCAGGGAAGATCCATCCCATTTTTGTGCATCGAAACGGGCCATACTTTCCGCTGCGGACCTTTGCGCAAGGGGCAGTGGGCAAAAAATGCCAAATATGAGTACTGTTGCCTAGATTGTCACATTTGCTTGTACTAAAAAATGGACTCCTAACGAGATTGTTTCTCGTTAGAAATCTATTTTATTGTATATTTGGGGAGATACGTTAGTTCATCCAACGCGTCGAGAGGTCTAAGAGACCCGAAAAAGCCGAATTTCGCTGCCACTAAAAAGGTAACAGTACTCATATTTGATGTTTTTTGACCACAGCTATATGTGAACCCCTATATAGCGACCTCAAGAAGGGCTTCGTCGGTCGTTTTGATCAAGACTGTCCCCAACGACTAGTCATTTAAGAACGTCCCCAACGACTAGGTGCGGCTGCTGCCAAGGAGTGTCCCGGGGTGCCGGCACAAGAGGAACGTCCCTAACTGCCGGGTTTTAGACGGTTAGGTCCAGTTCGTAGAGGAAGCTTTCGCGCGGCATGGCGTGGCGGCGTTCCTCGCGGTTGGCGCGGTGCGTGGCGGTGCGCTTAAAGCCGTGCAACTCGTAGAACTTCCACGAGCAGTTGGAGTCGGTGTACAGGTGTGCGCTGGTCGCCCCGCGCGAGGACAGATGCGAGATTGCGGCGTCGAGCAGAACCGTGCCAACGCCCAGGCCGTGGACATCGCGATCCACGGCAAGCAACGTGACCTCGTTGTCGTGCGGCAGCGGGCTGCATTCGAGCAGGCGGTTGTTGGTTCGGATGGTTGCGCGCACAAACGAGAGATATTCGGCGCAGGCATCGGGCTCCAGCTCGCGCATTTGCGACAGCAGTGCACGCTCAGTATCCATCCAATGTTCGTTGATAGTGACGCCGGAGCTCTGTCCTGCGCGTGCAAGCGCAATGCCGCGCGCCTGACCGTCGATTACGGCAACCTGCGAAAACGTCGATGACGAAAGGCAGTAGGCAAGATCGCACGCGGCCTCAAGGCGGTTGTACTCATCGTTATCCGAGTTGTTGTGCCAAAGCTGCTGCAAGATCAGCGCGATGGCGTCGAAATCTTCGGTATCAAACGGTCGGTAGAGAACCCGCGAGACCATGGTGCCTCTTTCTATTGCGGATGCATATCGAGCACAGTTCTACCACGCCGTTGGCATCTAATTATGGTGCCGCTGTGTTCCATGAACTCACCGCGCCCGGTGCCACGCCCATACCCCCGCTCGAAGCTTTTTCTGCACAGCCGCGCGTTGCGGGGTGCATCGTCGCGCTCGATGCGCTACATTAAATCAGTATTTTCAATGCCGCTGCGCGAGCGCTGCAGATCGACGTATCACCGACTCACAGAGCACGGCGGCGTACCAGACAGGAGGACTGCATGGGATCTGATGTGAAGATCGCACGCGCGTTGATCTCGGTTACCGATAAGACGGGCGTCGTCGATTTCGCACGGACGCTGGTTGACGACTTTGGCGTCGAGATCATCTCTACGGGCGGCACGGCTCGTGCCATCGAGGACGCGGGCGTTCCCGTAACCCCCATCGAGGAGTTCACGGGCTATCCCGAGATGATGGACGGCCGCGTCAAGACGCTGCATCCCAAGGTTCACGGCGCGCTGCTTGCCCGTCGCGATTCCGAGCAGCACATGCAGGAGGCGGCTCAGCACGGCATCAAGCTGATCGATCTGGTCGTCGTCAACCTGTACGAGTTCGAGAAGACCGTCGCCAACCCCGAAGTCACCTTCGCGGATGCCATTGAGCACATCGACATCGGTGGCCCCTCCATGCTGCGCTCTGCCGCCAAGAACGCCGCGAGCGTTACCGTCATCTCCGACCCGGCCGACTACGACGTCGTCTTGGCCGAGATGCGCGAGACCGGTGGCTGCACCACGCTTTCCACCCGTCGTCGCCTGCAGGTGAAGGTCTACCAGACCACCGCCGCCTACGACACGGCTATCTCCCGTTGGCTTGCCGCCCAGGCAAGCGACGTGGCGGACACCTCTGCCAAGCTCGAGATCTCGCTGGAGAAGGTCGACGACCTACGCTATGGCGAGAATCCTCAGCAGAAGGCTACGGTCTACCGCTTTGCCGAGGGCTGCGAGAACACCGCGAGCTCGCAGTTCCCGCTCGTGGGCTCCGAGCAGATCCAGGGCAAGCCGCTCAGCTACAACAACTATCTGGATGCCGATGCCGCCTGGAACCTGGTCCGCGAGTTCGACGAGCCGGCCTGCGTGATCCTCAAGCACCAGAACCCCTGCGGTTCCGCCGTTGCCGAGGACATCACGGCCGCCTACGACCGCGCCTTCGCCTGCGATCCCAAGAGCGCCTTTGGCGGCATCATCGCCTGCAACCGCGAGGTTCCCTTTGAGCTGGTTGAGCACTTTGCCGATCAGAACAAGCAGTTCGTCGAGGTCATCATCGCCCCGAGCTACACCGCCGAGGCGCTCGAGCGCATGGCTAAGCGCCCCAACCTGCGCGTGCTGGCTACCGGCGGCGTGGACCACGGCGCTCAGGTGGAGCTGCGCTCCGTCGACGGTGGCATGCTGGTGCAGGAGGTCGACCACGTGACCGAGGACCCCGCGACCTTTACGTTCCCCACTGACCGCAAGCCCACCGACGCCGAGATGGCCGAGCTCGAGTTTGCCTGGAAGGTCTGCAAGGGCGTTAAGTCCAACGCCATCCTGGTCTCCAAGGGCAAGGCTGGCATTGGCATGGGCCCGGGCCAGCCCAACCGCGTGGATTCTGCGCTGCTGGCCTGCGAGCGTGCCGAGGACTTCTGCGAGCGCGAGGGCGTGGAGAAGGGCGGCTTTGCCTGCGCAAGCGACGCATTCTTCCCGTTCCGCGACAACGTCGACGTGCTTGCCGAGCATGGTGTGACCTGCATCATCCAGCCCGGCGGCTCCAAGCGCGACGACGAGAGCATCCAGGCCTGCAACGAGCATGGCATTGCGATGGTCTTTACGGGCGCCCGCCACTTCCGCCACTAAGTTCCGCCCTGGGACAAAATAATCTCCGCAAAAGACGGTCGCTCCGTTTGGAGGGCCGTCTTTTTGGTATAAGAGGACGGAATGACTAACACGAAAGGTACAACCATGCCCCAGATTGATGATGCCGAGCTGTTTGGCAATGCCGAGGATCAGCGTGCGTACGAGGATTTCTGCGCCAATCAAGAGGCGGTCGAGAAGTTCACGCTCGACAAGCCCGCGCTCATCTGCCGTTGGCGTATGTCCAACAAAAAGGTGCCCATGCTCAACCGTCACATCCGCGCGCTGTCCGAGCGTCTGGTGCAGGGCGAGCCACTTACCCATAACATGCTCAGTTGGGCCAAACAGCACGTTGAGTGGTCACTTGCCGAGGGCGACTACACCGCACGCGACGGCGTGCTCATGCTGGTGATCGACGTTAACGGCAATGCCGCCATGACGGTGGGGGAGTACGAGCCGCTGGCCGACACGTCGGCCAAGGCGCTGCGTGCCCGTTCTGCCGAGGCCCGCTCCGAAGCCGACGAGACCGGCGTGTCGCCCGAGCTGCTCGCCGCCGTCAACAACGGCGAGCTTGCCTTTGTGGCGCCGGCGGACGAGTGCCTGTGCGGCACGGCGACGCTCATCGAACAGCTGGCCCAGACCAAGGGCATCCCGGTCACGCGCGTAGACATTCCCGCGCAGCTCAAGGGTGCCCTGTTCCTGGTGAGCGACGAACACGGCGTGGTTCCCGCAACCGAGACGGACGCCGCGGAGGCCGACGCCGCCACGGTCGCCTTCTTCGCCGACGGCTACGAAAAGCTTCGCGCCCGCCGCTAAATGATTATTCTGGGACGGGGATTTAATAATCATTTTGGTCCCCGTTCCCGTCGCGAGCGTAAGACGGACAAAACGCCCCCGCTCGCGAACAGTTCTGTCACCTTGGCGACGTGCGTGGCGCGCACCTGCAGTTTCGCAGCCATAATGGTGGCAAGACAACCAAGAGGGGAGCGGAATCCATGGCGCTGATCTATATCGTTGAGGACGACGAACCCATTCGTCGCGAGCTTGCCGACATCCTTGCCCGCGCCGGGTTTGAAATCGAGGCCTGCGAATCGTTTGAGCATGTCTCGTGCGATATTCTCGCCGCCGCGCCCGACCTGGTGCTGCTCGACCTCACGCTTCCCGTCAAGGACGGCCAGCATATCTGCCACGAGGTTCGTCGCGAATCAGAGGTTCCCATCATCGTCCTCACGTCGCGCACGACCGAGATCGACGAGGTCATGGCCATGACGCTCGGCGCGGACGACTTTGTTCCCAAGCCCTACAGCGCCCGTGTGCTCGTGGCGCGCATCAATGCCTTGCTGCGTCGCACCGCGACGGCGGGCGAGCGCAGCACACTTGTCCACAAGGGACTGGAGCTCGATCTCGCTCGCTCCATGGTCACCAACATGCAAACCGGCATCAGTACCGAGCTCACCAAAAACGAGCTGCGTATTCTCTCGCTGCTTCTGAGCCGCGCGGGCAAGATCGTCTCGCGCTCGGCCATCATGCAGGACCTGTGGGACTCCGACGCCTTCGTGGACGACAATACGCTCACCGTCAACATCAACCGCCTGCGCACCACGCTCGAAAAAATCGGCATCAAGGGGTATTTGACGACGCACCGCGGCCAGGGCTATTCGGTCTAGGGGCCGGCTATGTCGTTTGGCAAGTTCTTTAAAGATGCGCTGCTTCCCGTCGCCGTGTGGACGTGCGGTGTGCTGCTGAGCTGCTTTGTGCTGACGGTCGCCGGCGCACCCGTTTCTATCGTGGTCGTGGCGGTTGGTGTGTCCTTTATCTTTGGTATGCTCGGCATCGTGATCGAGTACGCGCGCCGTCGTCGTTTTCTGCGCCAGCTGGAGCGTGCGGCCGAGGAGCTCGAGAGTCCCGCATGGGTGCAGGAGATGGTGCAATGCCCGACCTATGCCGAGGGCGAGCTCGAGTACGAGGTCTTGCGCCGGGTGGGCAAAGCCGCTTGTGACGAGGTTGCCGAAGGCAGGCGCCAGACCGATGACTACCGCGACTATATCGAGAGCTGGGTCCACGAGGCCAAGCTGCCCCTGGCAGCAGCCCATCTGATTTTGGAAAACCTGGACGGCAGCGAAGATGACCTGTCGCGCGTAGATGACCTCGGTCGCGAGCTGGCTCGCGTGGAGCGCTATATCGACCAGGCGCTGTACTACGCGCGCTCGGAGGTTGTGGAGCGCGATTACCTGATTCGACGCTGGAACCTCAAGGCTCTGGTGACGGGTGCGATTAAAGCCAACGCCCGCGAGCTCATCGCGGCGCACGTGGCTCCGGTGTGCGAGAACCTCGACTTTGAGGTCTTTACCGACGAGAAGTGGCTCGAGTTTATTCTGGGCCAGCTCATTCAGAACAGCATAAAATATGCGCGTGAGGACGGCGCAAAGATCGTGTTTTCGGGTGCGTTGCTGGACGAGGGCCTGGCGAGCGAGCGCATCGAGCTTACCGTCGCGGACAACGGCTGCGGCGTGAGCGCGGCAGACCTGCCGCGTGTGTTCGAGAAGGGCTTTACCGGCGACAACGGCCGCACCACCAAGCGTGCAACGGGCATCGGCCTCTACCTGGTGGCGCGCCTGTGCTCCAAGATGGGCATCGACGTCACCGTAGCATCCGGTCCCGGCAAAGGCTTCGTCGTAACATTCGCCTTCTCGACGAACAAGTTCCAATACTTTGAGTAGACGGGCCGTCTTGCGGTGCGGACGGCAATGTTCCCGAACGTGAACACAACTATGGGGCTCAAATGAATCCCCCATAACAAAAACGTGCCGCCCCCAACGG
>DBEWUK010000073.1:0-14505 GCA_048205395.1 Collinsella sp.
GTTCATGGGAAGGCTCGAGGCCTACCTCGTGTACTATCGTGAGGAGCGGATCAAGAAGTCCCTCGGGTGGCTGAGCCCGATGGAGTACCGCAGGAAGCTTGGATACGCCTAGGCGCGGTCCAAGAAATCGTCCGCACCCCCGAGGAGCTTCTTTTTTGCGAAGTTTGGTGCAAAAGTGGTTTTGGAGATGGCGAGAGACATCTTTCATTCAGAAGTGAGCGTCAGCCCCTACAAGAGGGACGGTAAGCAAGTCGGATGGAAGGGAACTCTCCGCTATCACGACATGGGCGAGCTGGATTTGTTCGGCAAACCCAAGAGGAAGACAACGTCCAAGGTGGCTCTTACCAAGGGGAAGAGAGCGGCCACGGCTGAGCTTAAGCGGTGGCGCGATGACATGGAGAAAGAGGTCGAAAGCCCCGAAATGCACGATTCAGCGCGGGCGGATCGGGACCGAGCGCCGATCTAGAGGCACTCGGTCAGAATCTGGAACACTTCGCTGCGCTCCAGTTTCTTGGCGCAGCCGCCGGTGAGCACACAGGTGTCCGCAACCTTGTGCAGCGTGTCGTCGCACGCGTCGGAGCCCATCTCGGCGAAGCTCGTGGGAAGCCCCATCTCGCCGATGAACGTCTGCAGGCGGTCGATGCCCTCGAGCGCCACCGTAAGGTCGTCTTTGCCCTTGGCGTCGACGCCCCATACCTCGCACGCCCAGCGGGCGAACTGCGCGGGCGCCTCGGGGGCCAGGTGGCGGTAGAGCGCAGGGTGGATGACCGCGAGGCCCATTCCGTGGTTGGTGTGGGTGTACGCGCCGTACTGGTGCTGGATCATGTGCGCCTGGAAGTCCGTTGACTTGCCGATCTTGAGCACGCCGTTCTCGGCCATGGCGGAGTCGTATACGAGCTCGCTTAGCGCCTCGAGGTTCTGATTGTCGTCCGCGATGATCCGCATGTTGCGGATGACGTTACGCTGGATGGCGAGGTTGATGTCGTCGGTGACGTTGCGCCCGCGCGGGCTTCCGAAATAGCTCTCCATGCAGTGCGAGAGCGTGTCGAACGCGCCGCTCATGAACTGCGCGTGCGGTACGGTGAGCGTGAGTGCCGGGTCAAGCGCCGCCCACGAGGGCAACGCGCCGAAGAAGGCGCCCTTCACGTGCGTCTCCTCGTTGGTGATGACGGCGCCGTTGTTCTGCTCGGCGCCCGTGCCGGAGAGCGTAACGATGCAGCCCATGGGGATGAACGAGCTCGGCATCTTGCCGTCGGCGTGCTCGAATGTCTCGATGTCCTCGTCAAGCATCGCCTGCGCAGAGACCACCTTGCAGCAGTCGAAGACCGACCCGCCGCCGACGGCGAGAATGAAGTCGACCTGCTCCTCGCGTGCGAGCACGGCGCCTTCCTGGCACTTCTCGTAGGTCGGGTTGGGCATGATGCCGCCGAAGTCCACCACGCGCTTGCCCGCGCTCGTAAGCTTATCGACCACGTGGCCGTAGACGCCGGTTCGTTTGACCGAGCCTCCGCCGTAGGCGAGCATCACTGTCCTGCCCATGGCGCCCATCTCGGCGTCGAGTGCCTGGTCCATGGCCCCCTCGCCGAAGTAGTTCCTGACCGGGTAGTCGTACGTGAATGAGTTCATGGCAATTCCTCCTAGTAAGTTATCAGTGCGGTATGACCGCTCGTCTACACGTTGCGCACGAGCCCGGACATCCATTCGATGGTGGCGGGGTCGTGGTGGTCGAAGAACGCGCTGCGCCCGGTGTCGAGCGCGGCGATGGCGACCATTTCGTCGTCGCCCAGCGCGAAGTCGAAGACGTCGAAGTTTTGCTCCATGCGATCGTGGTGCGTGCTCTTGGGGATACAGACCACACCGCGCTGCAGCAGCCAGCGCAACACGACCTGGGCGACCGTCTTGCCGTGCGCCTCGCCGATGCGAGCGAGGACCTCGTTGCGGAAGAGGTCGTTTCTGCCCTCCGCAAAGGGTGCCCAGCCCTCCATGGTCACCTCCTTGCCTGCCATGTACTCCTGCGCCTCGCGCTGCTGGAAGAACACGTTGCACTCGACTTGGTTCACGGCGGGGGCGATGCGGTTGAACGAAATGAGGTTTGCGAGGTGATCGGGGTAGAAGTTAGCTGTACCTATGGCGCGGATAACGCCCTGCTCGTAGAGCTCCTCCATGGCGCGCCACGCGCCGAAGACGTCGCCGAACGGCTGATGGATGAGGTAGAGGTCGATGTAGTCGAGCCCCAGCCGCTTGAGCGACGCGTCGAAGCCGCGCTTGGCCCCCTCGTAGCTCACATCCGACATCCACAGCTTGGTCGTCACGAACACCTCGTCGCGCGGCAGGCCGCTCGCACGAATGGCGGCCCCGACCGCCTCTTCGTTGCCGTAGCTCGCGGCCGTGTCGAGCAGCCGGTAGCCGACCGAGAGCGCGTCCTCCACGGCGCGCTGGCATTCCGCGGCGTCCGGGATCTGGTACACGCCGAAGCCGAGCTGCGGCATCCTGACGCCGTTGTTCAAGGTGATGTAGTCCATGGTGCCTTCCTTTCTCGCAACTTGACGTATCCACCATACGAGGGGCGCCGCGCCGGCGGAAGTTTCCGTTGGTGAGGGTTCTATAACGCTGGGGTGCGCACGGGGTTATAACCCGCGGGTTCAGGGCACCGCACCAAAGGGGGATTCCGTCGAGCGCTTTGCGGTCGTACGCTTGGCGATGAGAGAGCAAAGGCCATCGACAGAGGATGCGCCTAACGGAGTCCGATGAACGGGCGGACGTGGGCGTCGCAAACAAATGACGGATATCATAGACGGGGAGAACAGGAATGGACAAGCGCGTTTTGGGAAAGAGCGGCATCGAAGTCAGCCCGCTCGGCATGGGCTGCATGGGAATCACGCACGCGAGCGGAGACCCGATGCCCGACGACGAGGCTGTGAGCGTCGTCCGTCAGGCCCACGAGATGGGCTATACCTTCTTTGACACGGCGGAGTGCTACGTGGGCATGTGCGCCGACGGGACCGAGGCGCACAACGAGGACGTGGTGGGCAAGGCGCTCGCGCCCGTGCGCGACGAGGTTGTCATTGCCACCAAGTTCGGCGTCACGCACGCCCCGGACAAGACCATCCTCGTGGACTCGCGCCCCGAGGTTATCCGTATCTCGGTGGAGAAGAGCCTGCGCCGGCTGCGCACCGACCATATCGACCTCTACTACCAGCACCGAATCGACCCAAAGGTCGAGCCCGAGGTCGTTGCAGACACCATGGCAGACCTCATCAAGGAAGGTAAGATCCGTGCCTGGGGAATCTCCGAGGCGACGGAGGAGTACCTGCGTCGCGCCGATGCGGTGTGCCCCGTCTCCGCCGTCCAGAACCGCTACTCCATGATGGCACGCTGGAACGAATCCCTGTTCCCCGTGCTCGAGGAGCTGAACGTTGCCTTCGTGGCCTTTTCTCCCATGGCGAACGGCTTCCTGACGGGCGCGTACAGCCACAACACCAGATTCGAGGGCGCCCAAGACTACCGCGATGGCATGCCGCAGTACACAGAGGAAGGCGAAAGGCGCGCCGAGCCCCTCATGCGGTTCGTTCGCGAGCTGGCTGAGCTGCACGCGGCGACGCCCGCCCAGGTCTCCCTTTCCTGGATGCTCGAGAAGAAGCCCTATATCATTCCCATCCCGGGCAGTCGCAAGCCCGAACGACTGCTCGAGAACCTCGGTGCCGCCGAGGTCGGGCTCACCGACGATGAGGTTGCCAAGATCGACGGGCTGCTCAACGGACTCGACCTCATGGTCTTCGGCGGGCACACGGTAAGGTAGGGAGCCATGAACATTAGACCCTATGTCGTCTGTCATGTCTTTGCCGGGCTCAACGGGCGTATCGACGGCGCGTACATGCTCGATCCCGCCGCCTCGCCCGCACGCGCCGCGTACTCTCGCATGCAGGTCGAGTTCGGGGCGGACGCCGTGGCGTACGGGGCCGTGACCACGAAGGGCTTCGTCGGGTCGCGCCCCCTTGCGCTCGATACCCACGGGAGCGCGCCCAAGGGGGACTTCGTGGCGCCTCACGCTGAACGATCGTTCTACGTCTCCGTCGACCCCGCCGGGGAGATTGCATGGGAGTCTGCGACCTATCGTCGCGCCGGCCGTGCGGACGCGCACGTCATCGAGGTCCTCACCGAGGCGGCGTCGCCGGCGTATCGCGACTATCTGCGAGAGCGCGGCGTCTCATACGTGCTTGCCGGCTCGCGCGGGCTAGACCTCCCACTCGCCCTGCGCAAGCTGCGCGAGCTTTTTGGCATCGAGCGCCTGCTCGTATGCGGCGGCGGGAAGACGGACATGTCGTTTCTTTCCGCGGGCGTGCTTGACGAGTTGAGCCTCGTTCTCTCCCCGACGGTCTCGGGGGAGCCCGAAACGGCTTCCGTCTTCGACGAGATGCCTCGCTCAGCCGGCGGTTCGCACGCATTCTCGCTCGAGCGCGTCGAGCGCCTTGCCGGCGACGGCCTCCACCTCGTCTATCGAGTGCGGCGATGATGTCGCGCCGTTCGTTTCTGGAGGCTGCCGCGTGGTTGGCCGCCGCGGGCAGCCTTGCCGGCTGCTCGTCGGACGGGACCGCCGGGTTCGCGCGCGGCTCCGCTCTGGGCACGGTCACGGCGGACACTCCCATCTACGACGTCATCAACAACTCTTTGTTCGATGGCTACGGGCGGCTGCTCTTCCCCACAACGCTCCATCCGCCGACGGAGGATATGGCGCTCGACGACCTTTCCGCTTGCCTGCCGTGGTACTCGGAGATCCATACGAGCACCACGGTCGATGTCGCCAGCTATCTGCTGTCAGAGCGCGCAGCGGAACGGGCGGTCTTCTACGACATCTACACGGATGCCGAGAAGACCGCCGACCCCTCGCTCGCCAACACGGGGCTCTTCCGCTTCGCTGCCGAGGGAGTGGGCGGCGCGTCTGCACCGTTTGCCGTGGTAAGCGCGGGCGGCGGATTCGCCTACGTCGCTGCCATGCACGACTCCTTCCCGCACTGCCTGCACCTGGCCCGTTCCGGCGTCAACGGGTTCGCGGTCATCTACCGGCCGGACGCGCAGCTCGCCTGCGAGGACTTGGCCCGCGCCGTCTCCTTCATCTTCGAGCACGCCGACGAGCTCAGCGTGGACACGTCGGGCTATTCGCTGTGGGGTGGCTCGGCCGGTGCGCGCATGGCGGCATGGGTCGGCGGCTACGGCCCGGCCGCCTTTGGCGCGCCGGCAGGAACGCCCCAGCCCGCGGCGGCCATCATGCAGTACACCGGCATGAGCGAACTGACGGGTGCCGACCCCGCGACCTACGCCTGCGTGGGTGATCGCGACGGCATCGCGAGCTGGCGCACCATGCAGGCGCGTCTCGAAGCGCTCTCAGCAACGGGCGTGCCCACGGAGTTTCATGTTTACGAAGGCCTGAGCCACGGCTTTGGCCTGGGCATCGACACCGTGGCAGAGGGCTGGATCGACGATGCCCTCGCGTTTTGGAAGTCGCAGCGATGAGGATGGCAAGACGTACACACCCCACGGTTATAAGCTGCCTACGAGTAGGAACTTCTCGCCGGATCTTCTCACGCCTATGGTAAAGGCGGTATCAGACAATACGTAAGGAGTGAGACGTATGATTCTCTTCATCAACGGAAGCCCCAACAAGGATGGCAACACGGCGCGCCTGGCGCGCGAGCTCATCGGCGATCGCCCGTACGAGCAGCTGAATCTTGCCGAGCACAAGGTCTACGGCTACGGCCAGAGCTACGGCGACGATGACTTCGAGGACGTGCTCGCGCGCATCGAGGCGGCGGACACCCTGGTCGTGGGGTCGCCCGTCTACTGGCACAGCCTCTCCGGCATGCTGCGAAACCTGCTCGACCGCTTCTACGGTCCGGTGCGCGAGGGCAGTATGAGCGGCAAGACGCTCTATTTCGTGTTCCAAGGTGGCGCGCCCACGCGCGAGATGCTCGATTGGGGCGAGTACACCATGAAGCGCTTCGCCGCGCTCTACGGCATGACCTACGGCGGCATGGTCGACAACACACACGAGGCAAGGGCGCTCTCGAAGAGGCTCGCGTAGTCCCGACTTGCGTAACGCAGTTCGGCGGCGGTGGGCCCGTGAAGACGGAGGCCCACCGCCCTTTTCGTTCGCCTAGCGTATGATCGGACGGGCGCTGCGGACGACTACCCGCATGAGCAGGGCACCCAGAAACGCGAAAACATCTGAACCACAAGCAGGGTCGCAAGGACTATGTCGACCGTGCGGCGCAGCGCCCTTCTCGTCAGTCCCTTTATTCTCCGCGTCATGAGAACAACCATCCCATGATGTTCTCGTCACGGGCAAAGAGGTAGCCGCCCGCTCCGTGCTGGCCCGCGTCCGCAGCAAAGCCCCGCTCGGTGAAGTAGCTCGTGGGCTTGACATCGAGCACGACCAGCTCGCTGATGCGCTCCTCGGAAAGCCTGCGAGCTCGATAGGCGGCGCAAATCTCCTCGTACGCCTCGCGCGCGGGCCCGGAGCCGTAATAGTCGTCGTTCTCGCCGATAGCCATATTCACGGGAACCTCGGCTGCGGTGAGCGTCTCGATGTCGCCGTCCCAGCGCGAGATGGTGTGAAGCGCGCGTCGGTAGAGCTCGGGGCGCGTTCCCAAGACGATGGATATGGTCTCGCTGCCGCCCGAGCATCCGCTCAGGTACATGTGGTCCGCATCGATGCTGTAGGCGCCGAGCAGCCATTCGGTGAGCTCCACCACGTCTGACGCCGATTGCTCGTCCCAGTCGTCGAGCTGGGGCGAGGCCACGATCATGTCGGCGATGTAGTCGTTCGCCACGAAGGGGTAGTCCTCCCGAAGATTCGCCCCCACGCCCTGGAAATAGAGCCCCTCCCAGCCGGGGCAGGCCACGTAGAGCGCATAGGGCACGGACCCGTCGTAGGAGTCCGGCACATGGAGCGAGAAGTGCAGCGTCCTGCCCGATGGCGTCTGCAGGGCGTCGTCAACGACGAAGCCGCGGTCTGTCTGCGACCCCTCCGTGAGGACGTAGCCACCAAGCTCACGGACATCCGCGCAGCCGACCAGGTCTCCCCCGAGCATTAGCCCGCCCGCAGCGAGCGCGGCAGCCTCGATAAAGGACCTGCGTGAAAGATGGCTCACGTGCATAGTTTCTCTTTCTGAATGAATCAAGCTGAAACCGCAGGCTTTCGGCATGGTGAGAAGCGCATCAGCGGCCGCTGCTGGCCTCTTGCAGCTCGGCAAGGGTCACGTGCTCGTTGCGGAAGCGCGCCGCGAGATTCTTGTCGCCCGCCGCGCAGGTGATGGCGTGCGCGGGACAGGCGTGCATGCAGGCGAGGCAGGCGTTGCAGCCAAAGCCCGCCTGCGCGTTACGGACAGCCTTGCCGCCCTCGAGTGCGATGCAACCAGTCGGGCACACCTTTGCGCACGCCCCACATCCCACGCACTTCTCGGAATCAACGGTCAGGAATCCGCCCAGCATCGCCGGCTCGAAGCGCAAGCCCCGGCTCATGAACTGCTCGTGGGCAGCGCGATCCTCGTCGGTCACCGGCTCGAGCCACTGGCGGCGCGCCGCGACGTCCGCGCGGATGCGCGCAAGGTTCTCGCCGATCTTCTTCTCGGGAATGCGGGCGCGCTGCTCGTCCATGTCGAAGTTGGGCAGCCAGTTGTCCACCATGAGGAGTGTGGTTGCGTAGGCAGGGTTGAGCCCCGCCGCCCGCGCGTCCTCCAGGCACAGCTCGACGGCATTGGCGTGCCGGTTGCCGTAGGTGCAAACGAAGTAGAGGTAGGGCGTGTCGAGCGTCGCGCGCTCGAGGAACGTCTTCACCATGTCGGGCATCATGTGCCCGTAGATGGGGTACACGATGCCAATCGTATCGTCCGCGTAGGCGAGCTCGCCCTCGCGGCGCAGCTCCTGCGGGATGCTCAGGACCCTCTCGCCCTCCGCGGCCAGCTCGCGCGCCACGTAGAGGCAGTTGCCCGTCCCGGTGAAGTATAGGATCATTCGAAACTCCCAGATTGTCAGCGGTCTGTCATCTCTAATTGCTTATGCCAGGCCGAGACCGGCGACCCAATCACGAACCCCGGACTCGTCCACACTGGACGAGAAGCGCTGGCCTTCCTGCCACTCCCCGCTGCCCGCGGCCTCGGCGAGTAGCTCGCCGCTCCGGCCAAGACTCGAGGGGGAAGAGGTGCAGAACGGGAGCACCGTCTTGCCGTCCCAGTCGTTGCCTGAGATGAAGTTGTCGATGGGCCAGGCCGCGATGCCCCACCAGATGGGATACCCCACGAGCACGGTGTCGTAGTTCTCCCAGCCGTCCGGCGTGACCTGCGTAAGCTCGACGTCGCGCAGGCTCTCGTCCTCGTGCTCGCGGGTCACGCGGCTACTGTCGTCGGTCCAGTCGAGGTCATCGTCGGAGTAGGGCTCCGTAGGCGTCACCTTAAAGAGATCGGCGCCGAGCTCGTCGGCGATGGTCTGAGCTACGGCAGCGGTGTGGCCCTGTGCCGAGTAGTAGGCCACGAGGACGTTGCCGCCTGCAGCGGGCGCGGCGGCGGGCTGGTCCTCGGCGGCGGCTTGGCCACCGTCACCCTGGTTGCAACCGGAGAGCATCGTTGCGCACAGCGCGGCTCCGAGTAGGAAGTTTCTTCTAGTCACGGTCGGGTTTGCGGTCATGGGGCATCTCCTCCGTTGGCTTGGTTGGTCCGTTATCGTCTGAGCGCTACTCCTGCGCGTCGAAATCGGGGCGTATGGCCAGGTAGCCCGCGAGTGCTTCCTCAGTGGCGGTGTAGTAGGTCATGGTCCCGTCGAGCTTGGCAATCTCGGCCATCTCGTCTTCGGTGAGGGAGAAGTCGAAGATGTTCGCGTTGTCGGCGATGTGGGCGGGGTTCTTGGAGCCGGGGATGATGGAGGTTCCCATCTGCACGTGCCAGCGCAGGATCACCTGGGCCGGGGTCTTGCCGTACTTCTCGGCGAGAGTGACGAAGACGGGCTCCTCCAGAAGACCTTTGTCGCCGTGGCCGAGCGGGTACCACGCCTCGATCACCGTGCCGTACGGCGCGAGGTAGGCGTGCAGGTCGCGCTGGGCGTGGTAGGGGTGGCACTCAACGGTCACGAGCTGCGGCTTGATGTCGGCGACCTCGATGACCTCGGCAATCTTGTCTTGCGGGAAGTTGGAGAGGCCGAGGGCGCGCACCTTGCCCGCGCGGTACGCCTCCTCCATCGTGCGCCACGCGGCCAGGTAGTCGCCTACCGGCTGGTGCAGGATGAGCATATCGACGTAGTCGAGCCCCAGGCGCTGGAGCGTGGCGTCCACCGCCGGCATGCCCGCGTCGTAGACGCTCGGCCAGAGCTTGGTGGAGACGAAGATCTTGTCGCGCGTGATGCCGCTCTTGGCGATGGCACGGCCCACGGCGCGCTCGTTCATGTAGGCGTTGGCGGTGTCGATGTGTTCGTAGCCAGCCGCGAGCGCGGCGGCTGCGGACGCCTCGGCCTCGGCCGGGGTCATGAGGAAGGTGCCCAAACCTTCGATGGGCATCTCTACGTCGTTGTTGAGCTTCAGATACTCCATGGTCTCCTCCTTAATGGTGACTTTTCGAATGCAATGCTACGGCGTTTACTGACGTGCGAGAAGTTCACGTTGGAATGATGGATATAACCATGGGGTATATACGGCACATAATGAGTGACAGGAGGATCGATGTACAACCCACAGCTTGACACTTTCATCCGTGTGGCGGAGGCGGGCAGCTTCTCCAAGGCGGCACAAGAGTCCTTCATCACGCCCACGGCTGTCATCAAGCAGATGAACCTGCTGGAGTCGCGGCTAGGCCTTACGCTGTTCCACCGATCGCATCAGGGGCTTTCGCTCACGCGAGCAGGCAGGTCGCTGCTCGCCGACGCTCGCCATATCGTGCAGTACTCTCAAGAATCAATCGCACGCGCCCGCGTCGCCGAGCGTGGAGAGAAGCGCATCATCCGCGTGGGAGTGTCGCTCATGACGCCCAGCACGCCGCTCACGAAGCTGTGGCCGAAGGTGAAGGAACGTTGCCCTGGCATGAGCCTTCAGGTGGTCACGTTTGAAAACACACCCTCGGCGGCACGCGGTTTGGCGAACCTCGGGCAAGACATGGATATCGTGGCGGGGATTTTCGACGATGCCTTTCTTAAAGAGCGCGGGTGCCTGGGCCTCGAGCTTTCGCGCGAGCCGCTCTGGTGCGCCGTTCCCGTCGACAACGAACTCGCCAAACGCGACATCGTCACATTCGACGACCTCCACAATCACAGTCTTATGCTTATACGCCGGGGCTGGAACGCCGAAATCGACCGCGTGCGCGACGAGATACTCTTGCATCATCCTCAAATCGCGCTCGTAGACTTCCCGCAATATCGGGCGGAGGTGTTCAATCGCGGTGCGAACGAGGACCTCGCGCTTGCGACGCTGCCGTTGTGGGCCAACGTCCACCCCATGCTCAAAACCGTCCCTACCGATTGGGACTGTCTCGTGTCTTACGGGCTGCTTCATTCGTCGCACCCCGCAGACCATGTGCGGGAGTTCCTCGATGCGGTGTCTGCCGCGCTCGAGGCAGAGCATCGATAGGCAATCGCGAACAGATGCGCTTATGCCTATGGGAATAACAGCCTCCGGACCCTCTGGTTCGGAGGCTTTCTTTTTCGTTCTGCTCGGAAAGAGCCCCTTGCCAAAGCCCCTTGAGCATCGGGCGGCATTATTGAGCGTGGGCGTTATTGTAGGTATCTTTGATCTCTTCCGGCAAATCGTCGGGGATCAGCGCCTTCACTCTATCCTCGTTGCCATCCTGAATCGCCTGCTCGTAGTACCAGCATTTGAACTTCAACATGTCCAGCGCGCGGTTCATCTTCGCGATCTCCGACTCCATGTGGGCTTTTCGCTCCTCGAACATGGCCTTGCGCTTGGGATATGTCGATGGGCCCTCCGCACACCATTCCATGAACAGCCGGATGTCCTTGATTTCCATTCCAGCCTTCTTTAAGCATTCGATGACCCGAAGCGCCTCGAGTTCCGTATCGCCGAATCGGCGAATGCCGGACGTCCGCTCCAGCCCCGGGAACAATCCCTGCTTATCGTAATAACGCAGCGTGGAAACGGGCAGACCGAACATCTCCGCCACCTGTCCGATTGTGTACATGGTCCCTCCGGACAAATCTCGAATTAACTCCTTGACCTAAAGTTAGGTTTAGGTATTACCTTTATTTTCGTCAATACAAATCGGGAGCGCAAGGGATTTTTGCCAAAGGCGCACGCTTGCCGGAACGGTATTCGCCGGCGGCTTGAACGGCGTGGGCGAAATCGGCGGGCATCCCGCTCTTGAGCAGGCGCGACGAATGGGCACAGGAGTCTAGGCGCGGCTTAGCTGGACGGAAGCAGTTTTGCACTCAAAACCATCGACAGGAGGAATCGAACATGACGATTAAGCAGACGGCGGGCAGAGATGCCCTGGGGGATTTTGCCCCCAAATTTGCACAGCTCAATGACGATGTGCTGTTCGGCGAGGTATGGAGTCGAGAAGACGGGCTTTCCCTTCGAGATCGCAGCATAGTGACGGTGGTTGCCCTAATGGCGCAGGGCCTGACGGACTCTTCGTTTCAATATCATCTGATGTCCGCAAAGAACAATGGCGTGACCAGGACTGAGATAGCGGAAATCCTTACGCATGCGGCGTTTTATGCGGGATGGCCCAAGGCGTGGGCGGCCTTTCGCATGGCGAAGGAGGTCTGGGCGGACGAAGACGCTGCCGACGCAAAGGCGCAGCACCAAAACGAGATGGCGTTTCCCATCGGTGCCCCCAACGACGCATTTGCGAAGTACTTTATCGGTCAAAGCTACCTCTCACCCCTTTCCACCGAGCAAGTCGGCGTTTACAACGTGACGTTTGAGCCCGGCTGCCGCAACAACTGGCACACCCATCACGCCAAAAGCGGCGGCGGGCAGATCCTCGTCTGCGTGGCTGGCCGAGGGTTTTACCAGGAATGGGGCAAACCGGCACAGGAGCTGTGCCCCGGCGATGTAGTAAATATTCCCGCAGGCGTAAAGCACTGGCACGGTGCGGCGCTCGACAGCTGGTTCTCCCATCTCGCGGTGGAGGTTCCGGGCGAGGAGGCCTCCAACGAGTGGTTGGAGCCCGTGGACGACGAGCAATACCTTAAAGCGACTGACAAGGAGGCTTAGGCATGGAGCAGTTGAAACTGACGCAGGAATGGGACAAGGTATTCCCCAAAAGCGGCAAGGTTGAGCACAACAAGGCGACCTTCCACAACCGATACGGCATCACGCTGGCGGCCGACGTGTACGTGCCTAAGAACGCGGAAGGCAAACTGCCCGCAATCGCCGTAAGCGGCCCGTTTGGCGCGGTGAAGGAGCAGTCTTCCGGTCTGTACGCGCAGAAGATGGCGGAGCTGGGCTTTTTCGCAATTGCCTTTGACCCGTCCTATACCGGCGAGAGCGGCGGCACGCCCCGCTATGTAGCATCTCCGGACATCAACACCGAGGACTTCTGCGCAGCGGTGGATTTCCTTTCTGTGCAGGAAAACGTTGACCCGGAGCGTATCGGCATCATCGGTATCTGCGGTTGGGGCGGCATGGCAGTCAATGCGGCGGCCATCGACACCCGTATCAAAGCTACCGCGGCTATGACCATGTACGATATGACCCGTGTGACCGCCAACGGCTATTTTGACGCCGAGGATTCCGAGCAGGCGCGCTTTGAAAAGCGGAAAGCGCTGAACGCGCAGCGCACCGAGGACTATAAAAACGGCAGCTATGCGCTGGCGGGCGGCGTGGTCGATCCGCTACCGGAGGATGCGCCGCAGTTTGTAGCGGACTATTACGCCTACTACAAAACTCCGCGAGGCTATCATCCCCGCAGCCTGAACTCCAACGGTGGCTGGAATGTGACGTCCTCGCTGTCGTTTTTGAATATGCCGATTTTGCAATACAGCAGCGAAATTCGCTCTGCGGTACTGCTGGTGCATGGCGAGAAGGCGCACTCCCGCTATTTCAGCGAAATCGCGTACAGCAAGCTGACGGGGGACAACAAGGAATTGCTCATTATCCCTGGTGCCAGCCACACCGACCTTTACGATCAGATGGACATCATTCCGTTTGGAAAGCTGAAGGCATTCTTTGAGGAATATCTGAAATAAGGCGTGCCTTGATTTAATGCCAAGTTTCCAGCAACGATTCTTCTAAAGAGCGGGAGTAGCTGGAACGAGGCGATTGAATAACTCCATACGTTTTGGTTAAAACAAAAAATATGCCGTGCGCCTGCGGCATGAAGGAGGGAGATTTCTATGAATATCGTTGTATTGAGTGGCAGCCCGCGTAAGGGCGCCAATACCGATACCATGGTCGAGGCGTTTGCCGAGACCGCGCGTGAGGGCGGCAATACGGTCGAGGTCGTTCGCGTTGCCAGCAAGAAGATCGCTGGTTGCCTGGGGTGTCAGTATTGCTTCGCCCACGAGGGCACCTGTGTGCAGAAGGACGACATGGCCGACGTGATCGAGTCACTGAAAGACGCCGATATGGTTGTCTTCGCTTCGCCTATCTACTGGTTTGATATCACTGCGCAGGAGAAGGCCGCCATCGACCGCCTGTACGCCTTCGGTGCCACGGGATTCCCGTTCACCAAGACGGCACTTTTGCTCGATAGTCACAGTGAGGGCGTCTATGATGCGGCGATCGCTATGTACAAGTCGGCCTGTGCGTACTGCAAGTGGGAGGACCAAGGCATTGTCACCATCAGCGGTATGACCGAGCGCGACAGCATGGTATCGTCGCCCAAGTTGGAAGAGGTGCGAGAGCTCGCTCACAAGCTCGCCTAAGTACAAGAAGAACGCATGGCAATCAGCGTTGGCGAAAAGCCTACTTCCCTTGCCAAGAGGATTACTGATTGCCATGCATTGATGCCCTTGCGGACAATCTCGGCGTGCTAGGAGGCCTTCTCGCTCAGGAACTCCCTGAATGCGGGGATGTCGAAGCCGACGAGGCCACGTCCACGTTCCCCGATAACGCCGTCCTCGAGAAGTCGGCGTTTGTATTGGCTTGCGTAGTTGCTGGCGACGCCCATGCGTTTGGCTATCTCCGAGACCCTGCTGGGGCCAGAATCGGGCAGCATCGCGAGCAAAAACTCAATGTCTTTATCGGAAAGCTCCCGATAGGTCGTTTCGAGAGAAGCTCGATGTCATGCTTCTCGAGTTGCCTGAAGACGCCATTCATGCACGTGCGCCAGTTACCCTGAGTCTCCTGAGCATATGTCCAATCGATGCCGACTGGCCCAATCTCAACGCCGCGTATGCACGCGCGAGGCTGTGAGAGGCGGCTATCTGCCGCTTCTTTGGTTCGCTCGATAATATCTTCGAGCATGCCTGGCATGGCGGAGCCATTTGCTGCGATCCATGGTGGCCCTTTTGCAGGTTTTGCTAGTTTTTGCAACTTTTGCTAATTTTTGCAAGTTTTGCTAACGG